>NZ_CP116766.1:0-688333 GCF_028463985.1 Neisseria lisongii | reverse complement strand
GGAATCTGCACAATGAAGGTATCCAAGATATAGTTATGCGCGGTAACAAATGCTCTGGCTGCCAGAATATCGAAACCGTGGCGGCTGAAAATGCGGCACAATCGGGCAAACAGGCGGGGGCCGTTGGGCATGAAAATCATCACTTGAAAGCTGTTGCTTTTGGGCAATATGCGGCTGCGGATTCGTGGGGTTTCAAAGTCATACACCAGATTGGTGCTGTGCCACAGAATTTCCCGTGTCTGATGGCTGGCGAAGTAGTCCGAACCCAGCATCTGAAACAGTTTTTTCTGCTGTTTTTCCGGTGCGCCGCTGCGGGTCAGAAAATCGGCGGCACGCTGCTGGCGGCGGTTATACAGCAGATTCGGCGTATTGCCGTTGCTGGAAAGGTGATACACGGCGGCGTGGAACAGGTTTTCCAGCAAGCTGGCGCGCCAAGTGTTCCACAATTTGGGGTTGGTTCCCCGAATATCGGCAACGGTCAGCAGATACAGCGCCGTCAGCCGCTCATAAGTTTTCACTTTGCGGCAAAATGCCCGTATCACTTCGGGATTTTGAATATCTTCTTTCTGCGCCACGGCCGACATCAGCAGATGTTCTTCCACCAGCCATGCCAACAAATCGGCTTCATGGCTGCTCAAGCCGTGGCCGTCTGAAAATGCACGGGCATCGTCCACACCCAAAACGGCATGGTCGCCGCCCCGTCCTTTGGCAATATCGTGAAAAAACGCCGCCATATACAATACGGCTTTATGCTCGAAACCCTGCATCAGGGAAGAGGCAAACGGGTGTTCGTGGGTGTGTTTGTCGAGCGCCAGCCGCCGCATATTGTGTACAACGGTCAAAATATGGTCGTCAACCGGATAAATATGGAACAAATCATGTTGCAACAGCCCGACGATTTTCTCCCATGCCGGCAAATAACAGCCCAATACGCCGTAAAGATTGAGAAAACGCAACACATGGGTCAAGCCGTTGCCGTTGCGGAAAAATTCGACAAAGCGGCGGCGGTTGGCCGGATTTTGGTAAAAACTGCGTTTGATTTTGCGGCTTGCGCCCCACCATGCCCGCAGGGTTTTCGGTTCGAGCGAAGTAATGTCGTTGCGGCTTTGCCAAATCGAAACAATTTTGAAAATATGTTCGGGATTATTCAGAAAAATATCCGGATTGCGGGCGGCAATCTGATGATTGACTTGGATATAGTCGTCATCAATCCGCAGCGTAATCGGATACGGATTGGTGTCGATACGCTCCTGCAATACCGGCAACAGAATACCGTGCAGCTGCTTGATGGTTTTTACCGTGCGGTAAAACAGCCGCATCAGTTTTTCGCTTTTACGCTGGCGGCTGTCGTCCTGCCAGCCCATGCTTTCGGCAACCTGCCCCTGCAAATCGAAAATCAGGCGGTCTTCGGCACGCTTGGCGCACAAATGCAGGTGAATCCGAATCGCCGCCAGCTGCTTGTAACTTTCCGCCAACATGCCCGCTTCGGCGGAAGTCAGAATGCCGTGGCGGATTAAAGACGGAAACCGGGTATCCAAGCCCTGCGCCTTGGCAATCCACAGCATGGTATGCAGGTCCCGCAAACCGCCCGAACCGCTTTTGATATTCGGCTCAAGCAGTGTTCCCGAACCCTGCGATTTTGCCTGCCGCTGCTGCATTTCCAAAATTTTCGCTTCGGTAAAGGTTGCCACGTCTCTCTGGGCGCTGATTTTTGCCGACAATGCCGCTGCCAATGCCGCATCGCCCGCCAGCAAACGGGCTTCCAAAAAAGCCGTATCGCCGGAAATATCGTCTTTCACGCTGCCGCACAATTCCGCCACGCTACCGCTTTTCAGCGAGGGAATCAGTTTCATGTCCCACAAAGTCTGCACAAATGCTGCAATCTGCTGCTGATCGTCTTCGTCAAGCGTTGCGGGCGACACCAGCGCCAAATCCAAATCGGAATACGGATACAGCTCTCCCCGCCCGAAGCCTCCGGTTGCCAACAGACACAGCTTGCGGTCGGAAAAATAAACCTCCCACAATGCCGCCAACAACTGCTCGGCGGCACGGGCATAGCGTTTGAAAAAAACCGCCGGTTGTTTTCTTTTTAAAAACAGCGCTTCCGCTTCCTGCCGTTCTGCAGCAAAACGCCGCTGCGCCGCTAAAATCTGTTCCTGCATGATTGTTCTCCCCGATTCTGCTACCCGTTTTCAGACGGCCTCAGCGTCCAACAAATCCACCAAATGCTGCGGCGGCATCAACAGCTGATACGCCGGCACGCCCAAAGCCGATGCCATTTTTTCGATATTCGACAAAGCGATGTTCCAGCGTTTGCGCTCCACGGCGGAAACATAAGTCCGGTCCAAGCCGCACTGCCGTGCCAGTTCTTCCTGCGACCAGCCTTTATTGACCCGAAACAGCCGCATATTGTATGCCAACACACCCCGCAAATCGTTTTCGTCCGGCAACTGCGCCGGTGCCGTCAGTTTATTACCCATGATACGCTCCTGTATTTATTATCACGGATTTTACTTCACGTTTATAAAAAAGGCAAAAAAAAGGGGTGGCCGCAACGGCCACGCCCTAACACACACACATCAAGAGGAAAGAGATAATAAAACTTACATCAAGGTCGAAATCATAAAGTCAATATTGCTATTGGCAACACAATCTCCGCAGCAGCCCGAAGGCTGCAGCACGGTAAAACTGTTTGCAGCGCTGTTGCACCGCAATCGTTTTCACCATTGCAGGCGATTATAGATGAAAATGATATTCATGCTTTGATTCAAGTCAATTTATGGTAGAAAGATAAAAACCAAACGCTAATGCTTAAATAGAAAAAGGCCGTCTGAAAATCGCATTTTCAGACGGCTTCAAAATTTGGTGCCGGCACCAAGAGTCGAACTCGGGACCCCCTGATTACAAGTCAGGTGCTCTACCAACTGAGCTATACCGGCATATCAAACAATATTGACTCAATCCGGCAAACCGTCCGACTCAGCCAAACCAACAAGAAAGGAAAACGTAATTATGCTGAAAAACGGTATGCCTGACAAGTATTTTTTCAACCAAATTGATGAAAATATGAAAAACATCTGATTTAAAATCAGATTTTTCACTAACATTTTGCTTTCACATAACATCTTATAGCGAATTTACGATAAACCGGCCGCTGCACACAATCTGCACTAAAATCCCCGCAAAATCTGTTAAAATAAACGCTTTTCCTTTGTCAGACACCGATTATGGCCCACCCCTACCGCCGACTACGCACTGCCAAGCCGCAACTGCCCGAAGTGGGCATTTCCGAAGAAGGCAATATCCGTTCGCTGCATTTGGGCAGCGCCACCATTCAAAGCTCGATGAATACCGACCACCCTGCAGAACTGGTGCTATCATACAGCCGTGCGATGATGGCATGGCTGCTGTTTGCCGATACGCCGCCGCAACACATTACCCAAATCGGCTTGGGCGGCGGCTCGTTTGCCCGCTGGATAGACGCTTATCTGCCCGACACCCGCCAAACCGCAGTGGACATCAATCCGCAGGTGATTGCGGTGGCACGCAGCCTGTTTGAGCTGCCGTTTGAAGGCGAACGCTTTGAAATTATTGAGGCCGACGGTGCGGAATACATCAAAACCCTGCGCCACAGCACCGATGTGATTTTGGTGGACGGTTTTGACGGCGAACAGATTATCGATGCGCTGGTCGGCGAACCGTTTTTTGCCGACTGCCGCAACGCCCTGTCGCCGGACGGCGTGTTTGTTACCAACTGGTGGAGCGGCGACAAACGCTACCGCCAGTTTGTCGAGCGGCTGCTCAATGTTTTTGAAGGTCGGGTGTTGGAGCTGCCTGCCGAGAGCCACGGCAATATGGCGGTGATGGCGTTTCAAAACAGCCCTAAAGAACAAAATCTTGCCAATCTGAAAAAACGTGCCGAAAAACTCGCCGAGCGCTACGATTTGAATTTCACCCGTATGCTTGCCGATTTAAAAGCCGCCAATCCGAATAACGGCAAGCATTTTTATCTGTAAACACCGATTTTCAGACGGCCTGCCCAGAAAGAAACATCATGCAGAAACCCGAAATACTCAATATCACCGGCCCTGCCGGTTTGCTGGAAACCATTTACCTGCCGCCCAAAGGCGAAGCTGTCGGCGTAGCAGTAATCAACCACCCTAACCCGCTTCAGGGCGGCACCAACACCAACAAAGTGATTCAAACCGCCGCCAAAGCCCTGTGCCAACTCGGTTTTCACTGCTATCTGCCCAATCTGCGGGGCGTGGGCAACAGCGGTGGCGAACACGACTACGGCTGCGGCGAAACCCAAGACTGCATCAGCGTGATTGATTTTGCCCGAAACCGCCATCCCGAAGCAGCGAAATTTGTTTTAGCCGGTTTTTCCTTCGGCGGCTATGTTGCCAACTATACCGCCCAAGAACGCCGACCGGATATGCTGCTGCTGTTGGGTGCCGCACTCAACCACTACACCGACCGCCCCGAACCCAAAGCTGCACCCGATGCCGATAAAACGCTGATTATCCACGGTGCTGAAGACGAAGTGGTCGCCATCGAAAAAGTCTTGTCGTGGGCCGAACCGCAGAATATTCCGGTGATTGCCATTGCCGGTTCCAGCCATTTTTTCCACGGCAAACTGATTGTATTGCGCGATGCCATCCTGCGTTTCGCCCCACCGGTTTTGGCCGGCTGACTTTTTCAGATAAATTACTGTTTGACATATAATTAAAATCCATATCTGCGGCATAACACATAACAAAATTAACACTGTCCCGCAGATGGTTTACAATATGCCCATTTTGAATCATTTTTTGTGAAAGAATAAACTATGTTGGATATCCAATTACTCCGCAGCAACACAGCCGCAGTTGCCGAACGTCTGGCGCAGCGAGGCTACGCATTCGATACCGAGCGTTTCCATGCGTTAGAAGAAAAACGCAAGGCTTTGCAGGTGCAAACCGAAGAAATGCAGGCGGCACGCAACAGCATTTCCAAGCAAATCGGCGCATTGAAAGGCCAAGGCAAGCATGATGAAGCGCAGGCGGCGATGGCACAGGTTGCCGAAATCAAAGCCGGTTTGGAACAGACGGCGGCGGATTTGGAAGCCGTGCAGGCTGAATTAGACGCTTGGCTCTTGACCATTCCGAACCTGCCGCATGAAAGCGTGCCGGCCGGTGCGGACGAAACCGAAAACGTGGAAGTACGCAAAGTCGGCACACCACGCAGCTTTGATTTTGAAATCAAAGACCATGTCGATTTGGGTGAGCCGCTGGGCTTGGATTTTGAAGGCGGTGCCAAACTTTCGGGCGCACGCTTTACCGTGATGAAAGGCCAAATCGCCCGCCTGCACCGTGCGCTGGCGCAGTTTATGCTGGATACGCATACGCTGAAACACGGCTACACCGAGCATTACACGCCCTATATCGTGGACGACAGCACATTGCAGGGAACCGGCCAGCTGCCGAAATTTGCCGAAGACCTGTTCCATGTTACCCGCGGCGGCGATGAAAGCAAAAAATCGCAATATCTGATTCCGACTGCCGAAGTTACCCTGACCAACACAGTTGCCGATACCATCCTCGCCGAAAGCGGCCTGCCACTGAAGCTGACCGCCCACTCACCGTGTTTCCGTTCCGAAGCCGGAGCCTACGGCAAAGATGTGCGGGGCTTAATCCGCCAACACCAGTTTGACAAAGTGGAAATGGTGCAAATCGTCCACCCAGAACAATCATACCAAGCCTTGGAAGAAATGGTCGGCCATGCCGAAAATATCCTGAAAGCCTTGGAACTGCCTTACCGTGTGATTACCCTGTGTACCGGCGATATGGGCTTTGGCGCAACCAAAACCTACGATTTGGAAGTATGGGTACCGGCGCAAAATACCTACCGTGAAATTTCCAGCTGCTCCAACTGCGAAGATTTCCAAGCCCGCCGCATGAAAGCCCGTTTCAAAGACGAAAACGGCAAAAACCGTTTGGTTCACACCCTCAACGGCTCCGGCTTGGCCGTTGGCCGCACTTTGGTTGCCGTATTGGAAAACCACCAAAATGCCGATGGCAGCATCAACATCCCCGCCGCCCTGCAACCCTATATGGGCGGCATCACCCGCTTGGCAGCCGAATAAGCCGTTTTCAGACGGCCTTAAAATGTAAGAAATCCTAACGTTGTTTGCACTTTTTTCTTTTTTGTATGAAAAGTACAGACAATGCTAGGATTTCTTACTAGTGAAAACCCGATTTTCAGACGGCTTTACGCTACTCACCCTTTCGGCAATAAATACGCTGTCAGTTTCATGCCTGCTGTTACTGTCTGTCCTACGGGGACTTCGCACAGGGCATCGGCGGTGTGGCAGGTGGTAAGCATGGCGCTGCCTTGGTTGGGTAGCAGGTGAGCGGTGGTTTGTCCTTCGCTATGTTCGAGTTTGACCCGTAGAAATTCCCGGCGTTTGATGGCTTTTCGGGTATCGAATGCGGCGCAGACTGGGACGGTGGGTAGGCCTTGTGTGTTTTTACTGCCGGACAAACGTTTGAGGGCGGGTAAAAGCAGCATGTGGGCGGTTACGAATGCGGCGACGGGGTTGCCCGGAAGGATAAAAACGGTGCTGTTGCCGATTTCGCCCCAAGCAAACGGTTTGCCGGGTTTGATGGCAAGGGTTTGGGTAATCAGGCGGCCGCTTTGTTCGACAGCCTGTTTCATATAATCGGCTTCGCCGACGGATGCGCCGCCGCTGCTGATGATGACATCGTATGTTTGCGCCGCTTTTTCTACGGCTTCGCCCGTTTGCGCCAAGTTATCGGCAAGGATGCCGCCATCTGTTACTTCAAAGCCCAAATCAAGCAGCCATGCGAGCAGTTGGTAGCGGTTGCTGTCGTAAATCATGCCGTCTGAAAGCGGGGTTCCGGGTTCGGCCAATTCGTTGCCGGTGGACACCAGCCATACTTTCAGCGGTTGATAAACTGTTAATTCGGCATAGCCTTGTGAGGCGGCCAAACCTAAGGCGGCGCTGTCCAAGCGGTTGCCTTTTTCCAGCAGCTGCTGCCCGATTTGGATTTCTTCTGCCTGCAACCGCATATTTTGTCCGGCCTTAATTTCGGCGTTTACCTGAACTTTGTCGCCCGATACTTGAGTTTGTTCCTGCATAACCACGGCGGTGGTATTTTTTGGCAAGGGTGCGCCGGTAAAAATGCGGGCGGCTTCGCCTGCGGCAAGGCAAACGGCGGCGGGATCGCCTGCCTGTATGCGGTCGATGATGTGAAATTCGTTCAATACGCCATCGGGATCGCACACGGCGTAACCGTCCATAGCGCTGTTGTCAAACATCGGGCTGGGATAACGGGCGTTCAAATCTTCTGCCAAAATCCGCCCTGCTGCCTGCGCCAAGGGCAAACGGACGGTTTTCAGACGGCATACGCTGCCTTCCAATAATTGCTGCAGGGCAATATCAAAATCAATCATGGCATTTCTTTCAAATCTTCGGGGGTGTTGTAGTTGGCAAACGCTGCCTCATCGTCAAACGGGACGACTCTGGCACGCTGCTGCTGCAGCCAGCCCCGTATTGTGCGCATACCGCTGTATAGATACGGAACGGCGCTTTGCAGAATCTGCGGCCGGATAAACATCACGCCGTATTGCTGGCGCACCGGCGTTTCAACATAAAAGGCGTTGCTCAAGGGGGTGCGTTTTGCCATTGCCAGACAGCGGCTGACCAGATTTTCGGGCAACAGCGGCATATCGCAAGGGACAATCAGCAGCCAGTCGGCCTGCGCCAGCAGCAAATCGTTGGCCGCCGTACACAACGCCGCCAGCGGCCCGCAATGCTGCCATTGGCGGGCATCGGGGAAAACGTGCGGCGTGCGGGCGGCGTATTCTTCGATATTGCGGTTGGCGCTCACGGCAATGCGGTCAACCTGCGGGCGGATGCGCTCGATAACGTGGTCGATCAGCGGCCGGTTGTGCCAATGTACCAAACCTTTATCGGCATTATCCATACGGGAACCCATGCCGCCCGCCAGAATCAATGCGTAGATTTTCATGGCTGTTTCCATTGTTCCGCCGCCGTTTGGTCTGCGGCTTTGGCCTCAACCCAACGTTCGAGGCCGTCTGAAAACCGCTCTTTTTTCCAAAACGGCGCTTCGGTTTTCAAATAATCCATTATATATTCGGCGGCGGCAAAAGCGGCTTTGCGGTGGGCGGATGCCGCCAGCACCAACACAATCTGTTCGTCGGCCGAAAGCGTGCCGACACGGTGAATCACCGTGCAGGCGCTAATCGGCCAGCGTTCGGCGGCCTGCGATACAATGCGGGCGATTTCGTTTTCGGTTACTTCGGGATAATGTTCGAGGAACAGGGATTCCAGCCGCACATCGCTGTCCCGGTCGCGTACCAGCCCGCAAAACGACACCACCGCACCGGTATTTTCCGTATGCGCCAGCAGTCGGCGGTATTCCTGCGCCATATCGAAATCTTCATGCTGAATCCGGATTTCCGTGTGCATTTCAGCCCCCCGTTACCGGCGGCAACAGGCCGACTTCTGCGCCCTCGGGAATATCGTCTGCCCGGCGGCTGATTTTTTTATTGATAACCAACCGGAATAATTGTTCTTCCGACAAGGCTTCCTGCCATGTTTCGCCCCGTTTGCCCAGCAGCGAAAGCAAATCGCTGCCGCTGCCGCCGGACCACGCAATCTGTTCGCACTCGACACCGAGTTTTTGTTTCAATACACCGAAATATAAAACGGTAATCATCAGTCTGCCTTTATCGGTTTACGAATGAAATGTGTATAATACGCCTGTTTGCAGCCTGCCCCAAACAAATGGCTTGCAAAATATTCATCTTAATTGAATGAATTGAATTTATTATCTGCGGATTTTACACAAAATCCGTACATTTGGCTGCAATTTTGTTCGGCAATATCCGCCCTGTTTCCCCCTTTCACTCCGATGGCGATAACGATGAAACTGTTTTCCCGATTTTCAGACGGCCTCAGCCTCTCGGCAAGGCTTAAATGGCTGACCTTTTTCTGGGTCAGCTCGGCGCTTTTTTCCGTTATCCTCACCCTGCAGCTTTCTTGGCGGCTGGAAAACACCGGCACTGCCATCAATGATGCAGGCCGTCTGAAAACCCAGATTTACCACCTCGCCTACATGAGCGAACAGGGAAGCCCGCCGCAGCAGATCAACCATCAAATCCACCTGTTTGACAAAACTTTCCAAAAAATCAGCAACAGCGATATGGTGCATCCGCTGATTCCTTCGGATATTCCGATGGTGTACGAACTGATTCAGTCCATGCTCACGCAGGATTGGGAACGCAGCATCCGCCCGGTAATCAGCGAATACCGCCGCCCCGACCAAATCGACCTCTACCGCTTTACCGGCAATTTGGAACTGTTTGTCCAAGCCTTGGAAAATGCCAACAATAAAAACACCCAATGGCTGCGGCGTTTTCAAATGGCATTGATTTTAATGATTTTTGTTGCCGCCGGTTTTATGATTATGCTGCACTATGCGTGGATTATCCACCCGCTGGAAACGCTGCGCGAAGGCGTGCGTACCATCAGCCGGGGCGGTTTCGGTGTGGAAATCGATACCGAACACATCCGGGAATTTGCCCAAGTGAGCAAAGGCTTCAACCAGATGAGCGCCAGCCTGAAAACGCTCTACACCGATTTGGAAGGCCAAGTTGCCCGCCAAACGCAGGATTTGGAACGGCAAAACCGTGATTTGGCGCTGCTCTACCAAACCACCCGGGATTTGCACCAAATCCACAAAGCCAAAACCGCCGCCGAAGAATTTCTAACCCGCACCCTGCCCGCTTTTTCTGCCGCCGCCGGCTGTATCCGCCTGATTGATACGAATGGTAGGCGCACTGACCCGATTGCGGTCATCGGCTTGCCCGAAGCCTTGCAGCAGGCCGAGCAGCGTTTTGATTTCCAGCGTTTTCTGCACACCCGTTCCGCCGAACGCAGCGCCTACCTCGGCAATGCCGCCGCATTTTTCGCCCAGCACGGCGACAGTCTGCCCGACCAAGACTGCCCGTTTGCCCATATTGCCGTGTTTCCGATCCGCTATAAAGCAGAAAACCTCGGCCTGCTGACCCTCTATTTTTCAGACGGCATTACCTTGGCCGACAACGACCACGAACTGCTACTGACTCTGTGCAGCCAGCTCGGCGTATCGATTGCCAACGGCCGTTTTGCCCAAGAGCGCCGCCAGTTGGCGGTTTTGCAGGAACGCAACCTGATTGCCCAAGGCCTGCACGACAGTATTGCCCAAACCTTGACATTCCTCAATCTGCAAGTTCAAATGCTGGAAAGTGCATTTGATGCCGACAAAAAAGATCAGGTCGAAGAAAACATCCGCTTCATCAAAGACGGCGTTCAGGAGTGTTACGACGATGTACGCGAGCTGCTGCTGAATTTCCGTACCAAAATCAGCAATAAAGATTTCCCCGAAGCCGTCAGCACCCTGCTGACCCGCTTTGAACAGCAAACACAAATCGAAGTCAATACCGTATGGCTGGACGAAGGGTTGCGGCTGGACAATGAAGAGCAGTTGCAGGTGATTTTCATCTTGCAGGAAAGCCTGTCGAATATCCGCAAACACGCCCACGCCCGCCAAGTTGATGTCCGCCTGATCAACAAGCGGGATTTTACCCTGCAAATCAGCGACGACGGCATCGGCTTCGACACCGGCGGCCTGAGCAGTATTTCCGGCGAGCATGTCGGCTTGGGCATTATGCAGGAACGCGCCCGCCGCATTAACGCCGGATTAAGTGTACAATCACAACTCGGACACGGTACAACCGTTACCTTGATATTGCCGCAACAAAAGAGAACCGCATCATGAGTATAAAAATTATCTTAATCGACGACCACACCCTGTTTCGCAGCGGCATCAAAGCCCTGCTTTCCCGTCAGGAAGGATTTGAAGTCATCGGCGAAGCTGCTGACGGCTTTTCCGGCGTGAAGCTGGTTGAGCAGCAACGCCCCGATATTGTTTTGCTGGACTTGGATATGCCGGTGATGAACGGCCGTGAAACGCTGGCACAAATCCTCAGCGCCAACCCCGCCCAAACGGTTGTTATGCTTACCGTATCCGAAGACAGCGACGATTTGACCGAATGTATCAAAATCGGTGCCAAGGGATTTTTGCTCAAAAATATCAACGCTGATTTCCTGCTCGACAGCATCCGCAAAGCCGTGGACGGCGACAATGTGTTTTCGCCGGAAATGACTTCCCGACTGGTTCAATCGCTGATAGCCCCCGCCGCTTCCCGCAGCGAACAGGCACTCGCAGCGCTCACGCCGAGAGAATTGGAAATCCTCGGCTACCTTGCCGCCGGCCACAGCAACAAAGTCATCGCCCGCCATCTCGATTTGGCGGAATCCACCATCAAAGTCCACGTTCAAAACATCTTGCGCAAGCTCAATCTCAGCAGCCGGGTTCAAGCCGCCGTGTATGCAGTTCAACACAAAGTCGCCCAGCCCGAAGGCGTGGTTGCCGGATAATCAATTATCGGTAAAACGGGAAAACAGGCCGTCTGAAAATCGGTTTTAGCGAAATTTGCCGTTTTCAGACGACCTTTAGCGGAAAATTTTGCTGCCATCATTCATCATTCGCATAAAAAATCCTGAAAACTGTTTGGTTTTCAGGATTTTTTCATCTAATCATCTACATTATGCAAACGGATGATGCAGAACAATCGTTTCTTCACGGTCAGGACCGGTAGAGACGATGGCAACCGGCGCGCCGCAGATTTCTTCGATGCGTTTCAGATAGGCTTTGGCGTTTTCCGGCAAAGCGTCGTATTCTTTCACGCCGAAAGTCGATTCGCTCCAGCCCGGCAAGGTTTCGTAAATCGGTTTGCACTGGGCAACGCTGTCCGAACCGCACGGTAAAATGTCGGTTTTGCTGCCGTCCGGCAATTCGTAGCCCACGCAGACTTTGATTTCTTCGATGCCGTCCATTACGTCCAGCTTGGTGATGCACATGCCGGAAATGCCGTTCACCTGAATCGAGCGTTTCAAGGCTGCGGCATCAAACCAGCCGCAGCGGCGGGCGCGGCCGGTTACTGAACCGAATTCATGCCCCCGTTCTGCCAAACCTGCGCCGACTTCGTCAAACAGTTCGGTTGGGAACGGGCCCGAGCCGACACGGGTGGTGTAGGCTTTAACAATGCCCAATACATAATGCAGCATTTGCGGGCCGACACCGGCACCGGCGGAAGCGGCACCGGCCAAGCAGTTGGACGAGGTAACAAACGGATAAGTGCCGTAGTCGATATCCAACAGCGTACCTTGAGCGCCTTCAAACAGCAGTTTTTCGCCGCTTTGGTGTTTTTCGTTGAGGATACGGGATACATCGGCAATCATCGGTGTCATTCGTGGGGCAACTTTTTCAATCACCGCCATTACGTCTTCCAGTTTCACCGGTTCGGCTTGGTGCAGATGTTGCAGTTGGACATTGTAATACGCCAACACGGCTTCGAGTTTTTCCTTCAAGGCCTCTGGGTTGAGCAAATCCACAGCTCGAATGGCTCGACGGGCAACCTTATCTTCATAAGCCGGACCGATGCCTCGGCCGGTCGTACCGATTTTGCCCTTGCCCCGCGAGGCTTCACGGGCTTGGTCGAGGGCGATATGGTAAGGTAAAATCAGCGGACAGGTCGGCGCAATTTTCAGACGGCCTGCGACGTTTTTCACACCGGCGGCGTTCAATTCATCGATTTCGCCCAGCAGCGCTTCCGGAGAAACCACCACGCCCGAACCGATAAAGCAGTCCAGCGATTCGTGCAGAATGCCGCTCGGAATCAGGCGCAAAATGGTTTTTTTGCCGCCGACCACCAATGTATGACCGGCATTGTGGCCGCCTTGGAAACGCACCACACCGGCGGTTTCTTCCGCCAGCCAGTCAACAATTTTACCTTTGCCTTCGTCGCCCCACTGAGCGCCGATTACTACCACGTTTTTAGCCATAAATCCAACCTTTTTATCTGTTAAATGAAAGGATTATCTTCAAATGATTTAATCTTGAACAACCTGCCAAACGCCGTCCGCATTTTTCAGACGGCCTGCTACTTCTTTCGATCCGTTGTGTTCCACACCGTAATCAATTATCACGCTCTGCCCTGCCGCACGCAGTTTTTCAACCGCTTCGGCTGCCGCTTCGGCATCCTGCTGCGCCACCATCACCACCGGCAAACGCTCAATAGCGGGCAATCTGCCGATAAAGGTACGCAAATCGAAGCTGAATCCGGTTGCGGGGCGGCTTCTGCCGAAATGTGCGCCCAAACCATCATAGCGGCCGCCTCGGGCAACGGCATCATGACAGTCTTTGCCGTACGCTGCGTAAAGCAGGCCGGTATGGTAATTGTCCACCCGCAGTTCGGACAAATCGATGTGAACCGCCTGTTCGGCAAATGCATTGCACACGGCTTCCAATTCGTCCAAGGCTTTGCTGACGGCGCTCAGTTCCGGCAATTTGGCACGGGCTTCCGCCAAAACTTCGCGAGAGCCGTATAAACTCGGCAACAGCGTCAGCGCTTTTGCCCACATGCCGTCAAGCTGCCACACCCGAACCTGCTCGGCAACGGCATCGGCATCTTTATCCTGCATCAGCGACAATAATTGCAGAGACTGCTGTTCGTTCAGTTTCGCCGCTTCCGCCAATGCACGGAACACGCCGATATGCCCCAGCGACAGCAATACTTCGCCGATGTCGGCAACCGCCATGCTTTTGAGCATTAAATCAATCAGCTCGATATCCGCTGCCACATCCGCATGGCCGTATAATTCTGCACCGATCTGCAACGGCTCACGGGTACTCAGCAAACCGTCGGGGCGGGCATGCAGCACCGAACCGGCATAACACAAACGGTTGATGCCGTTGTTTGCCGACAGCAAATGCGCATCAATCCTTGCCACCTGCGGCGTTATGTCGGCACGAATGCCCAACTGACGGCCGCTTAGCTGATCGACCACCCGGATGGTTTTCAGCGACAAACCGGCATCGATATAAGTCAGCAGCGAATTGCTGTATTCCATCAGCGGCGGCTGCACCAATTCATAACCATGAACACGGAAAAGCGCCAACAGTTTCTCTCTCGCACTTTCCAGCTGCCGTGCCGTCGTCGGCAAAATATCGGCAATATGTTCGGGTAATTGCCAAGACTGCATGAGTATCGTCCCTTTATAAACATGACGAAGCTGCCCGAATTTAAAATCATTTTTCAGACGGCCTGTTTCACCAAGCCCGCACTGCGCAAACTGATTTTAAATTAAAGCAGCTCCTGATGACGGTTTAATCCGCCGAGTTATTAAAACCAAACTTTACCATAAAAAGCGCCGAAGCTGAATAGCTTCAGGCACAAAGCGGCTGTTATAGGAAATTCAGTAATAACATCAAGACAAAACAAAGCCGTCTGAAAATCGCTTTTCAGACGGCTTAATCTTACTTCAAACTGTTATTTTGCCAATTCGGCACGCAGTTTTTGGGTAACGTTCATCATCACTTGCAGCTGTTCGATGGTTTCTTTCCAACCACGGGTTTTCAGACCGCAGTCCGGGTTTACCCACAGGCGTTCTACCGGTACGACTTCGATGGCTTTGCGCAGCAGGTGTTCTACTTCTGCTTCGGTCGGTACACGTGGGCTGTGAATATCGTACACACCCGGGCCGATGTCGTTCGGGTATTTGAACTCGCCAAAGGCTGTCAGCAATTCCATATCGGAACGTGAAGTTTCGATGGTGATTACGTCGGCATCCATAGCGGCAATCGCAGGCAGAATGTCGTTGAACTCGGAATAGCACATATGGGTGTGGATTTGGGTGCTGTCTTCACAACCGGTTGATGACAGGCGGAAAGATTCGCCCGCCCAATCCAGATATGCGTCCCAATCGGCACGTTTCAGCGGCAGACCTTCACGGATGGCCGGTTCGTCGATTTGGATAATTTTAATGCCGGCTTTTTCCAAATCCAATACTTCATCGTTCAGAGCCAATGCGATTTGTTTGCAGACGGTCGAACGTGGAATGTCGTTGCGCACAAAAGACCATTGCAGAATGGTTACCGGGCCGGTCAGCATACCTTTCATCGGACGTTTGGTCAGGGTTTGGGCATAGGTTGACCAAGCAACGGTCATGGCATTCGGACGGCTTACGTCGCCGAAAATTACAGGCGGTTTCACGCAACGGGAACCGTAGCTTTGTACCCAGCCGTATTGGGTAAAGGCAAAGCCGCTCAGCAATTCGCCGAAGTATTCCACCATATCGTTACGCTCGGCTTCGCCGTGTACCAATACGTCCAAATCCAGTTTTTCCTGCTCTTCAACCACCAAAGCGATTTCTTTTTTCATCGCAGCTTCGTAATCGGCGGCGGACAGTTCACCTTTTTTGAAGGCAGCACGGGCTTGGCGGATTTCGGTGGTTTGCGGGAACGAACCGATATTGGTTGTCGGCAGCAGCGGCAGGTTCAACCATGCTTGTTGCGCTTTGATACGGTCGGCAAACGGCGATTTGCGTTTGTCGGCATCGGCAGGCAGGTCGGCCAGACGTTTGGCAACGTCCGCACGGTGGATTTCGCTGCTGTTGGCACGGGAATCGGCGGCAGCTTGGCTGGCGGCAAGTTCTTCGGCAACGGCTTCACGGCCTTGGTTCAATGCGGTTTTCAATACACGCAGCTCTTGGGTTTTCTGCAGGGTGAATGCCAACCATGAGTATAAATCGGGTTTGTTGGCTTTCAGTTTTTCTTCAACCGACAAGTCGTAAGGCGTGTGCAGCAGCGAGCATGAGCTGGAAATCCACAAACGGTCGCCCAATTTGGCTTTCAGCGGTTCTACGGTGTCCAATACTTGGTTCAGGTTGGCACGCCAGATGTTGCGGCCGTCAATCACACCGGCAGACAATACTTTGTCGTAATCGGCAAATGCAGCCAACTGCTCGGGCGCACGGACAAGGTCGATATGCAGACCGTCAACCGGCAGGGATTTCAGCAAAGCGGCGTGTTCGGCAACCGAACCGAAGTAAGTGCTCAACAGGATTTTGGCGTTTACTTTGCTCAATGCAGCATACACTTCTTGGTAAGCGGCAACCCATTCTTTAGGCAAATCAACCGCTAAAGCAGGCTCGTCGATTTGAATCCATTCGGCACCGGCTTGCGCCAATTCGGTCAGCAGCTCTACATAAACCGGCAGCAGTTTCGGCAGCAAATCCAAACGGTTGAATGCGGCTGCACCTTTTTCTTTACCTACCCACAGGAAAGTCAGCGGGCCGACGATGGTCGGTTTGGCTTTCAAGCCCAAGGCTTGGGCTTCTTTCAGTTGCTGCACATAATGCGCAGCATTGGCTTTAAATTCGGTATCGGCGTGGAACTCAGGTACCAAGTAGTGATAGTTAGTGTCGAACCATTTGGTCATTTCGATGGCAAACTGGTCTTTATTGCCTCGTGCCAGTTGGAAATATTGTTCCAAAGTCAGGTTTTGGCTGTCGAAGCCGAAACGTGCCGGAATCGCACCGGTAGCCACTTGCAAGTCCAAAATGTGGTCGTAGAAAGTGAAATCGGCAACCGCCACAAAATCGGCATCAGCCGCTGCTTGGTGTTTCCAGTTTTTTTCACGCAAATCTTTGGCAACGTCCAGCAACTCCTGTTCGCTGACTTCTTTGCGCCAATATTTTTCCTGAGCAAATTTCAATTCACGGAAGGCACCCACACGCGGGAAACCTGAAAAATGTAATGTGGCCATATTAACTCTCCTGTCGGATAGATGATTAAATTTAAAATCAAAAACTTAAAACTTTATGCTGCACTAATCGGACGCACGCCCAAAGTATGGCAGATGGCATAAGTCAGCTCGCTGCGGTTGAGCGTGTAAAAATGGAAATCTTTCACGCCCTCACGAGACAATACCTTCACCATATCAATGGCAATGCTCGCCGCCACCAGATTGCGGGTGCCTTGGTCGTCATCCAAACCGTCATACATTCTTGCCAGCCAGTTCGGAATTTTAACATTGGTTACCTGTGCCATTTTACCCAATTGTTTGAAATTTGTAACGGGCAGAATACCCGGCACGATTTCGGCATCGATACCGACCATCACACAACGATCCCGGAAACGCAGATAGCTTTCGACATCAAAGAAAAACTGGGTAATCACATGATTGGCACCGGCATCGATTTTGCGTTTCAAATTAATCAAATCCGCCTGCGCAGACTTGGCTTCGGGGTGGATTTCCGGATACGCCGCCACCGAAATATCAAAGTCGGCAACCGAACGCAGCAAAGCCACCAAATCGGAAGCGTAAAACGGTTCTTTATTATAACCGGCCGGCTTGTCGCCCCGCAGTGCCACAATGCGGCGGATACCGCTATCCCAATAATCACGGGCAATCTGGCGCAATTCGTCAGGCGTTGCATCAATACCGGTCAAATGCGGTGCCGCTTCCAAACCAGTGTGCTGCTTGATGTTTTTCACAATACTGTGCGTACGGTCGCGCTCGCCGGAATTTGCGCCGTAGGTTACCGATACAAATTTCGGATGCAGGGTTTTCAAACGGTCAATCGAATCCCACAACATGGTTTCCATCTGCTCGTTTTTTGGCGGGAAAAACTCAAAAGACACATTAATATCATCTTTCAAATCGGCCAAACTGTTGTTTAACGCATTAATTTCTTTTGCATAACTCATGATGGAAACCTTTCTTGTTTTTCTGTTGTCTTCAGTGTGATTGCATCATAGCCCCTTTTTAATCATGATTCAAATTCATTTTTTTATAAACTAACATGAATTATTTTAATGATTAGAAGTAAATTTGAAAAAACCATAAAATTCAACAAGAAAATCGAAATGATTAAACAGATAAACAAAACAAGGCCGTCTGAAAATCGGGGGCTGCTAAAAAACCCGATTTTCAGACGGCCTATCATCAAAACAATTCAATAACTCGGCTCAAATCCCGTAATCAACAAGCGGTTTCGCCTCGGCTTCCGCCCCTTCCGGCAAACCGAAAATACGGCGCAATACGACTTTATAAAATGCAAAAGCATCTTTTGCCCCCTCAACTGCTTCAACTTGTGCCTCTTCACTCAAACTAAGCAGGTTCAAACGCTCGACAAATGCACGCCAATGCTTGCCCCTTCCGTCAGGATGCGGCGCAAGGTGGCTGGCTCCGTGGTGTTCGTCAAACGCCAGCTTCTGCACGTCTTTAAACAAAAAAGCAGCACCCAAATTCGAGCCTTCGGCACAATACAGCCAGCCGATGGCACGGTTTCCCTGCGGCTGCGGCAATTCTCCGTCAAACACATACGGCGTATCGTTCAAATCCGCCAAATCCTGCACCACCGCCTCATAACGGGCCATCTGTGCCAAATCGGGAATGGCTCGGTTTAAGGCTTCATCACGGTAAACCGGATCAACGATTTTATGGAATACTGATTGCAATTTCAAAAACTTAACGTAATTTTCCGGCGTGGCAAACGGATTCACCGACATCACCAGATTGTCCACGCTGTCATGGGTCGTACGGTTTTCTTCTTTCAGGCGTTGCGCAAAAGTCAGCATTTTATCGCTCATATCATTTCCTTTCATATAGGATTTTCAGACGGCATTACAGCTTCAATCATTAAAACTTCCACTCTAGCGATACGGCATAATTGCGGCCCGGTGCATAAAACCGCTCCAAACCTTTTCCTGCACGATCAACCGTATTGGTGGTGCTGTTGGCATTAATGCCTCTCAAAGCGTCCCAAGTGTGGTATTTTCGGTTGAAGAAATTGTAAATACCGGCACGCAGTGTCAGATTTTTTACCGGACGGTAAAAGCCGTACACATCGAAGATATACGCCCGTTTATTTAAATATTTATACGGTACGACATCTTTATATTGTTCGGATTGGGTACAGATTTCCTCATCTGTCCAATAATCATATTCGGTTTTCAGACAGCGGCTCTTGATTTCGTCCACTTTGGCATCTTTCGGCTTTTTTCCGCCCAAATAAGTCAGGCGGGAAAAAATGCCCCATTTGCCGTCGGCCTGTTCATAATCCAAACCAATCACTGCTTTTAATGGCTGAATCGACAGCAGGCTGCGTTCGTCTGAAAGTTTGCCGCGGCTGTATCCCAGCGCACCCGACAATTTCCAGCCTTCGCCCAAATTCAGACGGCCTTTGGCTTCCAAACCGGAAATACGGGCTTTATCGATATTGACGGTTTGCGAAACCGGCGTTTGCCAGCTTCTGCCGTGTTCATTGGCTTCAATCAGGCTGGTCTGCTCAAACAGGAAATCACGATAGCGGCTGTGGTAAACGCTCAAATCCAGTAAACCGGCATCGTTTTTTGCCTGTAAAGACAGCGTGTGGTTCAAGCTGCGCTCGGTTTTCAAATCACGGTTTGACTTCCAAGTGCCGTAAGGATTCTTGAAGGTGAAATACATTTCCGAAGCAGTCGGCACACGGTAGCCAGTTGCCAGTTGGTAACCGGTTTTCCAAGTCGGATTAAGCTGGGCAAATACGCCGACAACGCCGTTCCAATCTGAAAAACGTGCTTGTCCGGGCTTACCTTCTGCCTGACAAGCCTTGCTGCATGGTGCATTCAAATCATGCGGCTTGAGTGTTTCCCGATCGTAGCGGACACCGAACACGCCGGAAAATACAGGATTCCAAATGATATTGTCTTTCAGAGAAAAGCCGTAGCGGACACTTTCCACCGGATACTGAATGGTTTCCCGAAGAAAGTCCGGTGCTTTGCCGTTTTCGGCATTAGCAGAAACATTGATTTGGTCTTCATTTAAGGTTTCAAAACGCCGTTGCGACAAAAAGGCTTTGGCACTCAGCGTGTGCTGCCCTGCCGCTGTAAACGGCCGACTGTCCAAACGCAGCGTCAGTCTTTGAAAACGGGTTTTCATGCTGCGGTCTTTAATTTCGTCCAACTCTTTTTCATTGGTTCGCCAGTGGCGTGCGCCCGAATAATTAACCGCCCTCAAATCGGTATGCTGTCGGTCGTAATCAGCACGCAGCAACGCCAGCCAAGACGATTCCGGCGTGTATTCGTAAAATGTATTGAAATTAAAACGCTTGTGTTTGTCGTCCGCTTCACGCCATTGCGAACCGTAAGACGTATAAGAACGCTCGTCTGTGAAATTACTGCCGGTTTGTCCGGTAAAGCCCCCCCCTATTCGGTGGGCATCGGCAAGCTGCCAATTCATTTTTGCCAAATAACTGTGCTGGCGGTGCTGCGCCGGATCGGGGTGTTGGCTTTGATTGTGGAAATATTCCGGCCCGCTGCCATTGCTCTTCATCTCATGGCCGTAGCGTTGCGAATACAAGACCACAGCATCAACCGTATCGTTTTGCACGCCGAAAGCCGCTGTATTGGTCCATTCACGGTTTTTACCGGCATAGCCGCTGCGCAGCAGCATACCTGTTTTCCGATCCGGCTGTACAATATCGCCCGCTTCCAAAGTACGGTAATTGACATTGCCGCCCAATGCGCCGCTGCCCGACTGGAAAGAATCCGAACCTTTGGCAAGCTCGATGCTGCCGACCAATTCCGGATCAATCGACATACGGGACGGATTGAAATTGCCATAGCGGGCATAAAGTGTATTTTCTTCAGAATCCGGCAAGCTGACACCGTCCACGCTGATACCGACACGGTTGCCCTCTACGCCCCTCATGGCAAAACCTTTTATGTGCCTGCCGTTATCGACAATACCGACATCGGGCGAATAGCGTACCAAATCCCGCACATCCCGAATCATTTGTTCCTGAATGGTTTGGGCATTGACCCGTTCCGCTGCTGTCGGCATTTTGCGGCGGGCGGTAACGTTTACCTGTGTCAATTCATGCGTCGCAGCACCATCTGGCACAACGGCATTTTCTTCTGCAAAAGCAATGGACTGGCTGAATATTCCGCTGACTAAGGCGGCAAGCGGCAAAAGGCGTAACGGTTTCATAGCTTTCATTTTCCAAACAGCAATCATGCAGCAGCCTATGCTGCTTTTTATTTTTAATAGAAAAATGAGAATATAAATCATTTACTTTATTAATGCAATCGTTACTTCCGTATTTATAGTCAATCCACCAAATTTAAATAACACCCCTAAACAACTCATCCACAGACATCACCCCAAACTTCCTCCGTCTAGCCTTTAACCAAGCCCTTTTCTTCTCAATCGGATTTAAGTCGGGACTGTAAGGAGGAAGCCACAAGACAGTGTGTCCCTTATCCTTCAACAACGCTTCGGCCTTACCCTTAATGAAACGCCGCATTATCCATGACCACCACACTGTTATCCGGAAGCTGCGGTATCAGCAGCTGCTCTTTAATAAATCGTACGGTTTATTAAGTGGATTGACTATATATGCCTATATTTAAGAAACATATCAAAATATTAAAGCCGTCTGAAAACTCGATTTTCAGACGGCTTGGTTTTTAATATCGACGTTTAACCCAGTTTGGCTTTAATCAAATCCTGAACCTGTGCCGGATTGGCTTTGCCGCGTGAGGCTTTCATCACTTGGCCGACAATCGCATTCAGGGCTTTTTCGTTGCCGGATTTGAATTGCTCGACTGCTTTGGCATTGTTTGCCAATACTTCATCGACCATCGCTTCGATGGCGCCGGTGTCGGTGATTTGCTGCAAACCGTGTTTCTCGATGATTTGCTCAATCGTGGCTTCGGGTTCAGCCCACATGGCTTCGAAGGCTTTTTTCGCCAGTTTGCTGCTTAATGTGCCGTCGGCAATTTTGGCGACCAGCGATGCCAAACGGGGGGCGGTAATCGGGCTTTGTGCCAGTTCGATGCCTTCTTTGTTGAGAGCAGCGGCCAGTTCGCCGTTGATCCAGTTGGCAACCAGTTTGCCTTGTTTTTTATCGGCGGCGGCCGCTTCAAAATAGGCGGCTTGGCTGCGGCTTGCAGTCAGCAGGCGGGCATCGTATTCGGATACGCCGAAATCGGCAACGAAGCGGGCGGCCATTTCAGACGGCAATTCCGGCATGGCGGCTTTGGCTTTTTCCAATTGTTCATCGGAAATAATCACGGGAAGCAAATCAGGGTCGGGGAAGTAGCGGTAGTCGTGTGCATCTTCTTTCAAACGCATCACACGGGTTTCGCCTTTTTCCGGGTCAAACAGCATGGTGGCCTGCTGCACTTTTCCGCCGTCTTCGATGATTTCGATTTGGCTTTCTACTTCATAATTGATGGCTTGCTCTAAGAAGCGGAACGAATTGAGGTTTTTGATTTCCCGGCGGGTGCCGAACTCGGCTTGGCCTTTCGGGCGCACGGACACGTTGGCATCGACACGGAACGAACCTTCCGCCATATTGCCGTCGCAAATATCCAGCCACGTTACCAAGCTGTGCAGGGCTTTGGCATAGGCGACCGCCTCAGCGGCGGAACGCATTTCCGGTTCGGAAACCACTTCCAACAGCGGCGTACCGGCACGGTTCAAGTCAATGCCGGTTGCACCGTTCAAACCTTCATGCACTGATTTACCCGCATCTTCTTCCATATGCGCACGGGTAACATTGATGGTTTTTACTTCGTCGCCAACCACGATTTCCAGTTTGCCGTGTTCCACAATCGGCAAATCCAACTGGCTGATTTGATAGCCTTTGGGCAAATCGGGATAGAAATAGTTTTTGCGGTCGAACACGTTTTTCTGATTGATTTTCGCATTCAGCGCCAAACCCAGTTTGATGGCTTTGTCTACCACTTCCCGGTTCATCACCGGCAACACGCCCGGCAAGGCACATTCAACCACGCTCGCATGGGCATTCGGTTCAGCACCGAAAGCAGTCGAAGCGCCGCTGAAAATTTTGGATTTGGTGTTCAGTTGGACATGGATTTCCAGTCCGATTACGGTTTCCCAAGTCATTCGTGAATCTTTCAAAATAAACTATTAATAAAATGAATATGTTTTTAATTCAATCCGCACTATTTGCAAGTGGCCGGTTTTCAGACGGCCTTATATTTGCTGCAAACCGTTGCCGGATATTTTCCGCCAATATATCCAGCATTTCGTAGCGTTTGCGGTACATCGAGCGTTTTTTGCTTTCGATTTCGGTTAAGGGTTTGCGGGCTGGTTGTTCGGGAAGATGCCAGTAGCCGTCGCTTTGCAGCGTGCCGCCGGCTTCCTGCCAGAAGCTGTCGTAGTTCATCTGTACCCGTTTTTTCAGCCGCCAACGCAGTTTGACTTGATGATCGTGGGCAATTCCGGCTGCGTGGGTGCCGGTCAGGGCGGCCGCCAAATATTGCAGGGCAACGGTCATCAGGTTTTGCGGGCGCAGGCCGTGCAGTTGTTTGGTCAGGCGGCGGACTTGGTCTTTGGCTTCTGCGCCTGCCGGACCTTGTACGGAGGCGATGATGATGCGGCCGTCGATAAAGGCAAACGTGGCGCTGTACAGTATCCGGTTGTCGTCGTTGCGCAGCGACACTGCCCACCAGCCTTCGTCCATGCAGTTGGTGTTGCGGTTCAGACAGAGAATAAGGCCGTCTGAAAGCGGCGACAGGGCAATGCTGTTTTCACGCAGGTTCAGGCGGGAAAAAATATCTTCGCCGAATGCGGCTTTGGCGGTGGCGAGATCGGCGCTCATGTGTTTGAGCCTGTCTGCCGCACGAAAACGTTTGTCGATATAGGTATGCAGCAGCGGATAGGCATCTTGCGGCAAGGCGGTGAAGAAATGCTGATAGGCTGCCGATGAATTGACGAAACGTTCAAATGCACGGATCTGGCGGCGGTGAAACAGGGTGCGCAGGGCAAATTTCAGGTGTTGAATCTGATATTTGGGTGCATAGTTGTACACCGCCCGAAAATCCGGAAAACTGAAATCCGCCATGGCTTATTCCGGTGCGTGAGTATGCCAATCGCTGTGCTGCTGGATTTGGTGTGCTGCGCCCAAAATCTTCGCTTCACTGAAGTAGTTGCCGATTAACTGTACGCCGATCGGCATTTTTTCGGCGGAGAATCCGGCCGGTAGGGTCAGCGCCGGAAGGCCGGCGAGATTGACGGCGATGGTGTAGATGTCCGACAGATAGGCCTGCACAGGGTCGTTGTTCAACTCGCCCAGTTTCGGTGCGGCGGTCGGTGCGGTCGGTGCTAAAATCAGGTCGCATTGGGCGAAGGCCGTCTGAAAATCGTTGGCAACCATGCGGCGCAGTTTTTGCGCTTTCAGATAATAGGCATCGTAGTAGCCGTGGCTCAATACATAAGTGCCGATCATAATGCGGCGTTTCACTTCGCTGCCGAAACCTTCGGCACGGGTGTTGCTGTACATTTCTTCCAAGTCGCCGAATTGGGCGGCACGGTGGCCGTAGCGCACGCCGTCGTAACGGGAAAGGTTGGTGCTGGCTTCGGCGGAGGCGAGAACGTAATAGGCGGGAATGGAAAGTTCGGTTTGCGGTAGGGAAACATCAACCAATTCTGCGCCTTGGGCTTTGAGTAGGTTGATGGTGTTTTGCAGGGCGGTTTGTACGTCTGCACTGTTGCCGCTGCCGAAATATTCTTTCGGCAAACCGATTTTCAGGCCTGTGAGTGGTCGGTTTAAATCACGGGTATAGTCTTCCTGTTCACGCTCGAGGCTGGTGGAATCTTTGGGATCGAAACTTGCCATGGCGTTGAGCAGAAGGGCGCAGTCTTCGGCGGTTTGCGCCATCGGACCGGCTTGGTCGAAGCTGGAAGCGTAGGCGACCATGCCGAAGCGGGAAACCGTGCCGTAAGTCGGTTTGATGCCGGTAATGCCGCAGTGGGAAGCCGGTTGGCGGATGGAGCCGCCGGTGTCCGAACCCAATGCGGCGGGAGCGAGGCGGGCTGCGACAACGGCGGCCGAGCCGCCTGACGAGCCGCCGGGAACATTGTCAAGATTCCACGGATTTTTGGTTGCGCCGTAGAACGAGGTTTCGTTGGTCGAACCCATGGCAAATTCGTCCATATTGGTGCGGCCGAGTGTTACCATACCTTCGTTTAGCAGGTTTTGCACCACAGTGGCGGTGTAAGGCGAAACGAAGTTATCCAGCATTTTGGAACTGCACGCGCTGCGCCAGTTTTGTTGACAGAAAATGTCTTTGTAGGCGATGGGTACGCCGGTTAGGGCGGAGGCATTGCCTTGGGCGATGCGCTCGTCGGCGGCTTGGGCTTCGGCCAAGGTCAGTTCTTTATCCAGAGTGATGTAGCCGTTGATGGCGGGATTGCGCACATCAATCGCATTCAGGTATTCGGTTGCCAATTCTACGGCGGAGATTTTTTTGCTTTGTAAAAGCTCGGCGGCCTGTTTCAAAGTGTATGGGGTCATAACGCTTTCCAAACGGTTTTCAGACGGCATCGTTTGCCGGCGGGGTTTATTCTTCGATAACTTGCGGAACGATATACAGACGGTTGCGCACTTCCGGCGCTACGGCTTGGTATGCGGCGGCGCAGTCGGTTTCGGTTACTTCGTCGGCACGCAGGCGCAGGGCGGCTTCGTGCGGGTGCGCCATCGGCTCGATACCGTCGGTATCGACGCTCTGCATTTTTTCCACCATGCTGAAAATATCGTTTAATTCCTGCAGGGTCTGTGTTTTTTCTTCTTCGGTCAGGTGCAGGCGGGAGAGACGGGCGATTTTTTCTACATCTTGTAAGCTCAGTGCCATAAAAAATCCTTGTCTGAATGGCAAAGATACCTTCATTCGGGTATCATTGCGTTCATTATTTATTAAATGGTCGATTATAACTGAAAATCGCAGTGAAGACATGATGATTTTCAATGGAGGAGAGAGATGGGTTTGGGTGTTGAAATTACCAAATTGATTCTGGCGTTTATGGTGCTGATTAACCCGTTCAGCGCCTTGTCGCTGTATCTGGATTTAACTCGGGAACACAGTACCAAAGAGCGGCGCAAAATCGCCCGAATCGCTGCGCTGACCGTGTTTATCGTGGTTTCCGTGTTTGCCATCTGCGGCGGCACGCTGCTGAAACTGCTGGGCATCAGCGTCGGCTCGTTCCAAGTGGGCGGCGGGATTTTGGTGTTGATGATTGCGATTTCGATGGTCAGCGGCAAAGACAATCCCGCTAAACCCGATGTCGGCATGACCGACGAACACGAAATCACGATTACCGCCAAACCGAAAGACAACGGCATGGCGATGGCGGTCGTGCCGATTGCGCTTCCGATGATGATCGGTCCGGGCGGCATTTCCACCGTGATTATTTACGCCTCGGCAGCGCAGCATTATTGGGACATTATCAGCATTATCGCCGCCGGTTTCCTGATCAGCTTAATGTGTTACCTGACCCTGATTGCCTCGGCCAAAGTCAGCAAATGGCTGGGCGATACCGGCCTGACGATTCTCAACCGGATTATGGGCATGATGTTGGCCGCAGTGTCGATTGAAATTATCGTTGCCGGTCTGAAAAGCATTTTCCCGCAACTGTTGGGCTGATCGGCGCAATTTAATCATGCCGTCTGAAAACCGCATTTTTCAGACGGCATAGCCATATCAAAATATCTCATTATTTCACTATAAAATGCCGTTTTCAGACGGCCTCACAAAGGCAAACCCATGTTTCACAGTATCGATGTGGCGCAGGGGCGGGAAATCTACCGCCGACCGGCGCAACCGTGGCAGGCTTTTCAAGCCGAACTGGCAGCGCTGAAAGACAAACAGCGCATCTTTGCCGGAGTCGGCATATTGCAGCGCAGCGAATACCTGCACCGCCTCGCCGACCGCTTGGAAAACCGCAAAGACATACTCGCCGAAATGATTTGCGAAGAAGTCGGCCGCTGCTTGCGGGAATGTCAGGCAGAAGTCAATAAATCCATCGAATTAATCCGCTACTACGCCAAACTCGCCCCCGAATTTTTGGCACCTAAAACCATTGCCACCCAAGCCAGCCTGAGCCAAGTACGCTTCGAACCGCTGGGCATTGTCTTGGCAGTAATGCCGTGGAACTATCCCGTGTGGCAGGTTTTGCGTTTCGCCGTTCCCGCTTGGTGCGCCGGCAATGCCTGTGCCGTCAAACCCGCCCCCAGCGTCGCCCGTGTCAGTACCGAACTGTTCGACCTGATCGGCAACGAACTACCGTTTGCCGCCGCATGGCTCGACAATCCAGACACCCTCAAAGCCATCGAAGCCGCCGATGCGCTGGCGTTTACCGGTTCGACCGAAACCGGCAGAATCTTAGCGGCCCACGCCGGATTGCATCTAAAAAAAACCGTATTAGAGCTGGGCGGCAGCAATGCCTTTATCGTCATGCCCGATGCCGACTTGGCGCAAGCCGCAAAAGATGCCTGCTATTCCCGCTTCCGAGATGCCGGACAATCCTGCAATGCCGCCAAACGGATTATCGTAACCGAAGCCGTGGCCGAACAATTTATCCCTCTCTTTCTCCAAGAATGCGCCAAACTCAAAACCGGCGACCCGAAAAATCCGCAAACCACGCTGGCATCGCTGCACCGTGAAGACCTGCGCCGACGGGTACACAGCCAAGTCGAAAACGCCGTCGCCAACGGCGCAAGCTGCTTGATCGGCGGAGAAATCCCCCAAGGCAGCGGCTGGTTTTATCCCGCCACCGTCTTAGATAATGTCAATCCGCAATGTCGGGTTTATCACGAAGAAGTCTTCGGCCCAGTCGCCATCTTACTGCGTGCCAAAGACGGTCAGCACGCCGTAGAACTCACCAACGACAGCCCGTTCGGCTTAGGAGCGTGCATCTACACCGCCGACACCGAACACGCATGGCGTGCCGCCGAAAAAATCCAAGCCGGTTCTGTCTTTATCAACCGCCACACCAGCAGCGACCTGCGCCTACCCTTCGGCGGAGTCAAAGCCTCCGGCTACGGCAGAGAATTGTCGGAATTCGGCTTATACGAATTTGTTAATGTCAAGACCTATTGGCAGAAATAAAATCTTCATCTGAACTTGTCGGCAAGGCCGTCTGAAAATCGGGTTTTTTTATCGTGAATTCACTATAGCAGCCCCCCCGATTTTCAGACGGCCTTGTTTGGTATGTGAAGGAAATAGAGCAGCCGGTTAAAATATACTCACTTAACATCAAACCAAAACATTTTTGTTATAGTTAAAACACCGAATTTTCTGTATACGTCGGCAAGCTAATGACAATCGGAATAGGATTGGTGGGCAACAAGTTGAACCACTCTACACACTGTTCCCCGTCCTGCTGGTGGAAAAAGGTTAGGGGAAGAGTGACTCGCTGCGGTGTCATACTTTTTCGATTGATTTACTATAATCATTTCCATTCATTGACTTACCTATAATAAGTGAATGCAAAGAACGCCGTGAAGTTTGCCCACTTCACGGCGTTTCGCCATATAAAAAGCCGTCTGAAACCGGCCGGCGCACCCGCCAACCCTAAAATTTCAGACGGCTTTTAACCCATCATTTGCCGCCGATTATATACCGCCGCGCATTTCAAAAAAAATGATTAGGTAACTAATTGCCTTCAGCCGTATGCAAGCCCTCCCGTTTGCGCCATTCATGCAACAGTTTTGCCTGAATTTCGCCCCGTCGGCCTATGGTATTGAGCGTAACCTGCTGCATTTTCTCATCGCTCAAACCGCCTTTCTTAAAGAGCCTGCTTGCCCGTGCCTGCTGGCGGGATACCCGAGATTCGTCCGCTTTTGCCCGCTTATACCAAGCCAGCACCTGCCGCTTCTCATCGTCCATCCAGCCCCCAAGCTCCCCGCTGCGCTTGCGGCTCTCATACTCCCGATACACCGCCGCCGCCTCGTCAAAAGCCTCATAATACCGCCCCTGAATGGCAAACTCATTGCCGGGGCTGTAAATCGAATTGAGCAGCGGCGTTTTAGTATGGCGGCCGAGCAGCTCCCGGTTCGGATTTTCAATCAGCATCGTTACCGCCTCCCGCACCAGACTTACGCTGTAGCCGTTGACCAGATTCTGAATCTGTTCGGGGTGCATATCGATTCCCGTCTTACGTTGCAGCCACAACGCCAAATCCCGCCATTCCTGCGCCGTTGTCGTTTTAGACTGCTCCGCCTTCAGCATATCCTCACGCACATAACCCTTGGTAATCTGCGAGCCGAACGCATTGCGGTTCAACACATTCTGCACCACCGGCTGCAACATCGTCGGCGCAGCCGTCAGCAAGGCTTTTGCCCCCGGATATTTCGCCGCCGAAATTTCAGACGGCGACACCGGCACCACCGCCCCCGCCCAATGCGAAGCCATATTCGCAAACGCCTCCGAAGCCGTAATATCCCCCGCAATCCAACGTGCCGTATTGCTTGCCATATTCCACGCCGCCTGCGGCATACCGAAGCCCACCGGCACTTTCAGATAACTGTCGCCAACCTTAATCGGAATAAAGCGGGACACATCGCCCAACTGGTCGAGCTTATTGCCGCCCTCATCGTCATCATCCATCGCCCGCAGCGCCGCATACAGCACCAAACCCGCCGCCATATAGCCCGCAAAACGGATTTTGCCCGTACGTGTTCCCAACTGGCGGATGAAGTTAAAGCCGCCAATCGCCGTCGGCTGGGCAAACATATACAGCGAACGCACAATTCCCATCTTCGCCCCCCGCTTGTTAAAGTCGGTCGTCGCCAACACCAAGCCCGCCGCCGCTTTCGCTTCCACGCCGTTTTCAATCAACGATTTATAGAGCGCAAACGAAGGCATCAGGTCAAACATCATATTGTAGCGTTCCACCCAGCCCACCGCCTTTTTCAAAGCCGTCAGCGGCAAACCGTGAGACGAGCTGATTTTTTTCAGCATATCTTCTTCAGTCTTGGCAAAAAACGTACCGTAAGTCGATACCCCGCCCAAGTCCAGCAAGTCCTTCAACAGCTTACCGTCTGCCGAATCGAAATTGCCCTTGGCCGCAGCCTTGGTCGTCCGCATTACCGTAAAGAAATTTGCCACAGCACCACGTCCCACCTTATCAGCGTCCACCCTTTTGCCGTTGCGGTCAAACACCTCGCGGGTGCGGATATTCTCGCTCTTCTCCCAAATATCCCGCACCGCATTAATCGGCGCAAACTGCAAAGTAAACTGGGTTACGCCCCGTGCATACAGGCGGGTCAATTGCGCAATCGGTTTCAAAAAAGCCGGCGTATCCTCACGGTTCATCCCCGCCAAACCCTTCATCACCTGCGGCCGCAAACGAAACTCAACATCCTGCCCGTTGTGGCGGTGAAACACCACCGGGTCAGACGTACGGCTGAACGGCGAACGGCCGCTGCGGGCAATCCCGATTTCTTCCGCCGTCAGATGGCGTGCCTCATTCAAATCATGCCCCATCGCCTGATAATGGTTCACCGAATCCTCATACACCGCATTCAGATGATTGCGGAAATCATTGTAGGCATAATAAGCCGTTGCCTTACTTACCGACCTCATCGCCGCCGCAACAGCGTTTTCAGCCAGCGACACCCGCCCTTTCATACGTTTGTCTTTTGCCTGATTAATCCCGTTGCCCGCCGTAACCACATCATTGTCGGAATCGCCCAAAGGATTATCCGGCTCGCCCGTAAACGGTACATAATCTCGGTTCGCCTTAAACTCGCGATACATCGCCTCATCAATCAAGCCCGACTGATACCGCAAATCCAAACCGTAATCCAACGCCCCGTAAATATGCTTCGCCGCCGCCTCCAAATCCGCACGCCCCAACAGTTTCTCGATATTGGCTTTCACTTCCGAGGCCATCGGATCGGAATAACCGCCGGCCACCTTACCTTCAACCTTACCCGCCACCGCCTGTTTCAGACGGCCTAAATCATTTTCAGCACGGGTCAGCGCCGCCTTATTCGCAGGCGTATCGTCTTTCTCCAAAGCCGCACGGGCTTCATCAACCGCCGCCTCCGCCCGCTCAACCAAACGCCTGTTGGCCGTCGGCGCATACTTGGCGCTCATCCAATAGCCCACCATCTCCTGCAATTCCGCTTCCGAATATTCGCCGCCCGATTTCGCCGCCATCTTCGACAATTCCCGTCCGAACGGCTCAAAAAACTGCGTCATCAAATATTCATTGCGGCTGCGGCGGATATTCGGCGCACGGCGCAACGACTGCTCGATACGCTGCCGCTGCGGCGCATCGGCAACCTCGTCAGGAAGAGACTCCGTCCAGCGGGTAAACTGAATCAGCATATCCTCCACCGCTTCCGTTACCTTATCCCAAGTCCCTTCTGCTTTATCTTTCAGACGGCCTGCCGCCTCATTATCCGCCTTAAGCGTTTCCCAAATATCCCCGACCAGCGAGCTTTCAGACGTGAGTTTCCCCGTTTCCGAAAAAGCCTTCACCTCTTCGGCGGATTTGCGGCTGAAACGGATATCCGGATTATCCAAACTAAAGCCACCGTTATTATCGGTTGCCGATTTGATTTGGCTCGGTTCAAACACTACATACGCCACGCCGTCCTTGCCGCTGGCTTTATCCCTTCCCGGCACAATCAGCCCATCGATACCTTCGTTTTCAATAAAGCGCCGCATACCTTCGGAATGACTGTCCGGCAACGCCGCAGCAAAATCTGTTTCTTCCCCGAATCTGTCCGTATCAGACACAAAGTCATCAACCAATTCTACAGCTTCCTCCTGCGCCTGCGCCTCGGAAAAGCCGGAAGCCATCAGATCCAGCTTATTGGCTTTAACCGCCTGCTCCCGTGTAACATTGCGAAAATCCAACGGGTTTTCCATTTTCAAATAAACTGCATAAGTTTTTTCCTCTCCGCCCCGTTCCATCTTGCGGCGGGTTGCATAACTGCCGGCAATTTCTTCATTTGAAAAATAAAAGCCCGCTCCCAAATTATCCACCGCAATTTTGGCTTTATCGAAAACAGTAAAATCCGCATTCGAACCGTGATACACCACCAAAGGATGACCGTTTTCATCGACTACTTTACTGCTGCCAAACCAGCGTTTAAAGTTTTCGGAATCGGTTTGTGAAGATTGTGCCTGATTTTTATCTTGCAAAATCTGCAACAAACGCTTATCATCAAAATCTGATAAAGGCGATGAGTTTTCAATCTCCGTAGTTGATACGCGCGAGGTCATTGAAAGCAAGTCGCCCTTATCTGATAAAGGCGATGAATTATCGAAACTTGGATTTGTTATCCCTGCGGTAGATAACAAGTCGCCCTTATCTGATAAAGGCGATGAGTTATCAATCCTTGGATTTGTTATCCTCTGGGTAATTGATAATAAATCGCCTTTTTCAATATCTGTCAATTTATGATCATAATACCTCTCGCCCATATTTGAATTTGCGATTGCTGCTCTAACCGTGTAATCATCATTCCCAATTTTTAAACCAGCAAGATAATAGTCATAACTGTTAATATCAGGACGTTTGGCTTTATCGTCATTTGGCAACGTATCAATATAAACCGCATTCTCAATAATCTGCGGAATAGCGGCAATACTTTGCAGATGATCAGGGTCTTTGTAATCGTGCTGCAATACCTCTTTTACCCCTTTTGCACCCAACTCAATCGCCTGCCCCGTATCCCTATTCACATAAGTTCCCCGCAACGCCTTACCGTATTCCAAAGCATTGCGTTTGTATTGGCGCAAATCATCGCTCGGCTCAATATCCCTACCCGAAATACGGATACTCTCCGCTTGGCGCAGCTTCTCCAAGCTCTCCTCTTTCGGGCGGCGGCTGAAGCGGGGTTCGCCCCCGTCCTGCCCGTCCCTGCCCACATCAATATGGCGATGCAGCTTCGCCAGTGCCGACAACACTTCGCTATCACCCGCCCGGCGGCCAAACAGCTTATTGAATGCCGTTTTCAGCGTCTCGGCAATCTGTGCCAGCAAACGCCTGCCGCTGCGTTTTAAGGCCGGTGTCGCCGCTACCCCGTAGCTGCGCTCCAACGCTGCCCAATCGCCCGTCTGCTGTGCTGCATACAGTTCCGCCAATGCTTCCTCAACCGCCACATCCCGTTCGGCGGCCGCACGGTCGGCAATCTTCGCCCCGTCCCGACCCTGCATGATTTTGTCCGCAATCTTGCTCACATGGCTGTTCTGCCCGATACGGCGCAACTGATTGCGGTAATCGGTAAAGCCCGCATTCGCAAAGCCCCGATGCCCCAACTCATGCCAAGCCACCCATACCGCCCGCTCCGGTGTCAGGTTTTCGGCAACAAGGTTAATGCTGCCGTCTTTCGGGTGATACCAGCCCTCAATGCCGTCTGAAATCAAATCCGCCGCATAATCGGGCATGGCTTCGCCTGCCGACAATACCCGCACCTTGTCGGCATGTTGCGGCAAGGCTTGGCGTATAGCAGCTTCGATTTCACCATGCCGCTTGACCTTATCCGCCTTTTCAGTAGCCGCCCGAACATCATGCTTACCAAGGTGAGCTTTACCCACTTTGGCTTTCCGGTATTGCGTCAAATCGGATTCTGTTTTAATATTGATTGAAAGGTTTGCACCGTCTGTGGCGAATGTTGAAGGCAAAGAGAGCCCGAAAGCCCGAACGGTTTGCAAACCTTTTGCTTTGTTCCAATACAACAAATCATGATTTAACATGTTTTGCAGTCCGCTTAAATTTTTGCCGTAAACACTAGCAATATTGACAACCTCTAAGCCATTCGCCGTTCTATTCACATGCAAAGCTGCAATAACAGGCTCGCCATGTTCCTGAATCTCGGTTAAGACCACATAACCGTCTCGGCTGGCTTGCGCTGCTGACTTCATCACAGCCACCGGATTATTCAACTGATGCGGCAACTGTTTCATATCAGCAGCCGTCAGATGATGTTTACCACCCATAACCTTGTTCAGCACAGATTCACGCAAGGACACTTTTGTATCAGGCAATCCCAACATTTTCAACACATCAGGCGTCGTACCCATCTGCACAAAACGTTTCTCACTACCTTTATAACCGTTTGCCACACGATCCACCGCCCGAGCAAATGCCGAATCTTCCGCCTCGTTTAAGCTGAAACGGATATCGTCATTGTTCTGTTTAAATGTACCGCCGTCATCGGCCCGGCTGAACAAATCCCCGTTTGCCGCCCGCTCATCTTCCGTCAGGCCGTCTGAATCTTCAGCATCTTCATTCAGCCCTGCGTTTTCTTCAACGCCGCCTCCATCGCCTTTGCCATTTCCGGATTGTGCTTCAAGCCCAAAATCAGCCGCAGCAGCGCCGTCTGCTTCTGCGTTTCCGTCTGCGGCTGCATTCCCGCCCTGATTTCCAAATTCTGTTTCTGCTGCTGCGTCATCTTCGACATTCCGTCTTGCCCTTTCTAAAAGCTGTTCGCGGCCGATATCCTCATTGCCGCCCAAAATATCCGCCTGTTTCGGATTACCCAAAGCCCGAAGCTCTGCGTAATAGTTGCGGATTAACTCGCGGATTTTCTTCGGGCTGCGGATATTGCGGTCGATAAAGCGCAACAATTCCCGTGCCACAGGCGTTACATCATCCGCCACCAAGCCCATCTGCGCCAGATAAGTTCCAACATCGCCGCCATGTGCCTTAATCTGCTCGATTAAATCCGCCGCCGTCATTAAGTCATCGGCAATATCCAACCCGTGCAAATCACCCCGTGCAATATCGTTGCGAGCTTCCGCAATCGTGCCGCTGGCCTGTGCCAATGCCTTGGTAACATTGCGGCTTTGCGGTGCAGTGGATTCAATCACCCGCCCCAATGCTTCGCTGTCGCCCAATGCCTGATAATTCATGGCGTTTTCCAAACGCTGCACACCTTGGCGGCTCAACAGACCGTCTTTCGTCATCAGAGCCGCCCGCTGGTTAGGTGGGAAATTACCGACAAAATGCGCAATCGCATGGCGGTTTTCAGGCGTATTGAGATTGCCCTCATCGTTAAACGTAAAACTGCTCAAATCAGGTAAACGGCCTGCGTCTACCTTGGCCTGCTCCAACGCACTCATTACCATGCTGCCGCCTTCGTTGGACGCAATCGCCGCCTCTTTGATATCGACATCATTTTTCAGACGGCGTACCAACACCGGCTGTTTGAATTGCGCCAAATCCTCGGGCGTAAAACCGAAGCGTACCGCATCAGCCGTCAAATCCGCCCGATACTGCCCCGCCGTGCCGTTGTCGTAAGCCTGTTTGATGGCCGCAATCCGCCCGTTACCGCCGATAACCGTTTTACCGTCGCTCGCCAAAGTCGGCGCACCGCTGTCCATTTCCGGCGAATCGTTCAAACGGCGGTAATTCAGATTGGCGGCAATGCTGTTAATCTGCGCTTCGCTTGCCGCACGGTTACGGTCTCGGTATTGGTTATCTGCCTTGGCAACCGTCGCCCCCATATCCGAAGCCTCGCGGATTTCCCATTGCAGCGGCTCGGTTCGCTCACCAATCACCACATCATGCTCACTGCCTCGGGCAACCAAACCCGTATCGGTCGTTGCCGCCGCCCGCTGTTCCCGCAGCGATACCGTTTCCGGACGTGCCGCCCGTTGGTTCACCGGCGCAATATTCGGACGTTGTGCCGCATTCTCTTCAAGGCCGTCTGAAAATCCCGTTGCCGTTTCAGGCTGCGGCCGATAATCCGCCAGCACCCGCTCCCGTGCCGCCTCAACCACCTGTTCGGCAATACTGCCCGCTTTCTGCTGCTGCCGCAGCCGTGCATAATCCATACCGCCCGCCGCGCCGCCCAAAGGCGCACCGTAAGCCGCACTCATCAAAGCGGCGCCGTCCACCCCTTCCGCCAAATCCTTGCGGGGGTCAATCCGGCTGTAACCATAGTTGGCGGCAAGCTGCTCGCCCCCCTCCTCAAACGCCTCACCCGCCGTTTCTTTGAATGCCGTCATCAAAGGCTTGGCCGCACCGCTTTTCGCCAGTGCCGCCTCAAAACCGCTCGCCCCCGTCAGATAACCCAACGAAGCCGCCGCCATTTCCGGCAAATGCTGCACCAAACGGGTGCCGATTTCCTCTTTCGCCGCCTCGTCCATACTTTGGCGCAGTTGGCGGTATTCAGGATTGATTGCCATCAGCTCCTTATCATCCGCCGCCTTCACCTCATCATAGATTTGCCCGCGCACACCGCCTGCGGCCGCAGCAGCATTTACAGCCACTTAGCGGAAATCCTAGATTGACGCAAAGGCCGGACAGAATTTTTGTTCTGAAACACGAAGGAACAAAACTGTCCCGACGCATACTCGGCGACAATTTCCAAACCCTGCGAAGAAAAATCATCAAACGACTCTAGAACGGACAGAAGAATTGGAGAACTTCCAATTTAAGGACCTACTGGCAATATCCGGCGCAGATTTTTACCTGAAATCCGACCAGAAAGAAGCCCTAAAACAGCTTGGCCGCACCAGCTAGACCATGACAAAACGATACATCAAAAAGGATAAAGTATTGAGACCAATAACATGATTTTGCGGAACGTTTTATATTTAAGACAATAAAAACGGTTTTATTGTCAAAAAGTAACAATGGAAAAAAATTCCGTCTTGAAAACCGATTTAGACGACATATAAAAGTAGGATAAGGCGGTGAGCCGAAGACAGTGCTTAAGATATAGTAAATCAACCGAATTTCTAGCACATTTTAAACTTAATACCCCCGTAGTTCCGACGAAAGTCGGAACTACGGGGGTATTTGAAAAATGAGAGATGGCTGGATAAATACAGTCGGACTATTTTAGCAATAAACCCATACCATATTTTGAGCATACACTCTGCAAATAGCAGTCGAAAATAAGTTACTCTTCATGCAGCAAAAACAAAAAACCGTATAAACATTGTTTAGTTTATACGGTTTTTTTTAATCTGGTGCCCAGGGTCGGACTCGAACCGACACACCTTGCGGCGGGGGATTTTGAGTCCCCTGCGTCTACCAATTTCGCCACCTGGGCGGTGGGTAAGGTCGGCATTATAGTTGGGCGGTGTTTTTTTGTAAAGCGTGTTTGGGGAAAAATATCCAAATATTGCCTGAAACATGGTTTGTTTTACAGAATATCGGCGTATGCTGTTGGCGATTTGTTGATGAAAGGAAAATCTGATGAACCGTTTGATTCCGGCTATTGTTTTGGCAGCACCGGTGATGGCATCGGCTTATGCGGCGGCACACCCGGCGCAGGAGCAGATGCAGCAGAATATTGATGCGGTGTTGAAAATCGCCCGCAATAATGCTTTGAGCGAAGCGCAGAAGGTGAAGCAGGTTGAGCAGTATGCCGACCGTTATTTAGACTACGAACGCATTTCGGCCTTGGCGGTGGGCGCACCTTGGCGGCAGTTTACAGCAAAACAGAAAACGGATTTTATTGCTGCATTTAAAGAAATGGTGGTGTCGATGTATGCGCATTCGGCTTTGGTCGGGGCGGCAGACGCAAAGGTGAAGCTGTTGCCGAAGATGACGGAAAATGCCAATAAATTTGATGTGTTTTCGGAAATTCAGACCAAAAGCGGCAATAAATATGAAGTAGCGTATCAGCTTTATAAAATCGGGCCGGTGTATAAAATCTATAATTTCCGGGTGGACGGTGCGAGCTTGGTAACGATTTACCGCAATCAGTTTAATGAGTTGATTAAACAGAAAGGTATTGACGGTACGATTGCGGCGGTGAAAGCCAAAGGCTTGAAAAAGCAGTAATTATCTGGCAGGGAAAACGGCGGTTTGCGCCGTTTTCATTTTATAGTGAAACAACCCCCAAGCACTATATCGTTGGCTTCGCCTTGCTGTATTACCCATACTGTCTGCGGCTTGCCGCCTTGTATTGCTTTTGGGTTATTTCACTATATGTTTAAAACACTTAAAACGGGCAAACGGCGGCTGGCGGGTTTTGCTATAATGGCTGTTTTCACCGATATTTTAGGCCGTCTGAAAATGCAGGTTATCCAATACGAAAATTCCCCGTTCAAACTTCATCAGCCGTTTCCGCCGGCGGGCGACCAGCCTACGGCGATTGCCGGGCTTTTGGAGGGACTTTCAGACGGCCTTGCCTACCAAACGCTGCTGGGCGTAACCGGTTCGGGCAAAACCTATACCATGGCCAATGTGATTGCCCAAAGCGGCCGACCGGCGATTATTATGGCGCACAATAAAACTCTGGCGGCGCAACTTTATGCCGAAATGCGGGAGTTTTTCCCCGAAAATGCGGTGGAATATTTCGTATCCTACTATGATTATTACCAGCCCGAAGCCTATGTTCCCAGCCGTGATTTATTTATCGAAAAAGATTCGGCGATTAACGAACATATCGAACAAATGCGTTTGAGTGCCACCAAAAACCTGATGACCCGCAACGATGTGATTATCGTGGCGACCGTATCGGCGATTTACGGTATCGGCGACCCGACCGAGTATCAGCAGATGGTGTTGTCGGTCAAAGAGGGCGATACCCTTGAGCAGCGGGACATTATCGCCACTTTGGTTGCCATGCAGTATGAACGGGGCGATTTGGATTTCAAACGGGGTTCGTTTCGGGTGCGGGGCGATGTGATTGACGTTTATCCGGCGGAAAGTTCCGACAATGCCCTGCGCATCAGCCTGTTTGATGATGAAATCGACCGTTTGGACTTATTCGACCCGCTCACCGGCGGCAATGTGCAGCGTGTCGGACGCTATACCGTGTTCCCGTCCAGCCATTACGTTACGCCGAGGGAAACTGTCTTGCGTGCCTGCGAACGGATTAAAGAAGAGTTGCGGGAACGGGTGGCCTTTTTCGGCAAAGAATTGCGCCATGTCGAGCAGCAGCGGATTGAGCAGCGCACCCGTTTTGACTTGGAAATGCTCTACGAAATGGGCTTCTGCAAAGGCATTGAAAACTATTCCCGCCACTTTTCCGGCAAAAAAGAAGGCGAACCGCCGCCGACACTGATGGACTATTTGCCCGACAACGCCATCATGTTTATCGACGAAAGCCATGTAACCGTAACCCAAATCGGCGGCATGTACAAAGGCGATGCCAGCCGCAAACAAAACCTCGTAGATTACGGCTTCCGCCTACCATCCGCCCGAGACAACCGCCCGCTCAAATTCCACGAATTTGAAAAAATCATGCCGCAAACCATCTTCGTTTCCGCCACCCCCGCCAAATACGAAGAAGAACACGCCGGGCAGGTTGTCGAACAAGTTGTCCGCCCCACAGGGCTGGTCGATCCCATTATCGAAATCCGACCCGTTGCCACCCAAGTTGATGATTTACTTTCCGAAATCAACGAACGCATCAAAAAAGGCGAACGTACCCTCGTTACCACCCTCACCAAACGCATGGCCGAGCAGCTCACCGACTATTACAGCGAATTAGGCGTAAAAGTCCGCTATCTGCACAGCGACATCGACACCGTAGAACGAGTTGAAATCATTAGAGATTTACGTTTAGGCCTGTTTGACGTATTGGTTGGCATCAACCTCTTGCGTGAAGGCTTGGACATTCCCGAAGTTTCTCTAGTCGCCATTCTCGATGCCGATAAAGAAGGCTTCCTGCGCAGCCACCGCAGCCTGATCCAAACCATAGGCCGAGCCGCCCGCAATGTAAACGGCGTAGCCATTCTGTATGCCGACAAAATCACCGATTCCATGAAAGCCGCCATCGACGAAACCGAACGCCGGCGGGAAAAACAGATTAAATTCAACATCGAACACGGTATTGTTCCGCAGCAAATCAAAAAACAGGTCAAAGACATCATCGACGGCGTGTACCACGACGATTCAGGCAGCAGCAAAGGCCGTCTGAAAAACAAAGTCAAAATCGGCGAAATCCGCACCGAAGACGATGCCCTCAAAGAAATCGCCAAACTCGAAAAAGCCATGCAGCAGGCAGCACGGGATTTACAGTTTGAAGAAGCCGCCGTATTGCGGGATAAAATACGGGGGATTAAAGAAGGGCTGCTGTTTGGAGCGGAATAGTTTTTCTGAAAAATGGTTTTCGGTTTGGCCACAATATAAATCGAAAACCAACGTAGCGCGCAGCCCCAAGTATGCACGGGGTTATTGATGAAACAGCGCAAACTAATCCTAAAAACATTTTGCCCTTGAAATTAAAAGAAACAAAGCCGTCTGAAAACAGGGTGGGGTGTGGGTAAGCGCACTATATTGAATTAAAACCCAATTTTAGCTGCACAGAAACTCATTACATTCGTTTTCAGACGGCCTTCTATTCCCTTATAGTTAAAACACCGAATTTTCTGTACAAATCGGCAAGCTAATGGCAGTCGGAATATGTGGTGTCCACCTGCACTTTGTTCCCCGTCCCGCTGGCGGGAAGGGGTTAGGGGACGGGTGGCTTGCTACGGTGTCATATTTTTCGGTTGATTTACTATATAGTGAAATAACTGAATAATCCATACAATTTAATCCGGCACTTGTAGCAACTGTATTTTTCACCCCGTCGGGTAAAAATACAAAAACGGTTAGTCTGAAGGCCGGTCTAAACAAAACCGGCAATACTTCAACATGATCAAACAGCACTCACTGCCGCCAAACGATCCCGCATCATCGCATTCAGAATCGTCAGCAGCTTACGCATACAGGCCGTTACCGCCACTTTGTACGGCTTACCCCGCAAACGCAGACGTTGGTAGAAGTCCTTAATCCTCGGTTCGTAGTGTGCCGCCACCATCGCCGCCATATACAGCGTTTTGCGTACAGCACTGCGCCCGCCGAAACAGCGGCTTTTAAACTTCATTGTGCCGCTTTCTTTCACATAAGGGGCGACACCTACCAAACCGGCAATCTGTTTATGCGATACTTTGCCCAATTCCGGCAACATCGCACATAAGGTCGCCGCAGTAGTCGGGCCGATACCTTTGATGCTTTGCAGCAGACTGCTTTTGTCGCCAAAATGAGTGTCGTTATGTTCTTCGATCTGTTTGTCCAAAGCAGCAATCAGTATGTCGAAATGTGCGATCAGTGCTTCAACACTTTGAATCTGTGTTTCATGTACCTGCTGCAAACGGTTTTTTTCGGCACTGCGCATTTCAACCAGTTGAGTGCGGCGGCTGATTAAGGCTTCGAGGATTTCTTCTGCCTCACTCGGCGGCGTATAGAGCTGCCGTTCCCAATCGGGCTTTTGTGTGATTACCTGTGCGTAAAACGCCAACATTTTGGCATCGGCCGCATCGGTTTTGGTGAGTGATTGCGACTGTGCGAATTGGTGCGTCTGACGGGGATTGGCAATGATGACTTTGAATCCTGCCCGGTGCAGTGCTTTGGCCAATGGGATTTCCAGTCCGCCGGTGCTTTCCATCACAACCAGTGAGGCCTGATGTTTTTTCAGGTATTCGATGGTGTGGAGAAAGCCTTTTTGGTTGTTGGTCTCGGTTTTGGTCTTTTTGGAAGACGTGATGCCGATAACGAAGTTTCGTTTGGCGATGTCGATACCGCCGTAGTTTTGGGTACTCATCATAAACCTGTCTTGCATTCGGTTGTGTTGTCGGGCAACTGTCCGGTTGTGTTGATGGGTTGCCCGGCTTCCCTAAGCTACACAGCGGTTGTTGAACCTTGGGTGCGCACGGGTGGCGGCCGGGCGGGTGTTGCTTGTTATGATACTGGAAGTTGGATATACAAGGGTGCGAGCCAAAGCACGCACCTGTTCTGTGAGTTTTATGCCGAAGCCGTCTGAAAATCTGATTTTAGCTGCGCAGAAACTCACTTTGCTCGTTTTCAGACGGCATTCATGTGGAATTTAAAGTACACGTGCATGCTTAGGCAAGCACGCTACACACCGTTCCCCGTCCTGCTGGCGGGAAAGGGGATTCACTTGGGTTGTAATATTTTTTTGGTTAATTCACTATATTGAATTAAGGTTTCGATAACAAAGCGGTGCGGTAACCCGCACCCTACTGAAAATCGGGTGGAATGACATTGTTTTTTTCTGCTTCACAAAGTGCTGAATTTATGTTTTAATCGTTTAATCTGGCGAAACAGGGGTGCTGCGTGAAGCGGCTGAGAGTTACCCTTGCACCCGATCAGGATAATACCTGCGTGGGGAGTTTCGGAAGTTTTGTTGCGGTTTTGCTTGCGGCTGCTTTGGGGCGGTGGGGCAAAATCTGTTTTTCAGACGGCTTGGCTGCGGCTTGAGGCCGTCTGAAAAATGCAAAACGCTCCTGTTTCTTTCGATAATGAGAAACAGGAGCATTTTTTATGACGATTCAAGAAATCCGCCATGAGTCGGAGCAGCTTGCCGATTTGAGCCGGGACATTAATATCCGCTTTGCTTATCCGAATTCGGAGCGTATTTATTTACAGGGTAGCCGCCCGGATCTTCGGGTGCCGCTGCGTCAGATTTATCAGGACGATACGTTGACGGATAGAGGGCGTGAGGAAAATCCGCCGATTCCGGTGTACGATACCGGCGGGGCATATGGTGATCCGTCTGCCGCCATTGATTTGAAACAGGGTTTGCCGCCGCTGCGCCAAGCGTGGTTGGATGAGCGTGGGGATACGGATATTTTGCCGGAATTGAGCAGCCGCTACGGTAGGGAGCGTGCCGCCGATCCGAAAACGGCGCATTTGCGGTTTAAGCATATTACGCAGCCCCGCCGTGCCAAAGCGGGGAAAAATGTTACTCAGATGCACTATGCCCGCCAAGGCATCATTACGCCGGAAATGGAGTTTGTTGCGCTGCGGGAGCGGATGAAGTTGGACGAACTATGTCGGGACGAGCGTTATCGTAAATTGTTGCGTCAACATGAGGGGCAAAGTTTCGGCGCTCGTCTGCCGACCCACCCCGATCAGATTACGCCTGAATTTGTGCGTCAGGAAATTGCCGCCGGTCGGGCGATTATTCCTGCGAATATCAATCACCCCGAACTGGAACCGATGATTATCGGCCGCAATTTCCGTGTGAAAATCAACGGTAATCTCGGTAATTCCGCCGTTACTTCGAGCCTGACGGAGGAAGTGGAGAAAATGGTGTGGTCGCTGCGCTGGGGAACGGATACGGTGATGGATTTGTCCACCGGCAAACATATTCACGAAACCCGTGAATGGATTATCCGCAATGCGCCTGTGCCGATCGGTACGGTGCCGATTTATCAGGCGCTGGAAAAAACCGGCGGCATTGCCGAGGATTTAACGTGGGAACTGTTTCGGGATACATTAATCGAGCAGGCGGAACAGGGTGTGGATTATTTCACCATTCATGCGGGCGTGTTGCTGCGTTATGTGCCGCTGACCGCCAACCGGCTCACCGGCATTGTTTCCCGGGGTGGTTCGATTATGGCGAAATGGTGTCTGGCGCATCATCAGGAAAATTTCCTTTACACGCATTTTGACGAAATCTGCGAAATCATGAAGGCATACGATGTATCCTTCAGCTTGGGCGACGGCCTGCGGCCGGGCTGCATTGCCGATGCCAACGATGAAGCCCAGTTCAGCGAGTTGCGCACTTTGGGCGAACTCACCGCCAAAGCATGGCGGCACGATGTGCAGGTAATGATCGAAGGCCCCGGCCATGTGCCGCTGCAACGGATTCGTGCCAATATGGACGAAGAATTGTCCCACTGCTTTGAAGCCCCGTTTTACACGCTCGGCCCGTTGGTAACCGACATCGCTCCGGGTTACGACCACATCACTTCCGGCATCGGCGCTGCCAATATCGGCTGGTACGGCACGGCCATGCTCTGCTACGTTACCCCAAAAGAACATTTGGGCCTGCCCGACAAAGAAGACGTGCGCACCGGCATTATCACCTACAAACTCGCCGCCCACGCCGCCGATCTTGCCAAAGGCTGGCCGGGTGCTCAGCTTAGGGACAACGCTTTATCCAAAGCCCGCTTCGAGTTCCGCTGGCGCGACCAGTTCCGCCTAAGCCTTGATCCCGAACGTGCCGAAAGTTTCCACGACGCAACCCTGCCTGCCGAGGGCGCTAAAACTGCCCATTTCTGCTCAATGTGCGGTCCGAAATTCTGCTCGATGAAAATCACGCAGGAAGTGCGGGACTATGCCGCCGCACAAGGCATGGCGGAAAAAGCCGTTGAATTTGTGAAAAACGGAGCGGAGATTTACCGCTGAAAAGGGAAAAGTTCAGAGATAGTAAATCCACTTAATAAACCGTGCGATTTGCAAATACGCCCGTCATTCCGACGAAAGTCGGAATGACGGGCGTGTTTGGCTGGGAATGTGCTGGAAACTCGGTTGATTCACTATATATAAATTAGCGGATTCGCCTACCAAGCGCAACATTGCAAAACAGAAAAGGTCAGTATGCGGTAGCATACTGCCTTTCCTGACAAGAAAGATTGCAATGAGCTGCACACAACTGACCCAAGACGAACGATACCACATTCAGCATCATTACCGCCGGCAAACCATCACACAAATCGCACAAACGCCCGGCCGCCACAAAAGCACCATCAAAATCGCTGATGGATTGAAAGCGGAAACCTATTTCTGCCGCCCGTACCGCTCTTGGAAAAAGGGAACGAATGAAAATACCAATGGATTGATACGCCAATACTTCCCGAAACAGACGGATTTCAGGAAAATCAGCAGGTTCAGGATGAACTGAACCACCGGCCAAGAAAAACACTTGGCTGTGAAACGCCAAGTGTTTTATTCTTGAATATCTTCCAATCTTTGTTAACTGATGTTGCACTTGGAAATAGAAAGTAAGGCCGTCTGAAAATCATCCCAAATGTCCATTAGTCCTAAATTCACTTTAAAAGTATGACGGCGTTGGCTCGCCTAGCCGTATTACTCATATAGTGAATTAACCAAATTTCTAGTACATTCCAAACCCAACACGCCCATTATTCCGGCGAAAGTCAGAATCCATTTTAGCGGCTTAGGTAACTGTTTTTCTTTACAGTTCTGAATCTGATAGATGGATCCCGACTTTCGTCGGAATGACGAGTGTATTTGAAAATTGTATAGATTATTAGATGTATTCACTGTAGTCCGAAAATTCATGATAAATCACAAAAAAGGCCCGACCATCAGGCCGGACCTTTTACTTACTTGATGCTCAAGTCGATACGATTACCATTGGTAACCCATACCTACACCACCGGAGAGGTTGCCCTCGGTATTGGCGGTACCTTGAATCTTCAAGATCAATTTACCGTTATCGCTGGCTCGTGAGTAACCTACTGCCAAGGCAGATGCACCACCATAGCCGCCGACAGCAGCAGCCATCATGGATTTACCCGGCAGAATCACTTGTGGAAGTGAAGCTGTTGCAGCAGCATTAGCACCGATACCGCGAACTCGTTTATCGAGGTCATTCACTCGGTTATTCACATCACCAAGTCTATTGTTGATGTCACCCAGTTTATTGTTAACGTTGCTTGCTACGCTATACAGCTGGCTACCGTTGATCGCATCGGTGCTAGTTGCAGAAATTTCACCTGCAGCTACGTTTTGGATACGACGCTCAGCATCAGCCGCACCAACAGAGACTGCACCAGAAGCGGTTGCACCGGCAAAGCCACCATAGTTCAAGTTACCCACGGTTGCAGTTTCAACTGTACCGGTTGTACCGGCAGTAGTCGTTACGCCTTCAGCACCGGTAGCTGTTTTGTTTTTGGTACCTACTGCATTACCACCGGTAATTGCAGATTTGTTACCTAACGCCACAGAGTTGGCTTCGGTTACAGTCACATCGTTACCTACAACAAAGGTATTGTCGGTTGCAACGTTGTTGTTGTTACCCAAAGCATAGCTTGCTTGACCAGATACAGTATTCGGGTCACCGATTGCGCCGGAATGGTTGCCAGTTACTTTGTTACCCGTACCAATCGCAATGGATTGTTTACCCGTTGCTTCTGAACCGTAACCAATTGCAACAGACTCATTACCAGATGCTTTCGCTTTTGCACCAATTGCGGTTGCATAAGCACCTGATGCACTCGAGTCAATGCTATTTTGCGTTTGAGGTATTGGTCTTACTTGGCTATCGTTGGTATGGAAGAACTTAATACCTTGCTCATTCATATTACGTATTGCAGTTAATACAGAGTGAGTGATGTATTCAGTTTGACCTTCAACGTTATAGGTCTTCAAGATCGGTTGACCATCTTCACCAAGCACAACGTTTTCATAGACTGTTTCCTCCCCAGTTTGAGGGTTCACCGCCTTATAATCACCCGCAGTAAGTGCAGCACCACCAGTTAAGGCATAAATTTGACCACCATTTACTGCGTCTGTGCTATTAGGTGAAATATCGCCGTCGGCCACACCGGTTACTTTGTTACCGCCGTTGTTTAAGCCGTTGTTGCTCAAGGTTACCGGAGCTTTGCCTTCTTCAGCCGGAGTAATGGTAACGCCATTACCACCAACTTTAGTCACATCGCCTGCTTCATTTTTGAATTCAGCGCTGGTCAAGTCTTGCAGCTCTTTCGCCAGTTTAACTTCCAACTTACCGTTTTCAGCGTTCACACCGATGTTGTTGTCAGACAATTTCGCTTTATCTGCTCCACCAACAATCTCAAGTTTTTCATTGAGTTTTTTGTTGATTACGGTTTCACCGTTATCACCGGCAAATTTCAGACCATCGTTCAGAGTAGCAACGCTTTCTTTGTTACCATCAGCATCAGTGTAGGTAATGCGGGTTGGCTCTGTGCCTTCTACGTTGTTCGGACCTTTTTCAACGCTAATATCTGCATTAACGCCGTCTTTGCCGTTCAAACCGATTGCACCTGCTCCATCTTTCATACCGATGGTTACACCTTCTTTACCAGCAGCGTCTTTGATGGTCAGTTTGCCGTCTTCACCTGGTTTGCCGTCTTCACCTGCAGTACCCAATGTCAAGTCATTGTTTACATCAACTTTAATTGTGCTGACTTTATTATCATCGGTAGAAACAGTTACCGTAGTGTTTTTACCGTTTACAAAGTCTAAGGTGTCGTAAGGTTTAACAAAGTCAACTGCTTCTCCGTTACCTTTCAGGTTAAAGCCTGCATTTAACACATCAGACACAGTCGCTGCATTGTTGGCAATGTCGCCTACGTTTGCAGGTGCTGCTTGTGATGTAGTAACAGGGTTGGCTTCACCATTTGCAGTGTTGCGGGTTTCTGGCAAGTTAGATGCTACATTGTTGATGGTTTGCGGTGTGTTACCTTTGGCTGTAATCACCGTACCATTAACTGGTTTAGCCCCCTCTTTTGGTTTACCTGTAGCCGGGTCAATATCATTCTTAGCATAATATTGATCGCCTACTTTCACTGCATTCGGGTTATCAACCGTTTCAAATGGGAAACTGTCTTTCACATTGTTCAACTGGCTGACATTCACACCATCAGTTGGTGCTTCACCTGCTGCAACATTGGTAATTTTGTTACCGCCATTGTTCAAGCCCTTATCAGTCAAAGATACAACCTTGTTCGGATCAGTTACAGGGTTACCTTGCTCATCAACAGGGGTAATGGTTACGCCCTTATCATCAACTTTAGTTTTGCCAGTAGTCACACTGCCATCTTTACCCAAGTTCACATCTTTCGCTAATTGGATTTCTAATGTTGAGTCACCATCTGCTTTAACATTGATGTTACCAGTTGCTGATTTAAAGTCTTTAGACTTCTCTTTATCAACGCCTTCACCTTTAATAGTCACTAAGGTATTGAGTTTATGTTTGTTCTCGGTATCAGAGTTGTTACCGGTGAAACGTAAACCGTCATTTAAGGTTGCAACGCTTTCGGTTACAGTCTTAGTTTCTGTTTTCGGCTGACCGTTTTCATCAAGCACTGGTTTACCGTCTTTATCTACCACTGGTGTAGTAACGGTAGAGGTATATTGAATACGATCTTTCGCTTTTGCATTAGTCGGATCAGTGATATCACCTTCCGCTTTCGCCACAGTAATATTCGCATTCGCACCGTCTTTACCGTTCAAGCCGATTGAACCTTCGCCGTCTTTGGCAGTAACGGTTACACCGTCTTTGCCGTTAGCGTCTTTCACGGTTAATTTACCGTCAGTACCTGGTTCGCCATCAGGACCTTCTTTACCTAAGGTTACTTGATCGTTCAAGCCATAGGTATAAGTGGTGGTGCCGTTGTCTGACTTGATGCCAACATTTAAGTTACCATCTGCCGCAAATTCAACTTTGTCGCCTGGTTTAACCAATACATCTTCGCTACGTTTATTAGCACCAACTGCGTTAGTTTTCCAACCCGTGTTATTCACTGCATTAGCAAGCTCTTGTGCAGTAACCACTTGATCGCCTGCTTTTTTCGCATCGCTCAAAGCTTTTTGTGCCTTGGCTAAGTTTTCATCTGCCGCTTGTTTCATTTCTTCAGTGGCATCTGGGTTAGCAGCTAATTCTTGTTTAGCTTTTTCTGCATCTTTCACTGCTTCATTTAAGTTGGCTAGTTTATCCGCAGAAGCTGGCTCTGTAATTTTGCCTTCAGCTGTTTCAACTTTAGCTTTATCGATGTTAAAGGTCACATTCGATACTTTACCATCTTCGCTTACGGTTACGTTCGCAAGCGTACCCACGCCGTCTACAAAGCCTACAGTGTCATACGGTTTCACGAAGTCTTTTGCAGTGTTGTTCTCTTTTAAGTTCCAGCCTGCATTCAACACATCACCCACCGTTGCAGCGTTGTTGTAGATCTCAGCAAGTTTTTTCGCATCTGGTGCGGTTTGTGAGGTTGTTGGTGCTGCCTCTGTTTTATTCTCAGTGTTTGGCTGAGTATCATTATTGATGGTGGTATCACCCGCATTGTAAGTCGAATTTAAGTTACCTTTTACATTCGCCAATGAAGTTGGTGTTTTGGTTGTTTCATTGTCACCATTGTTCAATGAGGCAATTACATCAGTTTTTGGCACTTCGGCTTTCGCTAACTCTTCAGCTTGTTTATCTGCTGGCACGTTAGTTAAGTCGATCTTGTTGCCTTCAGCATCGATCTTGTCGCCGTTTTCATTGACACGGTAGAACTTGTTACCTTCTTTCACCAATTTGTTGTTTTTGGCATCGGTATAAACTACAGGCAATTGCGCCGCTTCAGCTGTTTTTTGTGCATCTACATCAACAGTGATAGTGCGTACACCTTTGTCGTCTGTTTTACCACTTACAGTCGCAAGATTTGTGCCAACGAATTTCACTTCGTTCGCATTTTGTACTTTGTCGTTGTACGCTGTGCCTAAATCGCCAGTGGTTTTATCTGATGAAACGATCCAACCCATTTTACGCAGGTCGCCAACGGTTGCGGCATTGCTGTCGCTTACTAATGGTTGGTTATTTTCATCTTTCGGATTGAGATTAACTAAGCCATTAGTTGGTTTGTTTTTATCATTGTAAGTCGGTAAATCGCTACCTACGTTAGTAATGGTATTACCACCGTTGTCTAAACCATCTTTACCTAAGGTTACTTCGGTCTTAGCTGGCTCAACAGGGGTTGCACCCTCAACAGGCTGACCATTTTCAACTTTATTTGCTGGATAGTATTTATCGCCCACTTTAGTTAATGGATTACCTTGGCTATCCACTGGCTGACCAAAGCTGATCGTATCCGCTAAAGCGTAGTTGTAGATAGTTGTACCGTTAGTGGTGTCAAATGTTGGGGTTAAGGTTAAGTTTTTGCCCGCTTCAAAGAAGACTTTGTCGCCTGGTTTCACTAAAACATCTTTATCAGATTTTGCAGCACCTAAGTTACCACCATTAGCATTGGTGTACCAACCTGTGTTGTTCACCGCTTTAGCAAGTTGATCAGCAGTAACCACTTGGTCTGCTTTTGATTGCTCGTCTTTTAATACTTTTTTCGCATCAGCTAATTTATCATCTGCTGCTTTTTTATCTTCATCAGATGCATCTGGAGCTAACGCATTTTTAGCTTCTTCCGCAGCTGTTACAGCAGCTTCTAATTCTTTTACCTTAGCTGGATCAACTGGCTCTGCGATTTTGCCGTCTGTTGTTGCAACTTCGGCTTTATCAATGTTAAAGGTTACATCTGATACTTTACCCGCCGCATCGGTTACCACGCTCGCCACAGTACCCACGCCGTTTACAAAGTTCACGGTGTCGTATGGTTTCACGAAGTCTTTTTCAGCACCGTTTTCTTTCAAGTTCCAGCCTGCATTCAACACATCGCCCACAGTTGCAGCGTTGTTGTAGATTTTCGATACATTCGTTGCATCTGGTGCTTCTGCTGATTTGGTTGGTGCAGCGGCTACTTCCGTTTCACTCGGTTTGCCATTAACTTCTGTCTTATCACCGTTGTTATAAGTCGGCGCTAAGTTGCCTTTCACATTGGTGATATTGTTATCGCCGTTGTTTAAGCCGTCTTTGGTTAAAGAAACTGATTGGTTAGGCAATTCGCTACTATCTTCAGCCACTGGGGTAATTTCAATACCATCGTTGTTTATCGTGGTTTTCGGTTTTGAATTATCAACAACTGGTTTGCCTTTCTCACCATTTGGACCTGCAGGACCATCTTTATACGCCACTAACTCAACGCTATTGATGTCTTTTAAGTCTTTAGATAAGGCAATGGTTAGTTTATCTGTGCCATCGGCAGTTACATTGATATTGCCATCAGTACCTGTGAATGATTTAGCTTCGTCTTCAGTTAAACCTTGACCTTGAACTTTCACTAAAGTATTTAACTTGTGTTTGTTCGTGGTGCTTTCGTTGTTACCAGTGAATGCAAGACCATCATTTAAGGTAGCGACTTCTTCAACAACTGGATTACCCTTATCGTCTGTCACTGGTGTGCCATCTGGGTTCTTCGGTGTATAGGCTAAACGATCTTTCTTGTCCGCTTCGCCGTTAGCAGGTTTACCATCAACGCCATCTTTACCTTTGATCACTTTGAAATCTGCGCTTGCGCCATCTTTACCGTTCAAGCCGATTGTGCCTTCGCCGTCTTTCGCAGCAAGGGTTACGCCGTCTTTACCGTCTTTACCTTGAATGGTTAATTTACCATCAGTACCCTCAACAGTTTTACCATCTTTAGTTTCAGACGGCTTACCTAAGGTTAATTGATCGTTTACATCAACTTTAACCTTGCTGACTTTGTTGTCATCGGTAGAAACGGTTACAGTGGTGTTTTTACCGTTTACAAAATCTACGGTGTCATAAGGTTTAACGAAATCAACATCTGTGCCGTTGCCTTTTAAGTTCCAACCAGCATTCAACACGTCGCCCACCGTTGCAGCGTTGTTGGTGATATTCGCTACATTGTCAGGTGCTGTTTGTGATTTGGTTACAGTTTTATCGCCATCTACGGTATTGCGAGTTTCTGGCAAGTTAGACTTCACATTTGCCAATGTGGTTGGTGCATTTGTTTTATCACCAGCGCTGTTTAACGATGCGATAACGTCTTCTTTTGGCACTTCTGTTTCAGTTTTTTCACCAGTATTTGGATCAACTTTGTAGAATTTATCGCCTTCTTGCACCAATTTATTGCCTTCGGCATCGGTGTAAGCGATTGGTGATTGAGCTGGTTTTGGTACAACCACATCAATAGTGACTACATTTACGCCTTTATCAGTAACATTCGCACTGACTTTGGCATCATTTTTACCAACGAATTTCACTTCGCCAGCATTTTTCACTTGGTTGCTAAATTCTTTGCCTTCTTCGCCAGTTTTCTTATCTGATGAAACTACCCAACCCATATTTCTGAGATCGCCAACGGTGGCAACATTGTTGTCGCTGGTGTCATTTGGATCTGTTGGTTTGGTTAAATTCAACAAGCCCGCTTTTGGATCAGCAGGGGTTTCAGGAGTTGCACCTGGTGCTTTAGTTGGATCAGGATAAGTGGTCAAATTGCTTGCCACATTGGTGATCGGTTTTGCTTCATCGCCTTTAGCATGAACCACTAAATCTTTCGGCTCAGTTTTACCTATTGCGTTTTCGATTGGCGCACCATTCGCATCTAACTGATCCGCTGGGTAATAGTTACCGTCCGTTGCTTTAACAACTGGTTTACCCTCTTTGTTTACATATTCAAACGGATTGCTGTCGATAATAGGGGTGAAATCAGTATCCACTACATAAGTAGCAGTGTGGTTAGTTTCATCTTTTGTTGGGGTAACTGTGGTATTTTTGCCTGATTTAACAATCACTGCTTCTCTTGCCGCATCTTTCACAGCATTTTTAGACACAGAAACCTCATAGGTTTCGCCAATTTCACCAGCAGCTTTGTTTGATTTAGTCGCCACGCTAGCGATATTGTCAGCATCGGTTTTTGCAACCACTTTTTCAGCATTAAAGCCTGTAATGGTTACTTTTTTATCAGCTACTGCCGTATCATTGCCATCAACATAGCTTAATTCAACTTTGCCGTCAGTAATTGCATACTCACCTTGTTTGATATGCAATTCTTTTGCTTTCAAGGTTTTTAAGTTAACCGCATCGCCATCGGCTGTTGGATCGCCGAGATTGGTAATTTTTTGGTTACCTGCATCAATACCATTTTTATTAACTTTTACCGGTCCAACGGTTAAGCTACCATTCTCGGTTAAATTAATATCTTTATTTAAGCTAACTTCAAACTCAGTACCACCAGTTGAGTTTTTCGTTGTATTGTTAATAGTGATATTGGTTTCACCAGATTTCGCTACAACGGTTTCTTCTTTCTTAAGCTGTGCTTTAGTCGCATCGCTTAAATCAATGTTATAAGCACGCGTTTTATCAGCATCGGTAGTAGTATTGGTTAATTTCAACGCATCAGAAGTTGATACCGTAGTATCCCACGCATTAACGGTATAAGTGGTGGTATTGCTGTCTGCTGGTGCAGCTTTATCAACAGTTACATTTTTACCTGCTGCGACAACAACATCTTTTTCAAGTTTTTTCTTGGTTTCTTCGGTTAAATCAAAGGTAACTTTATTACCGCTTGCAGTTGAAGTGATATAGCTAGCGTTACCATCAACGGTTAAGGTTTGATTTGTTAAGAGAACATCGCCTTTGCCGTTATTACCAGCAATTTTCAAGTTTACGGATTTTAATTGTGCCACGTTCACCGCATCGGTGTCGTTTGTACCTGCGGCAAGACCGGTGATTTGGCGAGTATTTTTCGCATCACCACCACCAAGAGAAACTGCGGCTAAGGTTGAATTTAACGCATTATCAGTATTATTGGTTAAATTTTCATATTTATTGGTTCGGCCTTCATCAAATGGTTTCGCACCTGTAACGCCTTTATCCACGCTTGCCACAGAGCTGTTACCTAAGGCAATACCGCCGGCGACACTTGCGTTAGCGTTTGCACCCAATACGGTTGCATTCGCCGCTGTGGTTGTAGAGTTGAAACCCATTACCACGGCATTTTCGGCTTTTTCACCTGTGGTGGTGTTCGGACCGATTGCAATAGAGTTCGTGCCTTTTGCACCGTTGTTATTGATATTTGAACCGTCATCTTCTTCGGCTGCATCACCCACGGTTGAATTTACCGATAAGTATTTGATTTTTTGAATACTATTTAACACCGCATAAAGTTGTGAACCGTTGATGCCGTCCGTTGAATCTGATGCAATCTTACCTGCTGCCACGTTTTTAAGTTGGCGTTCGTAGTTTGCTGTACCGAATGAAACTACGTCACCTGCGTCAGTATTGCTACCACCGGCAAAGTTGTAGGTTTTACCAAAAATAGTACGGGAAATTTCTTTCTCACCATGTGCTTCTTTGGTGGTTGAACCTGCACCGATTGCTACCGAGTTACCAATATCTGTTTCAGCTGCCACACCCAGCGCTACTGAACCCACGGCACTGGCATTTGATGATGTACCGATAGCTGTGGCAAGCTCACCTTTGGCAATACTCTGTACACCCACTGCCACAGAACCGTGTGATACTTCAGAACCTCTATACACCATTAAGCCTGTTGGGTTTCCACCCGCAATCTCAGGATTTCCAGAACTCACAATACCGGTAAGTTTTTCTAATGCCGTAGCAAGAGTAACGGCATTACCTTCTTTATCTTTACCCGCTTTAATTTCATAGTCACCAATCAAAATATTAGAATTTGCTGACAAATTACTTCTTAATGCACTAACAAGATCATCGTTACCAATCACAACCGAAGAATGACCCACCGCCTTGGTATTCGGACCAATGGCAATGGATTGGTCACCTTGCGCTCGAGAGGCAACACCAGCACTCCAGTTCGAGCCACCAATCGCAACCGCTTCCGTCCCAGTTGCCTCACTACCAAAACCAATAGCAATCGCACCATCTCCACTGGCTTTTGTTTTACCACCAATGGCAAGGGCATGTTTAGCAGAGGCACTAGCAGCTGAACCAATCGCAGTGGCACTGACGGTAGAAGTGTTAGTACCCGCAATAGCACCATAACCAACCGCAGTCGTATCCGCTCCAGTCGCTTTTGAATTAGTACCAACTGCTAATGTACGAGCGCCATCGGTTGTGCCTTGTAGAACTGGATCACCCACCGCTGCCGAGGCAATGCCTGATGTTGCCGCCAATGCGGAAACTGCTACTGCCGCCGCTTTTTGCGCTGCGCTTGATTTGGTTTTGCCGTGTGCTTTGCTCAATTCAGAAGCCGCCACCCAGGTTTGGGTAACATGGTTCCAAATCACTTTGAACACTTTATTCATGATTCACATCCTTTAGATGAAATTAAAATATTCCTATTTTAAAGGTATTGATAGGATCGCTATTATCTTTATTATCTTTTTACAGACCGCCCGCCTCTCGGCTTACAGCCTGCCTCTTCAATCGATTTCTTTGTTATTCAAATTCAAAAAATCTGAATACTTTGATAGATTTTGATAAAAATCTTCCTATTGTCCCCAAAAATCATGCAGCAAGTAAACTTAATTTGCGGGCTTTACCCGCATATTTGCCGCTACGCACATTCCTCTTTTATGCCAATCAATAATTTCTTTGTTTTTCATATTGTTATCGTAGAATAATTGCTTTAAATAAAAGCGGTTTTGTTGTATTTGTACGACTTTCAATTCATCAATTTGAAGGATTTTTTCTGTTTATACTCAATCTGATAAAACAGAAATAAGAATGGTTGTTATTTATTGTTGTTGGTTTACATTTCCTCACTTAATTTAGCAAAAATGTCGTCAAATAAGAAGGATTGCTGCGGTACTCTGTTTTTGGGTTAATCCGCCATAATCGCAGCGTGCAGACCAAACAAAAAACTTGACCTATTCCCCGTTCGCATTTATATAAAACACTTCCCCAACCGAAAGGAATTGATTGATGACTACGCAAACTCTGACTCTTAAAATCGAAGGCATGACCTGCAACGGCTGCGTGAACAGCGTTAACCGTATTTTGAACGCTGCTGCCGGTGTGATCCAAGCCGACACCAGCCTTGCCGAGCAGCAGAGCATTATCCGTTTCGACCCGTCGCAAACCGATGCTGCCGCTTTGATTGCGGCCATTGAAGAGGCGGGTTTTGATGCGGCTGAAAAGTATATGCTATAGTAAATCAACCGAAAAAATATGATGCCACAGCGAGCCACCCTTCCCCTAACCCCTTCCCGCCAGCGGGACGGGGAACAAAGTGCAGGTGAGCCAACTTAGCTTGCCGATTTGTACAGAAAATTCGGTGTTTTAACTATATGCCGTCTGAAAACGGCGCAAGTGATTTTCAGACGGCCTTGCCCGTCTCAACCAAGGAATACACGATGACGACTTTAACCCCAAAACAGATTTTAGCCGCTTTTAAATACCGCAAGTCCTGCCGCCATTACGACCCCGAACGCAAAATCAGCCAAGAGGATTTCAATTTTATTTTGGAACTCGGCCGCCTTTCGCCCAGCTCGGTCGGTAGTGAGCCTTGGCAATTTTTGGTAATTCAGAATCCCGAGTTGCGCCAAGCGATGAAGCCTTTTGCTTGGGGTATGCTCAATGCTTTGGACACCGCCAGCCATATTGTGGTGATTCTTGCCAAGAAAAACGCCCGCTACGATTCTGAATTTCTGCGTGAAAGCATGGTGCGGCGGGGCGTTACCGACCCTGAACAAATCGCCGCCACTTTGGAAAAATACCGTAATTTCCAGCAAACCGACATCGATATTTTGAACAGCGAACGCAGCCTGTTTGACTGGGCGTGCCGCCAAACCTATATCGCACTGGCGAATATGATGACCGGTGCCGCTATGGCGGGTATCGATTCCTGCCCCATCGAGGGTTTCAACTACGAAGCCATGAACCGCCTGCTCGCCGGACAAGGCCTGTTTGACCCCGCCGAATGGGGCGTATCCGTTGCCGTAACCTTCGGCTACCGCACCCGGGACATCGCCGATAAAAACCGCAAAGCAGCGGAAGAAGTGGTTGTGTGGGCGGAATAAATCTTGATTTTTAAAATGAAGGTAAGGCCGTCTGAAAACTGCATTTTCCTGATTTGATTTATAGTGAAATAACCCCAAAGCAATACAAGGCGGCAAGCCGCAGACAGTACAAATAGTACAGGACAGGTTTTATCCGGATGGTCGTTTCATCCGGTTATAAAACCGTCCTCTTTGAGCCGGGCGAAGCCAACGCTGGAGTGCTTTGAGGCTATTTCACTATAACGGAAAGCGGTTTTCAGACGGCCTTGGTTTATTTTCTTCAGCAAAGTCCTGATGATTATGCCGGTTGGCCTGTCTGTGTTTTGACGTACCCGTTGTTCAGGTTTATAGTGAATTCTCCGCCAACTTCCCCCATCTTTACGCCATGCAACAGAAAATCCGCTTCCATATTCACGGCATGACTTGTCAGGCATGTGCTACCCGCATTGAAAAGGTTTTGAATAAAAAAGACTTTATTCAGACGGCCTCGGTTAATTTTGCCGGCGAAGAAGCCCAAATTGAATTTGACGACACGCAAACCGATGCGGCGGCAATCCGTTCCATCATTGAAAAAACCGGTTTCGGTGCGGAGGAAAAACACGATGCCGCTGCGGAAAGGCCGTCTGAAAACCGTATCGGCTGGCGTTTGTGGCTGCTGTGGGCCATCAATCTGCCGTTTGCTTTCGGTATGCTCGGTATGATGGTCGGACGGCATGATTGGATGTTGCCGCCGCTGTGGCAACTGGTGTTGGCCAGTGTGGTGCAGCTTTATCTGGCGTTGCCGTTTTATCGGGGGGCGTATTCGTCCATTCGGGGCGGGCTGGCGAATATGGATGTGTTGGTCAGCATGGGGACGCTGTCGGTTTATCTTTATTCGGCGTATATGATGTTCCGCCATGGCAACCATGCGGCGCACCATATTTATTTTGAGGCGGCGGTGATGGTAATCGGGTTGGTGTCGCTGGGTAAGTTTCTCGAACAGCGCACCAAACATACCAGCCTCAACAGCCTCGGCCTGCTGCTCAAACTCACGCCGCAGCAGGTGAATGTGTTCCGCAATGGTACATGGCAGCAAATCGCTCTTAATGAAATTCAAACCGGCGAATTAATCCGCACTGTCCACGGCGGGCGGATTGCCGCTGACGGCGTGGTAGAAAGCGGCAGCGGTTGGGCAGACGAAAGCCATCTGACCGGCGAATCCCGTCCCGAAATCAAACAGGCGGGCAGCCGGGTGCTGGCGGGGGCGCTGCTCACTGACGGAAGCCTGACCTACCGTGCCGAACGGCTCGGAAGCCAAACCCTGCTCGGCGATATGATGACGGCGCTTTCCGAAGCCCAAGGAAGCAAAGCCCCGATTGCCCGCATGGCCGATAAAGCCGCTGCGGTATTTGTTCCCGCAGTCGTGAGCGTTGCTCTGCTGACGTTTGCCCTGACGTGGTGGCTGAAGGGCAACGCCGAAACCGCCTTGATACACGCCGCCGCCGTATTGGTGATTGCCTGCCCCTGCGCCCTCGGTTTGGCAACACCGGCGGCCATTATGGCGGGCATGGGTAAGGCGGTGCAGCACGGCATTTGGTTTAAGGATGCCGCCGCCATGGAAACTGCCGCCCGTGTCGATACGGTTGTACTCGACAAAACCGGCACGCTGACCGAAGGCAAACCCAAAGTCGCCGCCGTCTGGCTGAGGCCGTCTGAAAATGAACGCCATATCGATGAAGACACGCTGTATCTGCTTGCCGCCGCAGTCGAACAACACGCCGCCCACCCGCTGGCAAACGCCCTTACCCGTGCTGCACACGAACGCCGCTTGCCTCTGCCCGCTGCCGATAATATCCGCAGCGAAAGCGGTGCCGGTATGATTGCCGATGTTGCCGGTTGGGGCGAAGTCAAAATCGGCAAACCCGATTTCTGCGGCCTGACGCTGCCCGAACTGCCCGACCCCGTGTGGCAAATCGCCAGCATTGCCGCCGTTTCGCTCAACGGCCGCCCCATCGGCGCATTCGCCCTTGCCGACTCGCTGAAAGCCGACAGCCAAACCGCCATCAGCCGTCTGAAAAACAGAGGCATCGAAGTGCATATCATGAGCGGCGACCATCAGGCCACCGTTGATCACATTGCCCGCATTCTCGGTATCACACACGCATACGGCAACATGAGTCCGCGCGACAAAGCCGAAGCCGTCCGCCGACTGCAGCAGCAAGGCAAAACCGTTGCCATGAGCGGCGACGGCATCAACGATGCCCCTGCCCTTGCCGCCGCCGATGTCGGTTTTGCCATCAAAGGCGGAGCCGACATCGCCGAACATAGCGCCGCCGCCACGCTGATGAAACAGTCGGTCAATCAACTTGCCGATGCCCTGTTGATTGCCCGAGCTACGCTGAAAAACATCAAACAAAACCTGTTTTTCGCCCTGTTTTACAACCTGCTCGGCATACCGCTCGCCGCCGTCGGCCTGCTCAGCCCCGTTATCGCCGGTGCCGCCATGGCGCTCAGCTCCATCTCCGTTCTGACCAACGCCCTGCGTTTGAAACGGATTAAAATCCGCTGAACGGCGTTGTAGAATAAAATGAAGCCGTCTGAAAATCATGTTTTCAGACGGCTTTGTTTTATAAGCAGGAATGTTTGTTGAATGGGAAACGCCCTATCCCTGAATATAGTAAATCAACCGAAAAAATATGACACCACAGCGAGCCACCCTTCCCCTAGCCCCTTCCCGCCAGCGGGACGGGGAACAGAGTGCAGGTGGACACCACATATTCCGACTGCCATTAGCTTGCCGATTTGTACAGAAAATTCGGTATTTTCACTATATACCTTCATACAGGCTGCGGGTTGCTTAATGTTCAGACGGCCTCGCTGTCTGCCAAGCCTTGCAGCAGTTTGTCGTGAATGCCGCCGAAGCCGCCGTTGCTCATCACCAAAATATGGTCGCCGCTTCGGGCTTGGCGGATGATTTCGGCAACGAAAGCATCAAAATCCTTGCCGATGTGCAGTTTGCCGCCCAATGGCGACAGGGCTTCGGCAACATCCCAATCCACGCCGCCGGCATAGCAGAATACTTGGTCGGCGGCTTTCAGGCTGTCGGGCAAGGCGGCTTTCATTGTACCCAGTTTCATGGTGTTGGAACGGGGTTCTAATACCGCCAAAATCCGCCCGCTGCCGACTTTTTGGCGCAAACCGGCGATGGTGGTGTCGATGGCGGTCGGGTGGTGGGCGAAATCGTCATAAACGGTTATGCCTTTAACCGTTCCTTTGATTTCCATTCGGCGTTTGACGTTTTTAAATGCGCCCAAAGCCTCGCAGGCGGTGGCGACGGCAACACCGACATGGCGGGCGGCGGCGATCACCGCCAAAGCGTTCATGCGGTTGTGTTCGCCGATTAAATCCCACGCAACCCGTCCGGCTTTTTCACCTTTGAACAACACGTCAAACGAGCCGTCCGCCGCCACATCGGCCACTTCCCAGCCTTCGGTGCAGCCGAACAATTCGACCGGTGTCCAGCAGCCTTTATCTAAAGTTTCGCTCAGACTGCGTTCTTTGCCGTTGCACACCACCAACCCCTGCGCCGGAACGGTGCGCACCAAATGATGGAACTGGGTCTGAATCGCCGCTAAATCGGCGAAAATATCGGCGTGGTCAAATTCCAGATTGTTCAAAATTGCCGTACGCGGGCGGTAGTGGACGAATTTTGAGCGTTTGTCGAAAAATGCCGTATCGTATTCATCGGCTTCAATCACAAAAAACGGCGATTTGCTGTTTGGGTCTTGCGCCGGCGTTTGCGGCAAGCGTGCCGACATGCTGAAATTCTGCGGCACGCCGCCGATCAGGAAACCGGGTGCCAAACCTGCGTATTCCAATACCCACGCCAGCATAGATGCAGTGGTGGTTTTACCGTGCGTTCCCGCCACGCCCAACACCCAATGCTGGTGCAGCACATTTTCCGCCAGCCACTGCGGGCCGGACGTATAAGGCAAATTGCGGTTCAACACGGCTTCCACCACCTCCATGCCCCGCTTGGCAACATTGCCGATAACATAAATATCGGCTTGAAATTCATCAAGCTGCGCCGCATCAAAACCCTCGTGGACATCAATGCCCAAGGCTTCCAACTGCGTACTCATCGGCGGATACATTTTGGCATCGCAACCGCTGACTTTAAACCCTGCCTCTTTGGCAATCGCAGCGATTCCGCCCATAAATGTCCCACCGATGCCGATAATGTGGATATGCTTCATGATGAATTTCTTTGTACAATAATAAAAGCGGAATTATATAGCCGAACCCGTTTATTTTCCATACGGTTCAGGCACGCCGCTGCTTTTTGCCAAACCCAAAACCCGCCATGCCGTCTGAAAACCGAAGGTTTCAGCGAAGCTAAAACGAGCGAAGCGAGTTTCTGCGAAGCTAAAACCAAAGGTTTCTGCGAAGCTAAAACCAAAGGTTTCTGCGAAGCTAAAACGAGCGAAGTAAGTTTTCTGCGAAGCTAAAACAAGCATAGCAAATTTCAGCAAAACCCAATCTTTCATAGACAAATGCAGCAGCTGTTCTTACAATCGTCTGCCCAACCCGATTTTAAGAACCGAAACAATATGAATATTCTGATTTCCAACGACGACGGCTATCTCGCCCCCGGTCTGGCGATTTTGGCACGCACTGCCGCCGAGTTTGCCAATGTCCGAGTGGTTGCCCCCGAACGGGACCGCAGCGGTGTCAGCAATTCCCTGACTCTCGACCGTCCACTGCGGATCAAACAGGCGGAAAACGGGTTTTATTATGTCAGCGGCACACCGACCGACTGCATTCATCTGGGGCTGCACGCCCTGCCCGAGTTCCGCCCCGATTTGGTTTTGTCCGGCATCAACAACGGTGCCAATATGGGCGACGATACCCTCTATTCCGGCACCGTGGCCGCCGCCACCGAAGCCTATCTGATGGGCATTCCCGCCGTTGCCCTGTCCTTAAACGACAGCAGCGGCCGCTATTGGGCCACTGCCGAAAAAGCGGTCTGGCTGCTGCTGGAACATTTATTAAAGCAGCCGCCGCAAACACCGATTTTATGGAACATCAATATCCCTGCCGTCGCCCCCGAAGACATTCAGGGCATTAAAATTACCCGCCTCGGCCGCCGCCATCACGCACAAAGCATTGTTCCGGCAAAAAATCCGCGTGGCGAAGCGGTTTATTGGATCGGACCGGTCGGCGATGTTTCCGATAATCTGGCCGGTACCGATTTCGGCGAATGCGAAGCCGGTTTCATCACCGTTACCCCGCTGCAAATCGACCTCACCGCCTACCAAGAAACCGAAGCTGTTGCCCGATTCTGGGCGCAGGCGGCATTTAAATAGCTTTGCCATGCCGTCTGAAAATGAGTGCAACGAATTTCAGCGAAGCTAAAACGAGCAAAGTAGGTTTTGGCAAAGCTAAAATGAGTGAAACAAGTTTTGGCAAATTTGACATCATCACGAAAAGCAGGAACATGATATTTTCAGACGGCATTTGTTAAACTGGAAACAAAATCCCCGCCGAAGCCGACCGAACACCGGTCCGAACACGGCTTTTTTTGCCCCATCTGCCCCGTAACACTTGAGAAGCAAGCACATTTTGATTTATGATTATGCCGATAAACAAACCCTGAAACAAAAAGGTCTCACAATATGTTGAAAAAAACCGCATTCCATGCCGGATCTCTTGCCCTGACCCTGATGCTCTGCGCCTGCGCCGGACAACAGCCGGCACCGGTGATTTCCGGTACGGCTTCCACAGGTTCAACCGCTGCCAACAGCACGGGTAATCCATACGGTGCAGCACCTTACGAACCCAATGCAGCCGCCGCTGCGGATACCGCACCTTACACGCCGCCTGCCTACACACCGAGCGCCCCTGCAGCAAATACTCCTGCCTACACCGGAAGCTACGTTCCGTCATACGCTCCGGTAGACATTAACGCCGCCACCCACAGCGTTGTCCGCGGCGACACCGTTTACAATATTTCCAAACGTTACCACATTACCCAAGACAATCTGCGTGCTTGGAACAATTTGAGCGATAACACCATCAGCATCGGCCAAGTTTTACGGGTGAAACCGGCGGGCTATGTCGCCCCGACCGTTACCGCAGCCCCTGTTGTTGCCGCTGCTGTGCCTGCCGCTCCGGCCAATCCTGTCAGCACCCCTGCTCCGGCAACCAAACCGGCTGCAACCGCTCCTGCCGCAGCACCGGCAAGCACACCGACCGTTGCCACCGGTGCGACCCGTACCGTCAGCAGTATTACTTGGCAACGCCCGACCACCGGTAACGTCATTACCCAATTCGGCGGTAGCAGCAAAGGCGTGGACATCGCCGGTACGGCCGGACAGCCGGTTGTCGCCGCAGCAGACGGCAAAGTTGTGTATGCCGGTTCAGGCTTGAGAGGCTACGGCAACTTGGTGATCATCCAACACAACCCCACTTTCCTGAGCGCCTACGGCCACAACCAAAGCCTGCTGGTCAGCGAAGGCCAAAGCGTGAAACGGGGTCAGACCATCGCCAAAATGGGCAACACCGATGCCAGCCGCACCCAGCTGCACTTTGAAGTGCGCCAAAACGGCAAGCCGGTCAATCCGGCATCATACGTAGCATTCTAAACAGCAAACTGAAGCCGTCTGAAATATTCAGACGGCTTTTTTTTTAGCATTACTTAAAACAAAAAACGTTCCACCCGCCTCTTTCTCAGCGACAAAAAATATTCCCCGCTTTTCAGACGGCCTCAACCGGTGTGGCAAAAAAAGATTGTTTGCAAAACTTAACACTTTCATACCGACTGCACACACCCGCCAAAATATGACTGATTCATTTTCAGACGGCATTTGGCTGCCATACAGAAGCGCCTGATTTTATAAGCCTCGGCAAACAGGGAAGCAAATACTGCAAAAATTCCCTGCCGACTAAGCGTTTGGATTTAAAATAAAATCAATTTACCACCTCGGATTTGATAAACATCAAACCAAGCCGTCTGAAAATCAACATCGGGGGTTGGCAATGCGAAAAAGCGCCGCTTGTCAAGACTGGATTATTCGGCCGATATACTTTATATTGTGTCGCTCAAACCGATTTAATACTGTATCTTGTGTTTTCAAATGGGAAGGCTGGAACGATGACGAACGCAACAAACTTGAAAGTAACCAAACGAGACGGACGCTTAGAGCCGATTGATTTGGACAAAATCCACCGTGTGGTTACTTGGGCGGCCGAGGGTTTGAACAATGTTTCCGTTTCCCAAGTCGAACTGAAATCGCATATCCAGTTTTACAACGGCATCCGCACCGACGATATTCACGAAACCATCATCAAAGCGGCCGCCGACCTGATTTCTCAGGAATCCCCTGATTACCAGTATCTCGCCGCACGTCTAGCGATTTTCCATCTGCGCAAAATTGCCTACGGTGAATTCGAGCCGCCTCATCTGTACGACCATGTGCAGAAACTCACGCAGGCGGGCAAATACGACCGCCATATTTTGGAAGACTACAGCCGTGAAGAGTTTGACGAGTTAAACGCCTATATCGACCACAAACGGGATATGACCTTCTCTTACGCTGCCGTGAAGCAGCTGGAAGGCAAGTATCTGGTGCAAAACCGTGTTACCCGCCAAATCTACGAAACGCCGCAGTTTCTGTATATTTTGGTGGCAATGTGCCTGTTCAGCAAATATCCGAAAACCACCCGTTTAAGCTACGTCAAACGTTTCTACGATGCGGTTTCGACTTTCAAAGTCTCGCTGCCGACCCCGATTATGAGCGGCGTGCGGACACCGACCCGCCAATTCTCAAGCTGCGTATTGATTGAGTGCGACGACAGTCTGGATTCGATTAACGCTACTACCAGTGCGATTGTGAAATATGTTTCGCAACGCGCCGGCATCGGCATCAATGCCGGCCGAATCCGTGGTTTGGGTAGCGAAATCCGTGGCGGCGAAGCGCAGCATACCGGCTGTATTCCGTTTTTCAAAATGTTCCAAGCAGCGGTGAAATCCTGCTCGCAAGGCGGCGTACGGGGCGGAGCGGCAACGCTGTTTTACCCGATGTGGCACTGGGAAGTCGAAAATCTGCTGGTGCTGAAAAACAACCGGGGCGTGGAAGACAACCGCGTGCGCCATTTGGACTACGGCGTGCAAATCAACCGCCTGCTCTATACCCGCCTGATTAAAGGCGGCAATATTACCCTGTTTTCTCCCAACGAAGTGCCGGGGCTGTATGACGCATTTTTTGCCGATCAAGACGAGTTTGAGCGGCTGTACACCCAATACGAGCAAGACGAAAACATACGCAAACGCAGCATTCCGGCGACCGAACTGTTTTCATCATTAATGCAGGAACGTGCCGGTACCGGACGGATTTACATTCAAAACGTCGATCACTGCAACACCCACAGCCCGTTTGACCCGAGCGTTGCGCCGGTGCGCCAGTCCAACCTGTGTTTGGAAATTGCCCTGCCGACCAAGCCGCTGGAACATATCAACGATGAAAACGGCGAAATCGCCCTATGCACCCTTTCCGCATTCAATCTCGGTGCATTGCAGCATTTGGACGAATTTGAAGAACTCGCCGATTTGACCGTGCGTGCCTTGGATGCCCTGCTCGATTATCAGGATTACCCCGTTCCGGCGGCCCGCATTGCCACCATGAACCGCCGCACTTTGGGTATCGGCGTGATTAACTATGCTTATTATCTGGCGAAAAACGGCGTGCGCTACAGCGACGATTCCGCTCTTGCGCTGACTCACCGCACCTTTGAAGCCATGCAGTATTACCTGCTCAAAGCCTCGGTGAATCTGGCCAAAGAATACGGCGCTTGCCCATTGTTTAACGAAACCGTTTATTCGCAAGGCAAACTGCCGATTGATACCTACAAAAAAGATTTGGACACCATCTGCAGCGAAACGCTGCACTACGATTGGGAAAGCCTGCGTGCCGACATCGTGAAATACGGCCTGCGCAACTCCACCCTGACCGCATTGATGCCGTCTGAAACCAGCTCGCAAATCGCCAACGCCACCAACGGTATCGAGCCGCCGCGCGGTTTGGTCGCTGTCAAAGCCTCGAAAGACGGTATTTTAAAACAGGTCGTGCCGGAATTTGAAACGCTCAACCGCCAATACGAAACCCTGTGGCAACTGCCGGGCAACGACGGCTATCTGAAACTGGTCGGCATTATGCAGAAGTTTGTCGATCAGGCGATTTCCGCCAACACCAGCTACGATCCGGCCAAATTCGAAGGTGGCAAAGTGCCGATGAAACAAATGCTCAAAGACTTGCTGACCGCCTACAAATACGGCGTGAAAACTCTGTATTACCACAACACCCGAGACGGTGCCGACGATACCCAAACCGATTTGCAGGACGACGGCTGCGCAGGCGGAGCGTGTAAAATCTAAACCGGCATTTTCAGACGGCCTAGGCCGTCTGAAAAACGAAACCTTTCCTCAAAGAGAACATTATGTCTTGCGAACATCTAACCATGTCCTACAGCACTTTCCCGAAAACCGCCAATGATGCGCTGAAAGAGCCGATGTTTTTCGGCCAGTCGGTCAATGTGGCCCGTTATGACCAGCAGAAATACGAAATCTTTGAAAAACTGATTGAAAAGCAGCTTTCTTTCTTTTGGCGGCCGGAAGAAATTGACGTTTCGCGCGACCGTATCGACTACGCCAACCTACCGGAACATGAAAAACATATTTTTATCAGTAATTTAAAATATCAAACCCTGCTCGATTCGATTCAGGGGCGCAGCCCGAACGTAGCGCTGCTGCCGCTGGTGTCCATTCCCGAACTGGAAACATGGATTGAAACATGGTCGTTTTCCGAGACCATTCATTCCCGCAGCTACACCCACATTATCCGCAATATCGTCAACGACCCGTCGATTGTGTTTGATGATATTGTACAAAATCAATACATTATCGCCCGTGCCGAAGACATCGCCTGCTATTATGACGATTTAATCGAATATACCCAATATTACAATCTGTTGGGCGAAGGCCGACATACCGTTAACGGCAACAGCATCACGGTCAGCCTGCGGGAGTTGAAGAAAAAGCTGTATCTGTGTCTGATGTGCGTGAATGTGTTGGAAGCCATCCGCTTTTACGTTTCTTTTGCCTGCTCGTTTGCCTTTGCCGAACGGGAATTGATGGAAGGCAATGCCAAAATCATCAAACTCATCGCCCGCGACGAAGCCCTGCACCTTACCAGCACCCAGCATATGCTGAATCTGATGCGTGCCGGCGAAGACGATCCGGAAATGGCGGAAATCGCCGCCGAATTGGAAAACGATTGTTTTGAATTGTTCAAAAAAGCGGCCGAGCAGGAAAAAGAATGGGCGGCCTACCTCTTTAAAGACGGCTCGATGATCGGCCTGAATAAAGAAATTTTGGGACAATATGTCGAATATATCACCAATCTGCGTATGCAGGCGGTCGGACTGAAACCTGCCTTTGAAAAAGCCAACCAAAATCCGATTCCGTGGATTAACGCTTGGCTCTCGTCCGATAATGTTCAGGTTGCGCCGCAGGAAGTCGAGATTTCCTCTTATCTTATCGGCCAGATTGATTCGGAAGTCAATGCCGACGATTTGGGCGATTTCGAGCTGTAATCCCCGCAAACCATGCCGTCTGAAAAACGTATTTTCAGACGGCCTTCCGCCCAAACCGTTTTTCATTTCCCCACTGTTCCGACCGCCATGCCGCTGATTACCACACACGATAAAATCTTCGAGTTGCAACCGGGCGAAACCCTGCTCGAAGGTTTGGAGCGCACCGGCCACGAAGTCGAATACCAATGCCGCAGCGGTTATTGCGGTTCATGCCGTCTGAAAATCCTCAGCGGCAAAGTGTCCTATCCCGATCCGCCGCTGGCTTTTGTCAGCCGTGGCGAAATCCTGCCCTGCTGCTGCCAAGTCAGCGAAAACCTCAGCTTGGACTGCCGTCTGAAAAGCGAACAGTCGGATTTGTTTGAGACGGATTTGTTTGACGAAGCGGCGCAAACCATATAAAAGCCGTCTGAAAATTGATTTTTCAGACGGCTTTCAACAGCTTAAAACATCACAACGATGTCTTGTTCCACTTCACATTAAGCAGCAAAGCGTTTGGCCACTTCGTCCCAATTCACGATTTCCCAGAAACCTTTCAAGTAGTTAGGACGGCTGTTGCGGTAGTCGATGTAGTAGGCGTGTTCCCATACGTCGCAGGTCAGCAGTGGAGTGTTTTCGGTTGTCAGCGGCGTAGCGGCGTTGGAAGTCGATACCAAATCCAATTCGCCCGCAGGAGTTTTCACCAGCCAAGCCCAGCCTGAACCGAATGTACCGGCGGCGCAAGCACCGAAGGCTTCTTGGAATTGCTCGAAGCTGCCCCATTTGGCATCGATAGCGGCTGCCAGTTCGCCCGCCGGTTTGCCTTGGCCTTTAGGCGTGAAGCCCAGCCAGTAGAACGTGTGGTTCCAAGTTTGGGCTGCGTTGTTGAACACGCCGCCGCTGGATTTTTTCACGATTTCTTCCAAAGACAGTTCTTCAAATTCAGTGCCTTTGATTTGGTTGTTCAGGTTGGTGATGTAGGTTTGATGGTGTTTGCCGTAGTGGTATTCCAAGGTTTCTTTAGACAAATGCGGCTCTAAAGCGTCCAATTCGTATGGTAATTGCGGTAATTTATGTTCCATGTTGATGCTCCTGATATCGTTGCTTTCTTTGGTGTGTTTTGTGAAGAAACAGTTCGGGCGCTTTGCCGGAAATGGTTTCTTATTGCCCTAAAAGGCAATCCCGTTATTCTACCCTTGTTATCCGTTCTGCTCAACTTTCACAAAAAATGCCCTGTTTTTATTCAAATAGCGGGAATAAAAACAGGGCATTCAGGCCGTCTGAAAATCGGGCGTGTCAGGTTTTCGGCAAGGTTACGCCGGTTTGACCCATATATTTGCCGTTACGGTCTTTATACGAAGTTTCGCAGGTTTCATCGCTTTCAAAAAACAGTACCTGCGCCACGCCTTCGCCGGCGTAGATTTTCGCCGGAAGCGGTGTGGTATTGGAAAATTCAAGGGTTACATAGCCTTCCCATTCCGGCTCAAACGGAGTTACATTGACAATAATGCCGCAGCGGGCGTAAGTCGATTTGCCGAGACAAACGGTCAATACGTTGCGGGGGATGCGGAAATATTCCACCGTCCGCGCCAAAGCAAAGGAATTGGGCGGAATAATGCAGCAGTCGTCTTCCACAGTAACAAAGTTTTTCGGGTCGAAATTTTTCGGATCGACAATGGTGCTGTTGATATTGGTAAAGATTTTAAACTCGTTGGCGCAACGGATATCGTAGCCGTAGCTTGATGTGCCGTAGGAAATAATCCGCTGGCCGTTGACTTCTTTAATCTGGTTCGGCTCAAACGGCTCAATCATGCCGTGCTGCTCGCTCATGCGGCGTATCCATTTGTCGGATTTAATGCTCATGAAAATTCCTTTTTGATTTGACGGTTCGCCGCTTGGCGGCAATACAATATAATCTCCGTTTTCAGACGGCTTTGTGTGTCAGGCCGTCTGAAAATCATGCCTGCCAGCCGCCCAACAGCGATACCAGCTCTTCCAGCATACTGCCCAGCGCTTCGGTCATCAAAATCTGCGAAGCAAACATCAGGCTGGCGGCATCATCACCGCTGCTTTCGGCCTCTTCCTGCAAAACATCCAAATACTGGATACGCTTGAGGGTAAAATCCTGCGTCAGCACAAACGCAATTTGGTCGCGCCACACCAAACCAAGCTGGGTAACGGTTTTGCCGTTTTTAACGTGTTGCACCACCTCATCAGCCGTTAAATCCTGCTTGGAAATTTTCACCGTCGGCGCAACATCGCCGCTGCCTTTTAATTCACAATCGCTGTCCAACTCAAAACCGCCCTCGCAACCGCCGTTGAGCAACCACGATGTCATCAGCGACGAAGGCGACTGTTTGGTTTGCGGCAGCGCCGCCTCCAAACCGCCCAAGGCTTCGCGCAGCTTGGTCAGCACATTTTCAGCCTTGCTCTGCGCCGCATGATTCACCAGCAAAAAACCCCGCCGGGTATCAAACACCGCCTGAACACGGCTGCTGCGGGTAAATGCCCTCGGCAGCAAATCATCGGTGATAATATCTTTTAATTCCTGCTTTTCCTTGCGGCCGACATTCCGACCCTCGTTATTTTGGATTTCCAGCACTTTTTCGTCCAAAATATCCCGAATCACACCGGCAGGCAACACTTTTTCCTCTTTTTTCAAGGCAACCCGCCAAGTATAGTCGGCAGGAAACACCGCTTCCGGCGAAAACGCCACCGGCGCAGCAAAGCCCTCGCTAAACCAGTCCAAACCCTGACAAGGCACAAATTCCGCCGCCGCCAACTTGTCCGCCAGCAACTCCAAATCAGGTAACTTTTCCCGATTGAGCGGATAAAAACTGATCTGCTTAAACCACATCGTCAATCCTTTCCTTAAAACCCCGCTATTATACACAGATTGTCGCCGACCGTACCATCGCCCGAAGCACCACAGGCCGTCTGAAAACGAGCGAAGCGAGTTTCTGCGAAGCTAAAACGAGTAAACCGAGTTTCTGCAAAGCTAAAACCGCGGGTTTTAAGGCAAAATAATTCCCAAAACGCTTGACAGCCGTTTCAAACCTCGGCATAATCTCGGCTTCTTCGGTATGCGCCCATCGTCTAGAGGCCTAGGACACTGCCCTTTCACGGCGGCAACCGGGGTTCGAATCCCCGTGGGCGTGCCACCCCAAAATCTGCCAAACGGCAGATTTTTGTTTTTCTGTCTTCCCTACTTCCCGCCCGCCTTTTCAAATCAGCCCAAATCCTTTATTCTTCCCGTTTGTTCAACAATTAAGGAAAAAAACCATGCCTTACGTCAATATCAAAGTAACCGGCGGCAGCGAAGCGCCGAGTGTCGAACAAAAAGCCGAACTAATTCAGGGCGTAACCGAATTATTATCACGGGTACTCAACAAAAATCCCGAAACCACCGTCGTCGTGATTGATGAAGTCGATATGGACAACTGGGGCATAGGCGGCAAAAGCGTCAGCGTTAGACGCGCCGAAGCGGCTAAATCCAAGCAACCTTAGGCCGATTTTTTACAGCAAAACAGAAACATGCCGTCTGAAAATCGGGTTTTCCCGTTTTCAGACGGCTTGGTTTCAATTCAAAACACTGTTATTTCGGCAATACCAAAAAGTTGATCAGGATTTCTTTGAAGATAAAGCCGAACACGCCCAGTCCTAATACGAGGAAGAGCATGGCCATGCCGAATTTGCCGGCTTGGGATTCTTTACCTAAGTTCCAAACAATAAATCCTAAAAAAACAATCAATACTGTTAGGCAGATACGCAGCGCCCAGGTGGAGAATACGGCTTCATCCATGATGTGTGTTTCCTTTTATCGTTTAAACAACGGCGGTTAAGGCCGTCTGAAAATCAGGCAAATGCCTGTTTTAAATCGTCAATCAAATCTTCCACAACTTCCAAGCCAACTGACAGGCGCACGAGGCCTTGGGTGATGCCGGCGGCTAATTTGTCTTCAGGCGACATGCGGGCGTGGGTGGTGGTCCACGGGTGGGTGATGGTGGAACGGACATCGCCCAGATTGGCGGTGCGGGAAAATACTTCCACGCTGTCGATCACTTTCCATGCGGCCGCCTGATCTTCCAGCTCGAAACCGATAACGATGCCGCCGCCGTTTTGCTGGCGTTCAACCAACTCACGTTGCGGGTGTTCGGGCAGGCCGGAATAGTAAACGGCTTTGACCTGCGGTTGGGTTTGCAGCCATTGGGCGACGGCGAGCGCTTGGGCGAACTGTTTTTCCATGCGCAGCGACAGAGTTTCGATGCCGCTCAACAGTTCCCATGAATTAAACGGGGAAATCGCCAAGCCGCAGGAGTTGCAATACACTGCTACCTGCGCCATCAGGGCTTCCGAACCTGCCAATACGCCGCCGGCAACACGGCCGTGGCCGTCCAAGGCTTTGGTGGCGGACTGTACGGAAATATCGGCTCCCTGCTCCAGCGGCCGTTGGCCGTAAGGCGACATCAGGCTGTTGTCCACTGCCAAGAGTGCGCCGTGCCGGTGCGCCAAATCCGCCAAGGCACGCAAATCGGCGACTTCGCCCAAGGGGTTGGACGGGGTCTCTAAGAAAAACAGTTTGGTATTCGGGCGGATTGCTGCCTGCCATTCGCCGATGTCGGTGGTCGAAACATAGCTGACTTCAATGCCGAATTTGCGGACAACGGTATCGATAAAACCGGCGGTGGTGCCGAACAGACCGCGACCGGAAACAATATGGTCGCCCGCCTGCAAAAAGGTGAAAAACGCTGCCTGAATCGCCGACATGCCGCTGGACGTGGCAACAGCCCGCTCCGCTCCCTCCAACTGCGCCAAACGTTTTTCAAAAGCGGCGGTGGTCGGGTTGGCGGTGCGGGTATAGGTGAAGCCTTTGACTTTTTTGGAAAACAGGTCGGCGGCGTGGGCGGCGCTTTCCCACATAAAGCTGCTGGTCATAAACAGCGCCTGATTGTGTTCCCGATATTGCGTTTCTTCTTTGCCGCCCCGGATTGCCAGCGTTTGCGGGTGCAGTTTTTTTGTCATGTCCGTTCTCTCCAGTATATTGTTTCGTCTATTGTGAATTAACCTAATAATCCATACGGTTTTTAAACAAGGCGTAGATACTATAAGCCCCCCAATAAATCAAGCCTTATCCAGACACATTTTCGCATAGCGTTCTTCATTAAAGGGTTGTTGGTACTTCAATACAGATTGGGCAATGGTCACGAGTTTACGCATCAGAGCCACAATCACGGCTTTTTTCGCCAGTTTATTACGCTCCAGCAAGCGTTGGACAAACGGGCTGTAAATACTGTCCTTATATTTGCCAAAGCAAAACGACACGGCCGGCATATAGAGTATCTTCCTCAAATCACTCTGTCCGATACGGGAGATACCGACCCGCTTATCTACACTCGTTCCCGATTGTCTGACCATCGGGGTCAGTCCGGCGTAGGTCGCAGCAGCCCTTCCGTTTTTAAAACGAGTGCCGTCGCCCAGTATGGCGAGCAGCCAACAGGCTGTGTTTTTGCCGATGGCGGGAATACTGCTCAGCAGACGATGGTTGTGTTTCAACTGCTCATCCTGTTTCACCAACTGATGAATATGCGCTTCAACGGTTTTGACTTCGCACTCAAGAAAAGCAATCAGACGTTCGGATGAAACCATTGCATACTCGTCCAACAGCATCTGCAGCCGGACTTTTTCTTTCGCCAGCGCTGCTTTTAAATGTTCGAGATGGCGAAGTTGGCGCAATAAGGCTTGTTCGTTATTGCCTTTCGGTTGCCACAGGTCAAACTCATGAATATAGCTTTCGGCTAAGCGGGCAAGTAATTTGGCATCCGCTTTGTCGGTTTTGGAACGTAAGTTCAAACCTTTGGCAAAGTTGGCGGCACATTTGGGATTAATCACGACTACCGAATGTCCGGCCGCATATAAGTATTCGCACAACCTTTCGTGATAGACGTTTGTCGCCTCCATCACGATATAGAGCGGCTTATCCGAAAAGCTGTTCAGCCATTCGCTCAAAGCAGCAAATCCTTGCGGATGGTTCTCAAACTGGTGGTGTTGATACACTTTTGCGGATTTTTTGACCGCGACATCGAACTTTAACTTGGCAATATCGATGCCGATAAAATAAAATGGGGTGTCCATCATGCTCCTAACCTTGTGAATGCAGACTATGCACAGCATGTCTATGATACTATTCGGGGTGTTTGGACATTGAAAACAGGCTTTTATCTACGTCGCGGGCTTTGAAGCCCAAGGTTGGCGTACAACTCTGTTTTCAATCCCGCCCCTGATAGCTGCTTCTATCGGGGGCTTTTTATTTTATCTTGTGGTTGGTGTTTCTTATACAAGGTTGGGTCGAGACCCAACATTAATTTAAAAAACCTTGAAACATAAGATTTTGTTGGGTTACGCTCGTGCCTCGCCAACCACAACCTACGCCTGCTTTGGTATGGGAAATTCAGTGTTTTAACTATATGAGGTCGTCTGAAAATCAGGTTTTTCCACATATAATGAATTAACCAAAAAAATATTACAACCAAAGTGAACCACCCTTCCCGCCAGCGGGACGGGGAGCGGTGTGTAGTGTGCTTGCCTAAGCATGCACGTGTTCTTTAAATTCCACATGAATGCCGTCTGAAAATGAGTAAAGCGAGTTTCTGCGTGGCTAAAATCAGATTTTCAGACGGCTTCGACATAAAACTCACAGAACAGGTGCGTGCTTTGGCTCGCATCCTACAAGTGCCGGATTAAATTGTATGGATTATTCAGTTAATCCACTATAGTGGCACAAAAGTTAATAAGTAAACATTCTGCACCTATTTCAGACGGCTTTCAAGTTTACCGCCGTTTTTCAGACAGCCTCGCCCTGCCACGGTTTTACTTTGGCAAACAGGCGGTAGAAATTTTCGGTGGTATAGGCCGCCAACTCTTCCAGAGTTTCGCCCCGCAACTTGGCGACAAATTCCGCCGTATGGCGCACATACGCCGGTTCGTTGGGCTTGCCCCGCTTCGGCACAGGGGCAAGAAACGGTGCATCGGTCTCCACCAGCATCCGGTCTTGCGGCACATATTTCGCCGCCTCCTGAATCAGCGGTGCATTTTTAAAGGTTACAATGCCGGAAAACGAAATATACAGTCCCAAATCCAATGCAGCTTTAGCAAAGGCAATATCTTCGGAAAAACAGTGGATTACGCCGGAATTGGTGTTGCATTCCTTTAAAATCCGCAGCGTATCCTGCGCTGCATCGCGGGTATGCACAATCACCGGCAAACCGCTTTCGTTGGCGGCTTGGATATGGTCGGCAAAACGTTGGTGCTGCCATGCCAAATCGCCTTTGCACCAGTAATAATCCAAACCGGTTTCGCCGATTCCGACCACTTTGGGGTGCTGCGCCGCCGCCACCATTTCGGCGACCGTAAATTCCGCTGCTTCTTGGCTGTCGGGGTGGACACCGACGGTGCAATAAACCTGCTCGTTTTGCTCGGCAATCGCCAAAACTTCCTGAAAACTCTCACGGCTGACGCTGATTGCCAGCGCCTGCCGCACATCTTGTTCCGCCATATTGGCGAACACTTCGCCCAACCGTCCGGCAAGGCCTTCAAAATTCAAATGACAGTGTGAATCGATTAAATACATGGTGTAATCCGTGGTGTGTGTTTCAAATGCTTATTTTCCCTGCAACGCCTGCCCGCTGCCCTTATTTATTCTGCCAAAACGCCAGATAGTCAATCAGCAGCGATTCCATCTGCATTCTGACGTTGAGCGTGTGGCGGCCGTAGGGAGCGAGTTTGTTCAAAGTATCCATCAGGCGGAACAGTTTGTCGGGGCGGGTGCGTCCGGCGACTTGGCGGCCGGCATCGGCGTAATCGGGGTAATACAGCGGCGGCATATTCTGCTGCGCCAAGCCGACATCGAGCAGCCATTTCTGCAGCCAGTCTATGCCCGCCGCCAAGGGTTGTTTGTGTTTGTCGAACTCGGCGGCATAGTCCAAAATCGCCAGCAGGCGGGGCTGCGCCAGCAGGTCGAGCAAACCGGCACGCAGGCCGTCTGAAAATTCATCTGTTTCAAACAATGGAGCGCCACTGTGAAACGCCAGTTTGGCGGCGGCATTGTCCACACCCTGCGCCTGCAGAAACGCCAGTGCTTGGGCATAATCGGGGGCGGGCAACAGCAGTTGGCGGCAACGGCTTTTGACGGTCGGCAAGAGTTTGTCCCGTGCGTGGCACACCAGCAGGAACACCACGTCTTGCGGCGGTTCTTCCAAAACTTTCAATAAAGCATTTGCTGCCTGTGTGTTCATGCTTTCGGCGGGGTGGATTAAAATCACCCGCAAGCCGCCGCGTACGGCGCTCAGATAGAGTTTGTCCACCACATCGCGCACAGCATCGATTTTAATCTGCTGCAGTTTGCGTGCCGCTGTTTCGCCTTCGGCGGCTTCGGGCGCAAGCTCGTAAAAATCGGGGTGTCCGCCTTGGGCAAACAGATGACACGAGGGGCAATGTCCGCAGGCTTGGTGGCGGCTGTCGGGCGATTCGCACAATAATGCCTGCGCCAAATGTCGGGCAAATGCGGTTTTACCGGTGTTTTCCCGCCCCGCAATCAGCCACGCATTCGGTCGGCTGTGCCAATGTTCGGCAAGCTGCCGCCATGCCTGTTCGTGCCAAGGGTAAATCATGATCTGTTCATTTCTTTAGAATAGCGTTTCAGAAATAAGCCGTCTGAAAATCAAATCGGCACAATAACCGACAACAATGCCGCTGCCAAAATACCGTACACCAGCCAAACCAGCCAAATTTGCCTACGGTATTGATCAGTTTTTTTATCAATCAAAAAAAACCGTGCCTGAAGCAGCCACATCAACACGACCAATATTATTCCGTACAGATTAGACAGCGGCGGGATATAGTCTTTGCCCATACAGGTCAAATCTGCACACAATGCCGCTTCTGCCAGCGCATCGATTTTCATCCATACTGCCATGCCCAGCAATAAAATACCAATTAAAGTCGGAATATACAGCCGAATATCCCGCAGCTTCACGCCGCTTCCCAATAATCGATATAAAGTTGCAGTTCGGTCTGGTTGCGCCATTCGTTGGCGACGGGGCGGTAAACGGTGCGGATAAACGGCGGCAATTCGTCGTTGCAACGCCAGAACATGGCTTCAAATTCGCAGCCGTCTTTTTCCAGCCAGGCTTTGGTGTGTTTGCCTTCCGCACCCATCGGCTGCTGGCGGCGCACACGGAATTTGTCGGTAAAACTCGGCGGGGCGAAGCCCTGTCCCCATACTTGGCGGGCAAGGTTTTGCGCCTGTTCGAGGGTAATGTCGGCGGCGGCAAGGCTGCCGTCGGTGATAAAGGTTTGCGACAGGTCTTCTTCGTCCAACATTTCTTGAACGGCGGCTTCAAAGGCCGTCTGAAAATCGGCAATCCGGTTTTCGTATATGCTCAAACCCGCCGCCATCGCATGGCCGCCGAATTTGATGATTAAATCGGGGTGGCGTTTGCTGACCAAATCCAAAGCGTCCCGCAGGTGCAGATTGGGAATGGATCGCCCCGATCCCCGGATTTCGCCGTTGTCTGCCGGTGCAAATACGATGGTTGGGCGGTAAAAACGGTCTTTCAGACGGCTGGCGACAATGCCGACCACGCCCTGATGGAAGTCGTCCCGATAGGCAACCAGCGTGGTCTGCCCTGCCGGCAAGGTTTCGGGAAAGGCGTTGAGTGCGTCCTGCAGCATGGATTGTTCGATTTCCCGCCGCTCGATATTAAGCTGGTTGAGCTGCGCCGCCAGCGTTTGGGCTTCGGCATCGTTTTCCGCCAGCAAGCAGGCAATGCCGACCGACATATCGTCCAAGCGTCCGGCGGCGTTGATTCTCGGTCCGAGTGCAAACCCCATATCAAACGGCTGGGCTTTACGCCAGTCTCTGCGGGCGATGTCGAACAATGCCCGTATGCCCGGCCGCATTTTGCCGGAACGTATCCGCTTCAGCCCCTGCGATACCAAAATGCGGTTGTTGTGATCCAGCGGCACCACGTCGGCCACGGTTCCCAATGCCACCAAATCCAACAATTCGGCCAGATTCGGCTTGGCAAGGCCGTCTGAAAAATGGCCCCGGCGTTCCAATTCGGCACGCAGTGCAATCAAAACGTAAAAAATCACGCCCACGCCCGCCAGACTTTTGCTGGCAAAGCCGCAGCCTTTTTGGTTGGGATTGACGATAATGCAGTCGGGCGTGCTTTCTGCCGGCAAATGGTGATCGGTTACCACCACGTCCAAACCCAATGCTTTGGCCCGTGCCACGCCCGCCAGACTGGCGATGCCGTTATCGACCGTAACCAGCAAATCCACATTCTGCGCCGCCGCCAGTTCCGCCAGCTCGGGGGTTAAGCCGTAGCCGTGTTCAAAACGGTTGGGAACGAGAAAATCGACCACGCCGCCCATTGCCGACAGGCCTTTGATGCCGACCGAACACGCTGTTGCACCGTCGGCATCGTAGTCCGCCACAATCAGGATTTTTTCCTGCCGCTGCACGGCATCCGCCAGCCGCACCGCCGCCGCTTCGCAATGCGTGAGCGTCTGATACGGCAACAGGCTGTCGAGCCGGTCTTGCAATTCGGCGGCCGACTTCACCTGCCGTGCGGCGCACAGGCGGGCAATCAGCGGATCAGTGCCTGCCGCCACCAGCGCCTGACAGACTTCTTGATTGACGGAACGGGTTTGGATTTTTACGGACATAAGTTTCTTAAATTTCTTGTTCTTGTGTTTTGATTTTGGATAAAAATATCAGACAGCAGGCCGTCTGAAAATCGTTACTCCGCTGACTGATTATTCTTCCGCCGCTGTGCCGTTTTCCATTACGGTTTTGATTTCCTGAAACAGCGCACGGAAGTTTTTCGGCGGTTTGTTTTGTTCCTGCTCTTTGCGGGTATTGCGGATCAGGGTGCGGATTTTGCCGGCATCGGCGTGCGGATAATCCGCCATAAAGCGGGTAAACGCTTCATCGTCGGCAATCAGCCGTTCCCGTGCCTGCTCGACACGCTGCAAAAAGGCATTGTGTGCCGCATTGTCGCCCCGCAGTTTTGCCAAAAACTGTTCAATCGGTTCGGGATCGGTATCCCGCATCAGGCGGCCGATATATTGCGCCTGACGTTTGAGGGCGCTGTTGGAGGTGATTTTTTTATACGTCTGCACCGCTTCGAGCAAATCGTCGGCCAAACCGATTTTTTTCAGCGTGTCGCTTGAAAGCTTGGTCAGCGCCATACCCAAATCCTGCAAATCGTTCATCTGCTTTTTCATTTGGGTTTTGCTGACCCATTCGTCTTCCTGCTCAAACATGGTTTTCTACCGTTATCGTGTCAAATCGGGGTATTTTAACACGAGCCGTCTGAAAACAGTTACAATGCAGCCAAGCAAAATCCGGAACTTTACCACCATGTTTCACCACGCACGGGAAGAATTATCAGACTTGTGCCGCCGCACGCTCCGACTGGCCCAAGAAATGGGTGCCGATGCCGCAGCGGCGGACTTCAGCGAATCGCTGGGGCAAAACGTCAGCGTCCGCCTCAACGAAATCGAACAAATCGAATTCCAGCAGGACAAATCGCTCGACATCACCGTTTATGTCGGCAAACGCAAAGGGCGTGCCAGCACGGCAGACTTTTCCGCCCAAGCCCTGAGCGACACCGTCAAAGCCGCTGTCGATATTGCCCGCTACACCGCCGAAGACGAATGCAACGGCTTGGCAGAAGCGGAATTAATGGCGGGCGAATGCGGCAATCTCGACCGCTACCACGAATGGGACATTTCCACCGAAGATGCCGTCGCCCTTGCCAAAGAATGCGAACAGGCAGCGCTGGAAGCCGACAGCCGCATCAGCAATTCCGAAGGTGCCTGCGTGCAAAACAGCCATTACCAATATGTGTATGGCAACACCCACGGCTTTCTGGCACACCAGCAAGGCACACGCCACAGCATTTCCTGCAGCGTGGTCGCCGCCGATTCAGACGGCATGCAGCGGGATTATTGGTACGACAGCGCCTGTTGCCACAGCGATATGGCAGCCGCCGCCGACATCGGCCGCACCGCCGCCGAACGCACCGCCCGCCGTTTGGGCAGCCGCAGCGTGCCGACCGGCAGCTATCCGGTCATTTTCGACACCACGCTGTCCGGCAGCCTGATCGGCCATTTGGTCGGCGCACTCAGCGGCAGCGCCCTCTACCGCCAAAGCAGCTTTCTGATCGACAGCATCGGCAAACAGGTCTTGCCCGACTTTATCCACCTGCGGGAAGAGCCGCACATTCCCCGCGCTTTCGGCAGCACTTATTTCGATTCCGAAGGCGTGGCGACCGCCCCCCGCTTTGTGGTGGAAAACGGCGTGATTTGCGGCTATTTCCTCAGCAGCTACAGCGCCCGCAAACTCGGTATGCAGACCACCGCCAACGCCGGCGGCGCACACAATCTCTATTTGAGCCACACCCACAACAACCAAGCCGCCCTGCTCAAAGAAATGGGCAGCGGCCTGTTGATTACCGAATTGATGGGACAGGGTGTCAATACCATTACCGGCGACTATTCGCGCGGAGCCGCCGGATTTTGGGTGGAAAACGGCGTGATTGCCTATCCTGTGCAGGGCATAACCGTAGCCGGCCGCCTGCAGGATATGTACCGCAACATCAGCGGCGTAGCCGACGATGCCCTGAAACGCTCATCCAACAAAATCGGCTCGATTCTCATCAGCGAGATGACCGTCGCCGGAGAATAAATTCCCTGCAACCGTTTTTCAGACGGCCTCACGCCGTCTGAAAAACGCCCTTTCCGCTTTCCATTCCGAAACCGCCATGCACATTGTCGTTATCCCCTCTTGGTATCCCAAATCCGAACACGATGTGGACGGTATATTCTTCCGCAATCAGGCGCAGGCCTTGCAGCGGGCCGGATGCACTGTCGGCGTAATCGCCCCGATGTTCCGCTACCTGCGCAGCGAACCGGCCAGCGTGTTCGCCGGCCCTTACGGATTGCGCCGCCACCGCCAAGGCGGACTGAACACTTATGCCTACGACAGCATGTATTTTTTCCCCCGCTGTCCGATTGTCGATATCGACCGCATCCGCTGGGTGAATGCCGGACTGGCGGCGTTTGAACGCTATATCGCCGACAACGGCCGCCCCGATGCCGTCCACGCCCACGCCATGAACTACGGCGGCATTCTGGCGCACGCCATCTACCGCCGCTACGGCATTCCCTACGTAATTACCGAACACAGCAGCATTTTTGCCCGCAATCTGGTGCGCCGCAACCAATGGCCGTCCATGCACGCAGCGGCACAAAACTGCAGCGCACGTTTCGCCGTCAGCCGTGATTTATGCGCCCTGCTCCAGCAAAAATACGGATTGGACTGGCAGTATTTGCCGAATATTTTGGGCAGCAACTTCGCCGAAGCGTTTACCTTTCCCGATAAAACGCAGCAGCCTTTCACCTTTTGCTCGGTCGCCCATCTGCGGCAGCTCAAAGGCTTCGACATTCTGTTGCCCGCCTTCGCCCAAGCCCTGCAGCAACGTCCGAATATGCGTTTGAACATCGGCGGCGACGGGCCGGAAGCCGCCAAACTGCGGCAAATGGCGGCAGATTTGGGCATTGCCCGTGCCGTCTCGTTTGCAGACCGTCTGAAAACCGACGAAGTATTGTCCCTGATGCGGCAGAGCCATGCTTTTGTATTGGCCAGCCGCACCGAAACATTCGGCGTTGTCTTTATCGAAGCCCTGTCGCAAGGCTTGCCCCTGATTGCCACCCGCTGCGGCGGGCCGGAATCCATCGTCAATCCCAACAACGGCCTGCTCGTTCCGACCGACAATCCCGCCGCCCTCGCCCAAGCCCTCATCGATATGCACGACAACCCAAACCGCTATTCTCCCGACACCCTGCGGCAAAACTGCTTGGCAGAATTTGGCGAAGCAGCCGTTACAGGCCGTCTGAAAAACACATTTTCCCGCCTGATTGCCAACAACAAGCCTTGATTCGGCACGGCGAAACAGGCGATAATTCGGAAGCTGTTTTATTTTCCCGACCAACACATCATTTTCAGACGGCCTTACCGCAAGGCCGCAAGAAAGGTACACATACTATGTCGCAACTGGCAAACGCAATCCGCTTCCTCTCAGTCGATGCCGTACAAAAAGCCAACTCCGGCCACCCCGGCGCTCCGATGGGCATGGCAGAAATGGCCGAAGTATTATGGACGCAGTTTCTCAAACACAATCCGGCCAACCCGAAATTCTACAACCGGGACCGTTTCATTCTCTCCAACGGCCACGCCTCGATGATTCTCTACAGCCTGCTGCACCTGACCGGCTACGATTTGTCGATTGACGACTTGAAAAACTTCCGCCAACTGCACAGCAAAACCCCCGGCCACCCCGAATACGGCTACACCGACGGCGTAGAAACCACCACCGGCCCGCTGGGACAAGGCATTGCCAACGCCGTGGGCATGGCACTGGCAGAAAAAATCCTCGCCGCCGAATTTAACAAAGACGGTTTCAATATCGTCGACCACCACACCTACGTATTTATGGGCGACGGCTGCATGATGGAAGGCGTATCCCACGAAGCCTGCTCGCTGGCCGGCACACTGGGCTTGGGCAAACTGATTGTGTTATACGACGACAACAACATCTCCATCGACGGCAAAGTGGACGGCTGGTTCACCGAAAATATCCCGCAACGCTTTGAAAGCTACGGCTGGCACGTTGTCCCCAACGTAAACGGCCACGACACCGGTGAACTGAAAGCCGCCATCGAAGCCGCCCATGCCGAAACCGGCAAACCCTCGCTAATCTGCTGCAAAACCCTGATCGGCAAAGGCGCAGCCAACAAAGAAGGCAGCCACAAAACCCACGGCGCACCGCTGGGTGCGGAAGAAATCGAAGCCACCCGCAAACATCTGGGCTGGAATCATCCTGCGTTTGAAATCCCGCAAGATATTTACGACGCATGGAATGCCAAAGAAAAAGGTGCCAAACTGGAAAACCAGTGGAACGAACTCTTCGCCCGCTACCAAGCCCAATTCCCCGAACTTGCCGCCGAATTTATCCGCCGCATGAACAAAGCCTTGCCGGACAACTTCGATGCCGCCGTCCAAGCCGCATTGCAGGAAGTGTGCAGCAAAGCCGAAACCGTCGCCACCCGCAAAGCCAGCCAAAACAGCATTGAAATGCTGGCAAAAGTATTACCCGAATTTGTCGGCGGCTCGGCAGACCTCACCCCCTCCAACCTCACCGACTGGTCAAACAGTGTGTCCGTAACCCGCGAACAAGGCGGCAACTACATTCACTACGGCGTACGCGAATTCGGCATGGGCGCAGTGATGAACGGCATGGCGCTGCACGGCGGCATCAAACCGTTCGGTGCCACTTTCCTGATGTTCAGCGAATACGAACGCAACGCCCTGCGCATGGCCGCCCTGATGAAAATCAACCCGATTTTCGTCTTTACCCACGACTCCATCGGCTTGGGCGAAGACGGCCCGACCCACCAACCGATCGAACAAACCGCCACCCTGCGCCTGATTCCGAACATGAACGTATGGCGGCCTTGCGACACCGCCGAATCACTGGTCGCATGGGCAGAAGCCGCCAAAGCCCCAAGCAGCCCGTCCAGCCTGATTTTCAGCCGCCAAAACCTCCCGTTCCAAAACCGCAGCCAACAACAGTTGGACAACATCAAACGGGGCGGCTACGTTTTGCGTGAAGCCCAAGGCCAAGCCCGTGCCGTGATTATCGCCACCGGTTCAGAAGTCGCATTAGCGCTGGAAGCCCAAACCAAACTGGCAGAACAAGGCATCGGCGTAAATGTCGTATCCATGCCCTCCACCAACGTATTCGACCGCCAAGATACCGCCTACAAAACCACCGTCCTCCCCGAAGGCTTGCCGCGCATCGCCGTAGAAGCCGGCGCAAGCGACGGCTGGTACAAATATGTCGGACTCAACGGCGCAGTCGTCGGCATCGACCGCTTCGGCGAATCCGCCCCTGCGGAAGAACTGTTCAAACTGTTCGGCTTCACCGCCGACAACGTTGTCGCCGCCGTCAAATCCGTGCTGTAACGGCCAAACCGACAAACGCAAAAAATCAGGCCGTCTGAAAATCGAGTTTTCAGACGGCCTGATTTTGCAGCGTCCCATCGTCCAAGACAAATCCTCTAAAAAATGCTATGCTTGGCACTTTCAATCCTTTATCTGATTGTCTGAAGCAATGAAAAAGTTTCTTATCCCGACTGCGGCTGCCGTTGCCGCCGCTGCGCTGGGTACGCCCTATTATCTCGGTATCAAAGCGGAAGAAAGCCTCACCGCCCAACAAAAACTCCTGCAGGAATCCGGTTTTCTAACCGTTGAATCCCGCCAATACGAGCGGGGCTGGTTTACTTCTACCGAAACCACGGTTATCCGTCTGAAACCGACGCTGCTTCACAATACCGAAAAATATCTGCCCGACAATCTGAAAACCGTGCTGCAACAGCCGGTTACCATCGTCAATCATATCAAGCACGGTCCGTTTGCCGGCGGGGTCGGTACTCGGGCATATATCGAAACCGAATTTAAATACCACCCTGAAGCCGAAAAAGTCCTTTCCCGCTTCTTCGGCGGGCAAACGCCGGTTAATATGACCAATACCGTGTATTTCAACGGCAGCGGCGAAATCAGTCTGAATGTTCCCGCATTCGATTATGAAGAACTTTCCGGCATCAAGCTCAACTGGAAAGGCCTCGGCGGCACAACCGCCTACGGCAACAATTTCGATACCTACCGTCACGACTATCTTGCGCCTGCGTTGCAGGTCAAACTGGCGGACAAGGGCGATATTGCCTTCAACGGCCTGCACTTCCAATCTGAAACCACCGACGGCAGCAACCGTCTGTCGCTGGGCAAAAGCAGCCTGATGCTCGATAATTTCCTGATGCAGTGGAAAGAAGGCATTGATTACAATGTCAAACTCAACGAGCTGGTGAATTTGGTTACCGATTTGCAAATCGGTGCCTTTATCAACCCGACCGGAACTGTTGCCCCGTCCAAAATCGAAGTCGGCAAACTCAAATTTGCTACCGACACCCGTGAAGCCGACCGCTTTATCAACAGCGAAGGCCGTTTCCAATTCGAAAAACTGGCTTACGGCAACGAGCAATACGGTCCGCTCGATATCCACATCGCCGCCGAACACTTAGACGCACCGAGCCTGCTGGCGCTGAAAAACAAACTGGCAGAAATCGCCGGCCGCAATATGAGCGAAAGCGAAATTCAAAACACCTTAATTCAGACGGCCAAAACCGAAGCCTCCGGTTTGTTTACCCAAGATCCGGTGTTAAACGTCAAAACCTTTACCTTTTCCATGCCGCAGGGCGAAGTGGATGTTAAAGGTTCGCTCGCCTTCAAAGGTCTGACCGTCAAAGATATGGACAACTTGGCCGATATGCTGGGCAAAACCCATGCCGATTTCGATATCCGAGTACCGCAAAAAATGCTCGAACAACTTGCCGTAAACCAAGCCCGCAGCATTTTCAGCGTCAATCCCGAAGACGAAGCCGCCGGCCGTGCCAATATCGACGACATCAACGAAACCCTGCGGCTGATGGTGGACAACACCCTGCAGGTGATGGCGCGCGACCAATATCTGACGCTGGATAAAAACAACGTCCGCACCCGCCTGACCTTGCAAGACAACACTTTGAAACTCAACGGCAAAGTTCTCGAACGCACACCCGAACCGGAAATTCCCGAAAGCGACCTGCTGCCGGAAGACAGCGAAACACAAGCTGCTCAATAAGGATTTAGGAACATCTGTCCGACAAGTAGTTAGGCCGTCTGAAAATTAATTTTCAGACGGCCTGACTGTATTTTTTCCGGCAATCCTGCCGCCTTTCTTACCCGCCATTTTTTCATTCACCTACAAAATCCTGTTTTAGCGATTTCCCCTGTTTGTATTTTTATTACAGTACAATTTTTAGAATAATTCCCTATTTATCTCCATAAATTCAGTAAATTTCACTGCTATCATTTTTAATATTCAGTTATCATCAATGCTAAAGGCGGCGTATAATCAGGGCTTTACTTAATTTAACAGGAGTGAGTGATTTATGTCCTCCCAACCTTCCCGTCAAACGTGGTCCAGCCGTTTGACTTATATTTTGACCGTGGCCGGTGCGACTGTCGGCTTTGGTGCGACTTGGCGCTTTCCGTATCTTGTTGGTGAAAACGGCGGCGGGGCTTATGTGTTTTTGTTTTGTATTGCCATGTTTGTTATCGGTATTCCGATGATTTTGGTGGAGAACGTTATCGGCCGCCGCAAGGGTGTGAATACTTTGGATGCGTTTGCCGGTACGATGAACGGTAAACCGGTTGCCAAATTTTGGAAGCTGGTCGGCTGGAGCAGCCTGCTCGGTGCGTTCGGGATTATGGCTTATTATATGGTGCTGGGCGGCTGGGTCATCAGCTATATCGTCAATATTATCGGCGGCGGTTTGGATATTTCGCAGCCGGTCAGCGGTGAATTGACGAAGGCGTTTTTTGTGGAACATATTGAAAACAGCCCGTGGGAAATTGCGTTTTATACTTTGCTGTTTGTGCTTGTTAATCAATGGATTTTGGTTAAGGGTGTGATTGGCGGGATTGAAAAGGCGGCGAAATATCTGATGCCGCTGCTGTTTGTGTTCCTGATTGCGATGGTGGTGCGCAATGTTACGCTGCCGGGGGCGATGGAAGGGATTACTTTTTATCTGAAACCGGACTTTAGCAAAATTACGCCGCAACTGTTTGTGTTTGTATTGGGACAGGTGTTTTTTGCTCTGAGCTTGGGCTTTGGTGTGATGATTACGCTGTCGAGCTATTTGGATAAAAACGAAGATTTGGTGCAGACGGCGGTGATTACTGCGATTACCAATACGCTGATTGCGGTGTTGGCCGGTTTTATGATTTTCCCGTCGCTGTTCAGCTTCGGCGTTGCGCCCAATTCCGGCCCGACTTTGGTGTTCCAAAGCCTGCCGATTGTGTTCTCCAATATGTGGGCCGGCCCGCTGTTTGCGGTGATTTTTTTCTCGCTGCTGCTGATTGCGGCGCTGACGACTTCGCTGACGATTTATGAAGTGTTGATTACCACCATTCAGGAAAAAACCAAAATCCGCCGCAGTATGGCGATTACGCTGGTGTTGGCGGGTATTTTCGTTTTGGGCAACCTGCCGTCTATCCTGAGCTACGGCCCGTGGAAAGACGTGTCGGTTTTGGGACGCAATATTTTTGATGCGTTCGACTATATCAGCGGCAATATTCTGTTTATGCTGACCGCCCTCGGCTCGGCGCTGTTTGTCGGCTTTGTGATGAAAGACGAAGCCAAAGACGAGCTGCTGTATAAGGGTAATCATACTACGGTGAATATTTGGTTTATGTATGTCAAATATCTGGTGCCGCTGGTAATTCTGCTGATTTTTGTCAGCAACCTGTTTTAAGCATACTGTGTGAAAGCGAGGCCGTCTGAAAACCTGATTTTCAGACGGCCTCGCTTTTAAACGACATTGCCGCAGATACACCGTTCTCCGTTATAATAACCGTCTTCTTTTCCCATTCCGATTTCTCCATGAAACTCAATCCCCAACAGCTGGCGGCGGTTCAATATTTGGGCGGCCCTTTATTGGTGCTGGCCGGTGCCGGTAGCGGCAAAACCGGTGTGATTACCCAAAAAATCAAACATCTGATTACCCACATCGGCTACCCCGCCCATCAGATTGCGGCGATTACTTTTACCAATAAAGCGGCCAAGGAAATGCAGGAACGCATTGCCAAAATGCTGCCCCGCAATCAGACCCGCGGCCTGACCATCTGCACGTTTCACTCGCTGGGAATGCGGATTTTGCGGGAAGAGGCCAAACATATCGGTTACAAAAAAAACTTCTCGATTCTCGACTCGACCGACAGTGCCAAAATCATCGGCGAACTGGCCGAAATGACGGGCAAAGAAGCGCTGTTTAAAGCCCAACACCAGATCTCATTGTGGAAAAACGATTTAAAAATGCCCGAAGCGGTTTTTCAGACGGCCTCAAACGAATGGGAAAAGCAAACCGCCCGCCTGTATGCCGGTTATCAGGCAACCTTAGAAAACTATCAGGCGGTGGATTTTGACGACTTAATCCGCCTGCCCGCCATGCTGCTGCAAAACAACAGCGAGGTGCGCAACAAATGGCAACGCCGCCTGCGCTATCTGTTGGTGGACGAATGCCAAGACACCAACACCTGCCAGTTTACCCTGATGAAACTGCTCACCGGCTTGGAAGGCATGTTTACCGCCGTCGGCGACGACGACCAGTCTATTTACGCTTGGCGCGGTGCGAATATGGAAAACCTGCGTAAAATGCAGGAAGACTATCCGCAGATGAAAATCATCAAGTTGGAACAAAACTACCGTTCCACCGCCCGCATTTTGAAAATCGCCAACCAAGTAATTGCCAACAATCCCAAACTGTTCCCCAAAACCTTGTGGTCGCAACTGGGCGCAGGCGAAATTGTCAAAGTCGTTGCCTGCCAAAACGAACAGCACGAAGCTGAATGGGTGGTCAGCCAGATTGTCAAACAAAAACTGGTCGGCGGCGACAAAACCCGATACGCCGATTTTGCCGTACTCTATCGGGGCAACCATCAAGCACGCCTGCTGGAAGAAGCCCTGCGCTCCGCCCGTGTCCCCTACCAATTATCGGGCGGACAGAGCTTTTTCGACAAAGCCGAAATCAAAGACATCTTGGCCTATATCCGCCTGCTCGCCAACCCGAATGACGACCCCGCCTTTCTGCGTGCCGCCACCTCACCCAAACGGGGCATAGGCGACGTAACCTTGGGCAAACTCAACCACTATGCCAAAGAACACGAATGCAGCCTGTATGAAGCAGCATTAAACGGCAACGCCCAAAGCCTGCTCGCCACCGCCAACCAAACCCACCTGCAGGCATTTATGACCATGATGGAACGCTACCGCAACATGGCCGAAACCGAAGATGCCGGCCAACTGCTCAACGATTTACTCAAAGAAATCAACTACGAAACCCACCTGCTGAACAACGAAGACGGCAAAGCCGGCGAAATCAAATGGCGCAACGTCTGCGACCTCGCCGGCTGGCTGGCGAGAAAAAGCGGAGAAGACGGCAAAAACATCATCGAAATCGCCCAAACCATCGCCCTGATGACCCTTTTAGAAGGCAAAGACGAAGAAGAAATCGACAGCGTCCGCCTCTCCACCCTCCACGCCTCCAAAGGTTTGGAATATCCCTATGTGTTCCTGATCGGCTGCGAAGAAGGCATTCTGCCGCACAGCGACAGCATCGAAGAAAACAACGTCGAAGAAGAACGCCGCCTGATGTATGTCGGCATTACCCGCGCCAAACGCCAACTGACCCTGACCCATTGCCTGAAACGCAAACGGCAAGGGCTGCTGCACTTCCCCGATCCCAGCCGCTTCATCGCCGAAATGCCGCAGGAAGACATCAAAATCCTCGGCCGAAAAGACAGCGACCCCATCGTCAGCAAAGCCGAAGGCCGCAGCATGATGGCGGACATGATGCAGATGTTAGCGGACAAAAGCAAAAAAACGGTAGATGGCTGATATACAAGCAGTTGTATTTTTCACTTTGTCAGACAAAAATACATAAATATCATTAAATTACTGATTTATATATATTCAGCTATAGACCGCAGAACTGCGATTATTTGCAAACTGACAACGCTGCCAGCCCTTCTGCCACAAACATCACTTTTTTCTTCCAAACAATATCTTGTTCAAACTGTGTAAATGGTGCGAGAAAGTCGGTAGCTGCCAAGTTGTCTGCCGATGGGGTAAACCCGATTTCTGCCAATGCGCCGTCTGCTTTGCTGCCGAGCAGCCACCAGCAGCTTCCTTCCCGTCCGCCGATGCTTCCTGCTTCAAATGCCCAGCCGAGTAAGATTTGTCCGTCAGGATTGTGGGCGAGATAATTTTGTGCCAGCCAGACGGGTTGCCAGTGTTGATGGGTATCTATGCTTAAAAACAGGGTTTCGGCCTGTATGTTCCAAAGCTGCGCCAGATGGAAAACGGCGGCATTATGGGTGTTTGCCATAAAGTCTAAGGGGCTGGGAGTTTGGTGTTGGTGGACGGCGGCAAATGCCCTATCGAATTTTTCCGGCGAGCTGTATGGCGATGACAGGTAAACGGCGGTTTGGCTGTTGATCCGGTGTTGCAGCGGTAATGCGCCAAGCAGCGCCAACTGGGTAAACCGTGCCTGACGGCGGCTGTCGATGCCGTATTGTTTGAGTTGATGGCGCAGGTTTTGATTGTTACCTGCTTGGTCGGGGAAAAAATGATGGTAGGCGTGCAGATAAAGCGTGTTCATGTGTTGCCTTAATGTTGCCAATGCAGCAGCCAGCCGACATTGCTGCCGCCGAAGCCGAGGAAATAGTTGAGATAAAGGCCGTCTGAAACCGGCGTTCCGTGTGCCAAGGGTAAATGTTGCGCCTGATTTTGATAAGGCAAAGGCGGGAAATGCCCCGAACGCAGGTTTTCCAGCAGCCATGCTGTTTCCAAAACGCCGCTTGCACCCAAGGTGTGGCCTAAAAACGGTTTGGCCAGCAGCCATTTGCTGTTTGGCAATGTTTGGCGCAACAGGGTTTGTTCGTCATCGTCAAATGCACCACCGATACCGTGGGTTTTGACAGCGGTAATGTCTTCGGGAGTGATTCGGGCTTGGCCGGTTATCTGCTTCAGCAGTTGTTCTAAAACGGCGACGTTACTGTTGGTCAGGTTGTGATGGTCGGTAACGGAGGCGGCGGCAAGAATTTCGCAGCCAAACGCTGTTTCTGCAGTGCTGCTCAATGCCAAACAGGCAATGCCTTCCCCCAAAATCATGCCTTGAGGCTGGACAAAGGGGCGGTAGGTTTCTTCTTGCGCCAATAAATTCATGGCATAAAAATGCTCGAAAGTGAAACGGTTGAAATGTTCCAAACCGATAACTATGGCTTTGCTGCAGCCGCCGCTGCGAATCATTTGATATGCGGCATAAACGGCTTGCGCCGATGAGGTGCAGGAAGTGGCGAAATGGAATACGGGCGAGCAGTAGCGCTGCTGCAGGTGGCGGCCGAGGGCGGCAAGGTTGTAATCAAAATCCAAGGTTTGGTTTTGGCTGAGGCGGTATTCCAAATCGGTTACCGTATAGCCGGTCGAACCCAATAAAATCGGAATTTGCGGCAATTCCCGCCGCTGCCAGCCCTGCTGCTGCAGAATATGGTCGATATGAAAATCCAGTTGGCGGTGAATTTCTTTGATCGGCGTAAATATGCCGTCAAAGGCTTTGAAATACGGCAATTCGTTTTGCTGGTTTAAAAACTGCGCCGCCATTTTTTTTGTGCCTGAGGCCGTCTGAAAACTGCATGAATGAAGATAAACTCTGTTCATGATGATTGGTGGGTTTCCCGGATAAAGGCTGCCAAATCGCGCACCGTCATCATGTGTTTGCGCACCATGCGGTCGCCGTTTAAACGCACGCCGAAATGCGCCTGCAGGGCAACCGTAATTTGCAGTGCATCTAAAGAATCAAGCTGAATGCGGCTTTTTTCGCCAAACAGATATTCGTCATCGCTCAATTCATCGGGCAAAAATTCGTCTTTTTCGGTTTCTTGCACAATCAGTTTTTTTAATTCCCGCTCCAAATCCGGGGCGGCTAAAGTAAATTGATAAGCCATTAAAATCGCACCTGTTTTTTTAATTGATTGCGGTAAATCAACACCGCCGTTGCCAATGTGGCGGCGGCAAATGCGGCCAAGCGCCACAATATCGGGCTGATTTGCTGCAAGTGGTAGTGGTTCAGCAATAAATTCTGAAAGCCGGTCAATGCCCAGCCCATTGGTGAGAATTGGGCAATTTGCTGCATAATTTCAGGCATAATATAAACAGGCACCATAATGCCGCCCGTTGCGGCCATAATAATAATGCCGCCACCGCCCAGCACAACCGCTTGTTCTGTTGTGCGGGCAATCACGCTGATCAGCAATCCGTAGCCCAGTGCCGCCAAACTGACGGCGGATGCCAACACTGCATAAGCCGTAAAATCGCCGGAAAGGCGGAACATCGGCATATCTAACAGGGGCAACACAAAATAGCCCAATGCAATCATCCCTAAAAATTGGAGCTGGTTAATCAGGAAATAGGGAATCAACTTCGCTACCACCAGTTTCCACGCCGATGCCTGAGCCAGCCGCAAACGGGTAATGGTATTGGTTTGGCGTTCCATTGCCATCACATTAGAAAGCGGAATCATAATAAAAAACATCCCGAAAATCAGCCACGCCGGCACGCTGTGTTGCACGGAATTGGGCTTGTTCACGCTATCGCCCTGACGGTTCAGATAGCGTTCCTGCCACATATTATTGTTTAAATAGGATCTAATCTGGGTGAATTTTTGTTCTAATTCTTGATTAACTTGCTGTTCAATTTTTTTTACTTGTTTAAGATGATTGTTTTCTAAATGGATTGTATTGTCAGCGAAATAATCGTTCAGACGTTGTTGCGTATAGTGTTTTTGCAAAATACCTTTGATACCGGACAGCCAAATCAGATCCACGCTCGGATTTAAGTGCAATTCCAGCCCTTGATCCTGTTCTAAAAGCGTTTCCGCACTATTGCGGTTAATCACCAATAATTCAAATTTGCCTTGTTGCAATCCGTTTTGAAATAAGGCTAAATCGGTGAGATCGCCTTGCCGAATATTTAAATTTTCTTCCGCCAAAGCCTTAGCAAAGGATTGATTCAATGTATTATTCTTTTCCGCCAGCAACACAATTTCGCCACTGCGTGATAATTCATTCCCTTTGCTCAATGCCGCCGACATAATCAGCATAAACAGAATCGGCATAATAAATAATACTGCCACACCGTGTAAATCACGGCTCAATAAGCGCAGTTCTTTAAAAATAGAGACTAATAACATCATTTGCCGACCTGATTTGCCAAGAAGTCCAAATAAAACCGCTCTAAGGAATGGTGTTTGTTTTGTTGCAAAATTGCTTGTACCGTGCCTTGATAAATGAGCTGACCTTGATTTAACAGAATTAATTTTGAGCAAAGTTGCTCAATTTCCTGCAAGTAATGGGATGTATAAATCACGGTTACCCCTTGGCGGGTCAAATCTGCAACGGCATCTAAAATAAATTGTCTGGATTTGGGATCAATCCCCACGGTAATTTCATCTAAAAAAATCACCGAAGGGCGGTTAATCAAACCAATCGCAAAATTCAGACGGCGTTTCAAACCGCCGGAAAGATGTTTTGCCAATTTGGCTTTATGTGCGGTTAAACCTGTTTGCTCCAATAATTGCAACAGCCATTTTTTATCGCTAATCCCATAAAGTGCGGCAAAAAATTTCATATTTTCCCACACTGAAAGCAAGGGATAAAACGCAAAATCCTGTGGCACAAGGGAGATTTGCTGGCGTTGCTTTTCGCTCAGGCGGGCAAAGGGTACGCCGTCAAATAAAATCTGCCCGGATTGTACGCTTTGCAAACCAGCGAGCAAGGACATCAAGGTGGTTTTGCCTGCCCCATTCGGGCCTAATAAACCGACACATTCGCCCTGTGTAATAGTCAATTCAATATTGCTTAATGCTTGATATTGCTGATAAAAATGGTTTAATGCGTTAATTTGAAACATTTTTTAAACTTCGCCATAACAATTCTTCCTGCTCAGCAATCTTGCGTAAAAACACGGCAATTTCACCATAGCCTTGTTCTGTCGGTTTACGGCATTGTTTTACGCATAAACTGGCAAATTGTCGCCATTGATCGCCGATTGCGGTCATTTGTTCCGATGCTTGTTGGTATGCAGGTTGTTGGCAAATGTCCGCTGCCTGTTCTAAAAAATAGGCATACAGATAGCGGAACCCTGCACCGCCTGTGCCGATTTCTTCCTGCATCCGCACAATATGTCCGAGATAGAGTTTTTTATATTTTTCCGATTTTTTACTGGTTGCCAGTTTTTCAATGGATTTGGCAACCGAACAAATGCCTTTTACGCCCACAAAAAATAGTGGGGCTAACATCTGTTTGGCATTTTTGCGAATGGCTTGATGAATGAGCGTTGCCAATTCGGGCGGTTGTTCGGGTTTACTGTCAAGGTAGTACATCAAGCCCTTTGACGCTAACGCCCCTTTGGCAAAGCGGGCTTTTTGCAAATCGTCTTCATTGCAACGTTGCACGCTCTCAAATACGGGATCGCTAATCAAATACTCGTGCTGTTGTTTACCGTAAACCAACAAATTATGGGCATTAAAATGAAACCGCATTTCGGGCGGGAAATAGGGCAACCAGAAAACAGACGTTTGCAAACCGACTAATTTTTGTTCCGCTAACGCCTGATCTAAGGCTTGTTGCCCCAAAAGAGCGGTGGAAAATTTTTGAATTTTTAATTTGATCCCCAACGCCTTGCACACATTTTTGATAATGGATCGGGGTGGCATACGGTAAGAAATCAACGGCATACCGCTGATCTTAATGATCGGTAAATAGACAAAAGTCAGGGCGTGAGCCAAACCGAAAACCATCGCCTCATTTAGCTCAATACCCTGTGCTTTCAACATCGTGGACATCACCCCGCTTTCGCAATGGGCGGTGTGTTGGTGAGGGAAGTTTGCCTTATTCATCGTTTATTTCCAACTTGCAACCAAACGCCTCCCGATATTTCGCCAGCGTTTTTTCTGGTAATTTAGCGAATATTTCGGGGCGGAAATGCCGTCTGATTTGCCATTTCCATAGCCCAGTGGTTTGGGCAAGGCTGGTTTCATCGTAGCGGTATTTGTACATTAAATAATAAATTACCGATTTTTCGCCGTTTTTGACCGCTTGTAAGGCGTTCTCAGTTTGAGCGTCCAACTCGGCGACCGCTTGTTCGGTGGCAAATGCCTCATCTTGCCAACCGCTACTGGTGGCGGTTTGGTATTGTCCGTTTTGGGTGGCGTAAATCACTTTTTGATGTCCGTGATAGGTTTTACTGTTGTCTTGCGGAATATCGTCAATTTCCATAAATTTTTCCGTAGGGTGCGTGTAAACGCACCATTTTTCTACTCTACTCTTGATATAAATTTTGTATTCTAATGGGAATATTACTTCCCCAATCTTTTTCAAAAATACCTTTTTCAACATCTCGATGAAATGAAGAATACAACCAACTTTTTACATTCTGAACATAACCATGTTTCACAGGATTATAATAAATATAATCAATATGTTTGGATAAATCTTCGTCATCTTTAATTCGATGCTCCCAAAATCTTCTTTGCCAAATACCTAATTCACCTCGTTTTTCTCTACTTTGGTTAAAATTACCCTGACATTCTTTGGGCAACCTTTTACTGAAATTTGTTTTTAGCACCTGAATTCGACGAGAAAAATTATTATCCTTTTCAGGAAGTTGCATTATTAAATGAAGGTGTTCGGGTAAAATGCAAATTGCTATGGTTTCAAAAGGATAATGATATAGCGTTTCTTGATAGGCTTCACGCAATTTATCAATATAGCGGACAAGGAAATCTTTAGTGCGATCTTGTAATGCGATAGTAAAAAAATATACACCACCTTGCACAAAATCACGCCGATAATTTGGCATTATTTCCTCCGTAACGTAATATCGTTCATTATTGAAATGATTAATTTTCCTAATTCGTAGGGTGAATGTAAACGCACCGTTTGTATCATCAATTTTATGGTGCGTTTACACGCACCCTACCGATTAAGACTGTCCATTCACTACCTCTAACAACATAAAGCAGGAAGAAAAACGTCCGCTTTCTGGTACATAGCACAGCACTTTTTGCCCTGTTTGCAGTGGGAATGTGCGACTAAATTCGTCCAAAATAATGTAAATGGACGCTGAACCTGTGTTGCCTTTTTCACGCAAGTTGGTAAACCATTTGCTTTGCGGAATGACAAAATCAATGTTTTCCAACCCTGACAATAGCTTATCTCGGAAAAATTCAGAAGAATAGTGCGGTAAGAAATAATCAATTTCTTGTGGCTTAAGATCGTATTTTTGCACAAGCCGTTGCAAGGCTTTTTCTACGGTGTAGCGGACGATATTTTCGTTCAATAATTTGACATCTTGTTTAATCGCCATAGCACTACGCTGTTCCCGTTTTTCAGACGGCATTGCTTTCCAACTGATAAACTGCCCGTCTTCAATTTCCGCCCCAGCGTACATACACACTGGCATTTCGTTGGCATAGGAAATCAGTTCAATCCAGTGAATTTTAAAACTGAACCCCGTGGCATTCGGGCGGTTGCTCAGTTGCACCGCACCTGCACCGTCTGAAAGCATCCAACGCAGAAAATCTTTTTCAAAGGCAATTTCTGGTTTGGCGTTATCCAGCTGTTTTTGTGCCACTTCTGAACGGAAATTTTCGCTCCGCATAATGGCGGACGCACATTCGGATGCCACGGCTACGGCGGTTTGATGCTCGCCAGTACGAATGGCATTAAAGGCTTGTTTCATCGCCCCCATTCCTGCCACGCACACGCCCGCCACGCTGATTACTTCGCACGACGGGGCGTTCGGAATAAGCCCTTGCACCATCACGCCCTGCCCCGGCAAAATTTGGTCGGGGTAAGACGTACCGCAGGCTAAAAAATCAATTTGTTGCGGATCCAGCCCTTGTGCAATCAGCCCTTTAATGGCTTCTACCGCAAGCTCGGTACTGGTATGGGTTGCTTGGCGGTTGTCGGGATTGATGGCGTAATAGCGGTGCTGAATGCCGTTGGAACGCAAAATCATTTTCCGCACACGGGACGGCACATCGCCGACCATACCCAATACGCCTTCCATTTCGTCGTTGGAAACAGGGTTATTCGGTAAGAAGGTTGAAATTCGGTTTAAATAAACTTCAAATAACATAAATTTTATTTTGGACAATTAATTGGTAAAGTAGATTGAGATACTTTAATTCCAGAGTACTCTTTATTAATTTTATGAGCAAACGTTTCATTTTTATGCTTATTAGGTGTTTTCTCAAAATTTGTACCTAAAATAATTTCTCCAATGTATTGTGAAATATCTTTATACTCTAGATATAAAGCATTATATTCTTCACAGAATTTAACATTTTTAGAAGTAATTTTTTCTACTTTTAGTATTCTAAACTCTTCTTCATCTATAAATGAAATATCTTTGAATAAATAACGTATATATTCTAATTCTCTTTTATATTTCATCTCATTTTTCATCTCATTTTTCATCTCATTTTTTAGTTTATTAAAGAATTCATTGAGCTTTTCAATTCTAAATTGTGAGATATTATCGTCATCACCTAAACTCGGTAACTTAATAGGTTTATCTCCAAAATCTGATATATAAGCAACCTGATATAAAGGTAATTCTAATTCTTTAACTTCCGAATTCTGTATAGAACCTTCTAAGTTATCATTTAAAAAAGACTTGCTAGGATCTAGTTCAGTAACCCACTTACTCAATTTTTTCATTACAATACAGCATCCTGAAGCTTCTATATTATTCTCTTTTCCATATAATCTAAATTGATTGAGATTATTGCTTCGCTTAGAAAAACAAGTGAAAAATGCAACACTACTACTGGATATTTCATATTTTTTTTCAAAGGAATTAGTATTTATATCTAAATGTTTATATAAAACTTTTCCTTCTGAGATATCATTCATATACGTACTACTATTTAAACGCATTTTGCTTTTTTCCTTACCATTTATTCCCAATAATATATTAACAACATTACTATTAGTATAGTGAGAAATACTTTCATCTAATTCAATAGGATCAATGGTTAATATTGATAATATATCAATAATACTTTCATTACTTATGTTCCCCATAGAAATTTTTATGATTTCTTTTTTGTTCTTTAAATATTCCTCTAGTTTATTTTTATCCCCTAGCTCATTTTTATTTTTGTAACTTTTATAAAAAGTATGCCCAATAAGACGTTTGCTAAAAATTACCCTCTTGATATTATTTATTTCTTTTGCATATTCTTCCGACTTTTTAAAATATTTTCTTGCCTCATCAAAATTTTCTTTTCTAAAATAACAGACACCTAACCAGTTTTCAGCTATACATAATTTATCTATACGTTTTTTATTATCTTGAATTTGTTGTGCATATGCTTCCGATTTCTCAAAATGTTTTATTGCTTCATCAAATTTTTCTTTTCTAAAATAACAGTTACCTAACCAATGAGCAGCTATGCGTAATTCATCTATACGTTTTTTATTATCTTGAATTTGTTGTGCATATGCTTCCGATTTCTCAAAATGTTTTATTGCTTCATCAAATTTTTCTTTTCTAAAATAACAGTTACCTAACCAGTTTTCAGCTATACATAATTTATCTATACGTTTTTTATTATCTTGAATTTGTTGTGCATATGCTTCCGATTTCTCAAAATGTTTTATTGCTTCATCAAATTTTTCTTTTCTAAAATAACAGTTACCTAACCAATGAGCAGCTATGCGTAATTCATCTATACGTTTTTTATTATCTTGAATTTGTTGTGCATATGCTTCCGATTTCTCAAAATGTTTTATTGCTTCATCAAATTTTTCTTTTCTAAGATAACACCGCCCTAACCAGTGAGTTGCGATATTTAAGTTTATAATATGTTCTTGTTTATTTTGTTCTTTTTCTAAATATGCTTGATATTGCTGGAATAGTCCTATAGCCTTATCATAATTTTTTTGTTCAAATTGTTTCTTGGCTTCTTGAAAAATACTCATTTTTTATTTACTCCTAAAATACTTTATTCCCCACTTGGCTCGGCAAAATAACGTTTTTGCTTGTCCAGTTTATGCTGTATCAAGGGTTTTAATAGGCGTTTAAGCAAGGCTGAAATCGGCACGACGGTTAAAATCATTGCAATTAAAAACACCACATACACATAAAGCATTATGGTGCGAAAACTCGGAAAAAATCGCCCGCTCTTTATCAGGATTTTGCCCCAAATATGAAAACTTCTTGCCCCGACTTTTTCGCTCATCATCAGTTTTTCATCAATTTTAACCGCCCCCATTCCTTGAAATAAGGTGCGATCAAGCGGTCGGTTTTGTGCAAAAAATTGCAATAATTGTTTGCCGAAACGTTGCATATCGGCGATGTCTTCTTCCGCAATGCCCGCAGTTGGTAACCAATTCACCGCCTGTTTTTTGCCAGTGAGCATCCATAAAGGCGTGGTGATAAAGCTCGCCCAGTCGTTGCATTGATCCACTTTCACCACATTGCCGATCAGGTTTGCCTGACAGTCCGTCAGCAATTTTTTCATTTTTTCTTGGGCTTGTAGCCACATATTACGACACCCGATCAGGGTGATAACGGGCGTATTTTTCAGGATTTTTTTAGCCTGCCCACTTTGTAAAAAAGCGGTGATCGGTTGCGATGGCGATAAAAACCAAACGCTGTAGGCGATTACAACCAGATCGTATTGTTCCTGTGCTAAAGCAAACTCTGCCAATGGCTCAGGCTGTAAATGCACGGTTTCAGGAAAGGTGTTGAAAAATCGTTGAAACGACCACGGAAACGGATAATCTTGCTGTGGTTTAAGTGGCAAATGTTCCAGCAAAATATCCGCTCTGTTTTGCAGGGGCGAAATAAACGATTGTGCAAGGCGGGTCAGTTGCCCTGTTTGAGAATAAGACACCAGCAGAATTTTTTTCATCTTAGCCCTGCCAACGTTTGAAAATCAATGACGTATTTACCCCGCCAAAAGCGAAGTTGTTATTCATCACATAATCGGTCTGAATCTGTTTGCCGTCGCCACGAATGTAGTCCAGCTTGCCACAACGTTCGTCAATGTTATCCAAATTCAAGGTTGGGGCGAACCAGCCGTCCCGCATCATTTCAATGCTGAACCAACTTTCCAACGCCCCGCACGCCCCGAGCGTATGCCCTAAATAACTTTTTTGCGAGCTGATCGGCATTGATGAACCAAATACCGCTTCAGTCGCTTGGGTTTCGGCAATATCGCCCTGTTCCGTTGCTGTGCCGTGTCCGTTGACATAGCCGATTTGTTCAGGCTGAATGCCCGCATCTTGGATCGCTAATTCCATACAGCGTTGCATCGTTTCTTTTTGCGGGCGGGTAACGTGGCTACCGTCTGAATTTGCACCATAGCCCACGATTTCGGCAATGATATTTGCCCCACGGGCAAGGGCGTGTTCTAGTTCTTCCAGAACCATCATGCACGCTCCCTCGCCGATGACCAAGCCGTCCCGACTGCTGTCGTATGGGCGGGGCGTGGTTTCAGGCTGCTCATTGCGTCGGCTGGCGGCATACAGGCTGTCAAACACCACCACTTGCGAAGCGTTTAATTCTTCTGAACCGCCTGCCAGCATCATGGGGATTTTGCCGTATTTAATCGCTTCATAGGCATAGCCGATGCCTTGGCTGCCCGATGTGCAGGCGCTAGATGTGGGGATCACCCGGCCGGTTAGGCCGAAGAAAATGGCGACGTTGGCGGCGGTGGTATGCGGCATCATGCGCACATAAGTGTTGGCATTAAAACGGTTGGGCAACTGCGACATCAGCAAGCCGACATCTAAAATATCCGCCGGGCTGCCGCTGGACGAGCCTGCCGCCACGCCTATTCTGCCGTCTTTAATCGACTCGTCGTTTAATAATCCTGCCTGCTGCAAAGCCTGTTCGGCGGCATCCACGCAGTATTGCGCCACTTTACCCATGCTGCGCAGCTGTTTGCGCGTCCAATGCTTCGGGGCGGTATATTCTTCGGCCAACGGGGCGGCAAGATAGGCTTCCAATTCGCCGAATGCCTGATATTCGGGCATAAAGCGGACGGCACTTTGTTTGGCCGCCAAAGCGGTTTTGACCTCTGCCCATGTCCGGCCGAATGCCGATAATGCGCCCACGCCGGTAATCACAACTCGTTTTGTCTGCATATTTTCCCTTTATCTTGATTTTCAGACGGCCTGATTCAGCACAATCCGCCATTAACGGCCAGCACTTGGCGGGTGATATACGCTGCCTGTTCACTCATCAGAAAGCGTATGGCGTGCGCCACTTCTTCGGGTTTGCCCATACGCTGCGCCGGTATCATTTTCAGGATTTCTTCCACCGGAATATTGTCGTCAATCATATCGGTATCAATTAAACCGGGGGCAACGCAGTTTACCGTGATTTTGCGTTTTGCCAACTCCAGCGCCAAGGCTTTTGCGGCACCGATAATACCGGCTTTGGAAGCGCTGTAATTCACCTGCCCCCGATTGCCGATCAGCCCCGACACCGATGCCACGCACACAATCCGCCCTGCCGCACGGCGGCGGATCATCGGCATCATTACCGGGTGCAATACATTGTAAAAACCGTCGAGATTGGTACGCAATACGCCGTCCCAATCTTCATCGCTCAAAGCGGGAAAGGCGTTGTCCCGTGTCAATCCCGCATTCAGCACCACGCCGTAATAAGCGCCGTGCTGCTCGATGTCTGCGGTGAGAATTTCACGACAGGCGGCACGGTCGGCAACGTCAAACTGCAAAATCCGGCTGTTGCTGCCCAAGGCTTTCAGCGTTTCGGCAACTGCTTCTGCTTCGTCACGGCGGCTGCGGCAATGCACCACGATATCGTAACCGTCTTCCGCCAGCGCCAGCGCCGCTGCTTTACCGATGCCCCGGTTTGAGCCGGTGATTAAAATGCTTGGTTTGCTGCTTGTCATATCCTTGTCCTCTGCCGATGCCGTCTGAAAATACGGTTTTCAGACGGCATTCGATTTCACTTTGCCTGCCACACTGCAGGCCGGTTTTATGATGCCAATAATTGATTTAAATCTGCTTCATGCTTGGGCGCATACACATTCATTGCGCCGCTGACCAATACAGTATCCGCCGCCAAATCGTCCAACGGCTCTCTGCAGCGCAGTTCGCAATCGAATACGCCCATGCCCGAATCGTCCTGCCACGATTGTTGCACCCAAACTGCGAGCTTGGTGCCGACCGGAATATCAGGCCGTCTGAAAATCAGTTTTCTCGAACCGAGCAAAAAGCCCAAACGCACTGCTTCGCCCTTATCCAAAGCGTGCGCCCCCGCCCATGCGCCTATGCCCTGCGCCATGATTTCCGCCGCCAGATAAGCAGGCAAGGCCTGCGCACCGTCGGGCAACAGAATATGGTCGGACGTAATCTCGGCATGGGCGAGCAGGCTGTGTTCGTCATACGACACCACCCGCTCCAACAGCATCATTTTTCCGCTGTGCGGCAACAGGCGTTCGGGCGATATAATCGGGCATTCAGGCATCGGCCTCTTCTCCTATAATCAACACGGCATTGTTGCCGCCGAAAGCAAACGAACTGCTGGCACCGATACGCCGGCCTGCGGGCCAGCAGCTGCCGGTGTCGCTCAACATGATTTCAGGCAATTCTTCGTCACGAACGCCGTCCCACAACTGCGGCGGCAATATTCCGCCCTCATTCCATTTTCGGGACACCACCGCCCATAAAAATGCCGCCTCCAACGCCCCCGCTGCACCTAGCGTATGTCCGGTCAGCGGTTTGGTTGAAGTTACCGCCGTCTGCATACCGAATACTTCGGCAACAGCACGGCTCTCCATGCGGTCGTTATGGCGAGTTCCCGTGCCGTGGGCATTAATCCAAGCGATTTGATCGGGGTTTAAAGCGGCGTGCTGTAAAGACTGTTTGAAGGCGGCGATTGCGCCCACGCCGTCAGGGTGCGGCGACGACATATGATAAGCGTCGCTGCTTGCGCCATAGCCCAAGAGCGGCAAACTGTCGGGCTGCTTGTCCCGTGTCGCCACAAACACCGCCGCCGCTTCGCCGATATTGATGCCGTTGCGGTTGGCGGAAAACGGATTGGCTAGGCCGTCTGAAAGTACTTCCAAAGCATGAAAACCGTTAATCGTCAGTGGCGACAGGGTATCGACCCCGCCGCAAATCACGGCATCGCATACGCCTGCGTTCAACAATCTGGCGGCACTGATTAACGCCCGTGCGCCCGAAGTACACGCCGTTGAAACGCCATATGCCAAGCCTGACAGACCGTACACCTGCCGGATAAAATCAGCAGGATCGGAATGCAGCTGCGCCTGTTGGTTAAACGCAACAGTAGGCGTTTCACCGTAGGCAAGCTGCCGGAAAAGCGGAATATTTTCATCTGCGCCGCTGACCGATGTACCGATAATCACGGCAATGCGTTCCGCTCCGTAAACCTGTTTCGCCTGCATAATCTGCGGCTCGATTTGTTCCAAGGCGTGCCACAATAATTGGTTGTTGCGGCTGCGGTGGGCGGCGGCGGTGTGTTCGGCAAACGGGCGCAAGGTTTCCCGTACTGCGCCAAAGGCAAAATTTTTTCCCTGCACCCACGTATCGTTGGTTTGCAGCAGCGTCTGCGCCGGCGGATTGAGCAAGGCCCGGATATGCGCTTCCATACCGCAGCCGGCGGCGGAAATCATCGCAGGTTGTTGTAGATAAATCGGCATTTATGCTCCTTCCGGATCGGCAATCGGCGTAATCCGCCAGCTGTGGTTCGGATCGGAATGTATGGTTTGAGGCCGTCTGAAATCCTGTTTCAACAGCGGGAACATTGCCGTAAACAGTTTTTTCGCCGCCCGGTTCGGCGGTGCAAAACCGTCTGCCTGCCAGCCCCGACTGTTTGCCGACAGCCTTGCCTGCGGCGCACCGAACGCATCGGTCATCACCCAGCGGCTTGAGCCGTCTTCACTGCCCTGTACGCTCAACAGGCTGGTTTGCACGGTATTGCCCTGAGTGTCTAATTTGTCCACTTGAAACCACAGCGCCTGCTGCGGCGGCAATTCGGGCAAATCCTGCGCACGAAATCCGGCACAGGCGCTCAAGACACACAGACACAGTGCATATAGAAAAGGTTTGTTCATGATTTGCATGATTTGACTGTCCCACTCCGGCCTGATTTGTTTGAACGAAATCTGCGGTTTTCGCTTCGCTGAAACTTACTTTTTATTGTTTTAGCTTTGCTGAAATTCACTTCGCTCATTTTAGCTTCGCTGAAACTCGCTTTACTCATTTTAGCTTCGCTGAAATTCACTTCGTTCATTTTCAGACGGCATCAGGCGGTTTGTCTGCAATTTCTTTGAAATATGGCGGACAGCCCGAACCAATCGCCGCCGAAGATAAAACGGAGGCAAAGTGGTTCGGGCTGTATGGCGGAAATGCCAGATTTCCCATATAGCGCAGCCCGTTTTTCAGAAAAAAGCAGCTTTCGCTATATGCAGAATCAGCGGGCGATGTCGCCTTTCATCACGACACGGCCGTGGAATGTGCCGACTTCACATTCGTATTGGCCGCCGCGCAACGGTTTACGGTCGTAATAGCTGTAGAAATTGCTCACTCGACGGCCGCCGTGTTGCAGGGTAACGGCTTGGAATTTTTTCGCTGCATTGATGAAGGCACGTTCGCAGGTCTCTTCATCAGTATGGCCGACACGGTTGGCCGCCTGACGGGTAATCAGACCGGCCTTCAGGGCTGCGCCTGAAGCGCCGAACGAAATCGGTACGTTGCTGTCGAGCAGCGCTTGAGCTTGGGAAGAACGCAATACGGCTTGGCCGTTGCAGCGGTACACCACTTTGCGGCCGGCACCGGCGGTATCGCCCTGAATCAGGGTACAGTTGCCAACACCTGCGGAAGATTTGCCCGCAGCAGTTTTTGCAGCAGGTTGAGCGGAAGCATTATCCGCTTGAGACGGTTGTGAATTGCTCTGACAGGCGCTCAAACCCAAAACGGCAACGGCCGCCAACGGAAGCATTTTTTGGATCAACATGGTTTCTCTCCTATAATCAAAATAGTTTCACATACAGCAAAAACGTTGTTTTTCCCAATCAAGCGGCGCAACAGAGCCGCATGGAAGAGGCATAAAATCAGTGGGTTTAATTCAAAAGAGGACAAGGCGGCGAGCCGCAGACAGTACAGGTAGTACGGCAAGGTGAGCCAACGCCGTAATCTTTTGAAGTGAACCCGCTATAACACAGAAAGACACAAGGCGGTGCTGTAGATTTCTGTGTTGTTCCACTCGGTTTTTGCTGTAAATTCTGTTGCCTTCTCAAATAAGACACTTCATTATAATCGTATCACTTACCGATATGGTAAAAATATGCGGAATATTTTAGATTTTTATTATGCCGGTCCCGACCTCGCCGGCCGCTACCGCCCCGATACGCTCGATGGCAACGATTTGCTGCGCCTGCAGCAACATCCAATATTATCCCGACAAACCGACTGGCTGGTCAGCCGTGCGCTGAAAGCCGCCATACGGCAACAGCACACACTTTCAGACGGCGTGTTGAGCCACAGCAACGGCTGCGCCGTTTACCTTACCTGCAATGTTCCAAATCAAATCGGTGTGGACTTGGAACAAGTCAAACCGAGAAATTTTGCCGCATGGCACGATATTCTGCACGCCGACGAGCAACACTGGCTGCAACTGCACAGCAACAGCCCTGAAAATTATCATGTATTGTGGTGTTTGAAAGAAGCACTGATTAAAGCCGCCAACGGCGAATGGGCGGACTTGGCCGCAGTCGGTCTGCGTTACCGCAAGCGCCGCTGGCTGCTGCAGGCGGGCGGGCAAACGGATTGGCAGGGAAGTGTTTGGCTGCTCGATTGTTTTCTGCTTGCCTGCGTTCACAAAGATGCCGCCGACTACCGTTTCCACGGCTTCGGCGCATGGGCAGAGCAGTTGCCGCAACAATATTGCACGTTTTCAGACGGCCTTGTCTGTTTTCCCAATGCCGCTCAACCATAAATCATGCAGATTCATGCAGCAAGGCTGTACCGGTTTGGATTGAATCCGCTATACTTAAACAAAATTAACCAAACTGGTATAATCCTAACCGTTTATCACTTTTATTAGCACAATGAGCATTTCTTTCCGAATTACCCGCTGGCATGCCGCTTCCGCCCGCCTGAATACGCCCGAACACTGGCAGGCTTGGGCGAAGGGTGAACTTGATGCCGCCACCTTGCCCGAAAGCCGCCCCGATTTGGCGTTTTTACCCGCTATCCAGCGGCGGCGTTTGAGTCCGGCGGCACGCCTGATGTTTGATGCAGCCCATCAGGTAACGGAAGGCGTGCATTGTCCGACTGTTTTGGTGTCGCACGACGGCGAACTCAACCGCAGTTTCGATTTATGGCAAACCCTGCTGAAAGAACACAGCGTGTCGCCGACCTCGTTCGGGCTGTCGGTGCATAATGCGCTGGTCGGCCAATGGTCGATGCTGCAGGGCGACACCAGCGAACACACCGCCCTTGCCGCCCGTGAAAGCGGCTGGGAACTGGCATTTCTCGAAGCCGCAGCCATGCTGGAAGAAGGCTGCGACCGGGTGTTGGTATTGGCGGTCGATTACCCTTTGGCAAACGATATTCCCGTCGCTTGCCGCCGTGCGCCGTTTCCCTATGCCGTCGCCGCTCTGATTGAAGCAGGCAACGGTTGGACGCTCGAACGCCGCAACCCCGCCGGACAAAACGGCGATTATTGGGGCGCATTGCAGTGGGCAAAACAGATGTGGGCAGGTCAGACCGATTTTTGCAACCCTTATACCGATCACGCATGGCAATGGCACACTACACCTTAGACCAATACCGCAGACTGCTGGCCACCGCCGTAGGCTTTGCCCTGTTCGGCGTATTCGGCGTATTGTTCAAAATCATTCTGTTGCCCTATATCCGCTTTTCAGACGGCAGCCTGAAAAGCCAACTCGCCGCCCGCCGCTTGGTTACCGCCTCATGGCGTTGGTTTACCCGCTATCTGACCGGAGCCGGCATTGTCGAAGCCCATTTCCACGGTTTTGAACGTTTGGGCAAACCGGGCCAGCTGATTTTGGCCAACCACCCTTCATTGCTTGACGTGGTGTTTATCCTCAGCCGGGTTCCGGAAGCCAACTGCGTAGTCAAAACCGATTTGCAGCACAACCCCGCCATGAGCAGCCAGATTCGTGCCTGCGGCTATGTTCCCAATCAGGAAAATCTGGATTTTGTCGATGTGATAGACGGCATTTTGCGCAAAGAGTGTCTGCTGATTTTTCCCGAAGGCACACGCACCGGCGCAGACGGCAAAATCACCTTTCACCGAGGCGCTGTCTCCCTCGGCCTGCGCAGCGCAAAAGTAATTACGCCGGTGGTGGTCAAAATGTCGCCGCCCAATTATAAAAAAGGCCAGCCTTGGTATAAAATCCCCAAACAAAAGCCGGTGTATCACTTTATCGTCGGCGACGACATCGACCCGCAAAGCCGCCTGAACGAAAAACCGTTGCCGATTGCCGCCCGCCGCCTGAACGACGAATTGCAGGCCTATTTCAACCGGCATACTTCGGAACACGAGGCCGTCTGAAAATGCCTGTGTGATGAATTACCGGTTACATCTGATACTTAATAACCACACCTAAAAAAGAAAGCCCGTTATGGAAGAACTGAAACTCGAACTGAAAAAACTCATCATCAACAGTCTGGACTTGGAAGACTTAAGCCCCGAAGACATTGCCGACGAAGCGCCGCTGTTCGGCGACGACGGCTTGGGGCTGGACAGCGTAGATGCGCTGGAACTGGGTCTGGCCGTACAAAAACACTTCGGTTTCCAAATGGACAAGGAAAACCAAGAATTGCGCGAACACTTTGCCAATGTTGCCACATTGGCCGGTTTCATTCAAAAAATCAAAGGATAACGCTATGACCGAACAACAAATCCGCCAAGTTTTATTCGATGCTTTGGAAAACCTGTTTGAAATCGACATCAGCCGTGTTTCCGGCAATACCAATCTGTATGAAGATTTGGAAATCGACAGCATCGATGCCATCGATTTGATCGACCATATCAAACGCACCACCGGCCACAAACTTCAAGCCGAAGATTTCCGCAACGTGCGCACGGTGGACGATGTCGTTCAGGCCGTATTGAAAAAAGTACAGCAACAGGCTGATGAATAAACAGACCGCCAATCTGCTGCTGACCCTTGCCAGCATCGGCTATCCGCTGCTGTGGTATTTCGGCAGCAATCGAGGCTGGGCGGTTTGGCTCGCAGCGGCGATGGCTGTTTTGTGGGCGCTGCGTGCCGTGTTGCAGCAAGGGCTGCAGCGCCGGATTGCCGCCGCTTTATCGGCATTTTTCGTCTGCATACTGATTTTCAGACGGCCTGACAGCTTGTATTGGTATCCGGTTTGGATCAACGGCATGATGTTGGCGGTATTCGGTGGCAGTCTGTTTGCCCGACAATCCGCCATCGAGCGACTCGCCCGTCTGCAAACGCCCGACCTACCGCCCTCGGCCGTTGCCTATACCCGCAAAGTAACCGTTATCTGGTGCATTTTTTTCGCCGCCAACGGCACAACCGCCGCCCTTTTGGCAATATCCGGCCAATACGGCTGGTGGGCGCTCTACACCGGTGTGATTGCCTATATTCTGATGGGCATACTGCTGGGCGGCGAATGGCTGTATCGGAAATTTTTACTGAAAGTCGAAACATGAAACTGGTCGCCGTTGTGCCGCATTACCGCCACATCACCACATTACCGCAAGTGATTGCCGCCCTGAAGCAGCATGGTTTGCCGGTGATGGTGGTGGACGACGGCTCGGGCGAATCGTTCCAAAGCACGCTGCAGCAGATTTGTGCGCAGGAAGATGTGCAGCTTTTCGCCCTTCCGAGCAACGGCGGCAAAGGCCATGCCATGAAATACGGTATGCAGGAAGCCGCCGCCCAAGGCTTCAGCCACGTCCTGCAAATCGATGCCGATGCCCAACACTGTTTCACCGATATTCCCGAATTAATCCGCCTCAGCGCCACAACGCCCGCCGCTACCGTCTGCGGCCGCCCGATTTACGGCAACGATGCGCCCAAAGCCCGTTTGTACGGCCGGAAAATTACCGATTTTTGGAACGTTGTCCATACTTGGTCGTTCCACATCAAAGACGGCATGTGCGGCTTCAGAATCTACCCGCTTGCCGAAAGCTGCGGCATTATCCGGGACAGCCATATCGGCGATCGCATGGATTTTGACAACGAAATTTTAATCCACCTTTATTGGCGCAATGTGCCGATTATCTGGCACGACACGCCCGTTTGCTATCAAGCAGACGGCATTTCCCATTTCCGTGCATGGAAAGACAATCTGATGATCAGCAAAATGCACACCCGCCTGTTTTTCAAAATGCTCAAATGGCGGCTGGGATTGAAGCCATGAATGCGGAACACTGGGCCAGCCAAAACGAGCGGGGGCATAAATTTTTCCTGAAGCTCACCGCATGGATGGTGCGCTTTTTGCCGCCCCCGCTGATGCGGATTGCCACCGCCGCAGTCTGCAGCTATTTCTACCTCACCGCCGCCCGGCAACGCCGCTGTATCCGCAACTACCAACAGCGTTTGGCCGCTGCTTTTCCCAATGCCGCCATGCCGTCTTTCCTACCTGTTTACCGGCAATTTCTTGCCTTTGGCGAAGCGATTGCCGACCGTTTTGCCGTTTGGCAACACAAAATCCGTTACAGCGATTTGGTGTTGGACGACAGCGACAATCTGTATCAGGACATCCGCACACACCACGCCCGAGGCCAGATTTTAATCTGTTCGCACTTGGGCAATATCGAAATCTGTCGAGCGCTGGTCGGCCACCATACCGGCTTTAAAATGAATGTGTTGGTACACAGCCGCCACGCCCAAGCCTTCAATCAAGCCTTGAAAGAAGCCGGTGCGAGCGACATCAATCTGATTCAGGTGGAAGATTTGGACGCAGCCGCCATGCTGTCGCTCGCCAACCGTCTCGATGCCGGTGAATGGCTCGCCGTTGCCGCCGACCGTGTTCCCGTCCGAGGCGAAAAAACCGTGTCTGTCGATTTTTTAGGACACCCCGCCCGCCTGCCGCAGGGTGCATGGTTGATGGCGCATTTGCTGAAAGCCAAAACCAACACTGTTTTCGTACTCAAAAAACAGGGACGCTACCATTTGATTTTGCGGCGTTTTGCCGATGTACCGAACTGGAAACGCAGCGAACGCAACGAGCAGATTGCCCTGCAGGTGCAGCGTTATGCCGACGAACTTGCCGCCCGTGCTGCCGATGTGCCGCTGCAATGGTTTAATTTTTATGATTTTTGGGCGGATTCCGAAACTTAAGGCCGTCTGAAAATATCTAATTGGCTCAAGCATTGCCGCTTTTCAGACGGCCTGCGCCACGCTCGGCTATAATAGCGTGAACCCACGATAAACCCATCGAAACCCTATGAAGAAAAAACACATCTATTGCCGCCACAGCCTGAATCTGGAGATTCCGTTTTTCGATGTGGACAGCCTGATGATTGTCTGGCACGGCCACTACGTCAAATATTTCGAGCAGGCACGCTGCGCCTTTTTATCCGCCCTCGGCCACGATTACACCGTGATGCGGGAAACCGGTTTTGCCTATCCCGTGGTCAAGCTCGACATCAAATATGTCAAACCCGCCACCTTCGGACAACACATCTGCGTCAATCTTGCCGTGGTAGAATTTGAAAGCTGCCTGCGGATAGAATACACCATTACCGATGAGCGCAGCGGCGCAACCTTAACCCGTGCGTCCACCACGCAGGTTGCCGTGCGTATCGACAACGGCGAAATGCAGTTTCAAACGCCGGACGCTTTCCAAAACGCCATACGGCAATACCCCGGTTTTCAGACGGCCTCCGCCTGAATTCAGGCCGTCTGAAAAACGAGTGAAGCAAGTTTCTGCAACGCCGTCTTACCGATTGGAGAACCATCATGCCGAATATCCGAACCGCCGCCCTGTCCCTGCTGCTTGCCGCCATGCCGGCATGGGCGCTGACACCGGCGGAAATCACCGCCCGTCTGCAAGGCCCCGAAACCGTACAGGGGCAATTTGTCCAACAACGTTTCATCAAATCCCTTGCCAAACCGATGCAGACCCAAGGCCGTTTTGCCCTGAAAAAACGCACCGGCCTGTTTTGGCACATTCAAAAACCGCTCGACCTGCAGCTGCGTGTCCGCGAACAGGGCATCGCCCAATGGGACGCTGCCGCCCGTATCTGGCGCAACAGCAGCCAAAGCGGGCAAGCCGCCCAAGTCAAACTGTTTATGGCGGTATTGGGCGGCGACACCGGCGAATTGGGCAAACAGTTCACCATCAGCGCCAACGGCAATCCCAACCAATGGCGTATGCAGCTGACCCCGAAAACTGCCGTGATGAAACAGATTTTCCAAGACATCACCATTCAGGGCGGCGCAGTCGTGCAGCAAATCGAATTGCGTGAAAAACAGGGCGACCGCACGGTGATGATCTTCAGCCAAACCCAAACCGACCAACCCCTTTCTGCCGCCGCCGGCAACGCTTTCAAATAATATGTGGATCAATACCCTGCTCAACCAAGCCGGACACCATGCCCTACGCCGCCGGATCAACGCCTGCGCCGAAACCTTGCAAGGCTGCCGCAGCGTGGCATTATGGTTTCAAGACAGCCGCAAATTTACCGCCGCCCTGTTTGCCGCATGGCAAGCCGGTGCCGAAGTGTGGCTGATTCCCGGCCCCAAAGCGCAGCATTGGGCGCAACAGGCCGATGTGTGGCTGTCTGACTGTCTACCCGAAAGGCCGTCTGAAAACCGCAATCATCGTTTGTTCGACCACCTTCCCGAACCTGACAAACGCCACGACACCCCGCTGCATCTTCCCGAACACGCCCGCCTGCTGCTGCAGACTTCCGGTTCGGGTGGTGAAGCCAAAACCGTGGTCAAAACCTGTGCGCAAATGTGTTGCGAAGCCGAAACCGTGGCCGCCATATTGCCGCAGGAATGGCAAAACTTGCCCGTTTATGCCGGCGTTTCGCCGCAACACCTTTACGGGCTGACCTTCCGGATTTTCGTTGCCCTGAAAATGGCGTGGCAAGACCGGGGCAACTGCACATATCCCGAAGAATTTACCGCCGCCGCACAAACACCCTGTGTGTGGCTGACCAGTCCGACCGTTTTAAACCGTTTCGACGGCCCCCGCAACTGGCCGCAGCTTCAGCAAAACGTTAAAGGCATCATCAGCGCCGGCGGTATGCTTCCGCCGCAAACCCAAGCCCTGTTTGAAGCACACGGTTTGAGCATTTTCGATGTGTACGGCAGCAGCGAAACCGGTGTAACCGCTTGGCGCAGCGGCGGAAAAACGCACACCCTGTTTCCGAACGTCGCCGCCCGCTGCGATGAAGACAAACGCCTGCATATTCTTTCGCCGTGGAGCAGCGGCGAGCAGGCACTTGCCGATACCGCCGATGTAGAAGGCAACCGTTTGGTATTGCACGGCAGAGCCGACCGTATCGTCAAGCTGGCCGACAAACGCATTTCGCTGCACACGCCCGAACACCTGTTATTGGCGCACGAATACATTGCCGATGCCCACTGCACGCTGCACCGGGGGCGGATTGCCGTTTGGGCGGCACTCAACGAAGTCGGTATCCACTATTTATGCGAACACGGCCGCACGGCGCTGACCGCACTGCTGCGCCAAACACTGGCAGACGCTCTGGAAAAAACCGCCCTACCGAGATATTGGCGCTTTGCCGCCCACACACTTCCCCGTAATGCACAGGCCAAAATCCGTGCCGCCGATGTCGAAGCCGTTTTGGCGGCATTGCCACACAGCCCCGACTGGCAACAGACGGCTCACCAAGACAACGAATGGCATTTTACCGGCACAGTGCCGCTGGATTTGCGCTATTTCAACGGACACTTTGCCCGTTTTCCCTTAGTTCCCGGCGTGGTACAAATTCAATGGGTAATGTCGCTGGCGGCACAATTTGACTGGGCAACAGCGCCGGTGATTCAGGTGGAAAACCTGAAATACCAGCACTTTATCCGTCCCAATGATGAAGTGTCGCTGCAACTGCGATGGGATGCCGATAAACGGAAAATCTATTTTTCTCTGAGCGTTTCCGAGCGTAAATGCGCTTCCGGACGCATGGTATTGGGCTGACATCATGAACCTGCGGACGGCACTTTATCTCTCCATCTGTTTGCTGATGGCCGTGTTTTTGGGCATACAGTTTACGCAACACGCCCCGCTGCAAACGCAGCTGACTGCGCTGTTACCGCAGGAAACCGCCGCCGACCCCGTCTTTCAGGCAGCAGAGCAGGCGCAGGAAGCCGAACTGAATCAGAATATTGTGATTGCCGTCGGTTCGTCTGACAGCGAAACCGCTTTTCAGACGGCCTCGCAGCTTGCCGACACTTGGCAGCAAAGCGGCCTGTTTCAAAAAATCGACAGCAAAATCGAACCGGATTTGGCACAACTGCGCCAATCCGTCCGTTTATTGGGCGCAGCCGTCTTACCGGAGGCCCAACTCAAGCAAATCAGGCAGCAGCCGCAACACTATTTTGCCGAACGTGCCGAAGCGGTATTAAATCCGTTTGCTGCGCAACTTTTGCCCTTGGAAGCAGACTGGCTGGGCTTTTCCCGCTTTATCAACAAACAGCCGCCGGGTTCGCCGCAATGGCACAGCGGACACGCCATGCTGTACAGCGAAGAAAACGGCATCACTTGGGTTTGGCTACGTGCCAAACTGGCCGATAATGCCCCCAATCCCGCCCTGTTGACACTCTGGCAGGAAAGCAAGACCGCCGCCGAACAAAACGGTTACCACTTTGCCGCCGCAGGCGGCGCACTGTTTGCCGCCGATGCCAAACAGTCGGCAGAACGGGAAAGCTCATGGATGTCGGCAGCCGGACTGATATTAACGTTTCTGCTGCTAGGAACGGTATTCCGTTCCGTCAAAACCGCCGCCCTGCTGCTACCGCTGGGCTTGGGCATATTGTGGGGACTGGCGGCCACGATTGCCGTATGCGGCGAAATCCACGCCCTGACTTTGGTGATCGGTACCAGCCTGATCGGTGTTTTGGTCGACTTCCCGCTGCATTGGCTCGCCCCCTCGCTGTTTCCCAATTCTCAACCGTGGAACGGCAGACACACCATGCGGCAGGTTTTGCCCGGTTTTGCCGTCAGCTTCGGCATTACGGCGCTGGGCTATCTGCTGCTGTGGTTCACCCCGTTGCCGATTCTGCAGCAAACCGCCGTCTTTTCAGTAGCAGCGCTCGCCGGTTCGTTTTCGGCAACCGTTTTTCTGCTACCGGCACTGTTTCACCGTTACCGTGCCAAACCCGTACCGTTTGCCCGCCTGACGGCACGCTTTGCCGACAGGCTTCCTGCGTTAAAATGGCGTTATATCCTGCTACCGCTTGCCTGCTTGAGCCTGTCGGGAATATTCAAACTGCAATGGCAGGACGACATCCGCAGCTGGATGGTGCTGCGTCCCGATTTGCTCGCCGACAGCCGCCAAATCGCCCGCCTCAGCGGCATGGAACACAGCCAAACCGTACTGCTCACCGCACCCGATACCGATACCCTGCTGAAACAAAACAGACAGTTGGAAACCCGGCTACGGCAACACAATCTCGCCGAAATCCAATCGCTCAACCAATGGATTTTGCCGACAGACGAACAAATCCAGCTGCGGCAACGTTTCGCCGAACTGGCGGCGCAACCCGAAATCTATGCCCCGCTGACCGACATCGGTGTGCCCAAACACGAAATTCAGACGGCCTTAACCGCCGCCGCCCAAGCCGCCCCCGTCTCTCTGGCAGAGAGCCTAAACACGCCGCAGGGCGAAGCCTTCCGCAGCCTGTATTTGGGCAACATCAACGGCCGCCATGCCTCACTTGCCCGCCTGCATCATGTCCGCAACCCCGCCGCCCTCGCCGCAGCCTTGCCTGACGGTGCCGTATTACTCGACAAACCGGCGCAGCTCAACCGCCAATTTGCCCAAACCCGCAATCAGGCCGCATGGCTGAAACTGGCATCATTTGTCTTCGCATGGGCGGTATTGTGGTACATCTTCGGCAAACGTCGGGGAACACTCATGCTTGCTGTACCGACTCTGGCCGTTATCGGCACACTGGGGCTGCTGGGCTGGCTGCAGATTCCCGTCAGCCTGTTTGCCGTATTCGGCATGCTGCTGGCCGCCGCCATAGGCGCAGACTACGCCGTCTATGCCGTAACCGCCCCCGAACACACCGCCGCCCGCATTGCCGGCATCACCCTCGCCGCCCTGACCACCGGCATTTCCTTTATCCTGCTCGCAGGCAGCGCCACCCCCGCCGTCGCCGCCTTCGGCATCAGCGTATCTTGCGGCGTAGTGTTCAACTGGCTCGCCGCCGTCTGGCTGATACAAAAATTCCCGCACGATTAAACACTGCTTTATAAGCGGATTATTTTCATGCCGTCTGAAATTTTTCAGACGGCATGAATCACTTTTTTCAGCAGAAACTCTCTTCCGCTGCATTGATTTCATAGCAGAATATGCCATTATTTCAGTATAAATCAGCAAAACCACCATAAAACCAGACACACTCTGCTAAAATCCGGCAAGGTTATTTCAAAAACTTGTAAATAAATGTAACCCTGCATTACACTTTCCGGCGCTTGGCTATTCCATGCCGTCTGAAAACACACGCTTCACAGGAGAATCTTCATGAACATCAACGGCTCGACCAAAGTGATTGCCCATATCGGCTACCCGACGCAAACGTTCAAATCGCCGATGATTTACAACCCCTATTTTGAAGCCGCCGGTATCAATGCGCTAGTGGTACCGTTTTCTTCACAAGCGACTGTTTATCCCGAATTTTTACGCAGCATATTCAGTTGCGGCAACGTGATCGGCGCATTGATTACCATGCCGCACAAGGTTACCACCATCGGTTTGGTCGAACGTCTCTCGCCGACTGCACAAATCGCCGGTTCTTGCAACGCAGTGCGACTGGGTGCTGACGGCAAACTCGAAGGCGATATGTTCGATGGCGAAGGCTTTGTACGCAGCGTGCGCCGCAAAGGTTTTACGCCGCAAGGCAAGGCTGCTTTGGTGGTCGGCTGCGGCGGGGTCGGCTGCGCCATTGCTGCTTCGTTGGCCGAAGCCGGTGTGGCACGCTTGGCCGTTTGCGATTTAAATGCTGCTTCCGCCGAAGCCTTGGCAGGCCGTCTGAAAAACCATTATCCCGATTTGATTGTCGAGACTGGCAGCAACGATCCTGACGGTTTCGATTTGGTGGTCAATGCCACGCCGCTGGGCATGTATGAACATGATCCGATGCCGATGGATGTTGCCCGCATTTCGCCGCAGGCTTATGTCGGCGATGTGGTGCTGCAGGGCGAAACCACGGCTTTTTTAGCTGCTGTCAAAGCCAAAGGCTGCACAGTACAAATCGGTACCGATATGCTGTTTGAACAGATTCCGGTTTATCTGGAATATTTCGGCTTGCCGACCACCACCGCCGAACACTTGCGCCAAGTGGCAAAAATCCAATATTGATTGTTCCAAAGAATTTCAGACGGCCTAGGCCATTTCGCAGGCCGTCTGAAAACATCATAATCCACGGCTACACGGGAGAATACAATGTCGCAACAACATGAAATCAACGTACGGGAACTGCTTGACAGCCGCAGCGTCAGCACCTATCAGAAACTGGTGATTTTCCTCTGTTTTCTGATTGTGGTGATGGACGGCTTCGATGTGGTGATTATGGGCTTTGTCGGCCCGAGCCTGAAAGAAGCCTGGCAGTTATCCAACAACGATTTGGCACCGGTTTTGAGCGCCGCTCTGTTTGGCTTAACCTTCGGCGCACTGGCTGCAGGTCCACTGGGCGACCGCTTCGGTCGGCGCAAGATATTGATTGCAAGCGTATTGACATTCGGCACTTTTACCCTGTTGGTTGCCTTTGCCAGCCAAATCTGGCACATGATTGCCTTCCGCTTTATCGCCGGATTTGCAATGGGCGGCATTATGCCGATGGTGGCCACCTTGGCAAAAGAATATTCCCCCGAACGCCGCAGCGCCCTGCTGGTCACCATTGTATTTGCCGGTTTTACCGTCGGCGCAGCGGGCGGCGGCTTTTTGGCGGCGTGGATGATTCCGCAATTCGGCTGGCCGAGCGTGTTTTATTTCGGCGGCATTATCCCGATTTTATTGAGCATATTTATGGTGTTCAAATTGCCCGAATCGCTGGCGTTTATGGTACATAAAGGCGGCGACCGCACCCAAATCCGCAAAATCGTCGAATGGTGCGCCCCCGGCAGCACCACCGAACACAGCACCTTCACCATTCCCGCAGCGGTTACGGTAAAAAATACCGGCGAAAACCCGATTAAAACCGTGTTAAGCACACACTATCGGGGCGGTACGCTGCTGCTGTGGGCAATTTATTTCAGCCACCTGTTTTTAGTGTATCTACTGGGCAGCTGGATGCCGACCATGATTAAAGAATCAGGCATGACTGCAGCGCAGGCATCGATTATCTCGGCAATGTTCCAACTCGGCGGCCCATTGGGTTCGATTATGCTGGGCTGGTTTATGGACCGCTTCGAACCGCACCGCGTCTTGGCACTTTCATACCTCAGCGGCGCTGTCGTGCTGGTATTCATGAGCAGCTTGGGTCCCGAATACATGCTGCTGTGTCTGACCTCGTTCTACATCGGCGCTGCATTCAACGGCGGCGGCACCGGCATGAACGCCCTGTCCAGCAACTTCTTCCCCCTAAGCGCCCGAGCCACCGGCAACAGCTGGATGCACGGCATCGGCCGCACCGGCGCTATTCTCTCCGCCTTCGCCGGTGCATGGATGCTCAACGCAGGCTGGAACTTCTCCACCGTCGCCACCGCCCTGACCGTCCCCGCACTCATCATCGCCGCATGTCTGACTGCGAAATATTTCCTTTACCGCAACAAAGCCGAAGCCTCGGTTTAAGGTGAAAACAGGCCGTCTGAAAATCAAACAACCGATTTTCAGACGGCCTTAATGTAACCGAAAGTCCTGTTTCCCTGTTTAGCATAAAGATTAAACCGCTTCTCCAACATATCTAAGCGTTTTGGATTATAATTGTCGGTTTGGCGCAAAAACCGGCATTTCTGTTTTCAGACGGCCTGCTGTTTCTGTTGTCCTTTTTTCTTTTTATTGCGACTTTATTTATGCTACTCGACCTCAACCGTTTTGCTTTTCCTGTGTTTAAAAAAGAAATCCGCCATTTAATCGTGTTGGCGGTGCCGATGCTGTTGGCGCAGGTGGCGCAGGTGGGTATCGGGTTTGTGGATACGGTGATGGCCGGCGGTGCGGGGAAAGATGATTTGGCGGCGGTGGCGCTGGGCAGCAGTGCGTTTTCGACTATTTATATTACGTTTATCGGGATTATGACGGCGCTTAATCCGCTGATTGCGCAGCTTTTCGGGGCGGGCAAATACAGTGAAGTCGGGGAAACGGGGCGGCAGGGGCTGTGGTTCGGGCTGTTGCTGGGGCTGTTTGGGATGCTGCTGATGTGGGCGGTGATTGTGCCGTTTCAAAATTGGCTGACTTTGAGCGATTATGTGGAAAACATGATGGCGCAATATATGCTGTTTACCGGTTTGGCGATGCCGGCGGCGATGGTACACCGTGCGCTGCACGCTTATGCTTCGAGCCTCAACCGTCCCCGTGTGATTATGCTGGTGAGCTTTGCGGCGTTTGTGTTGAATGTGCCGCTCAATTATGCGTTTGTCTATGGCAAATTCGGGCTACCGGCTTTGGGCGGTGCGGGCTGCGGGGTGGCGACGGCGCTGGTGTTTTGGTTTAGTGCGGCGGCGTTGGGTTTGTGTATTGCCAAACAGCGTTTTTTCCGGCCTTTCGGGCTGACGACGGCGTTCAGCAAGCCGGATTGGGCGGCGTTGAAAAATATCGGCAAACTGGGTGCGCCGATCGGTTTGTCGTATTTTCTGGAAGCCAGTGCGTTTTCGTTTATTGTGATTTTGGTGGCGAAGCTGGGCGAGGATTATGTGGCGGCGCAGCAGGTGGTAATCAGCCTGACGGGGATGATTTATATGGTGCCGCAAAGTGTGGGCTCGGCGGGCATGGTGCGGGTAGGCTTTGCTTTGGGACAACGGGATTTTGCGCTGGCACGCTATCTTTCGGGGGTATCGCTGGTGTTGGGCTGGGCTTTGGCTGTTGTAACCGCTCTGGGTTTGGTATTATTACGTTTTCCGCTGGTGGAAATGTACACCGATGATGCAGTGGTGGTGTCGGTGTCGGCGGCGGTGCTGCTGTTTGCGGCGCTGTTTCAGCTTGCCGACTGTACGCAGTGCATTGCTTCTTATGCGCTGCGGGGCTATAAAATCACCAATGTGCCGATGATGATTCATGCGGTGGCGTTTTGGGGCTTCGGCCTGTTGCCGGGCTATCTGCTGGCGTATTATTTCGAGATGGGCATTTACGGCTTTTGGACGGCGCTGATTGTGTCGCTGACGATTGCGGCGCTGGCTTTGGTGTATTGTCTGGAAAAATGCAGCAAAGCCCTGCTCTCGGGCAAGGCCGTCTGAAAACTGTGTGCCGCCCAATCTGTTTAACTGAAAAAGATTTCCCATGCAAGCAACTTTCGATACCGATTTAACGCCTTACAATACATTCGGGCTGCGTGCCAAAGCCAAAGCCTTTGTCGCCCTGAGCCATGAGCAGGATTTGCCCGATATTGTCCGCCTACCCGAATTTGACCGCCAAAGCGTGTTGTGGCTGGGCGGCGGCAGCAATATTCTGCTGACGGAAGATTATCATGGTTTGGTCGTGCATCTTGAAAACAAGGGCATTCGGGAAACCGGCCGCTCAAACGGAGTGGTGTTCATCGAAGCGCAGGCCGGAGAAATCTGGCATGATTTTGTTTGCCACACGCTGAAACTGGGCTTGAGCGGTTTGGAAAACTTAAGCCTGATTCCGGGAACGGTGGGCGCTTCGCCGGTGCAGAACATCGGCGCTTACGGCGTGGAAGTCAAAGATGTGATTCACAGCGTACGCTGTTTTGATTTGGACACGCTGGAATTTGTCGAATTGAGCAATGCAGAATGCCGTTTTGCCTATCGGGAAAGCCTGTTCAAACAGGCGGGCAAAGGGCGTTATGTGATTACCGCCGTGGTGTTTGCGCTGAAAGAAACCTTTCATGCCGATTTGGGTTACGGCGATCTGGCGGCGGCGGTTGCCGAACGCTGCGGCGGCAGAGCGCCGACGGCACAAGATGTTTCCGCCGCCGTCTGCGCCATCCGCAACAGCAAATTGCCCGACCCGAAAATACTGGGCAATGTCGGCAGTTTTTTCAAAAACCCCGTTGTATCCGCCCAAACGGCGCAGACCCTGCTCGAAAAATATCCCGCCATGCCCCGTTATCCGCAAGCGGACGGCAGCGTGAAGCTGGCAGCCGGCTGGCTGATCGACCAATGCCGTCTGAAAGGACACCAAATCGGCGGAGCGGCGGTACACGACAAACAGGCTTTGGTTTTGGTCAATAAAAATCAGGCAACAGGGCAGGATGTTTACCGTTTGGCGCAACATATCCGCCAAACCGTGCGCCAAGCCTTCCAAGTCGAACTTGAAACCGAACCCAACTGGCTTCCCGCCCTAGTTTAAAAACATGGCGGCGTTGGCACGCCTTGTCCTACTTTTAGCGAATGCACTATGCCTACCGTCTGTAACCCAACTGCAAAGGAATCATGCCGTGGCACGCAACCATACTTACAACCATATTATCGACACCGCCCTGACGCTGTTTAACGAAGAAGGCGAACGCAATATCAGCACCAACCATATTGCGGCGCATCTGGGCATCAGCCCCGGCAATCTGTATTACCATTTCCGCAACAAAGACGAAATCATCGTTCAATTATTCAAGCGCTACAGCGAACATATCCTGCATTACCTCAACACCACGCCGCTACCGGCCAATGTCGGCGAAGCCATCAGCTATATGGCGGGTATTTACGATGTGATGTGGGATTACCGTTTTCTGTTTCGGGATGTCAATACCCTGCTTTCCCGCAGCGCCGAATTATTGGGCGAACACAACGGCTTCACCCACGCCAAAGTGTCGCCGCTTCTGCTGAAATTATTAAACCAGCTCAATACGTTAAACATTATCCACGCCGACCCGACCGCCATGAACGACCTTGCCGTCAATATGTGGATGATTACCAAATACTGGTTCGACTTCGACAGCTCGCTGCAGGGCAAAAACAAGCTCACCGAGCATTCCAAAGCCCACGGTATCCGCCGCACCCTCAGCCTGCTGCGTCCCTACCTGCTTGCGCAGCACACCGCCGAGTTTGACGACAAAATCCGTGCCTTAAGCCAAACGCAGGCCGTCTGAAAAACGGGCAAAGCAGATTTTCAGACGGCCTCAAGGACACACATCATGACATTAAACCACATCGCCGTATATTGCGGCTCCAATCTGGGCAACAGCAAAACCTATTACCAATCCGCACAGGCCGCCGGTGCCGCCATCGCCCGACAGGGCAGCACACTGGTTTACGGCGGCGGCAAAATCGGCCTGATGGGTACGGTTGCCGACGCAGCGCTGGCTGAGGGCGGACGGGTCATCGGCGTGATTCCCACTTTTCTGCTGGAAAAAGAAATGGCCCACCCGGGCTTGAGCGAACTGATTGAAACGCCCGATATGCCCAGCCGCAAAAGTAAAATGATTGACTTGGCCGACGGCTTTATTGCCCTACCCGGCGGCATCGGCACTTATGAAGAGCTGTTTGAAGTCCTCTCGCTGGCGCAACTGCGCCGCCACGCCAAACCCATCGGCCTGCTCAATACCGACGGTTTTTTCGACCCGCTGATTGCCCTGATGCAGCACACCGCCGATACCGGCTTTATGCCGCAGGCAAACATGAAGCTGCTGTGCGTCAGCGACTGCCCGCAAACGCTGCTGGCGCAAATGGCGGACTACCGTTTTACCGAATCCCAAAAATGGATGGAACCGGCATGGAAAACCGCCGGAGAACAGGCATGACCCCCGTTCCCGACTGCGGCGTGTTCGGTTTGGGCTATTTGGGGCGGCCGCTGGCGCAAAAATGTTACGAACACGGCAGCCGTGTGCGGGCGCTCAAACGCAGCCTGACTTCGGACGACATCAATCTACCCGTGGCGCTGGATATTGCCGACCTCAACCAAGCCGATGTGTTTTCACACACTTTTTGGCAACACTGGCGGCAACACCCGACATGGTTTTTCCTGCTTCCGCCCTCGTCCTGCCCTGATTACGCCGGTTTGCTCGGCAAGGTTGTCCGCTTGGCGGAAACGCTGACCGTCCGACACCTGATTTTCAGCAGCAGCACCAGCGTTTACGGCGATAGCGTCCGATTGTGCGATGAAACTTCGCCGACCGACCCGCAAACCGAATCAGCCCACAAAATCGCCGCCGCCGAACAACTGCTGCTCGCCGCCGATGTGCCGCATATCGACATTATCCGCCTCGGCGGCCTTTATTCCGCCCGCCGCCACCCCGTCAGCCGCTTGGCGGGAAAAACCAAGCTCAAAGGCGGCAAACAGCCGGTCAATCTCATTCATGAAGACGAAGCCGTCCGCACCCTTTTTCAGACGGCCTTAAACCCGAACGGCAAGCGGATTAAAAACGCCGTTGCCGCCGAACACCCGCCCCGTGCCGTTTTTTACCGCAGCGAAGCCGCCAAACTCGGCATACCGCTGCCCGAATTTGACGAAAGCGACAGCGGCGGCGGAAAAATTGTAAATACCGTTTCCGAGTACGGCCTAAGCCTGTAAAATCCCCACACCATCATTTTCAAACCGAGCAGCCATGTCCGCCCTACTTCCCATCATCAACCACCTGATTCAGCAAAATCCGCAGCATCAGCGCAATCTTGCCGAATTTACCGGAAAAACCGTCAGCTTCAGCATTGCCGGTTTCCGCATACAGGGCCGAATCGGCGAAGATGGCTTTCTCGAAGCCGCCCAAGGCATGGCCGACACCGAAATCATTTTCCACAACAGCACCATTCAGAAACTGCTGCAAAACCAACAGCCCGGTGTCGGCGACATCCGCATCGACGGCGACCTTTTTCTCGGCATGGCACTGCTGCCGATTTTCAGCGGCCTGCGCTATGATGCCCATGCCGACCTCAACCGTCTGTTCGGCGAGAATGCCGGCGCACTGATTGCCGAAAAAGCCGACGCCGTAAGACAAACGGTCAAGCAAATCGGCCAAAGCATTGCCGAACAAATCGGCGAATTTTCCCGAGAACCCGAATCCCCCGTTCCCGATGCCGCCACCCTCGAAGCATGGATAGAAGAAGTGGACCGCCTGCGGGACGACGTGGCACGCCTCAACGCCCGCCTCGACCGGCTCGAACGGGACATCTGGCTGTAAACCCCAACCCTTAAACAAAGCCGCAACCGACATGAAAAGCCCTTTCCAAAACATCGGCATCGTAACCCGCCCCGGCACCCCCGAAATCCGGCCGACCGCCCACACCCTGATTGACTTTCTCCACCAAGAACAGTTTACCGTCTATCTCGACGAAGACGGTATCGCCGAAAACACCGTTTACCCCGCCGATGCCGAACGTTGCCAGCCGGTCGGCAAAACCGAATTGGGCAAATACTGCGACCTTGTGATTGTTTTGGGCGGCGACGGCACTTTTCTCTCCGTTGCACGGGAAATCGCCCCCCGAGCCATTCCCATCATCGGTATCAACCAAGGCCATCTCGGCTTTCTGACCCAAATTTCCCGAGACCGCATGATCGGCGAACTCACGCCCGTTTTAGAAGGCAAATACCTGCCCGAAGAGCGTATCCTGCTCGAAGTCGCCATCACCCGGGACGGCGAAGAAATCCAACGCTCGCTGGCACTCAACGATGCCGTCATCTCACGGGGTGCAGCCGGACATATGATTGAATTTGAAGTCTTTATCAATCAAGAATTCGTCTATACCCAACGCTCGGACGGCCTGATTGTCTCCACCCCCACCGGCTCGACCGCCTACGCCCTCGCCGCCGGCGGCCCGATTCTGCAGGCCAGCCTCAGAGCCTTCACACTGGTTCCCATCTGCCCGCAATCCATGACCAACCGCCCGATTGCCGTTGCCGACACCAGCGAAATCGAAATCCTGATTACCAAAAGCGGCGATGCCCGAGTGCATTTCGACGGCCAGTCTTACGCCGACCTCCACAACTTCGACCGTGTCAGCATCCGCCGCTACCACAACCCCCTGCGGGTTCTGCATCCGACCGACTACCAATACTTCAAAACCCTGCGCCAAAAACTGCACTGGGGCGAACAGTTGGTTTAAACGGCAACGAAAAATGATTGATTAATCATTGTTTTATATAAAATTATTCATATCACCACAGTAAATTCACAATATATTTAGTCATATGCCGTCTGAAAACAAGCAACGCCGATTTTCAGACGGCCTCACGAAAGCCGTATGATGAATATTCTGATTGCTCCCGATTCATTTAAAGAGAGCCTGAGCGCAGGCGCAGTGGCGGACGCTTTGGAAGCCGGTTTCAAAAAAATTCTGCCCGATGCCCGCTATGTCAAAATCCCAATGGCCGACGGCGGCGAAGGCACGGTTCAGTCGCTGATTGATGCCACGCAAGGCCGTCTGAAAACCGTTGCCGTAACCGCACCTTTGGGCAATACGGTTGAAGCCGGTTTCGGTATTTCCGGCGACGGCAAAACCGCCGTGATTGAAATGGCGGCGGCCTCGGGGCTGCATTTGGTCGCACCCGAGCAACGCAATCCACTGCTGACCACCAGTTACGGCACGGGCGAACTGATTTTGGCGGCTCTTGACGAAGGTGTCGAAAAAATCATTCTCGGCATCGGCGGAAGCGCCACCAATGATGGCGGTGCCGGTATGCTGCAGGCGCTGGGCGTGTCGTTTACCAATAAATTCGGCAAGGAAATCCCTTTCGGCGGCGGCAATCTGCACCAAATTACCCAAGCCGATTTCAGCCGCTTGGATTCACGTTTGCAGCATACGCAAATCGAAGTTGCCTGCGATGTGGACAATCCATTGTGCGGCGAAAAAGGCGCAGCTGCCGTTTTCGGGCCGCAAAAAGGGGCGACACCGCAAATCGTTGCCGAACTGGATTCAGCCTTGGAACATTTTGCCGACATCATCGCCGATTGCTGCGAAACTGATATCCGTAATCACGCCGGTGCAGGCGCTGCCGGCGGTATGGGCGGCGGCTTACTGACACTGCCAAACGTCCGCCTGCAATCAGGCATTCAAATTGTGATGGAAACTGTTAATCTGGCGGCGCATATCCGGAAAGCAGATTTGGTTATCACCGGCGAAGGCCGCATGGATGCGCAAAGCATACACGGCAAAACGCCCGTCGGCGTGGCGCAGACTGCCAAACAATACGGCAAACCGGTTATAGCCGTGGTCGGCTGTCTGCATGAAGATTACGAGGTGGTTTATGAACACGGAATCGATGCCGTGTTCCCGATTATCCGCCAAACCGCCCCGCTCGAACAGGTCTTGGCAAATGCCCGTGAAAATTTGATTTCGACAGCGCAGAATATTGCCCGCGTGATGACGCTTTCCAGATAGGAATTATCAAAAATAAAGCCGTCTGAAAACTGCATTTTCAGACGGCCTTACTTTCGATTTTCAAATGCAACATCAGTTAACAAAGGTTGGAAGCTATTCAAGAATAAAACACTTGGCGTTTCATAGCCAAGTGTTTTTCTTGGCCGGTGGTTCAGTTCATCCTGAACCTGCTGATTTTCCTGAAATCCGTCTGTTTCGGGAAGTATCGGCGTATCAATCCATTGGTATTTTCATTCGTTGTCTTCGGCTTTGAAGTTCTTCAACTTACAGATAATGGTGTAACAGGTAACACGTTCGACTAAGGTCAGCAATGCACTTTTTTGGTCTTTGCCGATGATGGTGTCAGCTTCCCAATCGCCGATGCGCATCCTTTTGTTGACGGTTTCGGGACGGTGTTCGATACCGACACGGTCAGGAACTTTGCCTTTGACCCATGTTTTGCCGCCGTATTTTTTACGGTAGGGTTTGCTGCATATTCTGAGGTGTTGCCACAATGTCCTGCCATTGTTCCTGTTTTGGTGCAGGTAGCGGTAAACAGTGCTGTGGTAGAGCTTAGTCTGGTGGTGTTTTTCGAGGTATCCGCATATTTGCTGTGGGCTGAGTTTTTGACAGACAAGGGTGTTGATGTGGCCGATGAGTTGTCCGGTCATTTTGTAGGGGGAACGCTTTTTCTGTTTGCATTGGCGGTCCGGCGTTTGTGCGATTTGTGTGATGGTTTGCCGGCGGTAATGATGCTGAATGTGGTATCGTTCGTCTTGGGTCAGTTGTGTGTAGCTCATTGCAATCTTTCTTGTCAGGAAAGGCAGTATGCTGCCGCATACTGACCTTTTCTGTTTTGCAATGTTGCGCTTGATAGGCGAATCCGCTCCGCTCAAATCCTTTATTCTTCCCGTCTGTTCAACAATTCAGGGAAAAACCATGCCTTACGTCAATATCAAAGTAACCGGCGGCAACGAAGCGCCGAGTGTCGAACAAAAAGCCGAACTGATTCAGGGCGTAACCAAATTATTATCACGGGTGCTCAATAAAAACCCCGAAACCACCGTCGTCGTGATTGATGAAGTCGATATGGACAACTGGGGCATAAGCGGCAAAAGCGTCAGCGTCAGACGTGCCGAAGCGGCTAAATCAAAATAACTTAATTAGCTTAATGTATCCTACTGCCCGTAATACTGCTTGAGGGTTATTCCACTATATTTTTTTAATGCTTTTCCCATTTCTTTTGACAAAAAACAAAATTATCCCCCTATCATCTTTCGGATAAACGGCTATAATTCTGTTTTCAGAATCCGAATTTCAATAAGATATTTCAGAAAAGGAAACCATGATGGAACGGCAAACATGCGATGTGGCGATTATTGGGGCGGGGCCGGCCGGTTCGGTGGCGGCGGCATTGCTGAAACGGCAGGGATTTAATGTGTGTGTATTGGAAAAGCAGCATTTTCCCCGTTTTGTAATCGGCGAGAGCCTGCTGCCGCACTGTATGGAATTTATCGAGGCGGCAGGGTTTCTGCCTGCGGTTGAGGCCGAGCCGGGGTTTCAGTTTAAAAACGGGGCGGCTTTTACTTGGGGCAACCGTTATACCGAGATTGACTTTACCGATAAATTCAGCAACGGCCCGGGTACGACGTTTCAGGTGCGGCGGGATCGTTTTGACCAAATTTTGATTGAAGAAGCCGCCAAACAGGGCGTAGATGTGCGTTTTGGCGAAAGTGTAACGGCGTTTGATGCTGAAACTGCCTGCCTGACAGTTGAAACCGAACGGGGTGAAAACTATATTCTGCAGGCGAAATTTGTGTTGGATGCCAGCGGCTACGGCCGTGTACTGCCCCGTTTGTTGGATTTGGACACGCCTTCCGATCTGCCGCCACGCCAAGCGCATTTTACCCATATTGATGACAATATCAGTGATTCTGAGTTTGACCGCAATAAAATTCTGATTTCCACCCATCCGCAATATCGCGATGTGTGGCTGTGGTTGATTCCGTTTGCCGACAACCGCTGTTCTATCGGCGTGGTCGGTCTGCCCGAACGTTTTGAAAATATGGAAAATTCGGAACAGATTGTAAAACGCTATGCGGCGGAAGTGCCGATGTTGGCACGGGTTTTGGCAAATGCAAATTGGGACAATGAAATGCCCTTCCGCTGCATTACCGGCTATTCTGCCAATGTGAAAGCCTTATACGGCAAGCATTTTGCGCTGCTGGGCAATGCAGCGGAATTTCTTGATCCGGTCTTTTCATCGGGCGTAACCATTGCCATGCACTCGGCAAAACTGGCCTGCGATGTATTGGGCAAACAGTTGCGGGGCGAAGAGGCGGATTGGGAAACAGAATTTGTGCAGCCGCTGATGAGCGGCGTTGATGCGTTCCGCACTTATGTAAATGGTTGGTATGACGGTCGTTTCCAAGATGTGATCTATGCCGACGAGCAGCGCACGCCGGAAATCACCCGCATGATCAGTGCTATTTTGGCTGGCTATGCGTGGGATACCGATAATCCGTATGTTGCCAAATCCGAACGCCGTCTGGCGGCATTGGCGGAAACGGTGGGGCCAGCGGAATTGCGTTAGGATTTTGGGAACTGTGTTAACTTGTTTGACTTGTAAGAAATAACTGCGTTGTTTACATACAAGGCCGTCTGAAAATCTGATTTTCAGACGGCCTCACGTTTTCTGTTCAGGCGATATTGGCAACCGCCCACACTATAGCGGCGGCAATCAGCAGGGCTGCTGCCAATTTGCCTGCTCCGGCAAATTTCAGTGGCGGCACGTTGCCCGACCATTCCCGCCAGCCGGTTATCATCGGGCGGATTAAATCGTGTTTTTTCACAAATTTATACACTAAAATTGCAGCGATATGTACGGCAATCAATGCCAGCAGTCCGTTAAAAAAAGCAAGGTGCAGCGTGTGCAGTTTGTCGCCTGTTGCCGAATCAACCCACGCATTCAGATAGCCGTTGTAGATAAAAGTGTTGCTGTCGGGTGAAAACAGGCCGGTTAAAACTTGAAATGCCACTGCCAGCAACAGCGCCACCACCATCAGTGCGCCCAGCGGATTATGCCCCGCCGGTTCGGGTTGTTCCCCTTTCAGGTAACGCAAAATCTGTTTCGGGCTGCGGACAAACTGCGTGAAGCGTGCGCTGTCGCTGCCCCATAATCCCCAGCAGAGACGGAATATCAGCAGCCCCAGAATCAGCAGTCCGCAACGCAGATGCCATGCCAGCAGGCTGCCGCCGGTTTTGGCGCTGAACCACATAAATGCAATGGCGGCCACCAGCAGCCAGTGAAACAGCCGTGTCGGCACGTCCCAGATTTTGATTTTTTGTTTCATTGTTTGTCCAATCTTTTTGAACCGTGTAATAAGGAAAAGACGAGATGCCGTCTGAAAACTTGATTTTCAGACGGCCTGTTTGATGTATTTTATTTAACCCGCCAATTTATCCAGCAATGCCACGCTGCCGACATCGACCAGACGGAAGGTTTCTTCAAAATCGCCGGTGTACCACGGATCGGGAACATGGTTGTAGCCGGATTCGGGAATCAGGTCGGTGAGTTTGAAGATTTTTTCCGGCTGCCTGCCGAACAGGCGTTCGAGTTCGGCGAGGTTGTTGTCGTCCATCGCAATGATGAAGTCAAAACGGCGGTGGTCGTCCGGTTTGACTTTGCTACTGGTAAAACCGCTGTGGTTTATCCCGTGTGCGGCCAGCGCTTTTTGCGTTCCTTTGTGCATATTTTCGCCGTCGTGCCAGCCGGACGTACCGGCGCTGGCAACGCTGATTGTACCGCCCAAGCCCGCCTGTTTTACATGGTGGCGGAACACGTATTCCGCCATCGGCGAGCGGCAAATGTTGCCGAGACAGACGAATAAAATCTGTTGCGGCTTCATATGGCGGTTTCGGCAAAAAACGGATTATGCCCGATTTGGGTCAGGGCTTGGGCGTAAGTCGGCAACGGGCTGTTTTCAGGCAACACATCGTGCAGGAAATACAAATGTTCCACACGGCATTCTGCCATCAAATCCAAGAAATTCTGCTGAATCAAAGCGACATTGTCGGTCGGCGACAATGCCCAAGTGAAAATTTGCGGTTCAAGCTCGAATGCGCTGTCGGTGGCATTGAACCCGAACACCAAGCGTCCGCCCTGCTGCGCTGCCACTACCACGCCGACACGGGGGCTTTGCAGGCGGATGGCACGAATGGCATTGGCGGAAAACACGTCCAACGCCATGCGTTGGCGCATATGGCTGCCCTCTGCCAGCGCCGGTAACACGGCATCGGGCGACAGCGGATTAACAAACAGGGTTACGCCCTCTTTTGCCAATGCCTGCTGCCACACCTGCATCAGCGGCAAACCCGCCTGCAGTAAATTCTGCCCCAAAGCCTTGGCGGTTTCCGCATCGCCGTAACCCAAAGCAAACACCACATGCACCGACTGCCCTTCCGGCAATGCCAATTCAGACGGCTTAAAGCGTTCGGCAAACGCCTGCGCCGCTTCGGTATTGTGTTTGGCGGCAAACCAGTCGCCGGCATTGACGCTGCTCAATTCGGTGGAAGACACCAAAAACGGTAACCATGCGGCTTTGTTGAGCGCACGCAGATGCGGATAATGTTCCAAACATGCCGCCAGTTCCGCCAGCGGCACATTAAGCGGCAAGGTTTGCGGCTGATTGTTGCCCGCCACTAAAATCAGCGGCATGGCAAACCATTGGACTTCGCCCTCCTGCTCCGCCCCCAATACTTGGGAAAGCTCGCCGAGCAACACCCGATAGCTTTCACTGTCGCCGACCATGCTCATCGCCACCGACAAGCCTAGATAATAATTCTGCTGCAACATGCCCCGAATCTCGGTCTGCAGCGATTCTTCCGACAGCTTGCGCTGCGCTGCCGAACCGCTGTGCGCCAACGAAGAAGCATGCAGCAGCAGATTGTTTTTGACCGGAGTTTCCGGATAAGGGCGGGTATCGGTAAAAGTAAACGGGGTAATCATGATATTTTTTGGGGGAGCGGTTGGAAAAAGATTGGAGAATTATATAACTAAAATGCCTTATTTTCTATATTAAGGCAACAGACCTCGGATAATATGGATACCATATAGGAACCAAAATAAAAACGGTTTATCCCAACTCAGGATAAACCGCCGACTTATCTTTCACACAATTTATTTTCACACCATGTGATCAATGGGCTGCGATAACCTGCAGCATTTGTGCCAATACTTTCGGGTTGGCGGCAACAATATTGCCGGTTTCCAGCCAGCTTTCATCGCCCTGCATATCGGTTACGATGCCGCCGGCTTCTTTGACAATCAGTGCGCCTGCGGCCACGTCCCACGGTTTGAGGTTGAACTCGAAAAAGCCGTCCAAGCGGCCTGCGGCTAAGGCACACAAATCCAAAGAAGCTGCGCCTTCCCGGCGGCCGCCGGCGGTTTTGGACAAGAAGTCTTTCAAAATCGCCAGATAGCGGTCCATCATGCTTTGATTGACAACGGGAAAACCTGTGCCGATCAGACAGCGGTTGAGTTCGATGCGGTTGGAGACACGGATACGGCGGTCGTTGAGCAGTGCGCCTTTGCCTCGCGAGGCCATGTATAAGTCGTTGCGTTCGGGGGCATATACCAAGGCTTCCTGCAATACGCCTTTGTGCAGCAGCGCCATGGAAATCGCATATTGCGGGTGGCCGTGCAGGAAATTGGTGGTGCCGTCCAGAGGGTCGATAATCCATTCGTATTCGGCACGCTCGTTGCCGTGAACGCCGCTTTCTTCAGTGGTGATTTTGTGGTGGGGATAGGCTTCCTGAAGGGCGGAAACCAAGATGAGTTCGGACTCTCGGTCAACACTGGAAACGAAATCGTTAAAGGACTTGCTGTCCACTTTGATGCTGTCGAGATTGCCGGCGGCTCGGGTCATCATTTGTCCGGCACGGCGGGCGGCTTTAAAGGCGGTATTCAAAATCGGGTTCATGGTTTTCTTTCTTATCGGGTACAATACACTCTGACGTGCGGCCTGCGCTGCACATCGTTAATAACGTTTTCACGTTTCCAATGCTGTTAAAGAACATATCAAGACGATTTTCAGACGGCATAAACGCAAAACGAGGCCGTCTGAAAAACAGAACGAGCAGCATTATACCCGATTCCCGATTAAACCGAAAATAAAACATGATTTCCGAAAAACCCGCTTTACCCGATTATCTGAAACATATCCGTATTGTTCTCACCCGCACCAGCCACCCCGCCAATATCGGCTCGGCGGCACGGGCGATGAAAACCATGGGGCTGCATGACTTGGTGATTGTCGCACCCAATCTGATGACCACACCGATGACGGCAACGCCGCCGCAGTTCGATCCCGACAATCCGCAGGATTTCGCATTGCCCGAAGAAAGTTTCATTCTCGCCTCGGGTGCCGCCGACGTATTGCACCATGCCCGCATTACCGCCACTTTGGACGAAGCGCTGGCCGACACCACCCTCAGCTGCGCCCTCACCAGCCGCCGCCGGGAAATCACTGCGCCGCTGCAAACGCCCCGCCGGCTGGTTCCCGAACTGCTTGCCGCTGCGCAGCGTGGCGAAACGGTGGCACTGGTGTTCGGCAACGAAACGTTCGGACTGAGTATCGAAGAAGTGCAGTCGTGCAACCGTTTGATGACGATCAACGGCAACCCCGATTATTTCTCGCTCAACCTTGCCCAAGCCGTGCAGGTGGTGTGTTACGAAATTTTCAGCCAGACCGATGTGCCGATGACGCATTTGCAGCAGGAAGACCACGCCGCCACCCACGAGCAAATCACGGGCATGGTCGCCCATTTGGAATCGCTGATGAATGATGTCGGTTTTTTCCAACGCCGCAACAGCGAACGCCTGATGCGGCGTATGCAGAGCCTGTTCGGCCGTGCCAACACGCAAACCGAAGACATCGATATCCTGCGCGGCTTTTTCAACACGGTCAAACAGCATTTGAAAGACTAAAACCGCATTTTCAGACGGCATAAAACCACAGCCATGCCGTCTGAAAACCCGACCGAGCATAAGGAAACCCCATGAATTACGCTTTGGACGCACTTTGGTGGAAACTCACCCGCCCCGCCGTCCGCGATTTAGCCTCGCTGCTGACCGCCCCGCCCCTGTGGCGCAGCGGTTGCGAGTTAAACGTGCGCACGCTGCTGGGCGAACAAGGTTTCCGCTACCTGTTGTCATTAGACGCAAACCCGCAGCCTTTGGAAACCCATTTGGCAGCACACCGCCCTTTCCACCACCGTTTGGGGCAATACGCCGAACAGCTGCTGGCATTCTGGTTTGCCCATGCGCCGCATAGCGAACTGTTGGCGCACAACCTCAGCGTCTCCGCCCAAGGTCTGACGCTGGGTGCCGCCGACTTTATCGCCAAGCTCAACGGCGAAGCCTACCATATCGAGCTGACCTGCAAATACTACGGCAGCGCAAACGGCGAATATGAAACCTTGCAGGGACTCAACCGCCAAGACCGTTTGGCCGACAAAGCCGCCAAATTGCCGCAGCAATTATTACTGTTTAAGTTTTCAAACGGCCTGCACACGCTGGCAGCACACCATTTGCCCACCGATTTGACAACCGCCTCGATTGTACGGGGCATCGGCTTTTTCCCCGCTGCGCAGCAAACTTTCGAGCCGCCGCTCAATCCCTACGGCTGGCGGGGCGTATATCTCGAACGTTGGGACGAGTGTCCGCCCGACCCCGAACGCCGCTACTGTCTGCTCGAGCGCATGGCCTATCTGGCACCGGCAAGAATCAAAGCGGAACAAACCCTGTCCGCCGCCGAAATCACCGCCGTAGAAAGCGGCTTGGTTGCCGTGTTGGAACAACGCCCCGACGGCTGTTGGCACGAAATCCTGCGCATCATGAAAGCCATGCCGTCTGAAAACCGAACCCGCCACTTTGCGAGCGCCGAAAATCCCGTATAATCGCCATTCACTATTCAACATACCGACCACCATGACCCCGATCCAACTCGACCACACCGCCCGCCTGCTGGCAGAAATGCTGACGTTCAAACAGCCCGCCGACAGCGTATTGTCCGCCTATTTCCGCCAACACAAAAAACTCGGCCGCCACGACCGCCACGAAATTGCGGAAACCGCATTTGCCGCCCTGCGCCATTACCAAAAAATCGCCGCCGCCCTGCGCCGGCCGCACGCCCAAGCCCGCAAAGCGGCACTGGCAGCGCTGGTACTCGGCCGCAGTGTCAATATTTCACAAATCCAAGACCTGCTCGATGAAGAAGAACAAACCTTTCTCGGCAATCTCAAAGCCCGCAAAAGCGAATTTTCAGACGGCCTCGCCACCGCCGCCGAGTTGCCCGAATGGCTCATCGAGCGCCTGCGCCGCCATTGGAACGACGACGACATTCTCGCCTTCGGCCGCAGCGTCAGCCGCCCTGCGCCGCTGGACATTCGGGTCAATACCTTGAAAAACAAACGCGACAAAGTCCTCGCGGCCCTGCAAAACGAAGCCGCCGACGCAGCCGCCACACCGTATTCGCCGTGGGGCATCCGCCTTCCGACCAAAATCGCCCTCAACAAACACGAACTGTTTTTAGACGGCAGCGTCGAAGTGCAGGACGAAGGCAGCCAGTTGCTGGCGCTGCTGGTCGGTGCCAAACGGGGCGAAATCGTGGTCGATTTCTGTGCCGGTGCAGGCGGTAAAACGCTGGCAATCGGTGCGCAAATGGCCAACAAAGGCCGCATTTACGCCTTCGACATCGCCGAAAAACGCCTTGCCAACCTCAAACCCCGCATGACCCGTGCCGGACTGACCAACATCCACCCCGAACGCATCAGCAGCGAACACGACAGCCGCATTGCCCGCTTAAACGGCAAAGCCGACCGTGTTTTAGTGGACGCACCGTGTTCCGGCTTAGGCACGCTGCGGCGCAATCCCGATTTGAAATACCGCCAGTCGCCCGAAAGCCTCGCCCAGCTTTTGCAGCAGCAACACAGCATTCTTGCCGCCGCTGCGCAACTGGTGCAACCCGCCGGCCGCTTGGTTTATGCCACCTGCAGCATTTTGCCGGAAGAAAACGAGCAGCAGGTCGAACGCTTTTTGAGCGAACACCCCGACTTTGAACTCATCGACTGCGCCGCCCTGCTTGCCGCCGCCAAAACCGGCTTGGACACAGGCAAATACCTGCGCCTCGATTCCGCCGCCCACCAAACCGACGGCTTCTTTGCCGCCGTATTGCAGCGCAAGGCCGTCTGAAAATGCACTCAGACGCAAAAGAAGCATTTTAAATTCTCATAATTTGCGTATAATGGCAAAACTCAATCCGAACATTTGAAAAAGGAACAGACATGAGCATTCAAGAACAAATCAAAGAAGTCGTAACCACCCACCGTGTCGTATTGTTTATGAAAGGCACCAAACAGTTTCCGCAATGCGGCTTTTCTTCCCGTGCCGTGCAAATCCTCAACGCCGCCGGTTGCGAAGACTATGTAACCGTCAACGTATTGGAAAACGACGAAGTGCGCCAAGGCATCAAAGAATACAGCGACTGGCCGACCATTCCGCAGCTGTATGTAAACGGCGAATTTGTCGGCGGTTCCGACATCATGATGGAAATGTTTGAAGCGGGCGAATTGCAAGACCTGCTCAAAGCCTAAGCCGGATTGATACCGATGCCGTCTGAAAACCGGTTTTCAGACGGCATTTGCGTATTTTCCACCATAGCCGTTTACAGCGTTTAGTTATATAATTTCCCCTTCAGCAAACCACATATTCCGAGAAAGCCATGAACGTTACCGTTGTCGATCACCCGCTTGTCCGCCACAAACTGACCCTGATGCGGGAAGCCGACTGCAGCACCTACAAATTCCGCACCCTCACCACCGAACTGGCCCGCCTGATGGCATACGAAGCCAGCCGGGATTTTGAAATCGAAAAATACCTGATCGACGGCTGGTGCGGCCAAATCGAAGGCGACCGCATCAAAGGCAAAACGCTGACTGTTGTGCCGATTCTGCGTGCCGGTTTGGGTATGCTCGACGGCGTATTGGACCTGATTCCCACCGCCAAAATCAGCGTAGTCGGCCTGCAGCGGGACGAAACCACGCTCAAACCCGTGTCTTACTTTGAAAAATTCGTGGACAGCATGGAACAGCGCCCCGCCCTGATTATCGACCCCATGCTCGCCACCGGCGGCTCGATGGTCGCCACCATCGACCTGCTCAAATCCAAAGGTTGCCGCCAGATTAAAGCACTGGTGCTGGTTGCCGCCCCCGAAGGCGTGAAACTCGTCAATGAAGCCCACCCCGACGTAACCATCTACACCGCCGCCCTCGACAGCCACCTCAACGAACAAGGCTACATCATTCCGGGCTTGGGCGATGCCGGCGACAAAATCTTCGGCACCCGCTGAGTAACATGAAACCCCTCAATCACAAGGCCGTCTGAAAATGAGCGAAGCGAGTTTCTGCGCAGCTAAAACCTGATTTTCAGACGGCCTCAAACCCTCTCAACAGGAAAAAACCATGACTTTTCAAGAAAACCTCGCCGCCATGCCCGCCATTGACCACTTGAGCGGCCTGAATATCTGCAATCAGCAAGGCGAAACCGTCCACCATATTCCCGCCGCCCCCGGCAAACTCGGTTCGCTCAAACTCTACCACGCCCTGTCGCAGGAATTTGACGGCGTATTAAACGCCCAAGCCGCCGAGCGGGGTTTACAGCTGTTTGCCGAACACGTTGCCGATGCCCAAGCCAACCCCGGCAAACACCCGAATATCGATTTGCTGTTTCAAGTCAAAGCTGAAAACCAAACCCTGCTGCTGCAACCGCAAACCGCATGACCCCATGCCGTCTGAAAGCGAGCGAAGCGAGTTTCTGCGCAGCTAAAACCGAAGGTTTCGCCAAAACGAGCGAAGCGAGTTTTTCAGACGGCCTTTCCCATCCGGCTGAGACCCAGTCTTACCGATTACCCACTGGAAACCACCGTGTCCGCCCTCGACTATTGCCGCCAAAAGGCTTTTCAAAGCCGCTCGAGTTTTCTCTCCGGCTTCCGCTTCCTACCGCAGGCGCAGCTGGATGCCATGACGGTGCTGTACGCCTTTTGCCGGGAATTGGACGATGTGGTCGATGAATGCAGTCAAGCCGAAATCGCCCGCATTACGCTGGAATGGTGGCGGCAGGATTTAGACAAAGTCTTTAGCGGCCACACGCCCGAACACCCCGTCAATCAAGCCCTGCAAACCGTGCGTACGCAGTTTGAGCTTCCGCATAGCGAATTGGCGGAACTGATAGACGGTATGCAGATGGATTTGCAGCAGGCACGCTATGCCGATTTTGCCGAACTGAAACGCTATTGCCGCCGTGTCGCCGGCGTGGTTGGCTGTCTGATTGCCCGGATTTTGGGTTTCAGCGACGAGCGTACGCTGCTGTTTGCCGACCAAACCGGCTTGGCTTTGCAGCTGACCAACATTATTCGGGACGTAGGCGAAGATGCCCGCCGCGGACGGATTTACCTACCGATGGCGGAATTGCAGCAGTTTAACGTTCCCGCCGCCGTGATCCTGCAAAGCCGCCCCACGCCGGAATTTGCCGAACTAATGGCGTTTCAAATCAAACGGGCCAAAAGCATTTATTACCAAGCCGTGTCTGCATTGCCCAAAATCGACAAAAAACGGCAGAAAGCCGGTTTGGTGATGGCGGCGATTTATTATGCCCTGCTGCAGGAAATCGAGCGGGACGGCGCAGAAAATGTGTTGCGCTACAAAATCGCCATCCCCTCGCCCCGCAAAAAACGCATTGCCCTGAAAACCTGGATGCTGGGTTTCCACCCCGAGGCCGTCTGAAAATGAATCATATCTCCCGCCCCAAAATTGCCGTTATCGGCGCAGGCTGGGCAGGTTTGTCCGCCGCCGTTACACTGGCAGAACACGCCGACATCAGCCTGTTTGAAGCAGGACGGCAGGCAGGCGGCAGAGCGCGTACGCTCACCGGCGAACAACACGGTTTTTCCTTTTTAGACAACGGCCAACATATTTTAATCGGCGCATACCGCAGCACATTAGCACTGCTGCAGAAAATCGGCGTACGGGAAACAGATGCTTTCCTGCGGCAGCCGCTGCAATGGCATATCTCCGACGGTTTGCAGTTTCAGACGGCCTCACCATTGCCCAAACCGTGGCACATTCTGTCCGGCATACTGCGTGCCGAAAACACACCGCTGCGGCTGAAACTCAAACTGCTGGCCGATATGCACGCCCTGCAGCGCCGACGTTCCGACCAAGCCGACATCAACGTTGCCCACTGGCTTGCACAACGCCGCACGCCCCGCCTGCTGATCAGCCAATTCTGGCAGCCACTGGTGTTGGGCGCACTCAATACCCCGCTGCATACCGCCTCGCTCCGGCTGCTCGCCCGAGTGTTGCAAGACAGCATCAATGCCGCAAAAAGCGACAGCGATTATCTGTTGCCCAAGCAGGATTTAAGCAGCATCGCCGTCCGCCCCGCCCTGAATTATCTCAAACGGCACGGCTGCGGCATTCATCTGGCCACCCGTGTCGCCAAACTGGAACCGCAGGCAAACGGTACAGTCGGTGTGGATGGCCGAATATTCGATGCCGTTATTCTGGCAACCGCCCCTTATCACGCCGCCGCCCTGTTGCCGAGCGACACCCCGCCCGAAATTCAGACGGCCTATGCCCAAACCGCCTATCATGCGATTACCACCGTTTACCTGCGCTATCCGCAAGCCGTCAAACTCCCCGCCGCCATGACCGGCCTTGCCGACGGCACGGCACACTGGCTGATCGAACGGGGCGCACTCGGCTTACCGCCCAACGAAATCGCCGCTGTGATCAGCGTTTCCGAACAATATCCGTTCAGCCGCCAAGAGTGGGCGCAAAAAGTCCATGCCGACATACAACGCCTGTTCCCGCATATCGGCGAGCCGCAAGCCGTGCAGGTGATTACCGAAAAACGGGCCACCGCCGCCGCAAGCGTCCACCGCCCGAATTACGACACCGCATGGCTCAAACACCGCAATATCTACCCCGCCGGCGATTATCTGCATCCATACTATCCCGCAACCTTAGAAGCTGCGGTACAATCCGGTATGCGTGCCGCCGAATTGTGTTTAAACGATTTATACAACACCATGCCGTCTGAAAATGAGCGAAGCGAATTTCTGCGAAGCTAAAACAAGCAAAGCAAGTTTCTGCGCAACTAAAAGATTTATAGCGGGTTTCACTAAAAATAGGACAAAACAAGCCAACGCCAAAATATAGTTAAATCACTGAATTTTATATACAATCCAGTAAACCAATACCACCTGTTACAGCAAAGCCAAAGGGAAAAAACATGTCAGCCTTACACAACAAAACCATCATCGTTACCGGCGCTTCGCAAGGTCTGGGCGAACAAACCGCCAAAGCCTACGCCGCCGCCGGCGCAACCGTCGTCCTGATTGCCCGCCACCAAAAACGCATGGAAAAAGTCTATGACGACATCGTCGCCGCCGGTTATCCCGAACCGTTTGCCATCTGCTTCGACCTCTTAAGCGCCGAAGACAAAGAGTTCGACCAACTCGCCGCCACCATCGCCGAAGCCACACAAGGCAAACTCGATGGCATCGTCCACTGCGCCAGCTATTTCAACGCCCTCTCACCGCTGGATTTCCAAACCGTTGCCGACTGGGTCAAACTCTACCGCATCAACACCGTCGCCCCCATGGGCCTGACCCGTGCCATGCTCCCCCTGCTGAAAGAATCCGCCGACGCCTCCGTCATCTTCGTCGGCGAAAGCCACGGCGAAACCCCCAAAGCCTACTGGGGCGGCTTCGGCGCTTCCAAAACCGCACTCAACTACCTGTGCAAAGTCATCGCCGACGAATGGGAACGCTTCCCCAACCTGCGCGCCAACGTCCTCGTCCCCGGCCCGATTAACTCCCCACAACGCATCAAATCCCACCCCGGCGAAACCAAAAACGAACGCAAAAACTACGAAGACGTATTACCGCAGTTTATCTGGTGGGTAAGCCAAGAAAGCCAAGGCAGAAGCGGCGAAATCGTTTATTTGTAAACTGTAAACCGTTGCTACAAATGAAACCGAGGCCGTCTGAAAATCGTGATTTTCAGACGGCCTCGGTTTGTGTCAGTAAAAATTACTGTTTACGCTTTTCTGCAACCAGTTCGTGCAGGGTTTTCTTCGCCGGTTTCATTGGGACGTGGTTATCCGTCCAGCCCAGCTGTTTGCTCGGTGTAAACGAACGGAATTTGCTGACTGCCCAGCCGAAGGCACGGTAGGCTTTTTTGCCGCTGAAAATGCCGTCGAAAGTGCGCCATGCGAGTTGTTCGCCGAAGGTGTGCGATGCGCCTTGACCCCGAATCGGGTGTGGGACGTTTTCTTCGGGCGGGCGTTGGGCTTCGACACGCAGGCGCTGCATTTGTTCGGTAATCGGAATGCGTACCGGACATACTTCGACACAAGCGCCGCACATGGTGCAGGCGGTCGGCAAGTCTCGGGTGCTGTCCAAGCCGAGCAGGTGCGGCGAGATGATTTCGCCGATCGGGCCGGGATAGGTGGTGCCGTAGGCTGCGCCGCCGATGCGGGTGTACACCGGACAGTGGTTCATGCAGGCACCGCAGCGGATACATTGCAGGGTGCGGCGCATTTGTTCTTCAACATAGGCTTGGCTGCGGCCGTTATCGAGCAAAACGAGGTGCATTTCCTGCGGGCCGTCTAATTCTTCGCTGCGGCGGGGGCCGGTAATCATGTTGAAATAGGTGGTGATGTTCTGGCCGATGGCGGAACGGGGCAACAGGCTGTAAAGCGGCGGAATGTCGGACAGTTTCGCCACTACTTTTTCGATACCGGTAATGGCAATGTGTACCGGCGGCACGGTTGTGGACAGGCGGCCGTTGCCTTCGTTTTCGACCAGACACAGGGTGCCGGTTTCGGCGACGGCGAAATTAACGCCGCTCAAGCCGACATCGGCGGTGCGGTAAATATCGCGCAGGGCTTGGCGGGCAAAGCCGGTCAGTTGGTCCACGTCGTCGGTCAGCGGAGTATTCAGGTTTTTGTGGAACAGTTCGCTGACTTGCTCTTTGGTTTTGTGAATCGCCGGCATCACGATATGGGTCGGTTTTTCGCCCGCCATTTGGACGATGAATTCGCCCAAGTCGCTTTCAATGGCTTTGATGCCTTGGTCTTCGAGATAGTGGTTCAGCTCGATTTCTTCGCTGACCATGGATTTGCCTTTGACAACCAGTTTGCCGTTTTTGGCGGTTACGATGTTGTGAATGATTTGGCAAGCCTCGGCCGGAGTTTCCGCCCAGTGGACTTTGACACCCAAGCGGGTCAGGTTGGCTTCCAGCTCTTCTAAAAGCGCCGGTAATTTGGACAGCGAGCGTTGGCGGACGTGTTCGCACAAATCACGCAGATTTTGCAGTTCTTCTTCATCGGTCAAAACGGCTTTGCGCTTGGTCATCAGCATGTCCATTGCCGTGCGCAGGCTTTTGCGCAGCGGTTGGTCTTGCAGGGAAATGGCGCTGTTTTGCTTGAAGGTTTCCGGTTTCATGTGGAATTGAATGGTTTGGGTCATGCTTGTTCCTCCAAGTCGGCTGGGGAAATGTGTGCGGGCAACAGGGCCAATACGACTAAATCGCGCGGGCCGTGTGCACCGTATGCCAGTGTGAGTTGGATGTCGGCGGTTTTGGATGGGCCGGAAACCAGAATCAGATTGGTCGGCATGCCGTTTTCCAATAATTTTTCACCTGCCAATGCGTGGTGGAACTCGCCGTACATTTTTGCAGCATCAAACAGGCAAAAGTGAATCGGCGGTACAAGGCTCAGGCTGCGCGGCTCTTGCGGGCTGGATTCGAGCATGATGGTGCCGGTGCGGGCAATGCCGCATTTCGAGCCGCTGAAACCGGCATCGACTTGGGTGAAAAATTCGTCTTTCCACTCGTCAATCACCCGATCGTAATCCAAGGCTTCAATCTGTGTACCTTCAAGGGCGGCTTTGGCTTTTTGACCGTGTCCGGTTTGGTGCGGCAAAACGATGTTGCGGATGCCTTTTTCTTCGGCGGCTTGGCGGAACACTTCCTGCCAGTTGTGTTCGTTCACCCAGTAGATTTCGGTTTTGACCGCCCGCATGGTCGCAGCCCAGTGTTTCAGACGGCTTACTTCGTCGTCCCAAGTCATTTCGTGGGTTTGATAGTAGCCAAAGGTATCGGGTTCGGCCATCGGATAGGCATCGGCTTTTTTCAGCTTGGCCAGAATATTGTCGCGTGCGCTCATGCTTTGCCTCCGGTGCGTTCCAATAAGAAGGTGGCGATGTGTTTCGGTGCCGGCATATCCGGCTCGTCTTTGGCAATTTTGCCACCGATGTTGAGCATACAGCCGCAATCTGCACTGATGATTTCGGTGGCTTCGGTGGCTTTAAGGGCGGCGACTTTGTCGGTAACCATTGCGCCGGAAATGTCGGGGTGTTTAACCGAGAATGTACCGCCGAAACCGCAGCATTCGCTTTCGTGGTCGTGAACAATCCGTTCGACATTTTCCATGCTGTCAATCAGCTGCCAGCCGGAAAGGTGGACGTTCATTTCACGGCGTGCGGCGCAGGAAGTATGAACGGCCACTTTGACCGGTTCGCCTTTGTCCTGCGGCTGGTAGCCGATGGCAAGCAGAAAATGGGTAAACTCAATCACCCGTTCGGAAAGCTCAATGGCTTTCTGTTCGTAAGGCGTGCCTTTAAACAGGGTCGGCCAGTGGTGTTTCATCATGCCGCCACAAGAGCCGGACGGTACGACAATCGGCCAGTTTTCGGGAAACAAATCGAGCTGGGCTTTGGCCACGTCAAACGCTTCTTTCGGGCGGCCTGAGGAATAGGCGGGCTGGCCGCAGCAGCTTTGCCCCATCGGGAAGTGCATACGGATACCTTGTTGTTCGATCAACGTCATTGCGTCCATACCTGCTTCGGGCATAAAGATGTCCAAAACGCAGGTTCCGAAGAAATAAGCATCGGTCGGGACGCTGTCATAGCGAATGATTGGGGTAGGGTTTCTTGTGCTCATTTTGCATTGACTTATTTTTGAATGGTTAGGTATATCCGACAGCCGTTTGTCGGAAAATGCTCAGGCGCTGCTGCATTCACATCTGTTTAAAATACAAACGGTTATCATGTTTATTTACCGTATTTCGGTAAAATACAAAGAGCGTACTTTAAGTAATTGCCTGTAGGTGGTCAAGTCTAATTTGAAAATATATTGCGAAAGTGGAAAAATACGGCATTAATCTGCCGTTTCCGCACCGGAAACGCCCAAGCCGATTTTCAGACGGCCTCATCTGCCGGAAAGAACCGATTATGCCCGCTTCCCCCAATATGCCCACGCCCTCGCGCTGGCTGCCGCTGCTGCTAGCGGTGGCGATTTTTATGCAGATGCTCGATGCGACCATTCTCAACACGGCGCTGCCGCAGATTGCCAAGGATTTGAACGAATCGCCGCTGAATATGCAGTCGGCGGTGATTGTCTATACGCTGACGGTGGCGCTGCTGATTCCCCTGAGCGGCTATCTGGTCGATCGTTACGGCACGAAAAAAATCTTTTTCGGCGCAGTCGGGCTGTTTGTTTTCGGTTCGCTGCTGTGCGCCTCGGCGGTGAACCTGCCGATGTTGGTGCTGGCACGCATGGTGCAGGGTTTGGGCGGCTCGATGCTGGTTCCCGTTCCCCGACTGACAATTTTACGGGTATACGACAAATCCCGCCTGCTCAACGCCATTAATTATGCGGTGATGCCGGCCTTAATCGGGCCGGTATTGGGGCCGCTGGCAGGCGGCTATCTGGTGGAATACGCTTCGTGGCACTGGATTTTTCTGCTGAACGTACCAATCGGCGTGCTGGGGCTGGTTATCGGCTGGCGGATTATGCCCGATATTCGGGGCGACAAAACCAGTTTGGATGTCGGCGGCTTTCTGCTGTTTGCCGGTGCCGCCTGTTCGCTGACTTTGGCGGTGGAAATCGTTTCCCATACCGGCGTATCGCTGTTTCCGGCGCTGCTGGCATCGGGCGGCGCTGCGTTGATGTGGCTGTATTGCCGCCATGCGCAAAGCGTTGCCGAACCGATTTATGCCGGACATCTGTTCAAAGTGCGCACTTTCCGGCTAGGGCTGTTCGGCAACCTGTTCAGCCGCTTGGGCATCAGCTCGGTGCCGTTTCTGCTGCCACTGATGTTTCAAGTGGCATTCGGCTTGGGTGCAAGCCTGTCGGGTTGGCTGATTGCACCGATTGCCCTCGCCTCGCTGCTGATCAAACCTGCGGTCAAACCGCTGATGGCACGTTTCGGCTACCGCAAGGTGTTGATTTGGAACACTCGGATTTTGGGCATTTTGATGATTCTGCTGGCGCTGCCCGACCCGAATACGCCGGTTGCAGTATGGGCGGTATTGCTGCTGACCTTGGGCGCATGTAACTCGATTCAGTTTTCCGCCATGAACACGCTCACGCTCGCCGATTTGCGCCCCTATCAAACCGGAAGCGGCAACAGCCTGATGGCGGTCAATCAGCAGCTTGCCATCAGTTTGGGCATTGCCGTCGGCGCACTGATGCTGCAGGCGTGGCGCAAAAGCGACATCGGGCAAAGCGATCTGCATTGGGCGTTTCGGCTGACCTTTATCGGCATCGGCATCATCACCTTTGCCGCCGGTTTCATTTTCAGCCGCCTGCACATTTCAGACGGCCGCAATTTGACGGTACGCAGCCAAAAATAAGGTACAATGCGGCGTGATGTTTCCCAGCCGATTTCGAACAAACCGGTTTGGGCGGCGCAGCAACCCGCTTTTTTACTTGTTTTGGCGAAACCTGCAGTTTTCAGACGGCCTTAGCGGGCGGATAAAGTACTGAGGCCGTCTGAAAACCGAAGTTTCTCTATAGTTAATCCATTTTAAAATGAATGAACTATAAAAATAAGCGCAGCGGGTTTCTGTTCAGCCCAAACCATTGCAGCCGGCCTATGCCGAGTCAGGTTTCCGAAAAATCCCAACCCGATTGATATGAAAAAATATTCTTCCCGTTTCCTGATTTATACCGCCGTCTGCACCGGCCTGACTGCCTGCGCCTCGCTGCCGTCTTTGGAAGGCCGCAGCGAAAGCAGCTACCTCAAAATCGATTCCGCCCCCCGTTTGGACGGGGTGTTGAACACCTACCGCCAAAACAGTCAAAACAGCGGAAAATCCGGAATCTACCTGCTCAATGATGCCCACGAAGCCTTTTTGGCACGGGCCGCCCTGATTGAAAGCGCCGATTACACCTTAGACCTGCAATATTATATCTGGCACAACGACTATTCCGGCAAAATGTTGTTCAACTTATTGCACCGTGCCGCCGAACGGGGCGTGCGGGTGCGGCTGCTGCTGGACGACAACAACACCAACGGTCTAGACAATGTTTTGCTGGCGCTCGACAGCCACCCGAATATCGAAATCCGCCTGTTCAACCCGTTTACCAACCGCAAATGGCGAGCCTTGGGCTACCTGACCGACTTTCCCCGCCTCAACCGCCGTATGCACAATAAATCGCTCACCGCCGACAACCGTGCCACCATTGTCGGCGGCCGCAATATCGGCGACGAATATTTCAAAGTCCACCAAGACACCGTTTTCGCCGATTTAGACATTCTCGCTGTCGGCCGGGTGGTCGGCGAAGTGTCGGAAGATTTCGACCGCTACTGGGCCAGCGGCTCGTCCTACCCCGCCGCCGACATCATCAAAAAAGGCAATATCGAACAAGGCATTCAAGAGCTGGAATACAGCGCGCAAGAAAAAAAAGACATTTTGGAGCGCTACCGCCAAGAATTACAGGCATCCGATTTATTTCGCTCGCTGCAAAACAACAGCATCAAATGGTTTGACGCACAAACCGAACTCATCAGCGACGACCCCGCTAAAGGCCTGAACCGTTCCCGCCATCAAGAGCCGCTCGGCGAACGCCTGTTTGCCGCTCTGCAAAAACCTGAAAAAAGCCTGTATCTGGTGTCGCCCTATTTCGTACCAACCCGATCCGGTGTCGAAACCCTTTCCGAATTGGCAAAAGAAGGCGTAGCCGTAACCGTATTGACCAATTCGCTGCAAGCAACCGATGTCGCCGCCGTGCATTCCGGTTACGCCAAATACCGCAAACCGCTGCTGCAGTCCGGCATCGAACTCTACGAACTCAAGCCCAATCATGCCGTTCCCAAAACCAAAGACCGGGGTCTGACCGGCAATTCCGCCACCAGTCTGCACGCCAAAACCTTTATCGTGGACCAAAAACGGGTTTTCATCGGCTCATTCAACCTCGACCCCCGTTCCGAACGGCTCAACACCGAAATGGGCGTTGTCATCGAAAGCCCCAAAATCGCCGGCATTATGTACCGCACCCTCGCCAACACCACCCCCGATTATGCCTATAAAGTTACCCTCGACCAAAACCGCCGCCTGCACTGGCAACATCCGGACGACAAAAAACACTACACCACCGAACCCGAAGCCGGTTTCTGGAAACGGGTAACCGCCAAAATCCTGTCCTACCTACCGATTGAAGGACTGCTGTAACACCGAGGCCGTCTGAAAATCATGATTTTCAGACGGCCTCTGCCCAAACCTGCACAATAAATTTCCCGCTAACTGCCATTCGAACCTTGATAAAGCCGTCTGAAAACCGCATATTGCACACTACCGATTGACTAAGGAACACACCGAACATGACTTCCGCCCTGATTATCCTCGCTCTGCTTGCCGTTGCTCTCGGCCTTGCCGGTACGGTTTACCCCGCCATTCCCGGTTTGGGGCTGATGTTTGGCGGTGCATGGCTGCTGGCTTATGCGACCGATTACCAAATCTACGGCACGGCAAGCATTGTGTTTCTCGCCATCGTCGCCATTATCGGTACGGCGATGGATTATGTTGCCGGTATGTTGGGGGCAAAATACACCGGTGCCAGCAGACCCGCCGTTTGGGGGGCGTTTATCGGGGGCGTTGCGGGGGCATTTTTCTCTCTGCCCGGCCTCTTGTTCGGCCCGATGATTGGTGCTGCGCTCGGCGAACTGATCGCCCGAAAAGATACTTGGCAAGCGGGTAAAGTCGGTATTGGTACGTTTATCGGCTTTATTATCGGTACAGTTGCCAAAGTCGGCTGCGCCCTGACCATTGTTTTAACACTGCTGATGATGTGGGTGGCAAGCTGGTTTTAATGGATTTTTCCACTATAGTAAATCAACCGAAAAAATATGACACCACAGCGAGCCACCCTTCCCCTAACCCCTTCCCGCCAGCGGGACGGGGAACAAAGTGCAGGTGGGCCAACTTAGCTTGCCGATTTGTACAGAAAATTCGGTGTTTTAACTATATAAAACCAAGGCCGTCTGAAAATCTGATTTTCAGACGGCCTTTGCTTTGCCAATCGCTGCAAGACGTTAATCTTCTTCCCTGCCGTTGAAATATTCCAAAGCGCCGTTGTCGAAAAACACCTGCAAAATCGCTTGGGCGGCGACTTGGTCCAATACGGCTTTGCGTTTTTTGCCGAATACTTGGGCTTCGGAAAGCAGGCTTTCGGCGTAGAGGGACGACATGCGTTCGTCGGCCCAGTAAATTGGTAAACCGAAACGTCCGTGCAGGCGGCGGCCGAATTTCCGGCTCAGGCGGGTGAGTTCGTGTTCGCTGCCGTCGGTGTGGGTCGGCAAGCCGACCAGCAGCTGTTTGGGCTGCCATTCCTGAATCAGTTTGGTGATGGCATCGAATTTGGCATCGTTGCTTGCGCCGGTAACGGTTGCCAGCGGGTGGCTGATGCCGAGGCGGACATCACCCTGCGCTACGCCGATTCGGGTTTCGCCGAAATCGAATGCCAGCGTCGTGCCTTCGGGTGCATTAAGCATGGCCTGCTCCTTGAACCAAGGCGGAAGGGGAAATGCCGAGTTTGGCAAAGGCGGCGGCATAGCGGTGTTCGTAGGGCATATCGAATAAAATCTGTTCGTCCGCTTCGACCACCAACCACAGATTGTCTGCGAGTTCTTTTTCCAACTGGCCTTTATGCCAACTCGAATAGCCGATGCTGATCAATGCCTTGCCGACTTTTTCGGGCGTTTCCAAGTTTTCAATCACGTCTCGCGAAGCGGTCAGGGCGATGTCGTCGGAAACCGTAACCGAGCTTTGCCAGTTGCCCACCGGTGTATGCACAACATAGCCCCGATCGATCTGCACCGGCCCGCCCATCATCACGTTTTCGTGCTGCATACGCAGCGGAATATTGCGGTTGCTGGCACTGAAAATCATGTCCATCGTAATCGGCGAAGGCTTGTTGATAATCACGCCCATTGCGCCGTCTTCGTCATGCCGGCAAAGATAAACCACGCTTTGTGCGAAAAACAGATCGTCGGTGTCGGGCATGGCAATCAGAAAATGATTGGTTAAATCCATAGCGTTCCTTATGATTTCGCCGCTGCGGTTTCCACGATGCAGGTGCCGAAAATGCTGTGGTCCGGCATACCGGTAATCTGTTTGGCATCGGCCGGAGCATTGGCGTAGCAGGATACGGCACTCAGAGCGTTTTTCGGCGAACCGTTGATGATTTTGTCGCTGTAAACCAGATAGGTAAAGGCTTTGCGTTTGGCATCGTAATAACGGATAATTTGCTGGCTCTTAAAGGCCACGCTGGCGCTGCGTTTGAACACCCGTTTGGGTTTAAGTACATCGGCTTCACGATAGCGGATATGTTCCGCCGTCTGCACACACGCCACCGACGCATCGCTGGCATCTTCTTCCAGATTCACCGTCTCTTTCAGGCCGCCTTTTTTGGCATAGGAAATATAGCAGGACACGCCGCTGATATCGGGGTCGTCAAAACCTTCCACCTCGATACGGTCGTTTTTGCCGAGCATATTGAACACCGTACTCGCCGTACCGATTTTATCCGAATCGCCGCCGCAGCCGGCCAGAGCCAGCGCAGCAATCAAAGCCAGTTTTTTTATCATCGTTCGTTTTCCTCAAGACATTGCGGTAAATATTTTCAAATATAAGGCCGTTTCGGCGGATTACAAGCATATCGCAAACATATCGCAAATTCACGTGAAAACAATACCGAAGAATTTCACAATCCGGTTTTCAGACGGCCTTACGGACAGTATAATCCCAGCATTATCTTATTTCGCCCGAAACAGAATCCATCATGCGCTATAAATCCCTTCTGCTCGCCCTGCTCGTGTGTTTTTCCGCCCAAGGCTACGCCGCCGACAACACCAAAGACAAAAAAGCTCCCGCCAAAAAAGCCGTAGCGGCGGCGCAAGCTGAAAAAGCAGCACCGAAAAAAGGCAAAGATGCCGCAACCAAAAAAGCCCAAGAACCGGCCAAAGAACGTGCCGCCAAAAACAGCCGCACGGATAATGCCGCTGCTAAAAAAGGCAAAGCCGCCGAGCAGAGCAAAGCTCAAGCAGAAAAAAAAGCCGATGCTGTGAAAAAAAACAATCAGGCCGACAACAAAGCGGACAAAAGCAAAAACGCTAAAAACGCCCGAGACAAAGCCGCAGCCGAGCCGAAAAACGAGAAAAACGGCAAACGCTCCGCCCGTGCCGAAAAAAATGCCGAAGCAGCCAAAAACAGTGAAAAAACCGCCGACAACGGCAAAACCCATACCAAAAACGGCAAAAAAAATCCGGCTGAAAAAACCGCAGCCGACAAGCGTCAAAATACCAAAGAAGCGGCTGCTGAAAAACACCAAGCAGCCAAAGAAACATCGGCCGCCAAAAATGTGAAAAACCGCAAGGCCCAAGCCGCTGAAGCGGAAACGAAAAATGCCGCCGCCAAAACCGAAGATTCCGCCGAATTGCGTGCCGCCGTTGCCGCCGCTACCCGTGATGCGGAAGAGAAAAAAGCGCTGCTGCGCCAATCGGAAGCCCTGCTGATCAAAGTCAGCACCAATCTGAAAGAATTGCAGCAGGCCAGAATCAATCTGGCCGATGTCAACCGCCAGCAGCGGGACGCATGGGCGAAGTTCCAAAAAACCAATGCCGAACTCAACCGTCTGAAAACCGAAATCGCCAACACACGGGCGCAGATTTCCCGTTTTGTTTCCGGAAATTACAAAAACAGCAGCCCCAACGCCGTGGCACTGTTTCTGAAAAATGCCGAACCGGGTCAGAAAACCCGCTTCCTGCGTTACACCCGCTACATCAATCAGGCCAATGAAAAAGTAATGGCGGATTTAAACAAACAGCAAAAAGCGCTGGCGGCGCAGGAAAACCGTCTCAACGCCGAATTAGGCCGTCTGAAAAACCTGCAAAGCAAAGCGCAGGCGGCGTTGAAAAAACAGGGGGCAAGCAATACGGCGGAACAAGTCGAAAGCCGCCGCCAGAATGCCCAAATGGCGAAAGAAGCGCAAAAAGTCGTGCAGCAGAAAGCCAACGACCAGCGTTTGAATAATTTATTGAGCGATTTGGAACAACGCAAAGCCGAGCAACGCAAACAGGAAGCCCTTGCCCGCAAAAAAGCGGCGCAGGCACGTTTGGAGGCCGCCGAGAAAGCCCGCAAAGCCGAACAGGCCGCCCTTTCCAATCTGACCGAAGAAGACATGAAACTGAAAGCGCCGACAGCGGCGGCACAAACCGCCGCCAACAGCTTCAGCCGTATGCAGGGGCGTTTGGGCAAACCGATTAACGGCACACCGGCCGGCCTGTTCGGCCAAACCCGGGACAGCGGCGGCGAAGTATGGCGGGGCGTGTTCTACCAAGCACCGAAAGACAGCACCGTCAGCAGCATTGCCGCCGGCAGCGTGGTTTATGCCGACAAACTGGCAGACTACGGCAATGTGGTGGTAATCGACCACGGCGACAATTATGTCAGCGTGTATTCCGGTTTAAATGAAATTAACGTATCCACAGGCTATAATGTCGGCGCAGGCAACAAACTCGGCACCAGCGGCACACTTCCGAGCGGCGAAGAAGGCCTGTATCTGGAAATCCGCAACAAAGGCCGCAATATGAATCCGCTCTCGTGGATTAATTAACCCGCCCGACAAACACTTTTCAGACGGCATCAGGCCGTCTGAAAATCTGCACAACAACTATTCCGCCCAAACGGCGGAACGACACACAGAAAGCTCCATCCGATATGATGAAACCCACCCTGAAAAAAGTTGCCATCTACACCCTCGGCGCATTCAGCGGCATTGCACTGAGTTTGAGCGTACAAAGTTTCGCCGCCGGAAAAGAGAAAAAAGACGAACCGTTTCCGGTGCAGTCTATCCGAGCGATTGCCGAAGTGTACGGCCAGATCAAAGCCAACTATTATCAAGACAAAGCCGACAGCGAATTATTTGAAGGCGCAATGAAAGGCATGGTCGGCGGGCTGGATCCGCATTCCGAATATATGGACAAAAAAGGCTATGCCGACCTGAAAGAATCCACCAAAGGCGAATTTGGCGGCTTGGGCATGGAAATCGGACAGGAAGACGGCTTCGTCAAAGTCGTTGCCCCGATTGAAGATACTCCCGCCGAACGTGCCGGTGTGAAAAGCGGCGACTTTATCGTTAAAATCAACAACGAATCCACCCGAGGCATGACCGTCAGCCAAGCCGTGAAAAAAATGCGCGGCAAACCCGGCACCAAAATCACCCTCACCCTGTCCCGCAAAAACGCCGACAAACCGATTGTCGTCAATCTGACCCGTGCCATCATCAAAGTCAAAAGCGTGCGCCACCACCTGCTCGAACCGGGCTACGGCTATATCCGCATTACCCAGTTCCAAGAGCAAACCGTCGAAGCCCTCAACAAAGCCGCCCAAGATTTGATCAAACAAAACAAAGGCTCGCTCAAAGGCATCATCCTCGACCTGCGTGACGACCCCGGTGGTCTGCTCAACAGCGCAGTCGGCATTTCCGCCGCCTTCCTGAAAGACAACGCCCCCGTTGTCAGCACCAAAGGGCGGGACGGCAAAGCCGGCATGAGCCTGAAAGCCACACCGGAAGACTACACCATCTTCGGCGAATCCGACCCGCTCACCGGCTTGCCGCAAGAATTGAAAACCATTCCGATGACCGTATTGATTAACGCCGGTTCCGCATCCGCCTCCGAAATCGTTTCCGGCGCACTGCAAGACCACAAACGGGCAGTGATTGTCGGCACCCAAAGTTTCGGCAAAGGCTCGGTGCAGACCGTCATTCCGCTGTCCAACGGCACAGCCATGAAAATCACCACCGCCCTCTACTACACCCCGAACGACCGCTCGATTCAGGCACAAGGCATCGTTCCCGATGTAGAAGTCAAAGACAAAGAGCGCACCTACGAAAGCCGTGAAGCCGATCTGGTCGGCCATATCGGCAATCCGCTCGGCGGCGAAGACGTAAACAGCAGCAACGAAGATGCCGCCGACCGAGTAACCGTCGAAGCAAAAAAACCGAAAACCGACAAAGAAAAAGAAGAAGACATCATCGCCCGCCGCACCCCGAATCCGGCCAAAGACGACCAACTGCGCAAAGCCTTGGAACTGGTCAAAGACCCCGCCCAATGGCAGAAGTCTTTAGGTCTGGCAGCCAAAAAACCGGTAGTGAAAAAAGACAAGAAAGACGATAAAGATGACGATAAATAAGCCACATCCACATCCTTAAAAAAAAAGGCCGTCTGAAAACGCCGAACCGTTTTTCAGATGGTCTCTTGTCCGCGTGCCGGACTTTAGAACCCTCACCTTGTTTTTCATTAAACAGGTTGAGGATATGGAAAATATCCGCCCCTATTTTAACCGGAAAAACAACATGAAGATTTTAAAAAGTATCTTGCCCGCCTTAATGGTTTCATCAAGCCTGATATTCCTCAGTCCGTCCGCATCCGCCGAACCTAAACAAAACTCCGCCACCGCAGAGCAGGCCGACAGGATGTACATTGCCGACAAAGTCGGACAAAATGATTTATACGGATTTTGGGGTGATGCGGAAGCAAATGAAGAAGGTTCGCTGATTAACACGACAGCTATGTACCCCGACGGCACAGGTGTGGACATCATGCTCTTGACAGTGAAGGCCGAAGGAAAACCCATTATCATCAAACAGGAATTCACTTGGACATTTGATGAAAAGCGGCAGGCTCTTCAGCAGACTATTGCCGATTATCGGGTTGTGAAAGATGGCAGAGAACAGCAGGACAAGAAAGAAATCGGGAAGAAAAGTACGGCTAAAGTCAAGATGCTTGTTGTAGATAACAAGCCGGGTATGTTGGAACTGACCGATGAGGAAAGCGGCGATCGGATGACTTATCTCAAGCAAGATTTAGAAAAATTCCTCAACACTCTGGAAGATACAGTACAAAAACCATAGTGAATTAACCAAATTTTTAGCACACTCTACATTTAACTCGACTCTCATTCCCGCCTGTGTGAGAATGACAAGGGAAATTGTATAAAAATTAAGTAGATTAATGACAGTAGCTTACAGGTTTGTACAGAAAATTTGATGTTTTAACTAGAACATGCCGTCTGAAAATCACTTTTCAGACGGCATGGTTTTGATTCCATTACTTAATTTATTCAATCACCATCGGTGCAAACGATTTTACGGTGTCGTCCACGGCTTTGACCCGAATCAGGAAATCTTCGAGTTGCGCCAGCGGCAAGGCGCTGGGGCCGTCGCAGCGGGCTTGGTCGGGGTTGGCGTGGGCTTCGAGGAAAAGGCCGGCCAAGCGGGTGGCCATGCCCGCCTGTGCTAAATCCAAGGCCTGTGTGCGGCGGCCGCCAGAAGCGGCTGCGCCGCTGGCACGGGTTTGCAGGGAATGGGTTACGTCAAAGATAATCGGCAAGCCGCCGCAGCTTTGTTTCATTACGCCGAAGCCGAGCATATCGACTACCAGATTGTCGTAGCCGAAATTTGCGCCCCGTTCGCATAAAATCAGTTTGTCGTTACCGGCTTCTTGGAATTTTTCCACGATGTTTTTCATTTGCGACGGGCTGAGAAACTGCGGTTTTTTGATGTTGATAACATTGCCGGTTTGCGCCATGGCGACCACCAAATCGGTTTGGCGTGCCAAAAAGGCGGGAAGTTGGATAACGTCGCAGACTTCGGCAACGGGGCGGCATTGGTACGGTTCGTGAACATCGGTAATCACGGGAACATTAAATTCCCGCTTCACCGCTTCAAAGATTTTCAGGCCTTCGTCCAAGCCGACACCTCGGAATGAGTGGATAGACGAGCGGTTGGCTTTGTCAAACGAGGCTTTGAACACATAGGGAATGCCGAGTTTTTGGGTAACGGCAACATAATGTTCGCAGGCTTTCAGCGTGGAATCGAGGTCTTCCAAGACGTTGATGCCGCCAAACAGGGTAAACGGTAAATCGTTGCCGACATTCAGATGGTTGATTTGGATATTCATGGCTGTCCTTTCATTATGGGACGGATTGGGGGAATTGCGGCTATAAAACGGTGTGCGGCGGTTCGTAAGCAATCACTTCACGAATTTTGTTTTGCCCATCCACCAATACGACTTTGGGTTGGTGGGCGGCGATTTCGGGTTCGGAAAGCATCACATACGACATGATAATCACAATATCGCCTTTCTGCACCAGCCTTGCAGCGGCACCGTTGAGGCACACGACACCGCTGCCCCGTTTGCCGGCGATGGTGTAGGTTTCCAAGCGTTCGCCGTTGTTATTATTGACGATGGCGACTTTTTCATTGACGCAGATACCGGCGGCATCCAGCAAATCTTCGTCAATAGTAATGCTGCCGACATAGTTTAAATCGGCTTCGGTTACGGTGGCACGGTGGATTTTGCCGCCCAACAGGGTACGGAACATGGGTTTCCTTTAAATCTTATCGTGAATTCGCTTTAAAAGTATTACGGCGTTGGCTCGCCTTGCCGTACTACCTGTACTGTCTACGGCTCGCCGCCTTGTACTACTTTTAAAGTGAACCCACTATAGTAGGTCTGACAGGATTTTCAGACGGCATGCCGTCTGAAAACAGAGCGTTTCGTTTAGTAGCGGAACAACCCGAAGTCATCGGCAACGAACCCTGTCCCGCCGATGAGACAGGGAACCGATAGATAACACACTCCGGTCATTCAGGTAAACATTAAAGCCCCGCATTATAACCTGATTTACGGCGATACGCTCAAACCGCCGACGCTACGGCACAGCGGCAAACGGTTTTTTCTGCCAATAAAAACGGTACGGCCTCATGCTGCCCTGAAAGATTTCTCCGCTGCCGCCCAGTTCAAACTGCAACGCACCTTGATAATCGGTACGCAGCAATTTAATGCCGTGCGCCCGCACCCTGTTTTGCACTTCCTGCGTCGGGTGGCGGTAGCTGTTGGCATAGCCGCTGGAAGCCACGGCATAACGGGGCGATACGGCATTGAGAAACACGCCGGAAGAAGCGCTGCTGCTGCCGTGGTGTCCCAACACCAACACGCTGCTGTATAAGGCTTCGCCGTATTTCGCCACCAGCGCCGCCTCGCCCTTCTGCCCCAAATCGCCGGTAATCATCACCGCCTGATTGCCCGCTACGGCACGCAGCACACAGCTTTGGTCGTTATCATCGTTGCTCACTTTTCCCGCCGGCCGCAAAAATTCAAAATACACGCCGTTCCACCACCACGACGTTTCGCCGCACAACTGCGCCGCCGCATAAAATTCAGGCTGCCCCGCCGCCAAATCGGCGATTGTCCGATTTCGGCGCACGGCGGGAAAACCGCCGTCATGGTCGCTGTCGTGGTGCGACAAAATCAGTTTGTCCAAACGGCGTATGCCCAAAGCGTTCAAACTCGGCACAATGCCCGTCGCCGCCGCAGCGGCCGTACCCGTGTCAAACAATAAATCATGATCCTTGGTTTGCAGCAACACCGACAAGCCTTGTCCGGCATCCAATACCGCCATTTTCAGACGGCCTTCCTCAAGCGGCGGCGGACGATAAAACACAAATCCGGCCAACACCAGCCACGCCCACAGCCGCATACCGCTGCCCCTCGGCAACAAGGCGGCCGCAGCAGCCACCGCCGCCAACGCCAGCAGCGGCACAGGCGGCACGGCCACCGCCCATTCCGGCGCAAAATCCGCCAGCCACATCAGCGCCCGCAGCGTATATTCCGCCAAAGCCGCCGCCAAAATCTGCAACGGCGCAAGCGGCAACAGCGAACCCAGCAGCGCCAACGGTGTCAGCACCCACGAAAACCACGGAATCGCCAAGGCATTCACCAAAGGGCTGATCAGCGGCAACGAAGCAAAAATACTGCCCAGCAACACCAACGATCCCACCGTTGCCGCCCATTGCCCGTGCAAGGCCGTCTGAAAACCCGCATAAATATTCTTTTCCGCTCCCGAAGCCCTGCCCAGCCGCCCTGCCGACACCCAAATCAAACTCGCAATCAAACCGAACGACAGCCACGTTCCCACGCCCAATACTGCCGAAGGATCAAACAGCAACACCGCCGCCAGCGCCGCCCACCAGCCCGACCACGCCGTTGCACCCCGTCCCCGCAGCCATGCCCAAGCCAGCACCGCCAACATCAGCACACTGCGCTGCGTCGGCACGGAAAACCCCGACAAGGCCGCATACGCCGCCGCCCCCAACAAACCGCCGACCAACACCCAACGCTTCGGCCGCTGCGGCAAATATGGCGAGCAGCGCAGCAACATCTTCATCAAACCGCCGCACATCAGCGCCACCATCGTAACATGCAGCCCCGAAATACTCACCAAATGCGTCATCCCCAAAGGCCGGAACGCCTGCCACACCGCAGGCCGCAGCGCCGACTGTTCACCGATACTCAACATCCGCATCAACGCCATGCCGTCTGAAAACCCGTATTCCGGCGACACCGACCGCTGCCAGCTCCGGCGTATCCTTTCCCGCCACAAAGCCCAAACCGAAGCCGAACCTGCCGCCAAACGCTGCCGCCCCTTTGCCAACGTTCCCACCCCGCCGATACCGTTTGCCAAAGCCCACGTTTCACGGTTCAAACCCCGAATATTCACCGCCCCCACCGCCGGACGCAGCTTCGCCCCAACCCGCCAGCGGCTGCCCACCGGCCAATCCCGTTTCCCGTAATCCGACAACAACAACTGAAACACCCGCCCATCATCACACCAAGCCCGAGCAAGAAACTGCGTTTTGCGGCTATCCGCATACGGCAAATCCACCACCTCCACCGTCAAAGCCGCCTCCCGCTGCACCAGCGGCCACTGCTCCGCCAAAGCCGACTCCGTCCGCCACACCCCGTAAGCCATGCCCGCCACCGCCGCCAACACCCAAATCAGCCAACGAAAACGCAGCGCCAATCCCGCCAGCCCAAACAAAACCACCGCCCATACCGCCCAATGCGGCACAAACGGCAACGCAAACGAAACCGCCACCCCCAACACCCAACACGGCAGCAGATACGGCATCAGCATGATTTCTCTCCTTTATAGTGGATTCACTTTAAAAGTAGTACAAGGCGGCGAGCCGAAGACAGTACAGGTAGTACGGCTAGGCGAGCCAACGCTGTAATACTTTTAAAGTGAATTCACGATATTATCATTTTGTTTTTATTTTGAATTATAAAAATAATAAAGGAAGTTTAGCAAATAATCATAAAAACAAGCCGTCTGAAAATTAATTTTCAGACGGCTTTAGCATAATATTTACAGCGCGTGCATGCTGAGGCAAGCACGCTACAGTGTTTTTGATTGTGGTCGAATTAAAACCCGTTTTCCAATAAAATCTGGCCCGGTAAGCGGTTGCGGTGCATGGTGTAGCCTAGATCGAGCAGGGTTTGCAGGGTGTCTTTGACCATTTCGGGGTTGCCGCAGACCATAAAGCGGGTGTCTGTCGGGTTGAACTGCCAGCCCAGTTGCTGCGCTAAGATGTTTTGTTTGAGCAATTCGGGAATCCGTTTGCCGCCGAGGGTGTGGCCGGTTTGTTCTCGGGTGGTTACGGGGATAAAGTGGAATTTGTGGAAATATTCTTCGATAAGCGGGTGTTCTGCCAGCGCTGCCAAGCGGTCGTTGAAAATCAGTTCGCCGACATAGGATACGGAATGTACCAGCGCTAAGCGGTCGAAGCGTTGCCAGATTTCGGGTTGTTCTAAAATCGATAAAAACGGGGCGATGCCGGAACCGGTGGCGAGCATCAGTAAGTCTTTGCCGTCGGGGAAACGTTCGGGCAACAGAAAGCCGGTGGCGGTTTTGTCGAGCAAAATAGTATCGCCGGTTTTCATTTCGGCGAATTTTGCCGACATCGGGCCGTTTTCAATTAAGACGGCGAAATATTCGAGCGTGTCGGCGTATTCGGCGGATACGATTGAGTAAGCGCGCCAGATGAAGCCTTCGCCGTCCCGAAAGCCCAAGCGGGAAAACTGTCCGGCGGAAAAGCGGTAGGCTTCGGGGCGGGTGATGGCAAATGTCATCAGTTTGGGCGTATGCTGTTTGACCCACAACACTTGCTCTTCGGTAAATTTGGCTTCGGGGGCGGCTGCCATGTCTGTGTTCCAATCAGAATTTTAAACGGGTTTATTATACCGTGAATTCACTATTGCGGAATGTTCGGCAAGGTTGGCTGTTTCGTTGCCTCCCACAATACAATCATCAAAGGCCGAGATCTTTGCAAATTCCCTATCTTTGGTACATTTCTTCGTTATGCGCTGCTCAAAATCTTGACTATCTTTATGATATATCTTCGATTTTTGTGCTGCTATAACTTCGAACTGTACTCAAATCTAGGGTTTTGCAAAGGTCTCAGGCCGTCTGAAAACTGATTTTCAGACGGCCTTGCTTGCACGGCGGGTTTACAGTGTGCTGTTTAAGGCGGTGGAAATGTCCTGCCAGATGTCTTCTACGTCTTCCACGCCGATGGAGAAGCGCAGCAGGCCTTCTTTGATGCCCATCTGCATTTTTACATCATGCGGCACGCCGCTGTGGGATTGGGAATAGCAGTGATTGACCAGACTTTCCACGCCGCCGAGGCTGGCGGCCATTTTGACGATGTTCATGTTTTGAATCACGCTGTCGGCGGCGGCTTTGCTGTCGTTTTTCAGGTAAACGGTTACTACGCCGCCTATGCCTTTGGGCATTTGGGCTTTTGCCAGTTCGTGATGTTCGTGCGACGGCAAGCCGGGGTAAAACACCCGCTCAATGGCGGGATGACTTTCCAGCCGTTTGGCGATCTCCAATGCGTTGCGGCAATGTGCCTGCATCCGCAGGGCAAGGGTTTTGATGCCGCGCAACACCAGCCAGCAGTCCATCGGACCAGCAATGGCACCGGTATTGACCATCATGTTGTGCAGCGGTTTGGCCAATTCGGGGGTTTTCACCACTACCACGCCCATCAATACGTCGGAATGGCCGCACAGGTATTTGGTGGCGGAGTGGAACACAATATCGCAGCCCAGCGTCAGCGGCTGTTGCAGATACGGGGTGGCAAAGGTGTTGTCGATGCCGACCAGCGCACCGGCGGCTTTGGCTTTTTCTGCCAGTGTTTTGATGTCCACCAGCCGCAAGAGCGGGTTAGACGGCGTTTCCAGCCATACCAGTTTGACAGTTTGTTTGGCAAGAATATCGTCTAAATTGGCGGGATTGCTCAAATCGGCAAATACGACATTGATGCCCCATTTGGCATACACATCAACCAATAAATCGTAAGCGCCGCCGTAAATATCGGATACGGCAACCACGGTATCGCCCGGCTTTAGAAAGGTGCGCCACACGGCATCAATGCCCGCCATGCCGCTGGAAAAGGCAAACGCCGCTACGCCCTGCTCCAAGTCGGCAACGGTGTCTTCCAAGACTTGGCGGGTCGGATTGCTCAGGCGGGAATAGCGGTAAGGTGTCTGTTCGCCGATGCCGTGCATGGCAAACATGCTGTTTTGGTAAATCGGCGGCATCAGGGCTCGGTTGTGTTCGTCGCAGTCGTAGCTGGAATGTATGGCTTTGGTGGAAAATTCCATCGTCTATTCCTTTTTCAGACAATAAGATATTGATTTAAAAATGGCTCTGTCGGGCGGGTGAATGCTGCTTATTCTATCACTATCTTTAAAATAGTAACAATCAATTAAAATCGCCGATTTGGCTTTTGGCTTCTCCGGCACAAGTGGTATAATCGGAAACCTTAAAATAAGAAACCGAACTGGTTATCAATCCTTTTCAGACGGCTGCTCCCGCCCTGAAACACCGCATCTTAATAGTGGATTCACTTTAAAAGTAGTACAAGGCGGCGAGCCGCAGACAGTACAGGTAGTACGGCTAGGCGAGCCAACGCCGTAATACTTTTAAAGTGAATTCACGATAGCATTAAATGAAGGAAAAAATACGCATGAACGCCATTGCAGACGTGCAATCCAGCCGTGATTTACGCAACCTGCCGATTAATCAGGTCGGCATCAAAGATTTACGCTTCCCAATCCGCCTGAATACTGCCGAGGGCGAACAGGCAACCGTTGCCCGCCTGACGATGACGGTTTATCTGCCCGCCGAGCAAAAAGGCACGCATATGTCCCGCTTTGTGGCGATGATGGAACAGCAGGAAGCGGCGCTGTCGTTTGCCGAATTGCGCCGCATGACTGAAAATATGCTGGTGCTGCTGGACTCGCATTCGGGCAAAATCCAAGTTTCGTTTCCGTTTTTCCGCAAGAAAACAGCGCCGGTTTCGGGCATTCAGTCGCTGCTGGATTATGATGTTACCTTGGTCGGCGAAATCGAAAAAGGCGCTTACCGTTACAGCATGAAAGTAATGGTGCCGGTTACCAGCCTCTGCCCGTGTTCCAAAGAAATCTCGCAATACGGCGCACACAACCAGCGTTCGCACGTTACCGTCAGCCTCGATGCCTGCGCCGAAATCGGCATCGAAGAAATCATCGATTATATCGAAGCACAGGCAAGCTGCCAGCTTTATGGTTTGCTCAAACGCCCGGATGAAAAATACGTTACCGAAAAAGCCTATGAAAATCCGAAGTTTGTCGAAGATTTGGTACGCGATACGGCAACGGTTTTGATGGCGGACAAACGCATTGAACGCTTCGTGGTGGAAAGCGAAAACTTCGAATCCATCCACAACCATTCCGCTTACGCCTATATTGCTTATCCGTAAGCTGCAATGCCGTCTGAAAACCGGATTTTGCGTTTTCAGACGGCATTGTCCATAGTGGCTTAAACACAAAGCAGGTAAACCGGCCTTGTTTGCGTCCGAACAAAGACAAGCCCGCCTGTTTTGCGTTTAATTCACTATAACAACGGCCGCAGCGTATCGGCCCACCTGCAACAGGAAACAGAAATCACTAGGAAACTTACATGAAAAAAATCCTCTATTTTCTCGCCGCACTGCTCTCCCTCTCCGCTCCGGTTTTGGCGGATACGGTGGACGCTTCCCAGCTGCTGCCGCCCGAAGAAGCCTTTTCGCCGCTGCTTGAAGTCAGCGACCAAGGTGTCCATGCCCGTTTCAAAATCGCCGACGGCTATTATCTCTACCAAGCCAAAATCACTGCTGAAACCGAACCTGCTGCTTTGTTGGGCGAACCATCTTTCAGCCAAGGCGAAGAGAAAAACGATGAATTTTTCGGCAAACAAACCGTGTTCCACCACAATGCCGAAGCCGCATGGCCCTACACAAACCGCCCGTCTGCCGCCTACAAACTGGTTTTGAACTATCAGGGCTGCGCCGAAGTCGGCGTGTGCTATCCGCCGGTAACGACCGAATTTGATATTCAGGGCAACGGGCTGTATCAGCCGCCGGGTGAAGATGCTGCTTCCGCCAAAGAGCGTTTTACCCAACCTGATTCGGCACGCCCCGCCAGCAAACCTGCTGCCTCTTCTAGCCGTTTCAAACTTTCTTGGGACACTTTAAACGCCAACCTGTTGGCGTTTTTTCTCGCCGGCTTGGGCTTGAGCTTTACCGCCTGCATGTATCCGCTGCTGCCGATTGTGTCGGGGATTATTGTCGGCGATAAAAATACCGACAAACGCCGTGCCTTTTTGCTCTCCAATGTTTATGTGCAGGGCTTGGCGCTGACCTATACGCTGGTCGGCGTGATTGCCGGACTTACCGGCGCTCTGCTTACCGTCTGGCTGCAGCAGCCGTGGATTGTCCTTGCCGCCGCTGCGCTGATGGTGGTGCTGGCGCTGTCGATGTTCGGCCTGTTTGATATCCAACTGCCCGCCTCCGTCCAATCTTATTTCCAAAACCAAAGCAACCGACTCTCCGGCGGCAAAATCGCCTCGGTCTTTATTATGGGTATGCTCTCGGCGCTGATTGTCGGCCCTTGCGTCGCCCCGCCGCTGGCATTTGCCTTGGGCTATATCGGCCAGACCGGTGATGCCGTACTCGGCGGTTTGGCGCTGTATGTCTTAGCACTCGGCACCGGCGTGCCGCTGATTATTATCGGCACCTTCGGCGGCCATATCCTGCCCCGTGCCGGCGGCTGGATGATCGGCATCAAATACGCCTTCGGCTTTATCCTGCTCGCCGTTGCCGTATATCTTGCCACACCGCACCTGCCCTACGCTCTGACTGCCGCACTCTACACCCTGCTGCTTATCGTACCCGCTGCCCTGCTGCTGCGCCAAATGTCCCGCGAGCAAGGCCGTCTGAAAACCGTTTGCGCCGTGTTGGGCATTTTTCTGCTTGCAGGCGGCGGCTGGTTCGGCTGGCAAAGCTACCGCAGCCAAGCCACCGCCCTGCACCATTTCCTGACCCTGAGTCCGCCAAGCAGCAGAGAAACCGCCCACTACGGCAAAGTCTTTACCGACACCGCCGAACTGCAACAGGCCATTGCCGAGGCTTTTGCACAGCAACCCGACCAACCGGTGATGCTCGACTTTTACGCCGACTGGTGCGTATCCTGCAAAGAAATGGCCGCCTACACCCTCAACCAGCCGCAAGTGCATGAAGCCGTCGATATGCAGCGCTTCTTCCAAATCGACGTAACTGCCAACACCCCCGAACATCGGGCGCTGCTGAAATCCTTCGGCCTCTTCGGCCCGCCGGGCGTATTTGTTATTCATCCTGACGGTAGCCACAGCGAAGCCTTATTAGGCTTTGTACCACCCGAACAGTTTATCGAGTGGTACAAACAAAACAGCCGTTAAGTTGGTATGAAAAACATAAGCCGTCTGAAAACGCACGACGCTCGTTTTCAGACGGCTTATGTTTAACGTTTTTCCCCGCAACAACCCACTGCCTAGTTTTTCATCAATACCGATTTACCTTTTCCGTTCAATCCGATAATCAGCTTTTCCACAAGCTGTTCACATCTTCTTCCTGATTTTTGTGTATAGTAAACCTACCATATAAAAACAGGATAAACGGCAACCAACCGTTTATCCTGCTGTCTTTCCAATCCGCCGGTTAGGCGATGGAAGCGGTAACGAATGCGCTCAGTTGGCCTTTTGCCAATGCACCGACTTTGGTAGCGACGTTTTCGCCGTTTTTAAACACCATCAGCGTTGGGATACCGCGTACACCGAATTTTACCGGAGTTTGTTCGTTTTCATCGATGTTGATTTTGACCACTTTCAGACGGCCTTCAAACTCGGCGGCGATTTCGTCCAACAGCGGGGCAATCATGCGGCAAGGGCCGCACCATGGCGCCCAGAAGTCCAGCAATACGGGAACTTCGGATTTTAAAACGTCTTGTTCGAAATCTGCGTCGGTAGTGTGTAAAACCAATTCGCTGCTCATGTTCTTTCCTTTTTAAAATGGAGATGGGTGTTGCGGCCGGTGATCTTGTCTGTCCGGCGCTGACTGTCGGCTAGAATAAGGGCAAATGCCCGAAATTTCAAGGGGTGAAGCCGGATAATAGTTTTTGTGTATAGGGCGCATGGGGATTGGCAAACACATTTCGGCAATCCCCCGCTTCGACAACCCTGCCTTCTTTCAGCACCATCACCCGGTGCGACAGGGCGTGAATCACGTTTAAATCGTGGCTGACAATCATCATGCTCAGGCGGTATTGCTGCTGTAATTCGGCGAGCAGGTCGATGATTTGCTGCTGCCATTGTTTGTCCAGTGCGCTGGTCGGTTCGTCTAAAACCAAGATTTCGGGACGTACGGCCAATGCACGGGCGATGGCGATACGCTGGCGCTGGCCGCCGGAAAATTCGTGGGGGAAACGCTGCATGGCTTCTTCGTCCAGACCGACCTGCTGTAATACTTCCGCTACCCGCTGCCGTTTTTGCGCCGCTGTCCACGAGGGTTCGTGTATCCGCAGGGCTTCGGATACGGTTTCAAAAATATTCATTCTCGGATTGAATGCGCCAAACGGGTCTTGAAACACGATTTGCACGGCACGGCGGGATTGTCTGCTTAAATCCTGACCGTGCATTTTCAGACGGCCTGCAAACGGTATCAGCCGCAAAACGGCTTTTGCCAAGGTGGTTTTGCCGCTGCCGCTCTCGCCGATAATGCCCAAGGTTTCGCCGCTTTTCAGGGTAAAGTCCAACGGTTCGAGCAGGGTTTTGCTGCGTTTTTTCCACCAACCGGCGGATTCTTTGACAGCAACGGCAAGCTGTCGTGCTTCCAGCAGTATCGGCGCATTGTCGGGCAACGGGGCGGCGTGGCGGGTTTGGTCGCTGCCGAGCAGGATTCGGGTATATTCGTGCTGCGGGTCGGCAAACAGGCTTTGTGCGCTGCCTTGCTCGACAATTCTGCCCTGCTGCATCACGACAACGCTGTCGGCAAAACGGCGCACCAGATTCAAATCGTGGGTGATGTAAATCAGGGTCATATTGCGCTGCTGTTGCAGGCGTGCCAACAAATCTAAAATCTGGGTCTGCACCACGGCATCGAGGGCGGTGGTCGGTTCGTCGGCAATCAGCAGTTTGGGTTCGCCCGCCACCGCCATGGCAATCATCGCCCGCTGGCGCTGCCCGCCCGACAGTTGGAAAGGATAGGCTTTGGCTTTTTCGGCTGCGTCCCGAATGCCGGTTTCTTCAAGCAATTCAACGGCACGAAACCACGCCTGTTTGGCATTCAGCCCCAAATGCAGGGTCAGCACTTCGGCAATCTGTTTGCCGACAGTCATCACCGGATTGAGTGCCGTCATCGGTTCTTGGAACACCATGCCGATTTCCCGCCCGCGCCGCTTTTGCAGGGCTTTTTCAGACAGGTTCAGCAAATCTTCGCCGGCGAATTTCAGACGGCCTTGCAGGCGCACCGCCGGATTAAGCCGCATGATTGCCTGCGCCAATACGGTTTTGCCGCTGCCGCTCTCGCCGACAACTGCCAAACGGCTGCCGGCGGCTACCTTCAGGTTGATGTCGTGCAGCACCTGTTTGTCGGGAAAGGCGGCGTTTAAGCCTTGGATTTCTAAAATGGTTTCCATATCGAGCAGGCCGTCTGAAAATCAGCTTTGGGCTTCAAGCTGCTGTTTCAATACCCGTTTCAATACTTTGCCGGTGGCGTTGCGGGGCAATTCTTGTTCAAACACAATCTGTTTGGGTAGTTTGAAATTCGCCAAGTGCTGACGCAGATAATTGCGGACGGTTTTTTCGTCCAGCTCGGCTTTGTCTTTCAGTTGGATAAACGCCACGATTTCTTCATCGGCATAACGGTCTTTCACGCCGATTACCGCTGCAGCTTCCACTGCTTCCAGTTTGTAGATGATTTCTTCGATTTCGCGCGGATAAACGTTTTGGCCTTTGGTAATAATCAAATCTTTTTTGCGGTCAACGATAAAGATAAAACCCTCATCGTCCACGGTAACCAAATCGCCGGTTTTCAGCCAGCCGTTGCTCATCACTTCATCGGTGGCATCGGGCATATTCAGATAGCCCTGCATTACCGAATCGCCTTTGACAATCAATTCGCCCACTTCGCCGTGCGGCAATTCGACCAATTCTTCGTCCACCACTTTGACCTGATAGCCCGGCAACGGACGGCCGACGCTGGCGACTTTCTGTTTTTCCAAAGTGTTTGCAGCCACCACCGGCGAGCATTCGCTCAAGCCGTAACCCTCGACCAGCGTGGCTTTAGGGAATTTGACTTTAAAATCGGTAATGGTCTGTTCCGCCAGCGGTGCGCCGCCGCTGATAAACAGGCGTACCCGGTTGAACCAGCGGAAATACCACGGAATATGCGCTTTGCCCATGGCGGTATAAATGGCGGGTACGCCCAAAAAGACGGTTGCCCGCTTGAACAATACCTGTTTGAGTACATTGGAAAACGGGAATACGGATTTCACCAGAATAATCGAGCAGGACGAGAATACCGGCAACAATACCATCGCCGTGAGCGTGAAGCTGTGGAACATCGGCAAAAAGACGACAAAACGGTCTTTTTTGGAAATTTTAAACACCTGCTCCACGCCGTGCAGATTGGCAAACAGGTTGCGGTAGCTGATTAAAGCGCCTTTCGGGTGTCCGGTGGTGCCGGAAGTGTAGATAATATGTGCCAAATCATCGATTTGCGGCTGACGGCTCAAATCCGGCTGCTTGGCGTAACGCTGCGCTTCGGCAAAATCTACATCACCGGTTTCCGCCGCTTCCATGCCGCCGATCCAAACAGTACGCTGCAGGGCGGTTTGCTGCTTCACGCCTTTCAGCTCTTTTGCCAAACCCGCCGAAGCCAGCAGAAACTGCGCCTGACAATTATTGAGAATGTAAACGATTTCTTCGTTTTTCAAAAAGATATTCATCGGCACGGCGACCGCACCCAGCGCCGTAACCGCAAAATATGCCGAGATAAATTCGGTGGAATTGCTCACCAACATCGCCACTTTGTCGCCGAAACCGACCCCCATATCCTGCAGATAGGCGGCAACCGAATCGACTTCCTGTTTTAATTCGCGGTAGCGGATTTTGGTTTTATCGTCAAACAACGCCACACCGCCGCCGTTTTTGCGGCAAGCGGCATTGAGCATTTCATATAAATTGTTATAAATATAATTCATTTTATTCTCAATTCAAATGTCGCTGAAACACTTTTCATACCGGCGTGTTCCGGCGGTCCATATCGTTTCTGCCCGTTTCCGATTGATACAAATTAAGTTGCGCAAAAAATCCGCTAAAGTGAATTTAAAGTGAATTCACAATATACTCGGTTTTCAGACGGCATCAAAAGCCCGTCATGCTACCCTTTTCGCGCCCGTACGTCAAAAGCCAGCCGCACGCCCTCACCGATCATCACCAGCAAAACCAGCATCAGCGTCAGCACGGCTATGGTCGGCAAGCCGATCCACCACGCATCGAGATTGTCTTTGCCCTGCGAGAGCATTTCACCCAAACTGGCCTGCGAAGCGCCCACGCCCAAGCCGAGAAAATCAAGGCTGGTGAGCGCCAAAACCGCTCCGGAAATGCGGAACGGCAAAAACGCCAGCACCGGTGTCAGACTGTTGGGCAAAATATGCCGCCACATAATTGCAGCAGGCCCCACGCCCATGCTTTTTGCCGCCAACACATAATCCGCCTGACGGTTTTTCAAAAACTCCGCCCGCACATAGTCCGACAGCCCGACCCAACCGAACAGTGACAGTAAAACCAATAAAATCAGCAGGCTCGGATTAAAAAAAGACGACAGAATAATCAGCAGATACAGTTCGGGCAATCCGCTCCAGATTTCGAGAAAACGCTGAATCAGCAAATCGGTTTTGCCGCCAAAATAACCCTGCACCGCTCCGACCACCACGCCGATGGCGGTGGTTACGGCGGTGAGCAGCAGCGCAAACAGCAGCGAATCCCGAAAACCGTACACCAGCCGTGCCAACACGTCCCGCCCGTGGTCGTCCGTTCCCAACCAATGTTTTTCAGACGGCCTGTCGGGATTGGGGGCGGTATCGAAATCGTTTAAAGTATCCGCCGCATAAGGATTGGGCGGATACACGGCAAAATTGCCGCCCTCGGTAATATTGCGGCGGATCAGCGGATCGAGATAATCTGCAGGCGTGGCAAAATCGCCGCCGAACACGGTTTCATGATAATCGTGAACCAGCGGAAAATAGTTTTTGCCCTGATAATGCACCCACAAAGGCTTGTCGTTGCTCCACAGCGGCGCAAGCAGGGCAACCGCAAACAGCAGCAGCAACAGATTCAACGCCCAGCGCCCCCGCTTGTGCCGCTTAAATGCCTGCCATACCGTGTTTTGGGAAAGATTGTTCATATCATTTATAAGCCAACTTTTCCAATTCGGCTTTATGTGCAGCAATTACCCTTTTGGCGCTGCGCATCACCAGCCGTTTGGTTGCTTCATCATTTTGAAAATGAATATCGACCACTTTATTTGCTTCTTTTTGATATTCCCGACTTTCGGCTGAAATGTCTTTTAAACGTTTCATTCTTAAAACTACTCCATCAAATATCGTAAGCCGTCTGAAAATAAACAAAGCGGGGTTCTGCAATGCTCACAACAGCACGCAAATCGCCGCAATCTATTTCTGTCCGTCAAAGTGAATCCTCGGGTCAATCCACGAATAGGAAATATCCGACAACAGTTTGGCCAGCAGCCCCATCAGGGTGAACACATACAGCGTTCCCATTACCACCGGATAATCCCGCTTCATCACCGCTTCGTAGGAAAGCAGCCCCAAGCCGTCGAGCGAAAACAGGGTTTCGATGAGCAGGCTGCCGGTAAAAAATGCGCCGATAAAGGCGGCGGGGAAACCGGTAATCAGCGGAATCATGGCGTTGCGGAAAATGTGTTTCCACAAAATCTGCCGCTCGGGCAAGCCTTTGGCTCGGGCGGTATAGACGTATTGGCGGCGGATTTCTTCGAGAAAAACGTTTTTAGTCAAAAGCGTCATCACGGCCAGATTACCCGCTACCGAAGCGGTAATCGGAAGAGCGATGTGCCACAGATAATCTTTGATTTTTCCTGCCTGCGACAATGTGTCGAAATCGTCGCCGACCAAGCCTCCCTGCGGAAACCATGCCCAAAAGCTGCCGCCACCGAACAACACCAGCAGCACCAGCCCTAAAACAAACGGCGGCACGGTATAGCCGACCAGCACCGCCACGCCGGTAAGTGCATCAAAACGGCTGCCGTCTTTCACGGCTTTGGCAATGCCCAAGGGAATGCAGATGAGATAGGTCAAAACAAATGTCCACAAGCCCAAACTCATGGACACGGGCATTTTTTCTTTGATCAGCTCGAATACGGTTTGATGATGGAAAAAACTTTCGCCCAAATCAAAACGGGCAAACCGCACCACCATATCGGCAAAACGGGTCAGCGGCGGTTTGTCGAAACCGTAGAGCGCATTGAGCGCCGCCAAATCGTCGGCACTGAGTGCGCCGTTTTTCAGCACATTCGCCGAACCCGCTGCCGCTTCGCCGACTGCGCCGCTTTGGGTCAGTTGCTGCACCATCTGTTCCACCGGTCCGCCGGGGACAAATTGGATAATCGCAAACGTTACCGCCAAAATGCCGAGCAGCGTGGGGATTAAGAGTAATAAGCGTTGTAGGATATAACGCCACATAGCCTGCCTTTGTTTATCGACGATGGTGAATTCACGACAGGCCGTCTGAAAATCGGGTTCACTCATTTTTCAGACGGCCTTGCTTTATTTTTCCAGCGCCTCGTTTAAGGTTTGCTCAATCAAATCGGCATCAAACGATTTGGCAATCAGCTCGAAACGGGAATCCCGCCGCCATGATACTTGGCTTGCGCCCCAGCGGCCGTCCACCCAGTTGAGCCATACCCATGTTCCCAATACTTGGAACACGCCTTTGGCACGCACCAAGCCTTCGGTCATATTGGGCAACTCGTCAAAAAAGCGGGTCAGCTTTTCGCCGTCGAAATCCTGTCCGGCGGGGAATGTAAACCCTTCCGACTGATAACCCATCGTGTTATCTGGCAAGGCTTTGAGGCGGTAGCGGGATTTTTCGGTAACGGGAATATCCAGCCACTGAATGTCTAATCGGGCATTTTGCACTTCCACCACTTTGGCTTTGGGCGGAAACAGCTTGGCCGCTTTTTCGTGAAATTCCGCCAACTGTTCGGGACTGCACAAATCGGTTTTGCTCGCCACCAACACATCGCAAACGCCGATTTGGTCTTTATACAAAGCCTGTCCTGCATAATCGGGCGAAATAAACTGGCGGGGATCGACCACGGTAAACACCGCCGCCACTTCGAGCAGATCACCCAAAGGTTTGGCTTTCAATTCGTCAATCACGCTGGCGGCGTGCGCCAAGCCGCTGGCCTCAATCATCAGGCGGTCGGGTTGGGCTTCCTGCAGCATTTTTTGAACGGTCGCCCCCATTTGCGACCCGGCGGTGCAACACAGACAGCCGCCGGCGATTTCCGCCACGGGAATGCCGTCATCACTCAACACAGCACCGTCAATGCCGATTTCGCCGAACTCATTAACAATAATCACCCATTTTTCGTCAGGGTCTTTTTGTGCCATCAGGCTTTTGAGGGCGGTGGTTTTGCCTGTTCCCAAAAAACCGGAAATCAGGTGGACTTTGGTTTTATTTATTGTCGGCATTTGCTGCAGATTCCTGTTAAAACAACATGTTCTTCTTTAAGGACAAAACCGCTTTCAGCAACGCCGCGGCACAATGCCGCCCATTCGCTGCTGAGGGTTTGCTCGTCCACCGTGCCGCATTCGGTGCAGACCAAAATAAATGCGCTATGGTGGTGCGACTGTTCGTCATGGGCGTGGCAATGGTCGCTGCATTCGTGCTGGGCGTGGCTGCACAATACATAGCCGTTGACCGCCGCCACTTTGTGCAACACGCCCTGCTCCGCCCAAAAATCCAAGGCACGGTATGCCGTCGGCGGCGCAACCACGCCCTCGCTCTGCTGCTGCATCTGCGACAAAACATGGTAGGCTTTAATCACGCCGGTCTGCTGCAAAATAATGTCCAGCACCTGTTCGCGCAAAGCCGTTACCTGCGCCCCGTTGTGCTGCGCCTGAGCAAGAATTTTCTGTTTGAATTTATTCATAAGCATTGGTGGATTGTGAACCGGTAAAGCATTTTGTGAGATGTTCCATTATAACACGCAGCCTTTGCCGCCGACACAAGGCCGTCTGAAAACGAGCGAAGCGGGTTTCTGCGCAGCTAAAACCGAAGGTTTCACCAAAACGAGCGAAGCGGGTTTTCAGACGGCCTTGCTGATATTTCCCATCGGCATTATTTAAACCACGCTTTGATTTTGGCAAACAGCGACGTACTCTGTTTATCAAAATCCTGCACTTTTTCTGTCGGCGGCGGATTTTTTGCCACCGGCAATGCGCCGAAACTCTGCGATACCGGCATGATTTCAACCGTGTTCACATTCATATGCGCCGGCCGCTGATACAGCCACAACGCCGTGTCGGCAATATCCTGCGGCAGGATAAACTGCGTATGTTCATACACTTTCGCCGCCCGTTCGCCATCACCTTTAAACCGCACTTGGGAAAACTCGGTATCACCACACAAACCCGGCTCGATATTGCTCACCCGCACGCCCGTTCCCGCCAAATCGGCACGCAGATTCAGGCTGAACTGGCGCACAAATGCTTTGGTTGCGCCGTACACATTGCCGCCGGGATAAGGATACGTTCCCGCAATCGAACCCAGATTCATAATATAGCCGCTTTTTCTCGCCACCATCTGCGGCAGCACTTGGCGGGTGAGAAACGCCAGCCCGACAATATTGGTCTGAATCATGGTTTCCCAGTCGGCAAAATCCGCTTCGTGGGCAGCGTCCAAGCCCAAGGCCAAACCAGCATTGTTGATCAGGCAATCGATTTCCCGAAACGGCTCGGGCAGGCTGTCCAAAGCCGAACGCACCGACTGCGTATCGGCAACATCCATCTGCAAAGCATAAAAATTACCGCCCAATTCCGCCGCTAGCTGATTCAGTTTCTCCACCCGTCTGGCCGCACCGATAACGGCATAACCGGCCGCCGCAAAGGTGCGGCACATCGCCTCGCCGAAACCCGCCGAAGCGCCGGTAATCAGAATCGCCATAATTTTTCCTTTCGTTTTTTAACACGGTTTTCAGGTATGATTAGGTTTTTTTTCAGACGGCCTGTTGCTTGCAAAGCCGTCTGAAAACATCATATCACAGAAAACAAGCCATCCCGATAAGGAACAAACCATGAACATCAAAACCCCGATTCTCCTCAGCGCCGCCCTGCTGCTTTTGGCCGCCTGCGGCAACAGCCAGCCCGAACAGCCCAAAGGCCCGATTTCCGAAGACCGCTCTGCTGCGTTCAAATCCATGATGCCCGACTTTATGACCATGGGCAAAATGGTCAAAGGCGAAGAAACCTACGAAGTGGAAAAATTCAAACAGGCCGCCGCCACTTTTGCCGCCAACAGCAAAAAGCCGTTTGACTTCTTCCAAACCGACCCGCAAGGCAACGGCGAAGCCTTGCCTGCGATTTGGGAAAAACCGGCCGATTTCACCGCTGCGCAACAGCAGTTTGAAGCCGCCGTCGCCAAACTCAGCGAAGCCGCCCAAACCGCCGATCTGCAAGTCATCAAAGCCGCCTACGGCGAAGTCGGCGCAAGCTGCAAAAGTTGCCACGACAGTTTCCGTATGCCGAAACAGTAATTCCGACAAATATTGCGGATAACGCAGGCCGTCTGAAAACGGGGTTCGCTAACCAATCCCCGTTTTCAGACGGCCTTGTTGATAAGAAACAAGCGTTTTATAGTGAAATAACGCCAAAGCAATACAAGTCGGCAAGCCGAAGCCAACGATGGCGTGCTTTGAGGTTATTTCACCATACAATTTTTAATAATGCCGCCGTCGGAACGTAAACCGGCCTTCGCTGTCCAATTCCAATACATAACGCCCGTTTTGCACCGCCGCATAACCGCTTCCGCTCTGCTGCGGCTGCAATCCCGCATGGCCGATTAAATAATCGCTTAATTTATCGGCATCTTCGGCAATGTTGGCAACCAGTTGCTCAAATAATGTGCGGCACACACTTTGCGCTTGCCAGTCGGTTTTTCCCGCTTCCAAACATTTTCCGCTAATCGCTTCCAAATCGTTGCTGTGTTTGCCGGTCAGGCGGATATGGTTGGGCTGCTCCATGCCGGCAATCAGATAATCAGCCACCGGCTTGCCCGCTTCGTCTTGCCCGTTTTCGGGTTGCTCCAACGCCAAACCCTGCAGGGCGGCGGTATCGATGTATTTCACACGAAACACGGGCTTGGGCGCAAGCTGCGCTGCGGCTTCGCCGTCGGTTTTGCCGCCGCAGGCTGCGAGCAATGCCGCCACCGGTAAAATAATGTATTTTTTCATATTGATTGTGATTGACATGATAAACAGCCGCTTATTATATTCAATCCTTTGCCCTTTGTTGAACTGTTTTTGAAAACCATGCTTTGGAATATTGTGATTGTCCACCTGCTCGGGCTGATGAGTCCCGGCCCCGATTTTTTCTATATTGCCCGCACGGCGGCGCTTTACGGCCGCAAAACGGCATTGTTTGCCGTCGCCGGAATCGTCTGCGGCGTGATGTTTTGGGCATGTGCCACCATGCTCGGGCTGTCGCTGCTGTTCAACACGTTTCCGCTGCTCAATGCCGTTTTGGTGTGCCTCGGTGCTGCTTATTTGATGTATTTGGGCAGCAAAATGCTGAAAACCCGTGAAAACGTGCAGTTTCAGGAATATGCGCCCGATGCCGCCGCAACCGTCCGCCCGTGGCAGGAAGCGAAAAAAGGGCTGTTGGTCAATCTGTCCAACCCCAAAGTGGTGGTGTATTTCGGCAGCGTGATGTCGGCGGTGTTGGCAGATATGGCTTCCGAACAGCAGATGGCGGGCGTTTTACTGCTGCTTTTGGTGGAAACCGCCGCCTATTTTGCCCTAATCGCCTTTCTGTTTTCAGGCGGAGCGGTCAAACGGTTTTACAGCCGCTACGGCCGCTATGTGGACAATGTGTCCGGATGCTTTTTTATCGGTTTCGGGATTTACTTGATTTTTCGGACATTTGCCTGATTTTCAGACGGCCTCACCCAACGAATATGCTATGATTAGCTGTTGCAACCAACAGAAGTGAGAGAGATGATGACGACTTGGCTGGTGATTGCCGCCGCAATCCTGATTACCGAACTGTTTCTCGGCACGGTTTATCTGCTGGTGGTCAGCTTGGCTGCTGCAGGCGCAGGGCTGGTTGCCGCCTTCTTTAGCGACAGCGTGTCCATACCGCTGTTTACCGCCGCCCTGTTGTCCGCACTCGGCATCGCCTGCGTCCACACTTGGCTGAAACGCCGCCGCCCGACAGAGAAACAGGCCGACAATGATTTGGATATCGGACAAAGCGTCCAAATTCTGCAGCGGCTGCACGACGGCCGCTACGAAGTTGCCTACCGCGGCACGCATTGGCAGGCGCAGGCTGTCAATCACGACCACGGCCACGCCGCCGAATCCGCCGTTATTGTCGGCAAACAGGCCAATACCCTGTTAATCCATCTGCACCAACCGTCCCAACCATAGAAAGGAAACCCCATGATTTTTGACTTATTGCTCAGCTTGCCGGTGATTCTGCTGGCCGCCGTTGTGATTTTCGGTTTCAAAGCCTTTGTCATCGTTCCCCAACAACAGGCCTATATTGTCGAACGTTTGGGACGTTTCCACAAAACGCTGACACCGGGTTTGAGCATTCTGATTCCCTTTATCGACCGTGTCGCCTACAAACACACCCTGAAAGAAATCCCGCTCGATGTTCCCAGCCAAGTCTGCATTACCCGAGACAATACCCAACTGACCGTGGACGGTATTATTTACTTCCAAGTAACCGACCCCAAACTGGCCTCTTACGGATCGAGCAACTACATCATGGCGATTACCCAGCTGGCACAAACCACCCTGCGCTCGGTTATCGGCCGCATGGAATTGGACAAAACCTTTGAAGAGCGGGACGAAATCAACAGCATTGTAGTCGCCGCTTTAGACGAAGCCGCCATATCGTGGGGTGTAAAAGTGTTGCGTTACGAAATCAAAGACTTGGTTCCGCCGCAGGAAATCCTGCGTGCCATGCAGGCGCAAATCACCGCCGAACGAGAAAAACGCGCCCGCATCGCCGAATCCGAAGGCCGCAAAATCGAACAAATCAACTTGGCCAGCGGTCAGCGGGAAGCCCAAATCCAACAGTCTGAAGGCGAAGCCCAAGCCGCCATCAATGCTTCCAACGGCGACAAAATCGCCCGCATCAATCAGGCACAGGGTGAAGCCGAAGCCTTACGCTTGGTTGCAGAAGCCAACGCCGATGCCATCAGCCGGATTGCCCAAGCCCTGCAGACACCGGGCGGCAACGAAGCCGTCAATCTGAAAGTGGCCGAACAATATGTCGAAGCCTTCGGCAAATTGGCCAAAGAAAGCAACACCCTGATTATGCCCGCCAACATCGCCGACATCGGCAGCCTCGTTTCCGCCGGTTTGAAAATTGTCGAGCGCCAAAAATCGGCACAACCGTAAACATTTTCCTACTGTTGGCAATATCATCAAAAACCATCTGTTTGCAGATGGTTTTTTTGCTTTATTATGATTCACTATAAAACCGTACATTTTCAGACGGCCTGCTGCAATGATTATGCTTTAAAGTGAACCCACTATACTGCACCGCTCTGTTATAATGCCGCTTTCTTTATCTAAAATTTCAAATATCATGTTTACCCAAGCCGCTCAAGAACTTTCCACCGTCCGAGACCTTCTCCGTTTTACCGTCAGCCGCTTCAACGATGCGGGGCTGTTTTTCGGCCACGGTTCGGACAATGCCCACGATGAGGCCGCCTATCTGATTCTGCACACGCTGAATTTGCCTTTGGACAGTTTGGAGCCTTATTTGGATGCCAAGCTGCTGCAACACGAAAAAGAAGAAATTTTGTCGCTGGTCAAACGCCGTGTTACCGAGCATATTCCGGTTGCCTACCTGACCAATCAAGCTTGGCAGGGTGATTTTGATTTTTATGTGGACGAGCGGGTGATTGTGCCGAGATCGTTTATTTACGAATTATTGGGCGATGCGCTCACGCCTTGGATCGAGCATGACGAACTGGTTCACCGTGCCTTGGATTTATGCACCGGCAGCGGTTGTCTGGCCATCCAAATGGCGCACCATTATCCCGCCGCTGAAATTGATGCGGTGGATTTGAGTTTGGACGCTTTGGAAGTGGCCGCTGTCAATGTAGAAGAATACGGCTTGGAATCCCGCATCAACCTGATTCATACCGATTTGTTTGAAGGCTTGGAAGGCACGTATGATTTAATCGTTTCCAATCCGCCTTATGTCGATGCCGAATCGGTTGCCGAATTGCCCGACGAGTATTTGCACGAACCGGAACTGGCATTGGGCAGCGGCGAAGACGGCCTGGACGCTACCCGTGAAATCCTACTGCAGGCAGCAAAATTCCTCAATCCGCATGGCGTGTTGCTGGTAGAAATCGGCCACAACCGTGATGTTTTGGAAGCCGCCTATCCCGAACTACCGTTTACCTGGCTGGAAACCAGCGGCGGCGACGGCTTCGTGTTCCTGTTGACCAGGGAACAGCTGTTGGGCGAAGAATAAACGGAAAATATGTGAATCCACTTAATAATCCATACAATTTTCAAATACACTCGTCATTCCGACGAAAGTCGGAATCCATCGTTCAGATTCGGTAACCGTCAAGAAAAAACAGTTACCTAAACCGCCGAAATGGATTCCGACTTTCGTCGGAATGACGGGGTATTAAGTTTGGAATATTCTAAAAATTCGGTTGATTGACTATAGATAATTGATGCCGTCTGAAAACCGGTTTTCAGACGGCATGATTTATTCGGTTTGATAACCGTCTTTATCCCAAGTCCGTTTTTTGATGACTTTGTCGTTTTGATACAGCAGCTCGGATTTTTTCGAGCCGTCTTCATACCAATCCAATACAATGCCGTTGCGCATACCGTTGCTGATGGTGATATCCGTGAGCAACCGCCCTTCTTCGTCCCAGCTGACAATGCGCACCGGCTTGTTGTCCGACATCACCATTTCAGATTTCGGTTTACCGTCAGCATACCATTGCCGCCAATAGCCGTTGGCCTTATCCTGTTTGAACTGGATTTCGCTCTCTTTTACCCCGTTGCGGTAATAACGTGAACCGACACCCTCGCTCAAACCGTTGATATAAGGCATCAATGCCGATTTTTTGCCGTTCGGATACCAGTTTATCCACTCGCCGTTGGGCTTGCCGTTTTTATAGCTACCGACCATTTTTTTCTGGCCGTTGAAATGCCATAAAGTCAGCGTGCCGTTATTCAGCGTCGGCACAAATACCTTAATCTGTCCGGCAGAAACCTGATAAGGATCGGAATATTTTTTCATCGACGGATAGTAAAAATCCTGAACCTGCGCCATTCCGGATTCGATTTTATATTGCCGGACATACGCCACCGCCGACATCGTCGCTGTTAATTTTCCGTATTGGTTGAAATAAACCGAATGCGTCTGGGCAAATGCGTTCACCGACACAGCCAACGATACCGAAGCCAGAGCAATTTTAGGAAATCCGTGCATATTTTTCTGTTCAAAACCGATTTGTTTCAATAGAGCCGAAACTATTATCGCCCATACGGTGCAATAAAATGTTTCAACTATATCCCTGATTATTAAAATGTGATTATATAGCAAAGCAGGCAACAAACCAACCAAACCCACTCAGCCACCAAACATAAAAAAAAACCGCCCTGACAATGCAGAGCGGTTTCATACCGTTTTTCAGACGGCCTTGTTAGGCTTTGTTCAGCTCGTTGGCCAGATACAGCCAAGTTTCGATAACGGTATCAGGGTTCAGAGACACGCTTTCGATGCCTTCTTCCACCAGCCATTTGGCAAAATCAGGGTGATCGGAAGGGCCTTGACCGCAAATGCCGACATATTTGTTTTGTTTGCGACAGGCAGAAATTGCCAAATGCAGCATTACTTTAACCGCCGCATTGCGTTCGTCAAATGTTGCCGCAATCGGGCCGCCGCTGTCCCGATCCACACCCAGCGTCAGTTGGGTCATGTCGTTTGAACCGATGGAGAAGCCGTCAAAGTATTGCAGGAACTGCTCGGCCAGCAATGCGTTGCTTGGCACTTCGCACATCATAATCAGACGCAAACCGTTTTTACCGCGTTCCAAACCGTTTTCTTTCAACGCTTTCACCGCCAATTCGGCTTCCGCCAAAGTACGGATAAACGGAATCATGATTTCAACGTTGGTCAGACCCATTTCGTCACGGACACGTTTCAGAGCTTTACATTCCAGCGCAAAGCAGTCGGCAAAATCTTCCGACACATAACGTGCCGCACCGCGGAAGCCCAGCATCGGGTTTTCTTCATGCGGTTCATAAATGCTACCGCCGACCAGATTGGCATATTCGTTGGATTTGAAGTCGGACATGCGGACGATGGTTTTACGCGGATAAACCGAAGCGGCCAAAGTCGCCACGCCTTCGGCGATTTTATCGACATAGAAATCCACCGGAGAAGCATAACCGGCAATACGGCGGGTAATTTCGGCTTTCAGCTCGTCGTCTTGTTTGTCAAATTCCAACAAGGCTTTCGGGTGGATACCGATTTGGCGGTTGATGATAAATTCCATGCGTGCCAAGCCGATACCTTCACTCGGCAGGCTTGAGAAGCTGAACGCCAATTCAGGATTGCCGACGTTCATCATCACTTTTACCGGCGCTTTCGGCATATTGTCCAAAGCCACATCGGTAACGTTTACCTCCAACAAACCTTCGTAAATCAGGCCGGTATCGCCTTCGGCACACGATACGGTTACTTCCTGACCGGCATGCAGACGGCTGGTCGCATCGCCGCAGCCAACAACCGCAGGAATACCCAATTCACGGGCAATAATCGCTGCATGACAGGTACGGCCGCCACGATTGGTTACAATCGCAGAAGCACGTTTCATCACTGGTTCCCAATCCGGGTCGGTCATATCGGTTACCAGCACATCGCCCGCTTCCACGCTTTCCATTTCGGAAGCGTCTTTGACCAGACGCACTTTACCTTGGCCGACTTTCTGACCGATGGCACGGCCTTCGGCCAATACTTTTTTCTCACCGCTGATGGCATAGCGGCGCAGGCTGCGGCTACCGTCTTCCTGCGACTTAACGGTTTCCGGACGGGCTTGCAGGATATACAGTTTACCGTCGATACCGTCTCGACCCCATTCAATGTCCATCGGACGGCCGTAGTGTTTTTCAATAATCAGAGCGTAATGTGCCAACTCGGTTACTTCTTCATCGGTAATCGAGAAGCGGTTGCGGTCTTCTTCAGGCACATCGATATTCGCCACCGATTTACCGGCTTCGGCTTTATCGGTGAAAATCATTTTAATCTGTTTCGAACCCATGGTTTTACGCAGAATAGCCGGTTTGCCCGCTTTCAGCGTCGGTTTGAATACATAGAATTCGTCAGGGTTTACCGCACCCTGCACCACGTTTTCGCCCAAACCGTAAGACGAGGTAACAAATACCACTTGGTCGTAACCGGATTCGGTATCGATGGTAAACATCACGCCGGACGAACCGCTGTCGGAACGCACCATGCGCTGCACACCGGCAGACAGGGCAACGATGTCGTGTTCAAAACCTTTGTGAACACGGTAAGAAATGGCACGGTCGTTATACAGCGAAGCAAATACATGGTGCATGGCTTCTTTAACGTTTTCCAAACCATTGATATTCAAGAATGTTTCCTGCTGACCCGCAAACGAAGCGTCCGGCAGGTCTTCTGCGGTGGCAGAAGAACGTACGGCAACGGAAATATCTTCGCTACCGGCATCGGCAACCATTTTGTTCCATGCCGCTTCGATTTCGTTGTTCAGCTGCTCGGGGAACGGCGTATCCAAAATCCATTGGCGGATTTCTTTGCCCACACGTGCCAATTCGGCAACATCATCAACGTCCAATTCAGCCAGTGCGGCGGAAATACGGTCGCTCAGACCCTCATGCGCCAAAAAGGCACGGTAGGCATCTGCGGTGGTGGCAAAACCGCCGGGAACACGTACGCCTTTCTCAGTCAGCTGACTGATCATTTCGCCCAAAGAGGCATTTTTACCGCCCACGCTTTCCACATCGGTCATGCGCAGGTTCTCAAACCAAATTACATAGTTTGCAGCCATTTTTCATCCAGTTCGTGTATGTTAAAAAAGAAATGAATCCGCTGGCCTATTCTAAGCGATTCAAACTGTCTCTGTCATGTATTTTTTCGGTTTTCGCAAGGATTATTACCGCACAGGCCGTCTGAAAAATTGCGGCTTCCGGCCGTGTAGTCGATTGAAATCCAATACACCGATACTTTTCAGACGGCCTTATCTTCTTGTAAAACATAACGTTTGAAACAAATCAATGAATTTTAAATATTTACGTTATTTGGAAATATTTGGCATTATATTTCAATTTATCTATTTTATTAAAATTAATATGCGTTAAGTTTTTTATGGTTTTGTGTTGTAATTATCTGTAATTTTACCGTAGCCGCTTTATTCCCGCCGCCGCTCTTGTTATGATAACAGTCAATTTTCCCTTATTCAGAAAGACCCGCCATGAATACTCCCCGACACGTTTTCTATATTTCCGACCGCACCGGCCTGACCGCCGAAAACATCGGCGAAGCGCTGCTCAACCAATTCGGCAACCTGCAATTCAAACGCTCGACCTATCCATTTATCGATACGCCGGAAAAAGCGCTGGCCGTAGTGGAAAAGGTCAACCGCTCCGCCCAAGAACACGGTGTGCGCCCGATTGCCTTTGTCAGCGTGGTCAATCACGAAATCCGCCACATCATCAAAGAAGCCAATGCTTTTGTGATCAACTTCTTCGATACATTCTTGGGTCAGCTCGAAAAAGAATTAAACGCCCAAGCCACGCTGTCGCTGCAAGGACATCACAGCATCGGCAACACCCAACGCTACGATGCCCGCATGGAAGCGGTGAACTTCTCGCTCAACCACGACGACGGCGTAAGCGATAAAAATCTGAAAGAAGCCGATGTCATTCTGATGGGCGTATCCCGTTCCGGCAAAACCCCGACCTGTCTCTACCTTGCCCTGCAATACGGCATCCGTGCCGCCAACTATCCGCTGATTCCCGACGATTTGGAATCCACCGACCTGCCCCGCATGGTGAAACCTTACAAAGACAAACTGTTCGGCCTGACCATCCAACCCGAACGCCTGCAGGCCATCCGCCAAGAACGCCGCCCCAACTCCACCTACGCCAAAATCGACACCTGCCGCAGCGAAGTGTCCGACGCACAAGCGATGTTCAAACGGTTCAATATTCCGTTTACCAACACCACCGACAAATCAGTGGAAGAACTCGCCGTCCATATTCTGCAGGCATGCAAATTGAAACGGCGGTTTTGATTGATAACAACACAATAAAACCGAGGCCGTCTGAAAATCATGATTTTCAGACGGCCTCAATGGTATCAACCAACTATTTTTACGGAATTTTCCTGCGGAACACATCCGCAATGCCGTATAAAAACTGCGGTTCACGCTTAATCAGGTAGGCCAGCAGCACCGGATTGCCGACGGCGACAATCAGATAGAGCAAGGTAATGCTGTCAAACAACATCAATAAAACGGCACTCAACAAGGCGGCGCTGACCATGAAAATGCCGTTGATGATGTTGTTTGCCGCCACGGCATGGGCGCGGAAGGTTTCGCTGCTGGCGGTTTGCAGCCATGTGTAAAGCGGTACGGAAAAAAAGCCGCCGAAAAAGCCGATAGCCGCCATCACCGCCATCACCGGATAGGCTTTGCTCTGCGACAGAAACCAGCCGATGCCGTTTAATTCCTGAAAACGGGTATCGTATGTCAGCCACACCAGCAGCAGACCGCAGACGGTCAGACCCAGTGTGCCGAGCGATACCCAGCCGAGTGTGAGCCTGCCGCCGCTGATTTTGGCACACAATACCGATCCGGCGGCAATGCCGACGGAAAACAGTGCCAACATCAAATTAAATACGTTGTCGTTGCCGCCTAGATGGATTTGGGTAAACGTCGGCAACTGCGTGGTATAAACCGAGCCGACAAACCAAAACCACGAAATGCCGATAATCGCTGTCCATACCTGCGGCTGTGCGGCGGTTTCCCGAATCAGTGCCGAAGTGCCTTTGACGATGTTCCGTTCTATTTTGGTATCCGGCACTTTGGCGGCGACAGACGGCATAAACAGGCTGGACAGCGTTCCGGCGGCGGCCACCGCCACCACTGCAATGCCGACAATATGCGGCGGCACACCGGCAATCGCCGTGCCCAAAATCTGGCCGAACAAAATAGCGATAAATGTTCCCGATTCAATCAGGCTGTTGCCCATAATCAGTTCTTTATCGTTTAAATAATCGGGCAGAATGGCATATTTGAGCGGCCCGAACAGCGTGGACTGCGTTCCCATGCAAAACAGGCAGAACAACAGCAAAGATGCCGACTGAATATAAAACCCAAACGCCGCCAGCGCCATCACGACAATTTCCAACACTTTGACCCAACGTGCCAACACAGCTTTGTCAAACTTGTTGCTCAACTGACCCGACAAAGCCGAAAACAGAAAATACGGCAGAATAAACAGCAAAGCGCCGAGATTCAGCATTTGGCTGGCGGGCAGAATATCGTTTTGCCCCAAGCCGTAAAAGCTGATCATCACAAACAATGCGGTTTTAAAGATATTGTCGTTGAATGCGCCGAGAAACTGGGTACAGAAAAGCGGCGCAAACCGCCGCTGCGTTTGGAAATTGAGATTATCTTTTTTGATGCTCATCGGCTTCGTCTTTATCTTTATCCAATAATTTATCGGTGGAATCATCGTCCATCAAAATACGGTAAGCCGGCCCTTCCAAATCGTCAAATTGCCCGCTTTTGCCCGACCACCAGAAAAAATAGCCGATACAGAATGCCAAAATAATACTGATCGGCACCAAAATAAACATACTTTCCATTAAATCATTCCCGTCAAATCGTTCAAAATCAAATGGCAGCCCGAAAGCGTGAGATATTCGTTGCGGATGCTGCCGATATTTTCGCTGCCGGCAAACAGTTCGACATGGTCTTTTTCCACCCGCCAATACAGCGGTTCGTCCGATTCGGCCAATGCCGACACCACTTGTGCGGCAGCCTGATTTTCAGACGGCTTCTCGCTCTGCAGCTTGAGCGTAAACCTGCCGCTTTGCGGTTGGGATTGCGTTTCATCGTCGGCAATCATCACAAAAAAGCCCAAGTGGCTGCCGTCTTGGGTATGGAGACTGAAATAGTGCATGGTAAAGCCTTAATTTTTCATATTTTACAGTAGGCGCAACACCGCCCGAATCTGTCTAATGTAACAGTTTGAATGTATCCTGAAAAGAGCGAAGCCGTTTTTGCGGCAAATATTATCGCCCCGATTAACATTTTATTTCGCCTTATTTCGACAAAATGGTAGAATACGCACTATTTTATTCATCAACCCGTTTCAGACGGCATCGGCATTCCTGCCCGCACAGAATATCCGCCCACAAAGGCCGTCTGAAAACACTAGGAGCAATTTATGTCCCAACAACTGATTTTGGTTTTAAACTGCGGCAGCTCGTCTCTGAAAGGTGCTGTATTGGACAACGCCAGCGGCGACGTTCTCTTGAGCTGTCTGGGTGAAAAATTAGGTCTGCCCGATGCCTACATCACATTCAAATTCAACGGCGAAAAAAACAAAGTCCAACTGAGCAGCAACCCCAACCACACCGGCGCAGTAGAAGCCTTGATGGAAGAATTGAAAAAACACGGCTTCGACAGCAGCATCGCCGCCATCGGCCACCGCGTTGTCAGCGGCGGCGAAACCTACAGCGAATCCATTCTGATTGACGAAGCCGTGATTGCCGGTATCGAAAAATGTATCCCGCTCGCCCCACTGCACAACCCCGCCAACCTGCTGGGCATCCGTGCCGCCCAAGAAATCTTCAAAGGCCTGCCCAACGTTGCCGTATTCGACACTGCATTCCACCAAACCATGCCGGAACACGCCTATATGTATGCCGTTCCGCAAGAATTGTACAAACAACACGGCCTGCGCCGCTACGGCTTCCACGGCACCAGCTACCGCTACGTTGCCGACGAAGCCGCCCGCTTCCTCGGTAAAGACAAAAACAGCCTGCGCATGGTCATCGCCCACTTGGGCAACGGCGCATCCATTTCCGCCATCGCCGAGGGCGTTTCCAAAGACACCAGCATGGGCCTGACCCCGCTGGAAGGCTTGGTAATGGGTACCCGCAGCGGCGACATCGACCCCGCCGTATTCGGCTTCCTCGCCGACAACGCTGGTTTGAGCGTCAGTGAAGCCACCGACCTGCTGAACAAAAAATCCGGCCTGCTGGGCTTATCCGGCCTTTCCAGCGACTGCCGTGCCATCGAAGAAGGCGCACTGGAAGGCCATCCGGGTGCCAAATTGGCGCTGGAAGTATTCGTTTACCGACTGGCAAAATATGTCGGCAGCATGGCCGTTGCCGCCGGCGGCTTGGACGTATTGGCATTCACCGGCGGTATCGGTGAAAATTCCGACATCATCCGCAGCAAAGTGCTGGATTACGTCAGCTTCCTCGGCTTCACCGAAGACAAAGAAGCCAACACCAAAGCCCGCTTCGGCAATGCCGGTGTAATCACCACCGCCGACAGCAAAGCCATCGCTGTGGTAATTCCAACCAACGAAGAACTGATGATCGCTCAAGACACCGCCCGTCTGAGCGGCCTGTAACCCCGTTCATCTCTACCTCACCCCGCCTTATGGCGGGGTTTTTCTTTTGCCTGATGGGATGAAAAATGTACAGCCCCAATTTCTATAGTTAAAACACCGAATTTTCCATACAAAAGCAGGCGTAGATTGTGGTTAGCGAGGCACGGGCGTAATCCAACAAAATCTTATGTTTCAAGGTATTTTCAATCGTGTTGGGTCTCGACCCAACCTACGCCCTGTTTAAAAACCGTATGAATTATTCAGTATATTCACTATAGTGGAGTAACCTCAAAGCACTACATCGTTGGCTTCGCCTTGCCGTACTATTTGTACTGTCTGCGGCTTGCCGCCTTGTATTGCTTTGAGGTTATTCCACTATAATCATTTTAAAATCAAAAACTTTTTAATTTATTTTGTATTATTACTCTAATTTTACATTTTTTAGAGTACAATACCTAAAAATCAAACAAATGCCGTTTTCAGACGGCCTGTCCGACACATCAAATCCGCATTCAGACCGATATTTTAAAGAGGAAAACCATGCACACACCATTTGATCCGTTGATTATTCGCAACAAATCCCTTATACCGATTGTTCAGGGCGGTATGGGTATCGGGGTTTCTGCCTCCGGCCTTTCCAGCGCCGTGGCACGGGAAAACGGTGTCGGTACGATTGCCAGCGTGGATTTGCGCCATCTGCATGAAGATTTGCTGGCGGAATCTAAAATCAATCCGAGCGAAGAAAAATATACCCGCCTCAACCGAATTGCCCTCGATCGCGAAATTACCAAAGCCAAAGCCGATGCCCAAGGCAACGGGATGATTGCGGTGAATGTGATGAAGGCGGTGAAAGACCATGCTGCTTATGTTCGCCAAGCCTGCGAATCGGGAGCCGATGCGATTGTGATGGGTGCAGGTTTGCCGCTGGATTTGCCCGAAATGACCGAAGGTTATCATAAAGATGTCGCTCTGCTGCCGATTCTTTCCGAATCCCGGGGCATTAATATCGTGTTGAAACGCTGGATGAAAAAAGGCATTCTGCCTGATGCCATTGTGATTGAGCATCCTGCCCATGCCGCCGGACATTTGGGCGCTGCTTCGGTCAATGGTGTAAACGATGCCAAATTTGAGTTTAAACGGGTGATTGAAGAAACGTTTGAAGTCTTTAAAAACCTCGGTTTGGAAAGCGAAAAAATTCCGCTGGTGCTTGCCGGCGGCATGGCAAACTTTGAAAAAGTCAGCACTGCCCTAAAAAGCTGGGGCGCTTCTGCCGTGCAAATTGGCACGGCTTTTGCGGTAACCAAAGAAGGCGATGCCCACGATAATTTCAAAAAAACGCTGCTGGGTGCAACCACCGAAAAAATCGTTGAATTTATGTCGGTTGCCGGCCTGCCCGCCCGAGGCGTACGCACCCGTTTTTTAGACAGTTATATCAAGCGTGAAAGCAAGTTGCAATCTGCCGCCAAAGCCGATCCACGCCGCTGCACGCAGGGTTTGAACTGCCTTTCCACCTGCGGCCTGCGCGACGGTTTGGACAAAATCGGCCAATTCTGTATCGATATCCAACTGGCTGCTGCATGGCGGGGTGAAGTGGATAAGGGATTGTTTTTCCGGGGTAAAGACCCGCTTCCGTTCGGCCAAACCATACGCACGGTGCGGGAAACCGTCCAATATCTGCTCAACGGCACGATGCCCGCCGCAGCCAAATAGTTCCAAATAATAGTGTATAGTGGAATAAGCTCAAAGTAATACAGGGCGGTAAGCCGAAGCCAACGATGTATTGCCTTTGAGCTTATTCCACTATAAAAACATTGCCAATGCCGTCTGAAAAATACAATCCGTTTTCAGACGGCATATTTTCTGTTTTTCTGCTCGCTGATACAGTAATCCTGTAAGAAACAACCGCATTGTTTACACAACCGCTTGAGAAAAATAAGCCTATAAAACTTCAAGTGAATATTTATTCAGTATTGTCTTTCAAATACTGCAAACAACGCTAGGATTTCTTACAGATAATCGCCATCTATTGGCGAAATAACACCCGCCACAACTGTTTCCCTTTACCAAGTTGTTTTGCAAGCCAACTGCGTTGTAGTCCGCCGTCTTTGAGTGCTTTGCGTTGGGCGAGCAAAATATTCACCGCTGTTGGGGCGTTGGTGAGTTTTTGAGTGTGAGGATTAAGATAATCAGGGTAATCCAACAGCACGCCGGCGGTGAGTTCGTCTAGCGTTAGTGTTCGGCTACGGCGAGAAAGATCGAGATGATCAACGGTCAATCCCCAGTGGGCGTAGAACGGTGAGCCGTAGCAATGGACGGTTTTATGGCGTAATAATGCCTCAAAACCCGCCAGCGAGGTCATCGTATGCACTTCGTCCACTTGCTGAATACAATCCAAAATATTGGCGGTCAGCACAATTTCATTGGCATATTGTAGGGCGATTTCAGTCGGAATATTGCCGACACGGTTGCCACTCACCACATCGGGGTGCGGTTTGTACAGAATATAGGCATCGGGATTGTTGGCTCGCACGGTTTTGAGCAAATCCAGATTGCGTTTAATCTGTGGCGAACCAAGGCGGATTGAGGCATCATCTTCCACTTGCCCCGGCACAAGCAGGCTTTTTTTGCCGTGGCTATTCAGCTGAAAACGGCTATTGCCCACGTTATACTTACCGATATGGCTCGCCACCAGCTGTTCACGCAAACGCTTTGCACTTGTCAGCTCTTCCGCATTAAATGCTTTGTTTTGTAAAATCTGCTCTAAACGAGAGGGCTGTTCGGCATTGAAATAAATGCCTAAATCATCGATCACTAAGGACAGCGGGGCAACCAGATTTGAGCCCAGCCCGACTGAACGGATAAAGCCATCTTCCATTCGCCATAATGGTAAATTATGTTGCTCGGCAAATGCCAGAATCTCAGGTTTTCCTTGCCCCCATACTAAGATTTTGCACCCTACAAGCGGTCGTTTTTGGCTGATTTTCTGCAATTTTGCCAAAGACACAAATTCGATTTCGCAGGCAGGCGTGTTGAAAAAGGGGATAACCACCGCACGTTTCCAAAGCGACATTCCCACCGCATAAACCTTGCCCGCCAAGCGTTGATTACGCTGTTTGGCTTGTTTGAGGTAATCAATCACATCAAAAATCGTGCCGAGTTGCTGATTATAAGGGTTGAGATAACGGCTGTATTGCAGATAGGCACAGGCAAACAGTTGCAAAAACGAGCGTGGCTGACGGCGTTCGCCGAGCGTTGCAACGGCGGGGTTGCGGTCGTCCGTCAGCCCCCAACCCGCATACCAAGGCACGCCAAACGTAACCACAGGTTTGCCCAACAACAACGCCTCAAACCCCATCTGCGAGGTAACACAATAGACTTTTTCCGCGTAATTCAGCAAAGAAATCGGATTAACATTTTCGCTAAATAGCCGAATTTTGTCGCCATAATCCTTCAACGTCGTCAAATAACCACGTTTCTTCCCACTTAATACATCTGGATGGGTTTTCACCCAAATTTGTGCATCGGGATTTTCCGCAATAGCACAATCCAGCATCGTCTGAAAATCCTTTTCATCGGCTTGACCATAGCGTACCGCCATATCGCCGAAGGTTTGATCGATTACTAACACCACTTTTTCAGACGGCATCGTCGGCACAAAATCGGGGGCATGGTTATATTTGGACAGCTGAAAAACTCGCAAAAAATCGCCCGCTCTTTTTGCCTGAGCCAAACATTCTTCTGAAAGATCGGCTTGTAAAATCAGCTGTTCCAAGCGGGATGGGCGAGTGGTATCGTAATAAATCCCCATATCGTCCACCACCAACGACAACGGCGGTTCACCATTTACCCCCAAACCAAGCGAGCGTAGAAAGCCGTCTTCCAAGGCTACAAACGGCAAGCCCTGCTTTTCCGCCACCACCCGAGCCTTACGAGTAGATGGACGTAATCCCCAGCCAGCAACTTGTTGAGCTTGAGGTTTCCGCCACAAAGCAGAGTGCGTAATATCCCATTCAGGAAAAAACGCCTTAAGATGTGGAATCGCCAGAATGCCACGAGAGAGGATGAGGGTTTTTGTGGTTGAGTTATTCATATTATTGCTTGATAACGTTGTTGTGGGTGTGTTGGGTTATCTATAATTTCTACATTTTTTGTATTTTTGTCGGTTAATTCAATTTTGTAGGTTGGGTTAGCGAGGTACGAGCGTAACCCAACATTTCTAATTTAATCTATTAAGTTTCCATTTAGCTCTACTGATTTATATTGTTGGGTTACGCTCGCAAGCTCGCTAACCCAACCTTGTATAAGAAACACCACCCACAAGATAAAATAAAAAGCCCCCGACAGAAGCAGCTATCAGGGGCGGGATTGAAAACAGAGTTGTACGCCAACCTTGGGCTTCAAAGCCCGCGACGTAGATAAAAGCCTGTTTTCAATGTCCAAACACCCCGAATAGTATCATAGACATGCTGTGCATAGTCTGCATTCACAAGGTTAGGAGCATGATGGACACCCCATTTTATTTTATCGGCATCGATATTGCCAAGTTAAAGTTCGATGTTGCGGTTAAAAAATCCGCAAAAGTGTATCAACACCACCAGTTTGAGAACCATCCGCAAGGTTTTGCTGCTTTGAGCGAATGGCTGAACAGCTTTTCGGATAAGCCGCTCTATATCGTGATGGAAGCGACAAACGTCTATCACGAAAGGTTGTGCGAATACTTATATGCGGCCGGACATTCGGTAGTCGTGATTAATCCCAAATGTGCCGCCAACTTTGCCAAAGGTTTGAACTTACGTTCCAAAACCGACAAAGCGGATGCCAAATTACTTGCCCGCTTAGCCGAAAGCTATGTTCATGAGTTTGACCTGTGGCAACCGAAGGGCAATAACGAAAAAGCCTTATTGCGCCAACTTCGTCATCTCGAACATTTAAAAACAGCGCTGACCAAAGAAAAAGTCCGGCTGCAGATGCTGTTGGACGAGTATGCAATGGCTTCGTCCGAACGTCTGATTGCTTTTCTTGAGTGCGAAGTCAAAACCGTTGAAACGCATATTCATCAGTTGGTGAAACAGGATGATCAGTTGAAACACAACCATCATCTGCTGAGCAGTATTCCCGCCATCAGCAAAACCACAGCCTGTTGGCTGCTCGCCATACTGGGCGACGGCACTCGGTTTAAAAACGGACGTGCTGCTGCGACCTACGCCGGACTGACCCCGATGGTCAGACAATCGGGAACGAGTGTAGATAAGCGGGTCGGTATCTCCCGTATCGGACAGAGTGATTTGAGGAAGATACTCTATATGCCGGCCGTGTCGTTTTGCTTTGGCAAATATAAGGACAGTATTTACAGCTCGTTTGTCCAACGCTTGCTGGAGCGTAATAAACTGGCGAAAAAAGCCGTGATTGTGGCTCTGATGCGTAAACTCGTGACCATTGCCCAATCTGTATTGAAGTACCAACAACCCTTTAACGAAGAACGCTATGCGAAAATGTGTCTGGATAAGGCTTGATTTGTTGGGGGGCTTATAGTATCTACTTGTTATTAACCCAACCTTGTTACTATTTATGAAAAATAATTCTTAGCTAGTAAACTCAACAACACCTGAAATTTGACCTTGTGCATCTAATGCAACAAGGGAATGAATATGTAGTTCTTTCATCTTTTCTTCGGCTTTACCTATATACTCATCTTCAGAGATTGTCTTAGGGTTTTTACTCATCATATTTTCAGCCATATAGCTCAGGCTATTTGCACCTTGTCTAGCTAATAATCGGCGTATATCGCCATCAGTGATAATTCCTTTAAGTTGATGATTTTCTACAACAATAGCTACACCAATTCGTCCTTCATTCATTGCGGTTAGACATTCTTCAAATGATGCATTTGGGGCAACTAATGGTAGTTTTCTAATCATTACATCTTTCACTCGACATAATAATTTTCTACCTAAACTACCGCCAGGATGATATAGAGCAAAATCTTCCGCTTTGAAATCACGAGCTTTAATTAGTGCAATTGCTAATGCATCACCTAAAGCCATTGTGATCAAGCTAGAAGTTGTTGGAGCAAGATTGTTTGGGCAGGCCTCTCTTTCAATGCTAATATCTAAAACAATATCGGCATGTTGTGCTAATGTAGATTCAGATTTACCAGTGATGGCAATAATTTTATTGCCGAAATTTTTTAGGCTTGGAATAAGTTTATTGATATCGTCTGTTTCACCGCTATATGAGATAAGAATCACGATATCAATCGGTTTTAACATACCTAAATCGCCGTGAAAAGCCTCTGTTGGATGTAAAAAGAAACTTGGCGTGCCAGTTGATGCAAATGTTGCCACCATCTTTTTACCTACTAATCCAGACTTTCCAATACCAGATACTACTAATCTTCCTTCGCAAGATAGGATTAAATCAATGGCCTGATTAAACGAATCTGATAAATTGTTATTAAGTCTAGAAATAGCTTGTTGATACAAACTGAGTGCTTCTTGAGCATTAACTAAATGATTCATTGATCTCTCCTTTTAAAGATAAAAAGTGATTATCAAATAATAATCACTTTTCTTGAGTTGTTTTAATTTGCTGTATCAAGTTCATCAAATGATTTGACTAAATCATCTATTGCTTTCATTTGATATACAAAATCTTCTAATTTAGATAATGGCAATGCAGATGGTCCATCACATTTAGCTTGATCTGGGTTTGGGTGAGCCTCTAAAAATAGCCCTGCCAAACCGATAGCTAAACCAGCTCTCGCAAGTTCTGTAACTTGAGAACGACGACCGCCAGATGCAGCACCAAAGGGATCCCGGCATTGTAATGAATGAGTTACGTCAAAAATAACCGGTGAACCTTTGGAAACTTTTTTCATTATATTGAAACCCAGCATATCAACAACCAGGTTATCGTAACCGAAATTAGAACCACGATCACATAAAATCACTTTATCGTTACCACATTCTTCAATTTTTTCTACGATATTTCCCATTTGGCTTGGGCTAAGAAATTGTGGCTTTTTCACATTGATAACAGCCCCTGTACGAGCCATTGCCTCTACCAAATCAGTCTGACGAGCAAGGAAAGCAGGTAATTGAATAATATCAGCGACTTCAGCAACTGGTTTACATTGATAAATTTCATGCACATCCGTAATTACTTTTACGCCAAAAGCCTGTTTGAGTTCTTGAAAAATTTTCAAGCCCTCTTCTAAACCTGGTCCACGGTAAGAATGAATAGATGAGCGGTTTGCTTTATCAAATGAGGCTTTAAAAATATAAGGCACACCTAATTTTTGTGTAACTTCTACGTATTTTTCACATACCTGCATTGCCATATCACGGCTTTCAAGTACATTCATTCCACCAAACAAGACAAAAGGTTTGTTGTTGGCGATTTCGATATGGTCGAGTTTAATAATTTTATTAGCCATAATGTTACCTATTTTAGTAAAAACAATCTCTTAAATAATTTAAAGAGCTTGCAAATATTTATTTTTGTTTTTTAGTAAAGAAAACTCGTCCTAAACGAACTAAGCCATTTTTAGAATCTGCGCAAAATAAGTAAGGATCTCTTTTAAATTTTGCCCATTTTGCTTTTCTTACATCTTCAGCAGGCTTCTGATATGAAACTATATCACTCGACATCTTAGTTGCAGTATGCGTATCTGCTTTGGGAATATCTACCGCTTTAGGTGGATGAGCTTCCTTTTTCTCTACTTTTTTATCAGCTTGTTTGGAAGGCGGTGAAACAGGATTTACCTTATTTCCGCCTTCCAATGCTACTTTTTTGTGGAAACAACCTTCTTTTTCAAATGAATATCTAGTGCATAACGCTCAAACATTGGTGCACTTGATGCAATTTTAGGGCGTGGAATAGACTCATATTCAAAGATGAGTTTTTCATCTAGTTTTAAATTATAGAAATCAATACCCGTAGTGATTGTTCTTAAGCTACCATCAGCTTCTTTCCGAGAAATTGTTTTTGGAATACCGAAAGAATAGAATGAGTAAACTAAATAATGTAAAAAACGTAACATTTTATCATTATTTACATCAAACCCCTGAATAATGTCTTTAGCAAGATTTTCTATCTCTTCATCTTCACCAATCAGATATGGAACAGTTCTATTAACTTCTTTATGTGCATAAAAAGCATCACCAAAAATATAGGTTGGTTTATTCAGCATCATGCTATAAATACCCACCCCTGAGTTAATCAGTGCTACTCGATCTGCCAATTCTAATAAATCAATAAAATGCGTATCATCTGGAACATATTTCGCATATTTCAATGGTGGCGTCTCTGTTTCAAGCGGATGTTTTTTACATAAAACCACCCAGCCTTTAGACATTAATTTCTGAGCTAAAGAATCTACCGTTTCAATAAATTTCAAAAATGTCTGGATATTTCCCGACATATATTTGATAACAGTATCAGACGGTCTTTGTAAAGGAACAAACAACACTTTTTTAGAGCCGATTTGTAATTTATTGGCTAAGGCTTCAGAGCCAATTCTGTTCGATTGTTTTTCAAGAAAATTTGTGCCAAAGATACAATTATTGATGTATTCTTTAATTTCTTGAGTTTGCTCTTCTGATAAAGGTTTATTCCAATGTTCTTCAGCATAACTATAAGAATCGGCATTAAAACCATTAGGATCAAAGAACCAGCTATCAGGTAAAGCTCCTCGTTCGTAGCAGTAAAAAGGAAAACCTGATTCACGACACCATTTATATACTTCTAAACGAGCTGGATTACCATAAGGATTAGGAAAAATAATCTTTGATATATTGCTTGTTTTGAGCATATACTCAAAATCATCTTTGAGAAATTCTCCTGCTTTATTTATAAAGTCATATTCGCTTACATAAGTAACTTTTCCTAGAAATGGAAATACATCACGTAAACAAAATGCTGCATTTGTATTTGGTTTACCAAAGAATAATACATTAGCATTAGAAATAGATAATGTTTCGGGATGGATTGAAGTTTCTGCAAATTTTTTAAATTTATCAGCCCACATTGTTCTATTTTGAACCATTAAATTTGAATAAAAACTCACATTTTTAGGTCTTGGATGCCAAAGATGGGTAACAAATAAATTAGCCATCATTGCAGGTCTAGCAGCCATTGCTAAGTGACTTCTAAACCCATTATATGAGTATGTATTCCATGTTTTCTGATCTAAATAATAATCTTCTGTTTTTGGAATAATATTTTCTTCGCATAATAAACGATGATATAACTCAAAGTCCTCGTAGCCGTGTCCTCTAAACTCAGGATCGTGCCCACCAACTGACAAATAATGATTTCTATCAACAATCATAACAGACGAACAAAGAGCCATATTTTCAATTGCAATTTTATCTCCTTGCAAATAACGAAGATAAAAATCCATAAATTTCAAATTAGGATCTGCCTGTAAAAATTCAACAGTACCTTCTTGCGTTAAATATAAACAAGGAATGGCTAAAAAGCTCTTTTTATATTTAGAAATACCCCATGCTTCCATTAAGACAAGCAAGCGTTGCCAAAAATCAGGGGCTACACGAAGATCTACATCTAAGAAGCTAACGGCTTTTCCTTGTGCAATCTGTACGCCAAAATCCCGACAAGCTCCAATAGAGAATGGTTTTCCGAGAGTGTCGTGATAAACATATCGAGTATTGTATTTTTCACAAATACTTTGGCATTGTTCTTGATAGTGTAAAGTCGAACCTGAATCTACAACAATAAACTCTAATGGCAAATTCTGTGGGAAAGAATCAAGTAGATTTTCTAAACGATCTATTAAATAATTAGTAGATTCATTTTCGCAACGAAATGGAATGATAACGGATAATTTAATCATAAATAACCCCGGATTTTTCTTTAATTTGTTTTATTTGAAGAATAGCTGATTCAATATTGTCGAAAGATACATTCGCCATTTCTTTAGGACTAAGCTCCCACCATTTTAGTGATAATAACTGGGAAATAATCTTTTCATCGAAACGATAGCGAATAATTTTGGCAGGAATGCCTCCTACAATTGCATAAGGCGGTACATCTTTATTAACAAAAGATAATCCTGCAACAATTGCTCCGTCACCAATAGTAACCCCAGTTTTGATAACTACCTTTGCTCCTATCCAAACATCGTTACCGATCTTGGTATTTTTGTTACCTTGAAAAAGCGCTTTTCTTTTAAAAGAAAAATCAGGATGTCTTTTAAACAGGGCAGTACTATATTGAAAACTAGACGATGATAAAAAATTTGATGGGTGCTCTGCTACACCAATTTCACAAAATCGAGCTATTGAGCAGTATCTACCCATTTCAACTTTGGAATAAAGAATAGAATTATTGTTGACCAGCGTATACTTACCAACAATACAACTATCATGAATTTCGGCATCCTTACCAATCGTAACCGGTTGCTCTATGGTTGCTTTTGGGTGGATGTAAGCGGATTTTGATATGTATGTCATAACTTATAAAGGATTAAGTCTTAAAAAAATTGTTCCAGCTAAAAATCATACGATCACTGTGCTGTCTTTATTACAATCTTACTAATTGCATGATGAGTTCATTTTACATTATTCAGAGATATTTTTTAATAATCTAATTAAACCAATAGTGATACTCAAAATTTACTTAAAAGTTAATTTAAATAATTTTACACTAATCAATAAATATATCCCTTGCCCAAATTCATACATCCCTCATTTCATTAATATTTTAACACCCTCTTCTCTCAATCGTAAACCAACGTAAACCCCCAAACCGTCTCAAATCCGCAACATTTTTCAGACGGCTTGGGCAAACCATATTACAATATGCTTCAAAATCACTACTGTTTTACCGTTTATGTCTAAAAAAATTCTGATTATTTCGCCTAGTTGGATTGGTGATTGTGTAATGACGCAGCCGCTGTTGAGCCGTTTGCATACGCTTTATCCTGATTGTGTGATTGATGTGTTTGCACCCAAGTGGTCGATGGCGGTGTTTGAGCGTATGCCGCAGGTGCGTGAGATTTTGGAAAATCCGTTCGCTCATGGGACTTTGGATTTGAAAAAACGCTGGCAGCTCGGTCGGGAACTGGGGCATCGTGGCTATGATCAGGTGATTGTTTTGCCCGGTTCGCTCAAGTCGGCGCTGATTGCGCTGGCAACGGGTATTCGGCGGCGTACGGGTTATGTGGGCGAGTCTCGTTATTTTTTATTGAACGATATCCGCAAATTAGATAAGGCGGCGTTGCCGCTGATGGTGGATCGTTATACTGCTTTGGCGTATCCAACTCAGGCGGAGTTTGACGGGTATTCAGGTTATCCGAAATTTAGTGTCAATCCGGAAAGCAGGCGCTCGGCGTTGGCGAAATATGGTTTGGACACGGAAAAGCCGGTATTGGCATTTTGTCCGGGAGCGGAATTCGGGCCGGCGAAGCGTTGGTCGGCACGTTATTTTGCCGAACTTGCCCGCCGTTATTCGGTTCAGGGTTGGCAAGTTTGGCTGTTCGGTTCGCAAAAAGATTTTGAAATTGCCGATGAAATCAACCGTTTTTCAGACGGCCTGTGTGTGAATTTATGCGGTAAAACCTCGCTGGCCGAAGCGATTGATTTGCTTTCGTGTGCGGAAACGGTTGTCTGCAACGACAGCGGTTTGATGCACTTGGCGGCGGCGTTGGATCGGAAACTGGTGGCGGTTTACGGTTCATCGAGTGCGGACCATACGCCGCCGTTGAGCGATAAGGCGGAAATTGTCAGCTTAAACTTGGATTGTTCGCCCTGCTTCAAGCGGGAATGTCCGCTCGGGCATACTGATTGTTTGAACAGGCTCACGCCCGATATGATTGAGCAGGCAATCGCCCGATTGAACCAAGCTGCTTAAACCATGCCGTCTGAAAACGGATTGATCTTTTCAGACGGCCTTATTTTCATTATGATAGCCCAACGTTTAACCGATTCGACAAAGACATTCCGATGACACACACAATCAATATCCAAGAATATGTCCGCACCACCGCTGCGGCGGCGAAACAGGCTTTTTACCGGCTTTCGGCGGCGGATTCCGCCCAAAAAAACGCCGCTTTGCTGCGGATGACGGAACTGATCCGCCAGCATTCGTCAGATATTTTGGCGGCAAACCGGCTGGATATGCAGCAGGCGGAAGCCAAAGGTTTGGAAAGCGCCCTGCTCGACCGCCTGCAACTGAATGAAAACACGCTGCAAACCATGTGCGACGGTTTGCAGCAGATTGCCGCCCTGCCCGACCCTGTCGGCGAGATGGACGAATTCCGCACCCGCCCCAACGGTTTGCAAATCGGCAAAATGCGTGTACCGCTGGGCGTGATCGGCATTATTTACGAATCCCGCCCCAATGTAACCCTCGATGCAGCGGCGCTGTGTTTGAAATCCGGCAACGCCTGCATTCTGCGGGGCGGTAGTGAAGCGTTCAACAGCAATCTTGTCCTTGCCAAACTGATTAAACAGGCATTGGCGGAAACCGGCCTGCCCGAAGCCGCCGTTAATCTGATTGAAAACACCAGCCGCGAAAGCGTCGGCGCTATGCTGCAAAGCCCAGAATGGATTGATGTGATTATTCCCCGCGGCGGCAAATCGCTGGTGGCACGCATCGCCGCAGAAGCCAGAGTGCCGGTTATCAAACATTTGGACGGCATTTGCCATGTCTATATCGACCAAGCCGCCGATACCGAAAAAGCCGTCAATATCGCTTTCAACGCCAAAACCTCACGCTACGGCACTTGCAACACCATGGAAACGCTGCTGGTTCACGAAAAACGTGCCGCCGAAATCCTGCCGCTACTGGCGGAAAAATATGCCGGAAAAGGCGTGGAACTGCGCGGCTGCCCACGCACGCTTGCCGTTTTACCCAATATTCAGACGGCCTCCGATGCCGATTGGGATACCGAATACCTCGCCCCGATACTGGCGGTGAAAATTGTGGATTCGCTGGCGGAAGCTGTTGCCCATATCAACATCCACGGAAGCCACCACACCGATTCTATCGTAACCGAATCCTATACCGATGCCCAACAATTCCTACGCTCGGTGGACAGCGCCAGCGTGATGGTCAATGCCTCCACCCGCTTTGCCGACGGTTTTGAATACGGTTTGGGCGCAGAAATCGGCATTTCTACCGATAAAATCCACGTCCGCGGCCCGGTCGGCCTGCACGGTTTGACCTCGCAAAAATGGGTGGTTTTGGGGAACGGTCAAGTACGGAGCTGATGGGTTGAGATAGCCGATACTACAAAACTGTAGGCGACAAATTGCCTACCCTGCATTAAGGCCGTCTGAAAATCAGATTTTCAGACGGCCTTAATGCAGAATCTACAAAACCATCAATCCTAAAATGCAAAAAGAGCTTCTATTTTCATAGAAGCTCTTTTTATAAACTGGCACGCCCACGGGGAATCGAACCCCGGTTACCGCCGTGAAAGGGCGATGTCCTAACCGCTAGACGATGGGCGCAGAGGATTTCTTGTGGCGCACCCGGAGCGATTCGAACGCCCGACCCTCTGGTTCGTAGCCAGATACTCTATCCAACTGAGCTACGGGTGCATCCTCATCACTTCGCTGTTGCGCTGTGAATCAAGAAGACCGAATAATATAGGAACTCTTTTTTCGTGTCCAGCCTTTGCGGAAGATTTTTTCGGTTTTTTTAATAAGATTTTGAAATAAAATTAAATATAGTTTTACCCATTCCGATGCTTCAACGCAGCATCCCCACGCCGGAAAGGTCTTTTGCCATTTGCGCTGCGGCGTTGTCGGTCATGCCGCCGGTGAAGTCGAGAATTTTCATATAGGCTTGATACAGGCTGTCGCTTTGGCTGATTGGGTCGTCGTTTTTCAGTAAATCTAAGGCAAGCGATTGGCGGACATCGGTTTTTTGTTCGACAATATGGGCATGAGCGGCGGGAACGAGTAAATCGAGAATCGAGCCCAGACACGGGAACGTGGCGATTTCGGTCATCAGTTTGGTGCGGTGGCGGAAAATTCGGGTGCGTGCCAATTCTTTGGCTTTTTCCAATGTATTCTGCACTTCGGGGCTGCATACGGCCAGCAGGTCTTTTGCCTGAAACTGCCCTGCCAGCAGCTCGGTTTGGTGCATCATAAAGGTTTGGGCGACGTTGTCGATGGCTTTGCCGATGGCAATGCCCCGCAACATGGCGCAGCGTTGGCGGCTGCCGGCGGCGTGCCATGTGCTTTCGGCAAACGTCAGTTCCGATAATACGCTTTCAACTTCGGTATCGCTCAATAAGCCGAGTTCTACCGCATCTTCCAAATCCAATAAGGCATAGCAAATATCGTCGGCGGCTTCCATCAGATAAGAAAGCGGGTGTCTTGCCCATTGGTTGTCGGCGGTTTCGGGCAAACCGAGTGCGTCGGCGACTTGGCGGATAAACGGCAATTCGCTTTGGTAAATATTGAATTTTTTTCTGCCCGACGGGTGGCTGCTTGTCCAAGGATATTTCATCAGCGTGCCGACGGTCGCCGCAGTCAGCCGCATACCGCCTTGGTTGCGGTACATTTCCAAACGGGCGAGAATCCGCAGGCTGTGGGCGTTGCCCTCATAAGTCTGCACATCGTTGCGCTCGGCTTCGCTCAAACCTTGCAGATAGCGGCTGTTGTGCGGTTTTCTAAACCAATCCCGCAAAGCGTCTTCGCCGGTATGGCCAAACGGCGGATTGCCTAAATCATGCGCCAGACACGCCACCTGCACCACTGCGCCGATGTCGCTCGGCGTATGCCCCGGCGGAAGAAAACCGCCCGCCTGCAACATCACGCCGACCCGATTACCCAAACTGCGGCCGACGCTGGCCACTTCTACGCTGTGGGTCAGGCGGTTGTGGGTCAAATCGTGTTCCGCCAAAGGGTGAACCTGCGTTTTACGCCCCAAACGGCGGAATGCGCCGGAAAAAACGACACGGTCGTAATCGATATGAAAATCGGTACGCAATGCGTCTATGCCCTCTTGGGTGGACGGGGTAACGGTGGCAACGATTGCGCCGTCTTTCTCTCGGAAACGCTTGCTGGATAACAGATTCTGCCAGTTCATTTTAGGGGTCATGAAGATTGCCTTATTTACCTGCTGTTTTATCACGTTCAACCGCCAAATCAGGCCGTCTGAAAAGTGGATTTTCAGACGGCATTATACCATTCAAAAACCTAATTATTTCAATATTCTGCCTCACATTTTCTTCATACAGTCTTTCATCATATACCTTGCCAGTACATCAATTTGCATAATCAACTCAGCTTTGCGGGCATTCGGCGTTTGCAGCCAGATTGAGATTATTCTTGCCAATCCGCCGATATGGTAGCGAGCCACATATTCAGGTGGCGCAGGATGAATATAGCTGTCGCCCGCCATCGCAAACACACTGAGCATATGCCGTTCCAAAGGCTGATAAATCGCCTGTTGAAAGCGGTTGGCATAACGGGCGGTGAGCAGATGGCACAGCTCGTGGCGGCGGCTGTCCACAAAATCAATAAATTTTCGGGTGGAAAGCAAGGTAGAACGGGCATCGGTGGCACTCATCATCGTCTGCTCGGCAACTTGGCGGAAACCGTAATCGGCAAGCGTGTATAAATCCCGAAAATAGCGGTAAAAAGACGAACGGTGAACCTGCGCCACATCGCAAATCTGCTGGACGCTGATGTCGTCAGGGCTATGCCCGGCAAGCAGGGTTAAAAAAGCGTGCCAGATTTTATCGGGAGCGGTGTGGGGTTTCATGGTTCAACTTATGGGGAATGGTTGGATTTATGGTGCGACAAAACAGCGGTTTTGTTCCTTATATCATACAGAATTTTTATTTAAAATACGCCTGCTTCTCAACAAACAAAAGGATAACACCATGTATTTTGGTCATTTTGCAGTGGCTGCCGCCTTAAAAGCCGCCAAACCGAATGTCCCTGCCCTGCCGCTGTTTATCGGTGCGGGCGTGATTGATATTGTGAACGGCTTGATGATTGCCGGCGGAGCGGACGTGGTGCGGGGCAATCCGAATACGCTGCCGTATCTGTATTTCGATTTGGTATTTATCGACTGGGATCATTCGCTGCTGATGGCATTAATCTGGTCGGGCTTGTTTGCCTTATTGTGCAAAGTTTTTTATAAAAGCGGCCGCATTGCATGGTTTGCGTTTCTCTGCTCGATGTTGCACTGGTGCGCCGATGTGCCGGTGCATAATCAGGATTTGGCGCTGTATCCCTATTCCGATATTAAATTCGGCTGGGGCTGGTGGGAAAAATACGGCGAATGGTCGTGGGTGATTGAAATCGTGTTTATGGCACTCTTGCTGGCCTTTGCGTGGTGGCGTTCGGCAAAAGACAACATCAGCTTAAAATGGCAAACGCTGTTTTTGAGCGCAGTGTCGCTGCAAATGTCGCCGTGGCTGTCGCCAATGAAACACGTCGCCACCCTGCCCAACCCGGCCGCATATCTGCTGCACGGCTTTCTGGTGACCATCGGCTATATCATTCCGCCGTTGATTTTGGTGTGGATGTATGCCCGCCAGAATAAAACCGTAAAATGGTATTGGGCGTAGCGTAAGCCGATAAAATTTTTGGAAAATTATCAATAACCATGCCGTCTGAAAAGTGGATTTTCAGACGGCATTTTTTAACTTTTCGGGCTTTCCGCCAAAATCGCCTCTAAATTCTCTTCCAGCCAGTCCACCAGATGATAGATTTTCTCTGCGGCTTGTTCGCCGTAGGGGGTGAGGGTGTAATCTACATGCGGTGGGACGGTGTGATAGGATTTGCGGATCAGCATACCGTCCTGTTCAAGGTTTTGCAGAGTTTGGGTCAGCATTCGCTCGCTCACGCCGTCTATGGCGTTGCGGATTTCGCTAAAACGTTTTGTGCCGTTTCTCAGCACAACCATAATCAGCACGCCCCAACGGCTGGTGAGATGTTGCAAAATCTGGCGGGAAGGGCAAGCAGCGGCAAGCACATCGCCCCGTTCAACAGGATAAAGCAAATTTTCACTCATTTTTATTTCCTTAAAAATCAATTAATTAGATAAAATTTTCAAATTATTCTCATACTTACAATTTTGTAAGTACTTCTCAAAAGTAAGTTACTGACTATAATACGCCACATCAAGCCAAACGGCAACGAGATATTTTTTCAGATCAATTTAATGAATAGGAGTTTATGATGAAAATTGCAGTGATCGGAGCAACAGGTTATGTGGGGCAAGCCGTGGTGAACGAGCTTGCGGCTCGCCAACATCAAGTAACCGCTTTTGCCCGCAATGTGGAAAAAGTGCAGTCATCGGACAACATTCAAGCGGTCGCTTTTGATGTGAACAGTGCAGATTTTTCGGCACAATTACAGGGTTTTGATGCGGTTGTTTCGGCGTTCAACCCCGGTTGGACGAACCCGAATATCGCCGCTGAGTTCACGCAAGGGGCAAATGCGATTGTAGCGGCGGCAAAACAGGCGAATGTGCCTTATTTATTGATTGTCGGCGGTGCAGGCAGTCTATATGTCGCCCCGAACGTGCAACTGATTGATACGCCTGATTTTCCAAAAGAGATCTTTGATGGGGCGAATGCAGCACGTCTTTTATTGGGCGAATTGCAAGATCGCCGCGATGTAAACTGGGCGTTTATCTCGCCGCCAGCGATGCTCGGTGCAGATGCAGGTTTCAGCGAAGAACGTACGGGCGAATATCGTTTAGGTGGTAATGAGTTATTGATGAACGGCGAGATGCCAGCAGGGATCAGCGTGGCGGATTTGGCGATTGCCATTGCCGATGACACAGAGCAAAAAGCCCATTTACATCAGCGTTTTACCGTGGCATCGAAGTAAAGAAAAACTCGAAAAAAATCGACCGCTCTTTTAACAAGCGGTCGGTTTTACACAACATTTTGCAAACGCTAATTTAGCTCGGAAAGGAACATTTTATGAAAAAATTTATTTTTACTTTAATCACCGCAACCTTATTAAGCACTGGCGTGCAAGCCCAAAGCAACAGTGTTGCAACGCAAAACACACAAGTCGTTCAGCAATCCGTCTTAGAACGCAATAAAGCGAACGTGTTGGATTTTTACGAATTAGCCTTCAACCAACACAAATTGCAAGAAGCGGTGAGCAAGCACGTTGGGGCGGAATATTTACAGCACAATCCAACGGTCGCAGACGGCGGACAAGCCTTTATTGACGCTTTCGCCCCGTTCTTAAAATCACACCCACAATCCAAAGCCACGGTAAAACGTGTGGTAGCGGACGGCGATTTGGTTTGGTTGCACGTTCATAGCCAACTGGACGATAAAGATCGTGGCGAAGCGGTCGTGGATATCTTCCGCTTAGATGAAAACGGTAAAATCGTGGAACACTGGGACGTTATTCAAGCCGTACCAGAAAAAACCGAAAGCGGTCGAGGAATGTTTTAATTGACAATTTGCAAGCGTTCAAATTTCGCTGAAAATCGGCAAATAAATGCCGTCTGAAATGCAAATTTCAGGCGGTATTTGTTATTCAAACTTGCTTATTATATTCAATGACAGCATCAAGTAACGGTTTTAAATGTTCAAAAAGTTTATTTGCCAATTCCCCAGAGGGAATTTGACGCAAAACTTCAGGTCCCCAAGAGAATAATTCGCCATCAAATTTTTTCCGTTTCAACCACCACTCGGTGCTTTCAAATCCTTGAAAACGAGATTGGAAAAAATCGGTTAATTTTTGATATTCTTCTGATGAAGCTGGGATCATTTTTTCATTTACATATATTCCATAAAAAGCCTGATTAAACCAAGTTTTATCAAAGCCAATACTGATACCCCAACTTTTACCCTGTTTAGATTTATCTTTATCAAAGTAAAGGTTAAAATTGATCTCCTTGTTAAAATAACTCTTTGTGTACAATTCCCAGCCTGCTTGAGTTAATGACGGGTAATCTGTTTTAATTTTTTCTTTAAGTTTTTGCTCTAATTGATTGATTAGCTGTTGATATAATTCTTTGGTAGATTGAGCAATGATGAGAGAGGTATATAGCAATTCTTTGTCTTTAATAATTTCTTGAACAAGTTGATTGGAGTCTTCTGGAGTATTCATAATATCTTCCTTTAAAAAGTCTTTAAAATCATCACAAAATTGTCTTATTTTAGGGGCAACAATTGGTGTGCGATCTAGCCATTCAATCAGATGTTGAATGGATAAAGATTTGCCTTGATTGCGATCAATTAAACCTTGCCATTCTGTTTCGCTGATGGAAGATTTATCGGGTGCTGTGTTTGATTTGGGCAAATAAATAAGAAAAAAGAGATCATTTTTGCTTTTTAAATCATCAAGATAATCTGTAAGTTGATTGGGTTGATCTACGGCATCTCTCAATTTATTTTCAATCGAAATTACCCAAACTAATTTCTGATTGATGTAACCTTCAATAAAAATATCGTGCCTACGTTTTGTTAATACCGTTTTTTCAGTGAAAACGCTAACACTATCATAGGCAAGAAACTGCGTTAAATTCAAATATTTCAAAAAAGCATTTAAAAATAGATCTTGTTGTCCGTGCGTTTGATTGGGATCGAGTAAAAATGCAAGAATGGCTGATAATCCATTTTCATCTGTTCTCATAAAACGAAAAGGATTAAAACGGTTGGCATCATATAATGCCGTTTTATCTCTTTGTTTTTGGTAATACTCAATAATTTGAGCAATTTTCTTTAATGTCAGCAAATGTTGTTGCATTTTTATTCCTTTGGGCGATGATACAATGATCACGCCAAATATCATACCAAATTTTTATTTTAAATATTCCTGATTTTCAAGAATATAAAACAATGCCGCCCGAAAACCCATTTTCAGACGGCATTATTTTCACCAATTATCAAACAAATCAAACCATCAAATCGCTTCGGTTCTCAAAATTAGCCAGTCTTTGGCTTCGCCGTCCACCAGTGGCAGCAGGGCTTCGCGGACTTGGGCGTGGTAGGCGTTGAGCCATGCGATTTCACCGGCGCTCATTAATGCTTTGTCAATCGGGCGGGTGTCGATTGGGCAAAGGGTCAGGGTTTCAAAGTATAAAAATTTGCCGAAATCGGTTTCTTGCGGGTTTTCGACCGCTCGGTTGGCGACCAAGTTTTCGATGCGGATGCCCCATTTGCCGCTGCGGTACAGCCCCGGCTCGTTGGATGTGATCATGCCGATTTTCATGGCGTGGTGCGGGCTGAGCGTGGCGTGATATGAGATGACTTGCGGGCCTTCGTGGACATTCATAAAGTAGCCCACGCCGTGGCCTGTGCCGTGGCCGTATTCGCATTGTGCTTGCCATAAGGGTTTGCGGCAAATGGCATCCAGCAGTGATGAGCCGATGTTTTCTGGGAAAACGGTTTCGGCTAGGGCGATGTGGGCTTTTAATACCAAGGTGTAATCCCGTTTTTGCTCGTCGCTGACATCGCCGACCGGCACGACACGGGTGATGTCTGTGGTGCCGCCTAGGTATTGTGCGCCTGAGTCGATGAGCAGCAGGCCGTTGCCGCTGATTTGGCTGAAGGCTTCGGGCGTTGCCGAATAATGCGGCAAAGCGCCGTTGGCGTTGTAGCCGGCGATGGTGTTAAAACTCAATGACACAAAATTCGGGCGGCGGCTGCGGTGATCGTGCAGCATGGTGTCGATGTCCAGCTCGTTCATTGCCGTGCCGTTTGCCAAATTGCGTTCAAACTCGGCAAAAAAGCCGCACAATGCCGCACCGTCTTGACGCATGGCTTCACGCACATGTGCCAAATCGGCATCGCTTTTGATGGATTTGAACAGGGTGCTTGGATTGATGTTTTCAATCAGTTGAACCGTGCTGGGTAGCTGTGCCAAAGTGCTGACGGCGGTTTTGTCGGCATTGATCAGTAGGCCGTCTGAAATTTTGCCCACGGCTTTGATGATGTCGCCATAAGGGGCAACATCGATGGCGGCGGCTTGCAGGGCGGTTTTGGCTTCGGTATTGAGTTTGCTTTCATCGACAAACAAAGTCGCCGTTTGCCCGCCAATCAACAAATACGACAAAAACACCGGATTGTACGACACATCATCGCCACGCAGGTTGGTCAGCCAAGCGATGTCGTCCAATGATGAAATCAGATGCCACGCTGCGTTTTGTTCTGCCATCGCCGCACGCACACGAGCCAGCTTTTCGGCGGCGGTTTCGGACACAAATGCCGCATCGTGAACATAAATCTTGCCATTTGGCAAATCTGGGCGTTCGTGCCAAATGCTGTCAGATAAATCATGGGCGGTATCCAAGCGGATATTTTTGGCGGCAAAAACCGACTCAAGCCCACGCTTGGCACTCAAAGACAGCGTGTCCGCCGCCACGCCGACAGTGGCATTTGGCGGTAAAACTTGTGCCAGCCAGTCGCTGTATGGCGCAACTTCACCCATTTTTTGCAACTCAATGCCGCTGCCCGACAGCTGCGATGCTGCCTGTTCCCAATAACGGCTGTCCGCCCACAAGCCCGCTTCATCGGCGGTAACAACCAGCGTGCCGACCGAGCCGGTAAAGCCCGAAAAATACACACGAGCCTGCCAATGCTCAGGCAAATATTCGGACAAATGCGGATCGGCGGACGGCACAATCCAAGCGTCCAAGCCTTGAGTTTTCATCGCTGCACGCAGGGCGGCAAGTTTTTGGGGAACATTCATAAAAGTATCCTTTTGTTGGTTTGTTTGATTTGAATTTGATAAGTTTAAATGGCAATAACCATGCCGTCTGAAAATGCGTAGTGCGGTTTTCAGACGGCTTGGGCAATTTATCAATCCGCCCCGTTGAGCAGTTTGTTTAATATCGGTACAAACAGCAATAAAATCAAGCCGTTTGCCACGCCGATGGTGCATAATAATTGGCAAAACTCAATGATGCTCTCGGCTTGATAATAATTTTTGAACAACACACCGCCCAAGGTAAAGCCGATGGACAACGCCAAAAAGTTCAACGCCACCATTTGCGCCTTAAAATTCGGCGGTGCGATTTTGGTCGCAAACGACAGCGAAATCGGCGACAGGCACAGCTCGCCAATGGTAATGCCCAAAATCACCAAGGCAAAAATCCACATCGGCATCGCCACCCCTGCCGATACAAACGGAATAAAGCTCAAATACGACACGCCGACAAACATCATGGCGATGGCAAATTTCAGCGGCGTTTTGGGTTGTTTGTCGCCCATTTTTGTCCACATGGCGGCAAGCAGCCCAGAAAAAATAATCACCCATGCCGATTGCAAGGAATCCTTCCACGACACAGGAATGGTAAAGCCTGCGATGGTACGGTTCATCATCTCATCAAAATACACCGTCGCCACCGTGTACACCTGAAACCACACCGCCCAAAACAGGCAAATGGTCAAAAATAACGGAATATACGCCACGATATAACGCTTGTTTTGTGCCGCCACTTGTTTGGAAGTCAAAAGACGCACAAAATACACCGTTACGGCGGCAATCACCACATACAGCAGCACTTGCGAGAAGTTTTGCAGATTCAGCCAACCGATTTGGATGACGCCAAGCAGTGCCGCCACGCCAAGGGCAACCACCGCCAAGGCGATTTTTCCTTGGTTGGGCTTGAGCGGATTTGGCACAGTGGTAGCGGGCAATTTGTTGCGGCCGCTCAAATAACGCCACAAACCGAACGCCATACCGACCGCCGCCACGCCAAAGCCGTAGTGAAAGCCATATTGCTCTTGCAGCACGCCGGTCAGTAGCGGCCCCAAAAAGCCGCCGATATTAATCGCAATATAAAAAATTGAAAAACCGGCATCACGCAAGGGCTTGGTGTCGGGCGTTTCGTACAACGAGCCAACCATCGCACTGGCGGTCGCTTTCACGCCGCCGCTGCCCAGTGCCACCAGCACCAAGCCTGCGAGCAATCCATAAACCCCCGGCAAAAACGCCAACGCCAAATGTCCGAGCATCACCACCAGACCCGAAAACAGCAGCGTTTTTTCGGCACCCCAAACACGGTCGGCAAGCCACGCCCCAAAAATGGTCGATAAATACACGCTGCCGCCATACGCCCCGACAATGCCGCCCGCCAGCGACTGATCAAGCCCCAAGCCGCCTTTATCCATGGTGTAATACAGGTAAATTAGCAAAATCCCCTGCATACCATAAAACGAAAAGCGTTCCCACAACTCAATATGAAACAGCGTGGACAACGCCAGCGGATGCCCGAAAAAGCGTTTTTCGGAAACGGAATTTGACATAGGTTTCTCCTTATTATGGCCGAACCGGAACAATCAGAAAAAAGTGAAGTGTAAATTATTTTTATGAAGACTTGGATATTTAGCAAATCGGCTCGGGATTGTCAATGATGGTTGGGTATCGTGCAATCAAATAACCATGCCCCAAAGCCAAAATTTTCAGACCGCCTGTTTTCTCCTACCTTTTAAACCATGGTGGACTATAGTAAATCCACTTAATAAACCGTACAATTTTCAAACAGACTCGTCATTCCGACGAAAGTCGGAATCCATCTTTCAGATCCAGAAACCGTCAAGAAAAAACAGTTGCCTAAGCCGCCCAGATGGATTCCGACTTTCGTCGGAATGACGGGCGTGTTGGGTTTGGAATGTGCTGTAAATTTGATTGATTTACTATACAGTGAACAACCGGAAAAATAGGACAATTTAGCGAACCACCCTTCCCCTACCCCTTCCCGCCAATGGAACGGGGAACGGTGTAGCGTGCGTGCCTCAAGCATGCACGGAGTCTTTAAAGTTGCTTCAATGCCGTCTGAAAACGAGGGTAACGAGTTTCTGCGAAGCTAAAATTGGGAACGGGTAGCTTGCGTTGTAATACTTTTAAAGTGGATTCACTATAGTTAAAATACCGAATTTTCCATACAAAAGCAGGCGTAGGTTATGGTTAGCGAGGAGCGAGCGTAACCCAACAAAATCTTATGTTGCAAGGTGATTTAAATCTACGTTGGGTCTAGACCCAACCTACGCCCGTTCTCTTTTTTCGGTTAATTTACTATAGTGGATCCACTTAATAATCCATACAATTTAATCCAGCACTTGTAGCAACTGTATTTTTCACCCCGTCGGGCAAAAATACAAAAAACGGTTAGTCTGAAGGCCGGTCTAAACAAAACCGGCAATACTTCAACATGATCAAACAGCACTCACTGCCGCCAAACGATCCCGCATCATCGCATTCAGAATCGTCAGCAGCTTACGCATACAGGCCGTTACCGCCACTTTGTACGGCTTACCCCGCAAACGCAGACGTTGGTAGAAGTCCTTAATCCTCGGTTCGTAGTGTGCCGCCACCATCGCCGCCATATACAGCGTTTTGCGTACAGCACTGCGCCCGCCGAAACAGCGGCTTTTAAACTTCATTGTGCCGCTTTCTTTCACATAAGGGGCGACACCTACCAAACCGGCAATCTGTTTATGCGATACTTTGCCCAATTCCGGCAACATCGCACATAAGGTCGCCGCAGTAGTCGGGCCGATACCTTTGATGCTTTGCAGCAGACTGCTTTTGTCGCCAAAATGAGTGTCGTTATGTTCTTCGATCTGTCTGTCCAAAGCAGCAATTAGTGCGTCGAAATGTGCGATCAGTGCTTCAACACTTTGAATCTGTGTTTCATGTACCTGCTGCAAACGGTTTTTTTCGGCACTGCGCATTTCAACCAGTTGAGTGCGGCGGCTGATTAAGGCTTCGAGGATTTCTTCTGCCTCACTCGGCGGCGTATAGAGCTGCCGTTCCCAATCGGGCTTTTGTGTGATTACCTGTGCGTAAAACGCCAACATTTTGGCATCGGCCGCATCGGTTTTGGTGAGTGATTGCGACTGTGCGAATTGGTGCGTCTGACGGGGATTGGCAATGATGACTTTGAATCCTGCCCGGTGCAGTGCTTTGGCCAATGGGATTTCCAGTCCGCCGGTGCTTTCCATCACAACCAGTGAGACCTGATGTTTTTTCAGGTATTCGATGGTGTGGAGAAAGCCTTTTTGGTTGTTGGTCTCGGTTTTGGTCTTTTTGGAAGACGTGATGCCGATAACGAAGTTTCGTTTGGCGATGTCGATACCGCCGTAGTTTTGGGTACTCATCATAAACCTGTCTTGCATTCGGTTGTGTTGTCGGGCAACTGTCCGGTTGTGTTGATGGGTTGCCCGGCTTCCCTAAGCTACACAGCGGTTGTTGAACCTTGGGTGCGCACGGGTGGCGGCCGGGCGGGTGTTGCTTGTTATGATACTGGAAGTTGGATATACAAGGGTGCGAGCCAAAGCACGCACCTGTTCTGTGAGTTTTATGCCGAAGCCGTCTGAAAATCTGATTTTAGCTGCGCAGAAACTCACTTTGCTCGTTTTCAGACGGCATTCATGTGGAATTTAAAGTACACGTGCATGCTTAGGCAAGCACGCTACACACCGTTCCCTGTCCCGCTGGCGGGACGGGTGATTCCCTTGGGTTGTAATATTTTTTTGGTTAATTCACTATACCTTGAAACATAAGGTTTTGTTGGGTTACGCTCGTGCCTCGCTAACTCAACCTTGTATAAGAAACACCAACCACAAGATAAAATAAAAAGCCCCCGACAGAAGCAGCTATCAGGGGCGGGATTGAAAACAGAGTTGTACGCCAACCTTGGGCTTCAAAGCCCGCGACGTAGATAAAAGCCTGTTTTCAATGTCCAAACACCCCGAATAGTATCATAGACATGCTGTGCATAGTCTGCATTCACAAGGTTAGGAGCATGATGGACACCCCATTTTATTTTATCGGCATCGATATTGCCAAGTTAAAGTTCGATGTTGCGGTCAAAAAATCCGCAAAAGTGTATCAACACCACCGGTTTGAGAACCATCCTCAAGGATTTGCTGCTTTGAGCGAATGGCTGAACAGCTTTTCAGATAAGCCGCTCTATATCGTGATGGAAGCGACAAACGTCTATCACGAAAGGTTGTGCGAATACTTATATACGGCCGGACATTCGGTAGTCGTGATTAATCCCAAATGTGCCGCCAACTTTGCCAAAGGTTTGAACTTACGTTCCAAAACCGACAAAGCGGATGCCAAATTACTTGCCCGCTTAGCCGAAAGCTATGTTCATGAATTTGACCTGTGGCAACCGAAGGGCAATAACGAAAAAGCCTTATTGCGCCAACTTCGCCATCTCGAACATTTAAAAGCAGCGCTGACCAAAGAAAAAGTCCGGCTGCAGATGCTGTTGGACGAGTATGCAATGGTTTCGTCCGAACGTCTGATTGCTTTTCTTGAGTGCGAAGTCAAAACCGTTGAAACACATATTCATCAGTTGGTGAAACAGGATGATCAGTTGAAACACAACCATCGTCTGTTGAGCAGTATTCCCGCCATCGGCAAAACCACAGCCTGTTGGCTGCTCGCCATACTGGGCGACGGCACTCGGTTTAAAAATGGAAGGGCTGCTGCGACCTACGCCGGACTGACCCCGATGGTCAGACAATCGGGAACGAGTGTAGATAAGCGGGTCGGTATCTCCCGTATCGGACAGAGTGATTTGAGGAAGATACTCTATATGCCTGCGATGGTGTTTTGCTTCGGCATACATAAAGACAGTATTTACAGCCCGTTTGTCCAACGCTTGCTGGAGCGTAATAAACTGGCGAAAAAAGCCGTGATTGTGGCTCTGATGCGTAAACTCGTGACCATTGCCCAATCTGTATTGAAGTACCAACAACCCTTTAATGAAGAACGCTATGCGAAAATGTGTCTGGATAAGGCTTGATTTGTTGGGGGGCTTATAGTATCTACGCCTGCTTTTGTATGGAAAATTCGGTGTTTTAACTATATATAGCGGATTAACTTAACTTTCGCTACGGCGTTGCTGTGCCTTGCCGTACTACTTGTACTGTCTGCGGCTTGCTACCTTGTATCGAAAATTAATTAAATCCGCTATACATACCCTTGCTACAATAAAACAGGCCGTCTGAAAACGGTGTTTTCAGACGGCCTCGGGATTATTTGCCGCGCATCAGTTCAAAAAATTCATCGTTGTTTTTAGAATCTTTGAGCTTGCCGACCAAAAATTCGGTGGCTTCGATTTCGTCCATCGGGTGCAGGAATTTACGCAGCAGCCACATTCTCTGCAACTGGTCGTTCGGTACCAGCAGCTCTTCCCGGCGGGTGCCGGATTTATTGATGTTGATGGCCGGGAACAGGCGTTTTTCCGCCATGCGGCGGTCGAGGTGCAACTCCATATTGCCCGTGCCTTTAAATTCTTCGTAAATCACATCGTCCATACGGCTGCCGGTTTCTACCAAAGCGGTGGCGATAATCGTCAGCGAACCGCCCTCTTCCACGTTGCGTGCCGCTCCGAAAAAGCGTTTCGGACGGTGCAGGGCATTGGCATCTACGCCGCCGGTGAGGATTTTGCCCGAAGCGGGAACAACGGTATTGTAGGCACGAGCCAAACGGGTAATCGAATCGAGCAGAATCACCACGTCTTTTTTGTGTTCGACCATGCGTTTGGCTTTTTCCAGCACCATTTCGGCAACCTGCACATGGCGTTGCGCCGGTTCGTCAAAGGTTGAAGAAACCACTTCGCCCCGCACCGAACGGCTCATTTCGGTTACTTCTTCCGGCCGCTCGTCAATCAGCAGCACAATCAGTTCGGCTTCGGGGTAGTTGCTGGTAATCGCATGGGCGATGTTTTGCAGCATCACGGTTTTACCGGTTTTCGGCGGGGCAACCAGCAGTGCGCGCTGGCCTTTGCCGATTGGGGAAACCAAATCGATGGCACGGTCGGTCAGGTTTTCTTCGGCTTTAATATCCCGTTCGAGTTTGAACTGCTCGGTCGGAAACAGCGGTGTCAGGTTTTCAAACAGGATTTTGTGTTTGCAGGCTTCGGGATTGTCGCCGTTGATGGCATCCAAGCGTACCAGTGCGAAATAGCGTTCGTTGTCTTTCGGCACCCGCACGCTGCCTTCGATGGTGTCGCCGGTGTGCAGGTTGAAGCGGCGGATTTGGCTGGGCGAAACGTAAATATCGTCAGGGCCTGCCAGATAGGAAGTGTCGGCGCTGCGCAGGAAGCCGAAGCCGTCGGGCAAAATTTCCAGCGTGCCGGAACAGGTAAAACTTTCGCCCTGCTTCATCAGTTGGCGGACAATGGCGAATACCAAGTCTTGTTTGCGCAGGCGGTTGGCATTTTCAATGCCGTGCTGCTCGGCCATTTCCAACAATTTGGAAATGTGTAGGGTCTGTAATTCGGAAACGTGCATAATAGTTTGATTTGGTTTGGATTTTTAAGATTGGGAAGACAGGCGGCGGGTAGACCGTCTGAAAATGAGCATGCGGCCGCAGGCGGCGCAATTTTTCTGAAAGGGTGAATTGTATGTAGTTGCGGTCGGTGTGTCAAATCATATCGTGAAATCCGTCTCCGCCGGATTGCCGAAGCCGTCTGAAAAGCAGGTTTTCAGACGGCCTTTTGTCTGTTCAGACGCAAACCGTTCAGGCTTTCGGCGACCAAGAATCTTTCAGCGTTACCGTGCGGTTAAACACCGGTTTTTCGGTGCTATGGTCTTTGCGGTCGGTAACGAAATAGCCCAAGCGTTCAAACTGCCAGCGGCTTTCGGGCGGCAAGTCGGCGGCGGCGGGTTCGGCATAGGCGGTGATTTCCTGCACGGAATCGGGGTTTAGAAAATCGGTAAACGGTAAGTATTCGCCGTCTTCGCCACGCACGGCATCGGGGCGTTCGACGCTGAACAGGCGGTCGTAGAGGCGCACGGTGATTTCGGCGGCGTGTTCGGCGGATACCCAGTGAATCACGCCTTTGACTTTGCGGCCTTCGGGATTTTTGCCCAAGGTGTCGTGGTCGATGCTGCATTTGAGTTCCACCACTTTGCCCGCTGCGTCTTTTACCGCTTCGTCGCACTTAATCACATAGCCGTGGCGCAGGCGTACTTCGCCGCCGAGGGTCAGGCGTTTGAAGCCTTTGGGCGGCACTTCGGCAAAATCGTCGGCTTCGATATAGATGGTTTTCGATACCGGCACTTCCCGACTGCCCATTTCTTCGTGATTCGGGTGGAATGCGGCGCTGCGGCTTTGGGTGAGGCCGTCTGAAAAGTTGGTCAGGGTTACTTTGAGTGGGTTTAACACCGCCATCAGGCGGGGCGAGGAGTTTTCCAATTCTTCACGCACTGCGCCTTCCAACACGCTCATATCGACAATGTTTTCCGATTTGGAAATGCCGACCCGTTTGGCAAACAGGCGCAAACCTTCGGGCGTGTAGCCCCGACGGCGCATACCGGAAACGGTCGGCATACGGGGATCGTCCCAACCGCAGACGTGGCCGTCGGCAACCAGTTGGTTGAGTTTGCGTTTGGAGGTAATCGAATACAAGAGTTCCAAACGGGAAAATTCGTATTGGCGGGGGCGGGTGGCGTGCGGCGCAGGGATATTGTCCAACACCCAGTCATACAGCGGGCGGTGGGCTTCAAATTCGAGCGTACACAGCGAATGGGTAATGCCTTCGATGGCATCGGAAATGGCGTGGGTGTAGTCGTACATCGGGTAGATGCACCATTTGTCGCCGGTGTTGTGGTGGTGCGCACGGCGGATGCGGTAAATCACCGGATCGCGCATATTGATGTTGCCCGCCGCCATATCGATTTTCAGGCGCAGGGTTTTGCTGCCGTCGGCAAATTCGCCGTTTTTCATGCGCATAAACAAATCGAGGTTTTCTTCTACGCTGCGGCTGCGGTAGGGGCTGTCTTTGCCCGCCTGCGTCAGCGTCCCCCGATACTCCCGCATTTCCTCGGGTGTCAAATCATCGACATAGGCTTTGCCTTCTTTAATCAAACCGACTGCATAATCAAACAGTTGGTCGAAATAATTGGAAGCAAAACGAGGCTCGCCGGCCCACTCAAAACCCAGCCAGCGCACGTCTTCTTTAATCGAATTGACGTATTCGTCGCTTTCTTTTTCGGGGTTGGTATCGTCAAAACGCAGGTTGCACAAGCCGTCGTAAATATAGGCCAAACCGAAATTCAGGCAAATGGATTTGGCGTGGCCGATGTGCAGATAGCCGTTTGGTTCGGGCGGAAAACGGGTTTGCACGGCGCTGTGTTTGCCGCTTTTCAGGTCTTCTTCGATAATGGTGCGGATAAAATGATTGTCGGCAAATTGTTCTTTATTCAGCATAATCAGTCTTTAAATAGGGTTGTTTCAGGCGGAAAAGGCCGTCTGAAAATTGGAAAACGGAGCTGCTTCGGGTAAAGGGTTTATTGTACCCGAATCGGGCGGTTTGATAAATCAACACTCGACAGGCTGCGGAATCCGGCACTCGATGCCGGCACCGTCGAGAATTTTCTGCATGTGTTCTTCCAAAGGGCGGTCGGTAAACACTTTGTCGAAATCTTTAATCGAACCCAGCCGCACCAAGGCATTGCTTTGGAATTTGGAATGGTCCACGCCCAAAAAGCGTACCCGTGCATTGCTCATCATCGCCTGCATCACGCTGACTTCTTTATAGTCGTAATCCAGCAGCGAGCCGTCCTGTTCCACGCCGTGGGTACTCATCACCGCATAATCGACTTTAAATTGGTTGATAAAGTCCACCGTCGCCACGCCGGTTACGCCGCCGTCCAGCGGCCGCACCACGCCTGATGTGATGATTACGGTGTAATCGCTGCGTGCCGAAGCGGCCGAGGCAACATAGATATTATTAGTGATGATGCGCAGGTTTTTACGCTGTTTGACCAAGGCGGCGGCCACTGCTTCCATAGTCGTGCCGATGCTGAGAAACAGCGAAGCATTGTCGGGAATGTGTTCCACAATCATCTGCGCAATGGCGTTTTTCTCGTCCTGCAGGCTGCTGCGTTTGCCGCTGTGCAGCTCGCTTTCCAGAATATCGCCCATGGTCGCACCGCCGTGATAGCGGCGCAATACGTCTTCTTCGCTCAGGATATTGATGTCCCGACGGATGGTCTGCGGCGTTACGTCCAATATTTTTGCCAGCGCTTCGATCGACATATAGTGGTTTTCACGCACCAAGGCGATGATTTTTTCATGTCTTTGGATTCTTGGTTTCATGGCGGGTTCCTTTTGTCTGAATTTTGCCAAAATCTGTGAAACGCTTCAACCGAAAGACGAAAAAACCACCATCAGAAATGGGGCTGCCACGTTAATCAGAAAACCGGCACTGATCGCCAGCGGTACAACCTGCAAACCGCCCGCTCCCTGAATCACCGGCAAGGTAAAATCCAAGCTGGTTGCGCCGCCGATACCGACTGCGCTGCTCGGACAGCGCCGCATTAAAAGCGGTATGGTCAGCAGCGCCAGAAATTCCCGCCCCAAATCGTTCAACAGCGCCACGCTGCCCCACACGGCACCGTAGGCCTCGGTCATCACCAAACCCGACAATGAATACCAGCCGAAACCGGAAGCCATCGCCAGCCCCTGCGTCCACGATACTTCCGCTACGCAGGCGGCAAACAGCAGCCCGCCCGCCAGTGAAGACGCCATCAGCAGCAAACCGGTCTGCACGCCCCGCTTGTTAATCAGAACCTGACGGATTTTAATGCCGCTGCCGTTGAGCTGGATGCCCACCAGCAGCACCATCGCCATCAGGAAATACATCCCCGTTTTTTCCGGCGGAAGCCACGCCTGCGGCAACAGGCTGCCGAGGATAAAGCCGACCACAACGCACCCAAGCTGCTTGATACTGCCGGAAATGCTGACGCTGGTTTTACGTCCGCCCTCAAGCTGCCACGGATGGCGGCGGTCAAACCATACCAATACCACCAGATTCATGCCGATAATGCAGCCAAACAGCAGCAGCATTTGCCACAATATGGTATCCAAACGGGCAAACAGGTTTTCCACCTGCGACAGCGACACGCCGATCAGCAGCAAAATGATATACACCAGCAGGGTCAGAACTTTATCGATGGCGGGTAGCAAATGTTTCGGCACACGGATAAAAAATCCGGCAAACATCGGCGTTAATACCGAAACCAGCGTAATCAGGCTCTCCATTGTCTTCCTTTATTTTTTGTTTGAGCGGCATATACGAGGCCGTCTGAAAATGAGTGTGGCGGATTTCAGCTTCGCAGCAACTCACGACACTCGTTTTCAGACGGCCTTTGCGGCACAGAAAAACTGCGGCAATTATTCGTCTGCAGCAAAGCTGAGTTCCAAACGCTCGATACACGCAGTCAGATGTTTGCGCATGATTTTTACGGCACGGTTGCGCTTGCCGCCGACCAGCAGGTCCAGAATCTCACGGTGTTCGGAATGGGTATGGTCGTTGATGGAACGGGGTTCCTGCATACCGCACACCGCCACAATCAAAGACGAACGGGCGCACAGCGTGTTCATAATGTCAAACAATACATCGTTTTCCAACAGCCTTGCCAATTCGACATGAAACGCATTCGACAACCTGTTCCAGCCCACACGGTCGCCGCTGCTCGATGCCTGATGCTCCTGTTCAATCATCGCATACAGCGGCACCAGCCGCTTTTCCAACTCCGGCATTTCCGCCAGCATACTCAGAATCATGGTTTCCATTTCAATGCGGGCGTTGAACACATCACGCATTTCCTTCACATCGGGAACATGCACAAACGCCCCCCGATTGGGCTGCAAATCGACAATTTTATCGTGCGCCAGCAGCGACAGCGCCCCGCGCACGGTGTTTCTCGAACACACCATCTGGCGGCACAAATCCGACTCGGTCAGCTTTTTCCCCGGCAACAGGATATGGTCGGTGATGCCGTCCAAAATCGAAGCATACACCCGAAACAACTCCGAATCGTGGCGTTCTTCCAAAATCAGCGAAGACGTTGCCGGTGCGCTGCTGAGCGTTATTTCATTGTTCATCATAATTACTGTTCCCCTCACCCTTTCGGTGCAATAGCGGGTTATGTTTTATACTACTTAATAATTGTTGACAATCCTAAACAAAACTTGCACAATGCCCTTCAAAGAAATGCCAAGTTATTATAAAGGCAATAGAGAGAGAAGAAATCCGAATAAGCAGATATATTCACAGGTCGGGTCGGCGCTGAATATATCTGCTTATTTTTGCACGGGCAAACCGCCCTATTCGCCGTCTTCCGAAAGATTTTCAATTTCAAAACTGTGGCTTACCTTAGCCGCCTTGCCCAGCATAATCGATGCCGAACAATATTTTTCCGCCGACATTTCCACCGCCCGGGCCACTGCTTTTTCCTGCAAATCCCGACCGATAACCTTGAAATGAATATGGATTTCGGTAAACACTTTCGGCACACTTTCGGCACGTTTTGCCGTTACCGTCGCCTGACAATCTACCACTTTTTGCCGCTGTTTTTCGGCAATCATCACCACATCAATGCTCGAACAGCCCGCCACGCCCAACAGCAGCATTTCCATCGGACTGGGGCCTCTGCGGGTTGCACCCTCTTGGGTCAAACCTTCCATCACCACGCTGTGGCCGCTTTCAGTCGAGCCGACAAAACACATTCCGTCCAGCCATTTTGATGTTACCTGCATGATTTTCCTTCTAAAATAATCGAACCGGAGGTTTTGCCGCCATTCAGACGGCACCGCCGGTTTTGAAACAATGACAACGATATAGGGGCGTTTGCAGCGATTTCAATACGCACACGCCTGAAAGTGGCGGCACAACACCGCTTCGACATCCGCACGCACCGCCGCCAAATCACGATTACCGTCCACCACCGCATAACGTTCGGGCGCAGCGGCGGCACGATGCAGATACGCCGCCCGCACCCGAGTGAAAAAATCCGCCTGTTCCTGCTCGAAGCGGTCTTTTTCACGGGTTTGGCTGATTCTCGCCATCGACACCTCCAGCGGCACGTCCATCAGCAGCGTCAAATCCGGCCGAAAATCCTGCTGCACCCAGTTTTCCAAGATTTCAATCTGCTTGAAATCCAAGCCCCGACCGCCGCCCTGATAGGCAAAGGTGGCATCGGTAAACCGGTCGGACACCACATGCACACCCTGCTCCAACGCCGGTAAAATCACCTCTTCCAAATGCTGGCGGCGGGCGGCAAACATCAGCAGGGTTTCGGTATGCAGGCTCACTTTGGTTGCCGGATTGAGCAGCAGCGCACGCAGGGCTTCGCCTATCGGCGTGCCGCCCGGCTCGCGGGTAAACAGCACCGGCAGCTTGCGCTCTTCAAACCAGTTCCGAATCACCGCCAGATTGGTGGATTTTCCCGCGCCGTCGATGCCGTCCAAAGTGATAAATTGTGCTTTCATGGCTGTGGTTTTCTTAAATGTTTGCGATTGAGGCCGTCTGAAAAACGAGCGGAACACATTTCTGCAAGGCAAAACCGTTTCCCGTTTTTCAGACGGCCTATCAGATTATTTTTTCAGGATATATTTACGCACCGCCGCATTGTGTTCATCCAAAGTATGGCTGAACTGGCTTTTGCCGCTACCGTCCATTTTCGATACGAAATACAGATAGTCTTCCTGCGACGGGTGCGCCGCCGCTTCCAGAGCCGCTTTGCCCGGCAGGGCAATCGGTGTCGGCGGCAGGCCGCTGCGGGTGTAGGTATTATAAGGCGTATCCCGCCGCAAATCGGCTTTGCGGATGCGTCCTTTATAGGCGTTGCCCATGCCGTAAATCACAGTCGGGTCGGTTTGCAGGCGCATACCGATGTCGAGACGGTTGACAAACACCGCCGCCACATGCGCCCGATCGTCGGCATGGCCGGTTTCTTTTTCGATAATGCTCGCCATAATCAGCATTTCATACGGATTGTGGTACGGCAGGCCGCTGCGGCGCTCGTCCCACGCCGCCTGCAGACGGGTTTTCATTTTCTGATAGGCGGCTTTGTAAATCTGCAAATCGCTGCTGTCGGCATCAATTTCGTAGCTGTCGGGGAAAAACAGGCCTTCAGGATGGCTGTGTTCCGCCTGCGGATCAACCGCTTGGATAATTTCCTCGTCGCTCCAGCCCGCCGTATCGTGGCGCACATTTTCGGCGGTATTGATGATTTTGCGCATGGCGGCAAAGCGTGTGCCTTCGACAATTTTCACACTGACCGTGTCCGGATGCGCACCCCGCAGCCGCTGCAGAATATCCCAAGCGGAAACGCTTTTAGGCAGGCGGTAACTACCGGTATGCAGCTGGTCGTGTACACCCAAGGCATATGCCGCCAATACCAATACATGGCGGCTGTACACCGCATCATCGTCCGCCAGCTTTTGGCTGACCGAAGAAATGCCCTGATTAGGCGCAACTTTGATCCGGTAGCCGCCGGCGTTTTCTTTCGGCAGAAACAGCAGCACCGCCACGGCAACCGCCGCCAAGATAAAAATCAAAACCGCCCGTTTAAACAATTTTTTCAACATGGTAGGATTACAAAATTAAAATTCGGCAACAGTATAACCGAAGCGCAGTATTTTGCCGATATTTTCCTGCTCCCACTGCAGGCAGTGTTGTGCAGAAACCCTTTTTTCAGACGGCCTCGGCACGCTCCCGCCCCAAGCCGCCCCATTTTCCGAAAGGTCTTTTCCCGATGAACACGCCAACCGCATGGCAAAACGGCCGCTGGTTGCCCGCCCGCCAAGCCGCCTCGCCCAATTTTTCCGCCCGCTCCCCCGATGAAACCGTGTCGCTGGTGGTGCTGCACAATATTTCCTTGCCGCCTTTTGAATACGGCAGCCCGGCCGTCGAGCAGCTGTTTACCAATCAAATCAAGCCCGACGACAACCCGTTTTTCAGTGTCATTGCCCATTTGCAGGTTTCCAGCCATTTTCTGATTACCCGTCAAGGCGAAGCAGTGCAGTTTGTTTCCTGCGACGACATGGCGTATCACGCCGGCATTTCTTCGTTTGCCGGTCGGGAAAAATGCAACGCCTTTTCCATCGGCATCGAACTGGAAGGCTGCGATTTCGAACCGTTTACCGAAATGCAGTACCAAACGCTGCATACCCTGCTGGACGAACTGTGCCGACAGTATCCGATTCAGGCGGTAACCGGCCACCAAGACATTGCGCCCGACCGCAAAACCGACCCCGGCCATTTTTTCGACTGGCAGCGGCTGATTGAAGCCGGTTTTCCGGTAGAGCGTGAACATCAGGCCGTCTGAAAACGAGCAAAGCAAATTTCAGCGAAGCTAAAATTCATTCGTCTCATTTTCAGACGGCCTATAGTGGATTTGCGATAACGAGAATTTGCTGCGACAACTGTCAAATTTCGTTATAATCGGCATACCTGTATCCGCCCGCAGCGGTATGATGTAACCCAATCTTTACAAAAGTGATGACAACATGATTATTATCGTTTTAGGCCTCGCCGTTATCTTGGCTGTAATCATCTACAATATGTACCAAGAAAACCAATACCGCAAAAACGTCAACGAACAGTTCGGCCATTCCGACAAAGATGCCCTGTTGGAAAGCAAAACCAATCATGTCCGCGACAGCGGCGAAAAAGGCGGTACGGGTCTGTTTATCAAAAAACCGAAAAAATCCGAAGCCGCCCTGCGCAATCTCCAAGAGCAGGACGAGCTGTTTGCCGCCAAACAGAAACAGGCAGCAGAAAAACAGGCCGCCGACAGCAAACCGGCCGCAACGCCTGCGCCGCAAACCGCCGCCGTTGCCGACCAGCCGGTTACCATCGAAGAATTGATGCAGATTGATTTGCCGTGGTTCGATTGCCGTTTCGACTATCTGGCATACGTCGTACCGGCACAACCGCAGGAACTGCACACCCTACCCCGCCTCTCCGAACACCACCGTTTCCAAATCATCGGCTGCACCACCGACGACCGCTTCCAAGTCGCCGAGCCGATTCCGGGCGTGTATTACCAAGGCTTTATCATGGGCGTGCAGGCAGTCAGCCGCAACGGTTTGGCCGCAGTTGAAGAATTGGAACACTTCAAACGCCAAGTGGACGCATTCGCCCAATCCGTCAATGCCCAAGTACGCCACACCGATTTGGCGCAATTTACCGAAGTAGCACAGGTTTTAGACGCTTTCTGCGCCCGCGTGGACCAAACCATCGCCATCCACCTGATTTCCCCTTCGGGCATCAGCGGCAGCGAACTGCGTACAGTTGCCGAATCCGCCGGTTTCCAACTCAATGCCGACGGCACATTCCACTACCCGGGCAGCGGCAGCCGTCCGCTGTTTACGCTGGCCAGCAGCGACAACGTCCAATTCAGCGAAGCCCTGCTCGCTTCCCAAGCCTATCGGGGCTTCAGTATGCTGTTTGACATTCCGCACGTTCCGGCAGGCGGCAAAGCCTTCGACCACTTTATCGAACTGGCGGGCGTATTGTCCGAGCAACTGAATCTGGACTGGGTCAACGACAAACAGGAAAAAATTTCCGCCGAATGGATTAAAAACGCCGGCGAATACATTGCCGCCCGTCAGGAAGAAATGCTGAAAATCGACATCAAACCCGGCAGCCCCGCCGCCCGCCGACTGTTTTCCTGATTCATTCCGGCAGGATTTCCCAAATCCGACACGCTCCGGTTTAAGCAAAGCACAAACCCCGCAGGTTTGTGCTTTGTTATCAACGGCAGCCAGACCCAATCCAAGGTGATTCCACCCCACCGCCTCCGCTGAAAAATACCGCCATGAAACAACGCATTGACGAACTTACCGCCCAGCTCAACCGCTACGCCTACGAATATTACACATTAGACGCACCCAGCGTTCCCGATGCCGAATACGACCGACTGTTTCGCGAACTGGAAGCCTTGGAAGCCGCCTATCCCGAATACCGTTTGCCCGACAGCCCGACCCAGCGTGTCGGCGGCGAACCCTTGCCCGAATTTCAAAGCGTGCGCCACCGCATTCCCATGCTCTCATTGAGCAATGCCTTTTCGCCGCAAAACGAAGACGGCGTATTCGACCACAGCGAAATGCTGGCATTTGACGAACGTGTGCGCAACGGCTTGGGCGGAGAAACACCCGAATATGTTATCGAACCGAAATTCGACGGCTTGGCAATCAGCCTGACTTACGAAAACGGCCTGCTGGTGCAGGCAGCCACACGGGGCGACGGCGTATCGGGCGAAGACGTTACCCGCAACGTGAAAACCATTGCCAATATTCCGCTGCGGCTGCACGGCGGCGATGTTCCCGAATTTTTGGAAGTTCGGGGCGAAGTATTGATGCTGAAAGCCGATTTTATCCGCCTCAACGAATTTCAGACGGTCAACAATCAAAAACTGTTTGCCAATCCCCGCAACGCCGCCGCCGGCAGCCTGCGCCAGCTCGATTCCAAAATCACCGCCAAACGCCGTCTGCACTTTTTCGCCTATTCCATTGCCGAACAACAAGGCGGCAAAACGCTGCATACCCATTTTGACGAACTGGTATTGCTCAAAACACTGGGCTTCAGTTTGCCCGACGGCAATTACAACGTCTTCCCCAACATCGGCAGCGTGTTGGCATTTTACGAAGCCATGCAGCACAAACGCCCGTCGCTCCTCTACGAAATCGACGGCATGGTGATTAAAGTCAACAGCTTGGCGCAACAGGAAACCTTGGGCTTTATCTCCCGTGCGCCGCGCTGGGCAGTGGCACACAAATTTCCGGCAGAAGAAGCATTGACCCAAGTCGAAGCGATTGACGTACAAGTCGGCCGCACCGGTGCCGTTACTCCCGTGGCACGCCTGAAACCGGTATTTGTCGGCGGCGTAACCGTTACCAACGTTACCCTGCACAACGAAGGCGAAGCCCAGCGCAAAGACGTTCGGGTCGGCGACACCGTCGTCGTGCGCCGTGCCGGCGACGTGATTCCCGAAATCGTGCGGGTTGTCTTCGAACGCCGCCCGATGAAACACGCCGCAACCCAATCCAACCCGCAAGGCGACTTGTTCGGAGCAATTACGGAAGCAAGGCCGTCTGAAAATCAAGTGCCGCTACACCCGCAATACCGCTTGCCCGATACTTGCCCGATTTGCAGCAGCGACATCGAAAAAGAAGAAGGCGAAGCCGTAGCCCGCTGCAGCGGCGGCATGCTCTGCGCCGCCCAGCGTGCGCAGTCGCTGATTCATTTCGCCTCACGCAAAGCAATGGACATCGACGGCTTGGGCGACAAACAAATCGAAGCCTTGGTCGCCCAAAATCTGGTGCAGCATTTCGCCGACCTCTACCGCCTCGACATTCCCACCCTGCAAAAAATGAAAGAAAACGCCGAAAGCAGCGAAACCATGCCGTCTGAAAACCCCGCCACAGCCTTATCAGACGAAGCACCAACCGGCAAAACCGCCAAAAAACAGCCCGTCAAATGGGCGCAGAATATTCTGGAGGGCATCGAAAACAGCCGCCGCCCCGAATTGGCACGTTTCCTGTTTGCACTCGGCATCCGCCACGTCGGCGAACGCACCGCCAAATCACTGGCACAAGCCTTCGGCAGCCTCGAAACCGTCCGCCTCGCCCCCGAGCCGCTGCTCGCCTGTCTCCCCGACATCGGCAACATCGTCGCCCGTTCCATCGCCCACTTTTTCGCCCAAAGCGAACAGCAACGCCAAATCGACGAACTGCTCGCCGCAGGCGTTACCCCGCAAACCCAAGCCATTACCCTACCGCTTGCCCGCTACGCCGCCCCCGAAAAATGGCTCGCCCGCCTACCCGGTTTCAAAATCAGCGAAACCAAAGCCACCGCCCTGTGGGAACTTTCCGGCCAATCCGTCAGCGGCCTTTTGACCGACAAAGCCCTACCCGCCGAATGGCAAAACTGGCGCAACCAAGCCGAAAACCACCGTTTGCTGCAAAACATCGAACAATTCCTCGCCGCCATGCCGTCTGAAAACGACAGCGGCAACACCGCCGCCGAATCCCCCGCCGCAGGCAAAACCTTCGTCCTCACCGGCACCCTCCCGACCCTCAAACGGGATCAGGCACAAGCCATGATCGAAGCCGCCGGCGGCAAAGTCTCCGGCAGCGTCTCCAAAAAAACTGACTTCCTCGTCGCCGGCGAAGCCGCAGGCAGCAAACTCGAAAAAGCCAACGCCCTAGGCATTACCGTGTTGGACGAAAACGCTTTATTAGCCCTGCTGGGCTAAAGTCCGTTTAAAAACCCCAAACAGAAGCCGCCTGAAACCCAAGTTTTCAGACGGCTTGTTTCTTTGATTTCAATGAGTGAGATATTTTTTAAAATTAATAGGCGTTATAGTTAAAACACCGAATTTTCTGTACAAATCGGCAAGCTAAGTTGGTCCACCTGCACTTTGTTCCCCGTCCCGCTGGCGGGAAGGGGCTAGGGGAAGGGTGGCTCGATGTGGTGTCATATTTTTTCGGTTGATTTACTATAATTCTCGCTAATCTATCAACAAACCCTTGCATACTTTAACACGTATGCTACAAATAGCTTTAAAAATCATAGATAAATCAAGAACTGCTCTCGTTATCTTACGCAAGTCCGCTGTTGGGTCAAACCTCACGCCGGATTATGAAAAATCAAACAAATCGGGTTGTGCCTGTTCGCCGGTAACCCGTACATCGGTTTCTCCGTCGGCAAAGATGAGGTGCAGTTTTTGTCCCTGTTTCAAGTCGGCGGCGTGGCGGACGATTTGTCCTCTGCCGTTTTTGACGATGGCAAAGCCCCGTTCCAAAATATGTTGCGGCGACACGGCCTGCAACAGGTCTTGTTGGCGGATCAGTTGTTGCCGTTTCAATTCAAGAAGTTGGCGGAACGATTGCGATAAGGCCGTCTGAAAATGGCTGCATTGCTGCTGCGCCGCCGAAATATCGGGGCGCAGACGGGCAAGAGTTTGCTGGTGCTGCTGAAATTGTCGGGTATGCAGGCGGTGGTTTTGCTGCATGGCAAAACGCAGGTTTTGCGCCAGCGCAACGAGGTGTTTTTGCCGTTCCTGCAGTTTTTGGCCGGGGTGGTACAGGCGGCGGGCGAGCCAGTCGAGTTTTTGGGCGGCATCGTAATAGCGCTGCTGCAGGGCGGTTTTCAGACGGCCTTCGGCCTGCGCCAGCCGTTGCAGGGCGGCGGCACGGTCGGGGCTGACCAATTCGGCGGCGGCGGTCGGCGTAGGCGCACGCACATCGGCGGCAAAATCGGTGAGCGTAAAATCGGTTTCGTGGCCGACACCGCTGACAATGGGAATCGGACAGGCCGCTACCGCCCGCACCACGATTTCTTCGTTAAATGCCCATAAATCTTCAATGCTGCCGCCGCCCCGACAGATAATCAAAACATCAACTTCGCTGCGGCTGGCCGCCGTTTGGATTGCCTGTGCAATCTGTTGTCCGCTGCCTGCGCCCTGAACCGCTGTCGGATACACGCAGACGGGAATATCGGGCGCACGGCGTTTAAGCGTGGATACCACATCGCGCAGCGCTGCGGCGGCAAGACTGGTAACAATGCCGATGCGGCTCGGCTGCGGCGGCACAGGTTGCTTGCGTTCCGCCGCAAACACGCCTTCGGCCTGCAGTTTGGCTTTCAGTTTTTCATAGGCTTCGTAAAGTTGCCCCAAACCTTTCAGGCGGACTTCGCTGACGGTAATCTGAAATTCGCCCCGTGCCTCGTAAATGCTGATTTTCCCCGAAATTTCAATATGATCGCCTTCTTTCAACGTCGCCGCCAAACGGCTTGCCACACCTTTGAACATGGCACAGCGCACCTGCGCCCGACTGTCTTTGAGCGAAAAATAGATATGGCCGCTGGCGGCACGGGTCAGATTGGATACTTCGCCCGCCACCCACAAGCCGAACAGGTTGTTTTCCAATAAGTTTTTTGCCAAACGGTTGAGTTCGGACACGGAAACGGCTTCGGCGGCAAATAATTCGGGCATCATGATTCGGGATTTCGGGCGGAAAAGCTCGGATTATAGCAAAAATACGTTTTTCCCATAATGCGGTGTGTCCGTACTTTTGTTTTGGCTCGACAATCCGTTTGACCGTATGCCCATTCGGCGATACCATCAACGCCACACCAACCGCAATTTTTCAGGCAGGGCGATGTCGCAACTTCATCAACTTATCGAACAACACTGGCAACAGCCGAAACGGTGGCTCAGTTGCCTGCTCAAGCCGTTTTCGCTGCTGTTTGCCTGCGTAGCGGCGCAGCGCCGCCGAGCGGCTGCAAAAGGCCGTTTGAAAAGCGAGCGTTTGCCGGTTCCGGTGGTGGTGGTCGGCAACATCCACGCTGGCGGAACGGGGAAAACGCCGATTGTGGCGGCGCTGGTCTCGGCGCTGCAGCAGCGGGGCGTGAAAGTCGGCATCATCAGTCGGGGCTACGGTCGCAAAAGCCGTGAAGTCTATGTGTTGAACCAACATAGCAGCGCCGCAGATGCCGGCGATGAGCCGCTGCTGCTGTACCGCAAAACCGGTGCGCCGACAGCGGTCGGAAGCCGCAGGGCGGAGGCCGGGCGGGCATTGCTGGCGGCGTATCCCGATATAGAACTGATTGTCGCCGATGACGGTTTGCAGCATTATGCCTTGCAGCGGGATATTGAAATTGCCGTGTTTCCAAGTGCCGATGTCGGGCGCAGCGGTTTGGACGTATTGCCCAACGGCCCGCTGCGGGAACCTTTGCAGCGGTTGAACTCGGTGGACGCAATCGTGATCAGCGGCGGCGGTTCAGCGCAAAAATTATCGGCGGCGGCACATTTTTGCAGCCGGATTGAAGCCGGGGAAATCTACCGCCTGAACAATCCGCAACAAAAATGGCACGCAGGCCGTCTGAAAATGAGCGAAGCGAGTTTCTGCGCAGCCAAAACCGAAAGTTTCGCCAAAATGAGCGAAGCGAGTTTCAGCGAAGCTAAAATGAGTGCAGCAAATTTCAGTGCAGCCAAAACCGAAAGTTTCTCCCCAACCAACACAAACGAAACCAACCCGGCCCCGACCATCGCTGCATTAGCAGGCATTGCCAAACCGCAGCGTTTTTTTGATACGCTGGCTTCGCTCGGCATCACGCCTGCGCAAACCGTTATCCTGCCCGACCATGCCGAAATTCGGGAACAGGATTTGCCGCAGGCCGACAGAGTGCTGATTACTGAAAAAGATGCTGTAAAATTAAGCGGCGAAGCAGCAGAAAATGTGTGGGTTTTGCCCGTTTGTGCGATAATCGAACCCGATTTGGCGGCATTTGTTTTAGGCCGTCTGAAAATGGAAACCAAATACCCGAGCGAAAGCAGTTGATACCCGAATGCAAAACGGCGGCTGCTTTCCCGAAACCGGCCGTCAGTACAGTTTTACCGTTATCAATACGAAAGCAAACAAACCATGGAAAAACGCTTTTTAGACATTTTGGTCTGCCCCGTAACCAAAGGCAAATTGGAATACCACCCAGACACGCAGGAATTGTGGAGCCGTCAGGCCAAGCTCGCCTACCCGATTCGCGACGGCATTCCTTATATGCTGGAAAACGAAGCCCGACAACTGAGCGCAGAGGAGCTTGAAGCATGACCGAATTTGTCGTTCTGATTCCCGCCCGCCTCTCGTCTTCCCGCCTGCCCAACAAAGCATTGGCCGATATTCACGGCAAACCGATGGTGGTGCGGGTGGCCGAACAAGCCGCCAAAAGCCGTGCTGCACGAATCGTAGTGGCAACCGACCATCAAGACATCGCCGATGCCTGCGCCGCCCACGGCGTAGAAGTGGTGATGACTTCCGACAAACACGAAAGCGGCACCACCCGCCTTGCCGAAGCCGCCAAACGCCTCAACCTGCCGCAACACCTGATTGTTGTCAACGTGCAGGGCGACGAGCCGCTGATCAATCCCGAACTGATCGACCGCACCGCCGAAGTCTTGGTCGAACACAACGTCCAAATGGCCACCGCCGCCCACCCGCTTGCCGATTTCAGCGAATTTATCAACCCCAATGTTGTAAAAGTGCTGCTCGACAAAAACCGCAACGCTATCTACTTCAGCCGCGCCCCGATTCCCTATCCGCGCGACACCATGCGGGAAAACCTGCCCGACCTCCCTAAAGAAACCCCCGCCCTGCGCCATATCGGCATTTACGCCTACCGCACCGGCTTTCTGCAACGCTACGCCGAAATGAACGTCTCCCCGCTGGAAAACATCGAATCGCTCGAACAGCTGCGGGTATTGTGGCACGGCTTCCCGATTGCCGTAGAAATCACCGACCACGCCCCCGCCGCCGGTGTCGATACGCAGGAAGACCTAGAACGGGTGCGGGCCGTATTTTTGGGTTGATGAAATTGGAATAGATGGGTTGGGATGGTTGTGAGAGGCCGTCTGAAAACCGATTTCCTACACAGACCCCAATTATTCTCTCATTTCAACCATAAGACCAAGCCGTCTGAAAACCAAGTTTTCAGACGGCTTGTTTCTTTGATTTCAATGAGTAAAAGATTTTCAGGATTGGCGGGAATGGGGTTCTAATCCGCCGTGTAACAACCCTGTGCGTGCTGCGGCACGCATGATAGAAATATTATTCATTAAAACAATGTTTTACTCACCCCTGATTTTCCAGCAGCCATGCGACATAGCGGCTGACGCCTTGTTTGACATCTAAGAAGTCTTCCTGATAACCGGCTTCCCGCAGGCGGGTGATGTCGGCTTGGGTGAAACTTTGATATTTGCCTTTGAGGGCATCGGGGAAGGGTACGTAGCGGATGAGTTCTTCTTCGATCAGCTCTTCCAGGCTCATTTCGGGTTTGCCTTCGGCGATGCGGCAAGCGTTGACGGTGGCGGCGGCGAGTTCGTTAAATGGTTGGCTGCGGCCGGTGCCGAGGTTGAAAATGCCTGATAATTCGGGGTGGTCGAAGAAAAACAGGTTGACTTTGGTTACGTCTTCTACGCTGACGAAGTCCCGGGTTTGTTCACCGTTGCCGTAGCCGTCGTTGGCACCGAAGAGGCTGACGTAGCCGTTTTCCCGATATTGGTGGAAATGGTGGTAGGCAACTGATGCCATACGGCCTTTGTGTTGTTCGTGTTGTCCGTAAACGTTGAAGTAGCGGAAACCGGCGGCTTGGGCGGTCAGGCCTGTTTTCATGCGACGGCGCAACACTTGGTCGAACAGGAATTTGGAATAGCCATAGACATTGAGCGGTTTTTCTAATTCCCGCTCTTCGCGGAAGATTTCGCCTTTGCCGTAAACGGAGGCGCTGGAGGCATAGAGAAAAGGAATGCGTTCGTCTTGGCACCAGTCGAATAAGTCGAGGGTGTATTGGTAGTTGTTGTCCATCATATACAGGCCGTCGTGGTTCATGGTGTCGGAACATGCGCCCTGATGGAATACGGCTCTGATGTCGTCATACGGCAAGGCGTGTTGGCGCACCAGACGGATAAATTCGTGTTTGTCGAGATAGTGGGCGATTTCGCATTCTGCGAGATTTTTGAATTTTTCGCCTTTGCTCAGGTTATCGACGGCAACAATGTCGGTAATGCCTCTTTGGTTGAGGGCTTTGATGATGTTGCTGCCGATAAAGCCGGCGGCACCGGTTACGATAATAGTCATGTTGTTTTCCTTTTCCAATCGGTTTTCAGACGGCATGGTTGAGGCCGTCTGAAAACGGTTATTCTTCTGCCAGTGCGGTGGTCAGTTCGTCAAACGAGCATACTGCCGTCCCCAGTTTGGCCACGACCACACCGGCGGCGGTGTTGGCAAGGTGCATGGCTTCGGGGAGCGTCAGGCCGGCGGCGATGCCCAAGCCCATACCGGCAATCACGGTGTCGCCTGCGCCGGAAACGTCATAGACTTCCTGCGCCCGGGTCGGTTGGTAAACCGGTTCGTTTTGGTTAAACAGAGTCATGCCCTCTTCGCTGCGGGTGAGCAATACGGCATCTAATTCCAAATGGCGGCGCAGGGATTGGGCTTTTTCGGTCAGCTCGGTTTCGTTTTTCCAACTTCCAACCACTTCTTTCAATTCTGCCCGATTGGGGGTAATCAGGGTGGCACCGGCGTATTTTTCATAATCGCCGCCTTTGGGGTCGATTAAGACGGGTTTGCCTGCCTGTTTGGCCCAATCGATCATATCGGCGATGTGGGTCAGCCCGCCTTTGCCGTAGTCGGAAAAAATCACGGCATCGTATTGCGGCAACAGGCTGCGGTATTGCGACTGCACCTGCGCCAGAATTTCGTCTTGCGGCCATTCTTCAAAATCGAGGCGGATCAGCTGTTGGTTGCGGGCGACAACACGCAGTTTGACGGTGGTGGCAATGCTTGCGTCCCGCATTAAATGGGCGGCCACGCCTGCCTGCGTCATCAGGCCTGCCAATGCATCCGCCGCTTCGTCCTGCCCGCAGACCGACAGCAGCGCTGCCTGCCCGCCCAGCGAGGCGATATTGCGGGCGACATTGGCGGCACCGCCCGCCCGCTGATCCATTTTGTTGATTTTCGCCACCGGCACCGGTGCTTCGGGCGAAATGCGGGATACGTCGCCAAACCAGTAGCGGTCGAGCATCACATCGCCGACCACCAGCACTTTGGCTTGGGCAAACTGCGCTGCCAGTGTTTCGTTGTGGAATGTCTGTGCCATAAACTTTGCTGCCTGTTTAGATGCCGTCTGAAAATACGCTGCGGTTTACTTCCCGCAACACGGCAATCGGATCGGCGGCACGGGTAATCGGCCGCCCCATCACCAGATAGCTCGAACCCGCTGCCAATGCTTGTTGCGGGGTCATAATACGGCGTTGGTCGTCATTGTTGCCGGCGATGTCCAAGCGGATGCCCGGCGTAACCAATACAAACTCCTGCCCCAGCGCCTGCCGCAGCGGTGCGGCTTCGTGCGCCGAGCAGACTACGCCGTCCAAGCCGGAGCTTTGCGCCAGTTTTGCCAGACGCAATACTTGTTGTTCCGGCGTGATGTCCAAACCGATTTCCGCCAAATCACTCTGCTCCATGCTGGTCAGCACGGTTACGCCGATCAGCAGCGGTTTTTCCCGATATCCGGCAACGGCTTCCGCCGCTGCTTCCATCATGCGACGGCCGCCCGAGGCGTGCATATCGACCATCCACACGCCCATTTCGGCGGCGGCTTTACACGCCTGCGCTACGGTGTGCGGAATGTCGTGGTATTTCAAATCGAGAAACAGCTTGAAGCCCTGTGCAATCAGCTTTTCCGCCAGCGGGCGGCCGGTGGCGGTAAACAGTTCTTTGCCGATTTTGATTTGGCACAGCTGCGGGTCGAGGGTGCGGACAAATTCCAGTGTGCTTTGTTCGTCGGCGAAATCCAAGGCGACAATCACAGGCGTGTGCTGCGTCGGCATATTCGGGTCGGTTATCAGAGGATTCATGTTTTTTCCGTATGATCAATGAAGTGAAATAAGGGAAACCGGTTTTCAAAATTGACGGCATTGTGAAACAACCGGACAAGCACAGCAAGGTAAGCACTCTTTTTCACGACCCATTCCTGATTGGGAGCGGGGAAGCGGATTGCGGAATTCAGCAGCGGTACAGCCTTACTGGATTATCGTGCTTTATTCGGTGTTCACTTGTAAAAAACATCACAACACAGCGAACCACCCTTCCCCTAACCCCGTCCCGCCAGCGGGACGGGGAACAGCGTGCAGGGTAGCCCAGCCTGTTGCCTATTCGTTCAAGCCGATTTTAACAGCTTTTTCATTACAAAGGCCGTCTGAAAATCATATTTTTCAGACGGCCTTGTCATACGGTTTTTACTTGCCTAAAGCAGACAACACTTCGGCTTTGACGGTTTCTACCGCCTGCGTACCGTCCACTTTGATGTATTTCGGGGCGTGTTCGCCTTCCAGTTTGCTGTAAAAGCCTACCAATACTTCGGTTTGCTCGTGATAAACCTGCAAACGTTTTTTCACGGTTTCTTCTTTGTCGTCATCACGCTGAATCAAATCTTCGCCGGTTACGTCGTCTTTGCCTTCGACTTTCGGCGGATTGTAGCTGATGTGGTAGGTACGGCCCGAAGCCAGATGCACACGGCGGCCGCTCATGCGGTCGATAATCACGCCGTCCGGCACATCGATTTCGACCACGGCATCCAAATCCACGCCTGCTTCCACCATCGCTTCGGCCTGCGCCAGCGTGCGGGGGAAACCGTCAAACAGAAAACCGTTGGCGCAATCGTCTTGCGCAATGCGTTCCTTCACCATGCCGATGATGATGTCGTCCCGCACCAAACCGCCTTCGTCAATGATTTTTTTGGCTTCCAAACCCAGCGGCGTACCCGCTTTAATCGCCGCACGCAGCATGTCGCCGGTGGAAATTTGCGGAATGCCGAACGCTGCGGTGATGAATTGCGCCTGAGTGCCTTTGCCGGCGCCGGGTGCGCCCAATAACAATACTTTCATGATTATCCTTTGAATGGTTGTGTTGATTAGCTGAAGTTATCGGTAACATCTTAATACTTAACAGGCCGTCTGAAAAGGTGTGCAGGCGGATAAATCGCCGATTGGGGGATTTTTTGATATAGTTTACGGTGAATTCACATATATCAAACAAGCCTTGAGGGTTGAAACAATGAATATCCGCTCTTTCCGCAACCATACCCCGCAAGTGGGGCAAGATGTGTTTATCGACTCTTCCGCCGTGGTCATCGGCGATACCGTATTGGGCGATCAGGTTTCCGTTTGGCCCTGCGTGGTGATACGGGGCGACATCAACGGCATCCGCATCGGCAAGCGCACCAATATCCAAGACGGCAGCGTGCTGCACGTTTCCGGCCCGACAAATGATAATCCGCAACACGGTATGCTGATGATCGGCGAAGACGTTACCATCGGCCACAACGCCACCGTCCACGCCTGCACGCTCGGCGACCGGGTGTTAATCGGCATGGGCAGCGTGATTTTGGACGGTGCCGAAATCGGCAGCGACACAGTGATTGGCGCAGGCAGTGTGGTTCCGCCGCGCAAAAAACTCGAAGGCGGCTGGCTGTATATGGGTTCGCCGGTCAAAGCTGTTCGGGCGCTCTCTCCCGAAGAACGTGCCGCCCTGCTGACTTCCGCTGAACGATATGTCGCTTTGGCGGGGGAATTTCTGGCAGAAAATCCTTGATGGCCGGTTAATGCTTAAACGGCAGCCACAGGCGTGCCAACAGATACATCAGCGCCCCCCCGCCGCCGAGCAGGAAGAACACAATGCCTTTTTTGCGGGCGTTCGGGCAGAGCCAATAAACGGCAAGGCTGAAACTCAAAAACAGCGCCGTTACCCGCCACACCAGCGCCCGATTTTTATATTGGTTTAACGTGTGGGTTTCGGTGAGCATCACATACATTTGCCACACCGCTGCGGCACACATGCTGATAATCCCGAACGGGATAAATAAAATGCCTAAAATTTCTTTACTCATAGATTGATGCCGTCTGAAAAAGGTATAGTGAAATAACCAAAAAAATATTACACCCCCAAGTGAACCACCCTTCCCACCAGCGGGATGGGGAATGATGTGTAGCGTGCTTGCCTAAGCATGCACGTGTTCTTTAAATTTCACATGAAAGCCGTCTGAAAACGAGCGTAGCAAGTTTCTGCGAAGCTAAAACCGCAGGTTTCGCCAAAACGAGTAAAGCGAGTTTCTGTGAAGCTAAAATCAGATTTTCAGACGGCTTCAACATAAAATGCACAGAACAGGTGCGTGCTTTGGCACGCACCCTACAAGTGTCGGATTAAATTGTATGGATTATTCAGTTAATCCACTATATATCGTTCAAAAAACCAATCCCGATAAACCGATGCCGTCTGAAAACACCATTATGCTATTTTCAGACGGCATCGGTTTGCGTGATTCAGCCTAAAAATGCCTTACAACACTTTCACAATGCTTTCACACAAATAATCGATGTTGTCGTCGGTAATGCCGGCAACGTTGATGCGGCCGGAGCGGACGGCGTAAATGGCAAATTCTTTCTGCAGCCGCTCGACCTGTTCGGGCGTGAGGCCGCTGAACGAGAACATGCCGTTTTGTTCCATAATGAAATCAAAATCCTGTTTCGCACCTTTGGCTTTCAACAGCTCAACGAATTTTTGGCGCATGGCTTTAATACGGCCGCGCATTTCATCCAATTCGGCAATCCATTGGGCTTTCAGGCCTTCATCTTTCAACACCCATGCCACGGTATTGGCACCGTGGGAAGCGGGGTTGGAATACAGCGTGCGGATAATGGTTTTAACTTGGCTGTGCGCCCGTTCGGCGGTGTCGGCATCGGCGGCAACCACGGTGAATGCGCCGACACGTTCGTTATACATCCCGAAATTTTTGGAATACGAGCTGGCAATCAGCAATTCGGGATTATTTTTTAAGAAAGTCCGCAGGCCGTAGGCATCTTCTTCCAAGCCGTTGCCGAAGCCTTGATAGGCAAAGTCAAACAGCGGCAGCCAGCCTTTTTCGGCGGACATTTTTGCCAGCGTGTCCCATTGTTCCGGTGTCGGGTCGATACCGGTCGGATTGTGGCAGCAGCCGTGCAGCAACACGATGTCGCCTTTTTCCGCTTGGCTCAAATCGGCAATCAGACCGTCCCAATCCAAGCCGTGCTGTTCGGCATTGTAATAGCGGTAAGGCTTGTCCTGAATGCCGACGGCTTTGAAAATGGCGTTGTGGTTGGGCCAGGTCGGGTTGGAAATCCAAACGGTTTTGGCGTTGAGCTGGCGTTTGGCAAATTCGGCGGCAATCCGCAATGCGCCCGTACCGCCCAGACTTTGTGCGGTTTTGGCACGTTTGCTGGCGATGATTTCATGGTCTGCGCCAAACAGCAGAATCTGGGTTTGGGCATTGTATTCCGCCACGCCGTCGATGGTCAGATAGTTTTTGCTGGTTTCGCTTTCCAGCAGGCGGCGTTCGGCTTCTTTAACGGCTTTGACAATCGGCGTTGCGCCCGATGCGTCTTTATAAACGCCGATACCGAGATTGACTTTTTCAGGACGGTTTTCGGCTTTAAAGGCTTCGCCCAAACCCAAAATCGGGTCGGCGGGTGCAGCTTGGATGGATTCAAAAAACATGGTTTTCCCTTTTGCGGAACGTGGTAACAAAGCTGAAATACAATCAACAACAGTTTTAAATTTTACGCCCTTTCAGGCCATCTGAAAATCCGTTTTACGCATTTTCAGACGGCCTTTTGCGGATTCATACCAAACAGTCCAAAAGCTGATCGGGCGTGGCAACCGCCGCATCACAGCCCCATTCGGCAACACAATCGCTCTCGGCGATATAACCCCATTCAGCCAACACCGCCCGCATACCGGCATTTTTCGCCGCCTGCATATCCCGCTCGGCATCGCCGACATACAGACAATTTTCCGGTTCGACATTCATCAGTTTGCAGGCATACAGCAGCGGCATGGCGCTGGGCTTGGCCTCGGTGCAGGTGTCGCCGCTGACCACCGCCTGCGGCGGGACGGCAAAATCAAGGGCGGGAACGAGATTGTCGGTAAACTGTCGGTGTTTGTTGGTTACAATGCCCCATTTGATGCCCCGTTCCGCCAATTCCAGCAACAACGGATTGATGCCCGCAAACAACACCGTATCCCGACAAAAATTTTGCCGGTATTCGTCAAGATATTCCTGTCGCAGCGTTTCAAAATCAGGGCTGTCGCCATCAATGCCGAAGCCCAAACGGATAAAGGCGGCGCTACCGTGGGTGGCAACCGAGCGTACTTGTTCCAACGGCACTTCGTTTTTACCGTGCCGCCGCAGTTGGCGGTTGAGCGCACCGCCCAAATCGGCGGCGGTATCCGCCAATGTACCGTCCAAATCGAATAATATTGCCTGAATCATTATGGTTTCCTCAATAGATTTAAACAGGCCGTCTGAAAACCGCCATACGCATTTTCAGACGGCCTGTTTCCGGCTTAATTGCCTGTTTTGCCCTGTTTCAGACTTTTTTCAAAATCTTCCAACATATCCAGTTCGAAGCGGCTGAATCCGGCACGTTCCCGGGCTTCGATGTTCACATAGCCCCGAAAAATAAACATATCATAGCGGGCAATCAGTCGGCGGAACAGGGCAACCGGCTCAAGCCCCCGTTCTTGACAAAGATGTTGATACCAGCGGTTGCCGGTTTCGACATGGCCGATTTCGTCCCGATAAATAATGTCCAACACGGAGCAGGTTTCCTGATCGCCTTTTTGTGCCACTTTGGCACGGATTGCAGGGGTAACGTCCAAGCCCCTCGCTTCCAACACCCTCGGCACCAAGGCCATGCGCAGCAGCGGGTCGTAGGCGGTTTTGTACGCCATATCCCACAAATGGTTGTGGGCTTCAAAGTCGCCGTAGTCGAAGCCTAAACTGCGCAGCCGTTCCCGCATTAAGCGGAAATGGTACACCTCTTCTTTGGCAACCCGAATCCAGTCCTGCACAAAAGCAGCGGGCAGACGGCGGAAGCGGTAGGCAGCATCGAGCGCCAGATTGACGGCGTTGAACTCGATATGGGTAATGGCGTGCAGCATGGCAGCGTAGCCCTCAACCGTGTTCATTTTTCTCGGCGTAACCTGAGACGGAGCAACCAGCAGCGGTTTAGGCGGCCGGCCGGCAACACGGAAATCCAGCGGCCGGCCGGCAGCTTCGGGCTGAAAACCGTTTCGGCGGCTGAGTTCGAATGCAGCTTCGGTCAATCTTCCTTTTTCATCCGGACAATCCGATAACAGCGCCTGCTCCAATAAATCATATATTCCGTTGTTCATCTGCAAAATCCTTATCCGGCGGCATGTGTCGCCGTTTTACCCCAAACCGAACGGCGGTTTGATTAAAATTTTGTGAAAACCGAAAACGGCGGTAGTATAAAAAATCAGCCGTTTTTCAAACAATTAAGCTACAATCTGCGGCGTTTACAAAATTTACATTCGGTCAGTCGGGCTTGCATCGTGCCGATTTGCGCCTATACTTATCCCATACGCAACCCGATTTCCCACCTGAGAAAGGTCAATATGAAAGCACATTCTGCAATCCGCCTGTTTGCCGCTTTGGGCTTGAGCGCCGCCGTCGGTCTGGCGCACGCCGGTGCGGTGGACGCTCTGAAAAAGTTCAACAACGATTCAGACGGCCTCAGCGGCAGTTTCACGCAAACGGTGAAAAGCAAAAAGAAAACCCAAACCACCCACGGTTCGTTCCAAATCCTGCGCCCCGGCCTGTTTAAATGGGAATACACCAAGCCTTACAAACAGACCATCGTCGGCGACGGCCAAACCATCTGGCTGTATGATGTCGATTTGGCGCAAGTAACCAAATCTTCGCAAAACCAAGCCATCGGCGACAGCCCGGCGGCGATTCTGTCCAACAAAACGGCGCTCGACAGCAGCTACACGCTGAAAGAAGACGGCAGCAGCGAGGGCATCGATTATGTGTTGGCCACGCCGAAGAAAAACAATGCCGGTTATCAGTTTATCCGCATCGGTTTCAAAGGCGACAATCTGGCGGCCATGCAGCTGAAAGACAGCTTCGGCAACCAAACCAGCATCAGCTTTTCGGGCTTGAACACCCACCCCAGCCTTTCACGCAGCCAGTTCCGCTTTACCCCGCCCAAAGGCGTGGACGTATTGAGCAACTGATTCTGCAATTTCATACCATGCCGTCTGAAAATCAGGTTTTAGCTACGCAGAAACTCGTTATACCCGTTTTCAGACGGCATATTTATTTTTTCCGCTTCAGCAACACACCGCTCTCAATATGATGCGTAAACGGAAACTGGTCAAACAGCGCAAAGCGTTCCACCGTATGCGTTTGGCACAAGGTATCCAAATTCGCCCGCAGCGTCTGCGGATTGCAGGAAATGTAAATCACATGTTCAAACTGCGCCACCAGTTTCAGGGTCTCATCATCGACACCGGCGCGCGGCGGATCAACAAAAATAGTGGAAAAACGGTAATCCGACAATTCAATGCCCTGCTCCTGCAAGCGGCGGAACGGACGGTTTTGCGTATAGGCTTCGGTAAATTCTTCCGCCGACAAGCGGGCGATTTTCACATTATCGCTTTGATTGGCTTCGATATTCCACATCGCCGCCGCAACTGAAGTTTTCGACACTTCAGTCGCCAATACCTTCTGAAAACGGGTTGCCAGCGGCAAAGTAAAATTGCCGTTGCCGCAATACAGTTCCAGCAAATCGCCGCCCAAACCTTCCGCCGCCGCACACGCCCACGCCAGCATTTTTTCGCACACCTGCGCATTGGGTTGGGTAAAACTCCCTTCAATCTGGCGGTAACGGAATGTTTTACCCGCCGCATTCAGCGTTTCGGTAACAAAATCCTGCGCCAACACCAGCTTCTGTCCCCGGCTGCGGCCGATAATCCACACGCCCAAACGCTGTTGCAGCAGGCGGGCAGCGGCTTCCCATTCCTCGTCCAGCCGCTTGTGGTAAATCATCGTTACCAACATTTCGCCGCTGAGCGTGCCCAGAAATTCCACCGCATACCAACGCTTTTTCAATACTTCGCTTTCACTGACCGCCGCAATCAGCTCGGGCATCAATTCATTCACCGACAATGCCGCCGCCGGAAACTGATCGCAACGAATCAAACTCGCCCCGCCCGCTTTTTGCCCCGGCTCAAACATGGCATAAAAAATCTCGTCTCCCTCATGCCACACCCGAAATTCGGCACGCATCCGGTAATGCTGCTCCGGCGAGGCAAACACCTCCACCGGCGGCATCGCCAAGCCTTGAAACAAATCGTTTAAATAATCGGTTTTACGGTTTAACTGCTGTTGGTAAGCATTCATAGATAGTGCATTCTCTCAATAGATTTCGGCCGCCATTATAGCAAAGAGCGCCACTTATCAGGAAACGGCACACTCTGACTGTTTTTTAATCAGACCGATTTTTTTCAGCCAATTCAACAATCAAACGGATTTATCCACAAAACGTACACAAGACAATACGGCGGCTTTGGGGATATATCGTGAATTTACTCCATCACCCTGTTCAACAATAATGCCGTCTGAAAACAGGCAAACCCTGTTTTCAGACGGCATACGGTCAAATCTCAAACAACCGGCGGTAATCAGGCGGCCATTTGTTGCGCCTGAATCGCAGTCAGGGCGATGGTGTACACGATGTCGTCCACCAATGCGCCGCGCGACAGATCGTTCACCGGTTTGCGCAGGCCTTGCAGCATCGGGCCGACGCTGACGATGTTGGCGGCACGTTGAACGGCTTTGTAGGTGCAGTTACCGGTGTTCAAATCAGGGAACACCAATACGGTCGCCTGACCCGCCACTTTGCTGTTCGGCGCTTTGGCTTTGGCAACGCTCGGCACAGTAGCGGCATCGTATTGCAGCGGGCCGTCCAACGCCAAATCAGGGCGTTTTTCTTGGGCGATTTTGGTCGCTTCAATCACCAAATCCACATCAGGACCGCTACCGGAATTGATGGTGGAATAAGAAATCATCGCCACTTTCGGGTTGATGCCGAAGGCTTTGGCGGAATCGGCGGTTTGAATGGCGATTTCGGCCAACTGTTCGGCAGTCGGGTTCGGGTTTACGGCGCAATCGGCAAACGCCATCACTTGTTCCGGCAGCAGCATAAAGAATACGCTGGATACCAAGCTCGCATTCGGGGCGGTTTTAATCAGCTGCAAAGCCGGGCGGATGGTGTTGGCAGTGGTGTGTACAGCGCCGGAAACCAAGCCGTCCACATCGTTTTGCGCCATCATCATCGTACCCAATACCACGGTATCCTGAAGCTGTTCTCGTGCCTGCTCTTCGGTCAGGCCTTTGGATTTGCGCAACTCGCACATCGGCGCAACGTATTGTTCCACCAAAGTCGCCGGATCGATGATTTCCAGCGATTCCGGCAGGGTAATGCCCTGCTCGGCAGCCACGGCTTCGACTTCGGCACGGGTCGCCAGCAATACGCAGCGGGCAATGCCTTTTTCATGGCAGATGGCGGCAGCCTGCACGGTGCGGGGTTCTGCGCCTTCCGGCAACACAATGCGTTTGTTTGCTTTACGGGCGATGTCCATCATATTGATGCGGAATTGTTCCGGTGAAACACGGTCGGCCAATACTTCGGCGTTTTGCACTTCGTTTGTCATTTTGAGGTATCCTTTTCATTTATACATGAATAAAATCGGGGTTTATTTTAACACTTCGCAGCGGTGCTTGACAGCGTGCCGCTCAAGAAAAAACCGACAGCGCCATAAGCAGAATCAATCGGTTTGGGCATTCGGATATTGATGCCGTCTGAAAATCGTAGATGTAGCTAAAACCGCATTTTCAGACGGCATCATGGCCCAGCCGCCGCCTTAATCGCCCATCATCGCCAGCAGTTCGGCTTGGTGTTCGGCAATCAGAGCGTCCGTCAGTTCGCTCAAATCGCCGTCCATGATGAAATCGAGTTTGTGCAGGGTCAGGTTGATGCGGTGGTCGGTAACACGGCCTTGCGGATAGTTGTAGGTGCGGATGCGTTCGCTGCGGTCGCCGCTGCCGATTAAGGATTTGCGTTCGGCGGCTTCTTTGGCTTGGGCTTCCCGTTTTTGCGCATCGTTCAAACGTGCCGCCAACACTTTCATCGCCTGCGCTTTGTTGGCGTGCTGGCTGCGGCCGTCCTGACATTCGACAACCGTTCCGGTCGGCAGGTGGGTAATGCGTACTGCCGAATCGGTTTTATTGATGTGCTGGCCGCCGGCACCGGAAGCACGGAAGGTATCAATCCGCAAATCGGCGGGGTTGATTTGAATATCTTCCAACTCATCGGCTTCAGGCATCACGGCAACGGTACACGCCGAAGTGTGAATCCGTCCTTGGCTTTCAGTGGCGGGAACACGCTGCACACGGTGGCCGCCCGATTCAAATTTCAGACGGCTGTATGCGCCCAGCCCAATAATGCGGGCAATCACCTCCTTATAGCCGCCCAGTTCGCTCTCGTTGGCGGACACAATTTCGACTTGCCAGCGGTTGCGTTCGGCATAGCGGCTGTACATGCGCAGCAAATCGCCGGCAAACAGTGCGGCTTCGTCTCCGCCCGTTCCGGCGCGTACTTCGATAAAGATGTTTTTGTCGTCGTCGGCATCTTTGGGCAGCAACAGTTTTTGCAACTCGGTATCCAAAGTGTCGATTTTGGCTTTTGCCGCTTCGATTTCTTCGGCGGCAAACTCTTTCATTTCAGGGTCTTGCAGCATTTCTTCGGCATCGGCCAAATCGCTCTGCGCCAAGCGGTAACTTTGGAACACTTCCACCACCGGCGTGATTTCGGCGTGTTCGCGCGTCAGCTTGCGGTAGTTGTCCATATCGTCGGTGGCTTCGGGCTGGCCGAGCAGATGGGTAACTTCTTCCAAACGTTCGGCAAGCTGCTGTAATTTTTCTAAAATAGACGGTTTCATATTCTTTTTCCGTTGCAAAGGCCGTCTGAAAATCCGTTTTCAGACGGCCTGTTTAGAGAATGCGGCGTATTATAGCCGATTTTCATCTATCGTGAATTTACGATAATAAAATATCCACATTCCGCTCGGTTGCCGCCGCCAATTCCGCCAGCGGAATGCCCCGCAGTGCCGCCACAGTTTCGGCAATCCGATACAGGTTGGCAGGTGTGTTGATTTGGTTTTTCAGCATAAACGGGCTGTCGGTTTCCAACACAATATCCTGCAAATCCAGCTTTTGCGCCGCTTCCCGTGCTTTTTTGGCATTCGGATTCAGCAGCAGCGAGCCGATACCGATTTTGAAACCCAGCCGCACCAAAATCCGTGCTTCTTCCAAACTACCGGAAAAAGCGTGGACAATCCCGCCCTGCGTAAAGCCGCAGTGTTTCACGGCAGCGGTCAGTGCGGCGGTGGATTTGACATTGTGGGCAATCACCCGCCGTCCGATCTGCTGTGCCAAGTCCAAATGCCGTCTGAAAACCGCCTGCTGCACGGTTTTTGCCGCTTCATCGGCAGCGTGCAGAAAGTCCAAACCGGTTTCGCCGACCCACGCCTGCGGATAACGTTCCAACTGTGCCGCCAACATATCAAAAGCGGTTTCGTCCGCCGTATCGGCAAACCACGGATGTATGCCGAATGCAGGATACACCTGCGGTAACGCCGCCAGTCGGGTAACGGCGGCAAAATCGCCGCTGTTTGCCGAGGGAACGATAAAACGGCAGACACCCTGCGTCTGCGCTTGGCGGATAATGTCCGGCAGCGCAGCGGCAAACAGTTTGTCCGCCAGATGGCAGTGGGTATCGGTCAGGGTGATCATCTTCCGCCGCCTATTTTTTCTTCGGCACCAGCCATTGCCACTGCTCGCGGAAGGTTTCTTCCAAGGCTTTCTGTTTTTCCTGCGGCGTGTTCAGGCCGTCGGTCAGGCGGGCGTAGTCGAGCGTTACCGAAAGATTATCGACCGGGCCGGTGATTTTCAGCGGAATCGGTTTGGAAAGCGGTTTTTGGACATTGTAAATCAGCATTTCTTCCGCCATTTCCTTGCGGTAGAGATCGGTTTGCCCGCTGCTGCGCACTTTCAGGCTGTCGGACAGCAGCTCGGCATTCAGATGATGGCTCACGCCTTTGACAATCAGGCTGTTGAGGGTGAATTTTTTAAACGGTGTCTGCAATATTTTGTCGGTCTGTTTGCTGATTTTGCCGCTTTGCAGGATATTGTTCATATCAATGCCGACCCATGCGCCGTCTGAAACATTGAGCGTGAGCGTGCCGTCGAGCGATTGGATCAGGCTTTTGTGGTCGCTTCCTTTGGCGGTAATGTCGATCACTGCGTCGCCCGTACCGCTGAAATTGTGAAAGCCGAACAAATCTTCCAGCAGCGACCGGATTTCCACGCCCCGTGCGTCCTGCTGCAGATGGTAGGAAACCGGTTCGGTGTTCGCCATGCTGATACCGCCCTCGGTTTTGCCGCCGTAAAGCTCGGCGGTGAAATTACTCAGGGCAATATGGCGGCTGTCGGCGGAAACCAGCGTATCGACTTTGTCCAACACCACGCCCGGCATCTGCAGTTGGTTGATGTTTAACTGCGCTTCCACGGCGGGCATCAGCGGGTGGCTGAGAAAATCGGGATAAATCTGCCCCGATTGTGCCTGAAAATCCTGCCAATAGGGCTGCAGCACCAGTTTTTTAAGGCTGATACCGGCTTCCAGCTTGGGATGTTGCCCCGATTGCGGCAAATATTGCAACACCAGCCGCACCGGCTGGCGGTCAAACTGGCCGTCAAAACTGCCCTGCCACGCCCCTGCTGCGCTGCGGTTCAACATGCCTTTCAAATTGCCGTTTAATCTCGGCACTGCGGATTTGTCCAAACTGTCCTGAATCAGATTGAAGGCAATGTCTTTCACGCTCAAGCCCGCCTGATGTTCCCACAGCAGCGAACCGGCGGCTTTCAGGCCGGTTTGCCATTTTTCGCCCTGATGGCCGGCATTCAGTTCAAAACCGTTCAGCGTCGCCAGATTGCGGCGCAGGTTTATCTGATTAAGTTGCAGCGAACCGTTCCACTGCGCAGCGGTAAATGCGCCGGTGAGCCTATCCAGATGGATTTTCTGATGGTTCAACAATAACTTGGGAATTTGTGCCGTGATATGGAAATTGTGATACGAACTGTCGAGCCGCAGATTGACTTTATCCGCCCGCAACAGATTTTCAGACGGCCTCCAGCTCAGACTGCTGTCGGCGGCGAGGGTTACGCTGTCTTGATCAAACTTGCCTTCCGCCGTCAGACGGAACAGCGGAACCCGCCAAACGCCGCCCTCGGCCGACAATGTTCCCTGCCCCTGAAACGCCAGCGGCAAATCGCTCTGCCGCAGCCGCCCCGACAGGGTAAACATTCTGCCTTCGGATTCTTCGTCCGACACTTTCAAATTCACGCCGTCCAGCGTGTATTCGTTGTGCGCCAGCCGCAGATTCAGGGCGGCATTTTCCACCTGCAGCCGGTTTAATTCAAAACGCTGCGAGCCGCCCTGCTGCCATAAATCCTGCAGATTCCAAGTATCGTCGTCCCGCCGCTCCAGCGTCAGCGTCAAGCCGTCCAGCCGCAGCTTGTCCACCACCGGCACGCTGCGCCACAGGCTTTCCCACGCCAAACCTATGCTCGCTTCCTGAATTTCAATATCGGGACGGATGCCGTTTAACGGCACCACTTTCAGATTTTTCAGGGAAACGGTCGGACGGGGAAACCAGCGGCGGCCGATGTCGCCCTCAAAACGGACGCTGCGCCCGCCGTGGGCAAACGCCGAATCCGCCACCGCCTGAATCCGCTCGGCACTGAACAGGCGGTAAACAGACGCAGACATGCCGATGATCATCAGCAGCGAAGTCAGCACGCCGAAGAACGCCAGTTTCAGCCAAAGTTTTCTGATACCAAACAGTCGCATTTTGCGCCAAGACAAATAAAAACGGGGGTCAGTATAACATAGGCCGTCTGAAAATTAAGCAGCGGCGGTTTTCCGCCTTGATATGACGCAAACAATCCGCCGCTGCGGCGTATGGGAAAGAACGGATTTTCACTATATAATCAATCTGTCTTTCCCACTCTACGCAAGCCGAAAATGATTATCGTCATGCAAAAACAGGCCGGTGCTGCCGAAATCGCCCACGTTGTCGAATTTATCCGCAGCAGAGGGCTGCACGAACACATTTCCCAAGGCGAAGAGCGCACGATTATCGGTGCGGTCGGCGACGAACGTGTGTTCCGCCACAACGAAGTCGAAAACCTGCCCGGGGTCGAGCGTGCCATTCGGGTGCTGAACGATTGGAAAACCATCAGCCGGGAACATCAGGCGCACAACAGCGTAATTACCGTACGGGGCGTGGCGTTCGGCGGCGGCAAAATGTTGGACATCTGCACCGCAGCCGGACCAAGCGCAGCCGCCGATGCCGTGTTCACCGATCCTTTTTATCTCGAAGCCCGCCCCTACGCCGGCGAAGATTTGAGCGGACAGCAACACCAAATCCAGCACATGCAGAACCAAATCCGCCACTGCCATCAAGACGGCAAACCGGTTTTGGTGCGGATACGGGACGTGCGCCAAATCGAAGCGGCGCTTGATGCCGAAGCCGATATTCTCTACCTCGGCGGCGAACTGATGGGCAACCGATCATTGCAGGACGAGGTAGGCCGTCTGAATACGCCGGTGGTGTTGTGCAAAGACAAACACCACCGTGTCGATGACTGGCTGGTCGCCGCCGAACACATCGCTTCCCGCGGCAACCTGCACATTATCTTAGGCGAAGCCGGTACGCTCAGTTTCGAGCCGGACAACGCCTACCGCCTCGATATCGATGCCATCGTCCGCGCCCGACGGGTAACTCATCTGCCGGTTATCGCCAACATCACCCGCCTGTTTCACCACGATATGCCGCAACATATCCTCTACAAACTCGCCGCAGCCGCCGGCGTATGCGGCATTGTCAGCACCCTGCCGCTGCCGCAGGAAGCATAGCCGGTAAACATAAAACCAAGCCGTCTGAAAATCAGATTTTCAGACGGCCTTGTTTTAGATTTTAGGGATTTTTTAATTAAGTATTGATGGTAAAAATTTTCGGTTTTTAGGGCTGCGCCTTCGTCTTCGTTGTGCGGTTTTATAGTCAATCCACTGAATAATTCATACGGGTTTTAAACAGTGTGTAGGTTGGGTCGAGGCCCAACATGATTGCAAATACTTTGAAACATAAGGTTTTGTTGGGTTACGCTCGGCTTCGGCTTCGCTCTCGCTAACCGCAACCTGCGACCTGCAGTCAAACCCCATGTAGCGTGCGTGCTTCAAGCACGCACGGGCTTGGTTGTTTAATCGGCATAAATCAATCTCACCAACCCCAAACCCAAAAACAATGCCGTCTGAAAACTGTATTTTCAGACGGCTTCGACATAAAATGCACAGAACAGGTGCGTGCTTTGGCACGACACCCTACAGGGGAAATAAATAGCTGTAAAAAAGTTTATTTTCTACAGCTATTTATTTTGTGCTTGGTTCAAGTGTTGCGGTGGCGGGCAATGTTTGAACCAGCACTGAAACTGTGATTAACGCACCCGCTCCGTTAAGGTAAAGGTTTAATATACTTGGCTTTATTTTGTTCTAAACGTGGGTCGCTTAGAACTATTGGGCTTAAACCTCTTTTAATGTTTTGCACGGTAGGTTGGAAGTTTTTGTCGCAACTACTCCAATTTTTAGCATGCCGTCTGCTTTCTTCGTATGTCCAATTAGGATTAACATCTACAATTCCATGATCTTTTCCAAATTGACAAAAAGCTACCCGCATATTTTTTGAACTTGGTAACATACTTGGATTTTCAACGGCTTCATTCCATAATTCCATATAACGTATTGCTTCAAATAACGCCATTTGAGCATAACCGATACGCTGATCTTTCTTCACTCTTTCCAAGTTATCATCTGTTAAACCCCATATAGCAAATGCTTTTTCAACAACGGGGTCGTGTGCTTTTGAAATTTTATCTTTCCATTCACTTACAGTAATTTCTTCATTATATGGGTTATTACTATATGGATTTATTTTAGTATGCGGTGTAGCAGTGCCCTTTGCTACAGCTACGCCTGCGCTTAATGCCAATATTGAAGCAGTGATAAATTCTTTTGTTATTCTTTTCATATTTTATTCCCCATTGTTGGATTAGTGCTAGCGCTATGTAGTTGCGCTTGCTCTTGCTGCGATTGTTCTTCTGTTGTATTTCGTTTAAAGTTTTTAGACCAATCTAATGCTGCGTTTGCTATTGTGTTTACTGCTCCAACGCCTTCTTGATGTTCATTAAGTTCTTTTTTAACTTGTTCTTTTGAAGTGCTTATCGGTTTAGCAGCATCGGTATTCTCTGGATTGGTTAGTTTCGATTCAAAAGCAGACGTGGATTTTTCTGCATTTATTGTTTGATAATATCTTCTAAGTTCAATTTTATTAAACTCATCTGTTCCATTTTTAGTATTCTTTGCTGTTTCTGCAGCATTTTTCTCGTTTTGCACCCGTTTTTGTGCTATTTTCGCTGTCCAGTTTAAAGTAACTTCAGTAAATCTACTTGCTTCTTCAGGATGTTCTGCTGCAAATTTAACTGGATCAGCTAGAAATTCTTTATATTTTTCTTTATCTTCTTCTTTTAAACCTAGTTCTTTTATTGTTTTGCTAAATTTTTCATCATTATTGATGTTTTCGCCTATAACGGAAAGACCTTTTTGAATTAACCTTTTTTGGTTTTCTTCGAGTTGACTAAAACGTGGGTCTTGCGATAAATATCTACCAATTTCGGTATTTACCATCAAATCATTTAATGCTTCGGCACTTTCGGTAAGTTGCTGTTGTTTTTGAATACTTAGCAGTTTCCAAGCTCTATCTAAATTATCCAAGAATTCTTTTTGCATCATGAAGTCGCGTGCTTGTTCGACTTGTTTTTGGTGGCGTTTTAGTTCTTCGCTAATTGTCTTAATCATCTCACGCTTAGCTTTTTTTTCATTTTCTTCATTGATTAATTCTTGTTCACGCAATCGCTTAACAAATTCTTTATAATCAGTTAATTCGTGATAAGGATTTTCCTGCATTTGTTTCATGTTGTGGGAAGACCAGTAGTAGAAGTCTTTGACGTTTGGCTCGGTGAGCATGAGTTTGTTGTTGATGGGATTGCGGACTTCTCGGCCTTGTAGTGCGGTGCCGATGGCGATTAGGTCGGAATTGTTAAAGTCTTGTAGGAGGATTTTGTAGTTTTCTCTTAGGGGGGGGCTGCTTTCGAGCTCGTCTAGGAATCGTCTTGGGTTTTGTTTGATGAATATTTCGAGTTGTTCTCGTGTTTGGAAGTGTGCTGTTTGTTTGTTGTTCATATTGTTACCTTGCAGCTTGTTTTTGGTTTTGGTTAGTTAATGGGTATATTTTATCATGTTTTTGAATTTTATGTATATATGTTGTTTGGGTTTGTAAAATTATGTGCAAATGCCGTCTGAATTTTGGGGTTGGCTTTATGCTCTTTACGCTTATTTTGCTTATGCTAACAGTATTTTATTGGTTTTGGTAGTATTTTATTGATTGCTTTATTTAATTGGTTATTTTTTGGTTGGAGGGTTTGGCTATGGCGGTGGTTACTCGTGATGTTGATGTGTTGATTCAGCTTTTTAGGAGGTTGCCGCCGGTTGAGCGTAATATTTTTTTGCGATTGGTGGTGGCGGGGGATGATCCGAATCGTGTTTCTGAGTTTTCTCAGGGGGTTGCGCGTTGTCCTCATTGTTGTAAAAAGGATTATGTGAAAAATGGGAAAAAGGATGGGCGGCAGCGTTTTTTGTGCCGTATTTGTGGGAGGACTTTTGGGGAGCGGGCGGAAACGGTTTTTTATCGGTCGAAAAAGGGGTTGGAGGTTTGGTATGAGTATATTCGTTGTATGTTGAATAAGTTGCCGCTGCAGCGTTGTGCTGAGGAGTGTGGGATTTGTTTGCATACTGCTTTTTCTTGGCGGCACCGGATTTTGGGGGTGCTGCAGGCGATGATGGATAAGGTGATGTTGAATGGTGTGGTGCAGGCTGATGAGACTTTTTTCCGGTTGTCGTTTAAGGGTCAGAAGAAGTTGAAGGGTGAGTTTTTGGGGCGTGTCGGGGTAAGGCAGAGAAGACGGGGTTTGTCTCGTGATCAGGTTTGTGTGCCTTGTGCGGTGAATTTGGACGGACTTTCGGTGGGAAGGGTGTCGAATTTGGGTAAGCCTAGCGGCAATGATGTGCTTGGGGTTTTGGACGGGCGGATTGCGGAGCGTTCGATTTTGGTTACTGATTCTAATTCTGTTTATCAGAAGGTTGCTGATGTGATGGGGTTGTCGCATATTCCTGTGCCTTCGGGAATGCGTTGTGCTGCGCCGCGTGCGGAGCGCTCGCCGCAAGCTGCGCATATTTTTGATGTTCAGACGATTAATAGTTATCATTCGATGTTGAAGAAGCTGGTTAATTGCCGATTTCATGGGGTTTCAACTAAGTATTTGAATAATTATGTTATTTATCATAATTTTGTGAATTTTGCGAAGGGAAATTTTAAGAGTAAGTGTGGGGTGTTGTTTAATTTTATTCTTGAAATGCCGGTGCGGGGTGGGCTACGCTCGCTTGTGCGGCGAGTGTAGGCGCAGCACGCTTGTTTTTTTTGGGTGGTATCAATACTTGGGTAGAATATACCCTATTTTATAGTGAAATAACCCAAAGCAAGGCGGCAAGCCGAAGACAGTACGGATAGTACGGCAAGGCGAAGCCAACGCAGTGGTGCTTTGAGCTTATTTCATACTGCATTACCGTTGGTTTTATGAGCGTTTGGCTTTGCGCCGACAGATGAAGGATCGGTTTGGACAGGAGATGTCTGAAACGGCCGGTACTTAGGTTGGTAAGCCGGAAATTCTGCTTGCTTTCGGGTGGAGAGTTTTGTAAGATTGAGGAACTGGGACGGTGGTCAGACCGCCCCAGCCTTACTGGGCTTTAGTAAGCGTTACCGCTTACCATTAACAAAGCCAGTAAGAAGATGATTTGAATAATTGTGCTATTCATTTCATTTTCCTCTGTGAGCGCTCATCGGAAACGGTGGGCGTTTCCGCTTGTTGAACCACTCAACAGGGACTATTGTAATAAACCTGAAGCCGTCTGAAAATCAGATTTTCAGACGGCTTTATATATTCCGAATTTCAATGCCATGTCCCGACAAACACCGCCAGCCGCCACGCTGCCCATGCGGCAACCAGCAGCCCGGCGCACAGGCGGACGCTGCGTTTTTGCAGCAGGTTTTTCAGTTGGGTGGCAAACCAGCCCATTGCCAGCAGGTTCGGTAAGGTGCCGAGGGCAAACGCCAGCATGGTCATGCCGCCTTTTGCGGCGCTGCCGCTGCCCAGTGCATAAAGCGAGGCGCTGTACACCAAGCCGCAGGGCAACCAGCCCCACAGCATGCCGACGGCAAAACAGGCTTTGGCGGAACGGATCGGCAACAGTTTGTTTAGCAAGGGATTCAGCCGTTTCCACACCGGTTTGCCCAAGGCTTCGATTTTGGTGGCAACGGCGGACAATCCGGCCAAATACAGTCCCAACAGCAGCAGCAATACGTTGGCGGCAAGATACAGGCCGTTTTGCAGCCAGCGGGTTTCGTCTAAAGCCATGCCGAACTGCCCGATTAATCCGACCATGCAGCCGATGGCGACATAGCTGGCGATTCTGCCCGAATTCAGCAAAACAATCAGCCCGAAGCGGTTGAGATGGGGCGGAAGCTGCAGGGCAAAGGCGCTGCTTAAGCCGCCGCACATGCCCACGCAATGCCCGCCGCCGAAAAAGCCGAGCAGAAACAGGGTGAAAAATTGAATGCTGCCGTCCATTATTGATAAACTTTACCGTTGTGCCGCAACCAGCCGTCGGCGTGGCGGCCTGCCGGATCGCGGTGTGTCCAATGAATCACGCCGCCCTGCTTCGACCATTCGTATTCGCCGTAAAACTGCACGGTATCGCCCGGCTGCAAACCGGTAATTTTATCCGCCAAATCGATGTTGTGTGCCACCAACAGGGTTTGCCCGCTGTTTAGTCGCAGAATGAAACGTTGATGGCGGCTGCCTTTGTTGTCGTCGGGCAAAACTTTTTTTACCACGCCCTCGCCTTCAATCTGAATATCGCTGCGGCGTTCGGCAAATGCCTGCTGCAAAATCCGCTCGGCTGCGCCGTTTTCAGACGGCCTTGCCTGCTCCCCTGCGACGCTTTGCGGCGACGTGCCGGCTTCGTTCTGCCACGGCTGATAGTGAAACAGCCCGAACCCGGCGGCAACCAGCGCCAGCCAAGTGATGATGTTTTTCATCATATTCGTTACCCGTTGTCTGCCGCCTTAAGATTTATATTTCATTTCTTGTTTGATATCGGACAAAATTTTCTGCAGATTGTGTTCCAACACTTCTTCCACCAGTTTCGGTGCCTGATCGTTCAAAATCTGCTGCAGCTGATAGGTCTGCATCGCCATCTGTTTCTGCATTGCCACCCGAATCATGCCATTGACGGCATCGGTTAAGTGCGTACGCAGCCGCTTCATCAGCCGGGCTTCCAAATCCCGCTCGGAAATGCAGTACACTTCTTTGCGGCTGATCATCTGCGGGTTCAAAACGTTGATATTGACCACGATTTTTTCTGCCTCTGCTTCGGCAAGGCCGTCTGAAAACGGCGTTTCTTCAGCATCGGCTTGCGCTTCGCTTTCGGCGTTTTCCTGCGTTTCGGCGGCTTCCGGTTCGGGGAAGGTAACCGTTTGGCGTTTCGGATTCAGCCACACCGAACGGGTCGATTCGATATATTTTTCAGATGCCTGCATCTGCAGCGCCGATTGGGCATGCAGCCAGTTTTCTTCAAACAATACCATGCTGTCCGGCTCGGCGTGTTCTTCCTGCTCGATGCCGATATTGTGTTCCTGCTGCCATTTGTTCAAATAAGCCTGCAGCACTTTTTTACGCATTTTGTCGTCTAAAGCGGGCGCAGGTTTTGACGCAGCTTGGGGCGGATTGTTCGGCACAGCAGGCGTTTTCGGCGGCAAAGCACCCGTTTGGCGGGCTTGGCGCAGCTGTTCCAAACGCTGTTCCCAGTTGATATGTTCTTCGGTTTGCACGGCGGATTTTTGACGGTCTTTCATGTTTATCTCGTTACACAGGCGGTTGCGGCGGCAACAAACGCTGCCGATTTGCTATAATGCGGCATTCTATCAGATTCCTAGGAAACTATCATGAACAGCATCGAACAACGTCTCGAATATTTGGAAGAAGCCAATGATGTGCTGCGGATGCAGAACCACGTTTTGTCCACTGCCCTCAAAGGCCTGATCCGCGCCCTGCCCGCCGACACCGCACAAGATGCGGTCGAATCCATCCAACTGGCATTTGAAGATGCCTTGGCGGAATTGAGCTACGAAGACAGCCCGCACACCGATTTGTTCCACGATGTAACCTACGCCTTTTTCCGCGAAAAAGAACGCTGAATCATTCCCCAAGCATCATCTGTCAATTTATGTTAAACTCAAATTGTCAGCAATTTTTATCTGTTTACCGAAACAAAGGAGTAATACCATGAACCTGAAAAAATGGCTTACCGCAGCAACCGTCTGCTCGGCAATGATTCTGAGCGCCTGCGGCGGACAAAAACAGGAAGCTGCCGCCCCGGCGGCTGCGTCCGACAAAGTCTATCAAGTTGCCATGAATGCCGAATTTGCCCCGTTTGAATCCTTGGATTCCGCCGGCAATGTCGAAGGCTTTGATGTCGATTTGATGAACGCCATGGCCAAAGCCGGCAATTTCAAAGTCGCCTTCAAACACCAGCCTTGGGACACCCTGTTCCCGGCGCTGAACAACGGCGACATCGACATCGTGATGTCCGGCGTAACCATCACTGACGACCGCAAACAGTCTATGGCATTCTCCGATCCGTATTTTGAAATCACCCAAGTCGTGTTAGTGCCGCAAGGCAAAAAAATCGCCTCATCGGAAGAACTGAAAAACCTGAAAAAAGTCGGCGTGGTAACCGGCTACACCGGCGATTTCTCAGTATCCAAACTTTTGGGTAGCGACAATCCGAAAATCGCCCGCTTTGAAACCGTGCCGCTGATTATCAAAGAATTGGAAAACGGCGGCTTGGATGCCGTCGTCAGCGACAGCGCCGTGATTGCCAACTATGTGAAAAACAACCCGACCAAAGGCATGGACTTCATCACTTTGCCCGATTTCACAGTTGAAAACTACGGCATCGCCACCCGCAAAAACGACGAAGCCACCATCGCCATGCTGAACGAAGCCCTGAAAAAAGTGCGTGAAAGCGGCGAATACGACCAAATCTACAGCAAATACTTTGCCCAAGAAAGCAAATAATCCCTGTTGCCGCATTTGATAAAACAGCTATGCCGTCTGAAAATCGATTTTCAGACGGCATATTTTTTAACAGTTATCAATCACTGTTTCCAAACTCGGCAACAATATTGAATATGGGCAACTTTACAGCAAAGCCCGAATATCGTCCTCGATTTCAGACGGCTTCACACTCGGAGCGAAACGTTCGACCACGTCGCCGTTGCGGTTGATCAAAAACTTGGTAAAGTTCCATTTAATGTCGCTGCCTTCCCGTTTTTCACCGAGCGAAGCCAGCCGCAGCAGCAAATCTTTAAAAAGATGGTTGCCTTTGTCTTCCGGCTTTTGCGCTTTCAGATAAGCATACAGCGGATGGGTATGTTCGCCATTAACCTCGATTTTATCGAAGATTTTAAACGCCGTACCGAATTTGGTTTGGCAAATCTGCGTAATTTCCTCGCCACTCTCCGGTGCCTGTTCGCGAAACTGGTTGCACGGAAAATCCAAAATCTCCAAACCCTGTCCAGCATAACGGGCATACAGCTCTTGCAGCTCCTCATACTGCGGTGTCAAACCGCAGCGGGTAGCGGTATTCACAATCAGCAACACCTTGCCCCGATAATCCGACAGACTGATGTCCTGCCCTTTGGCATCTTTTACCGCAAAATCATAGATATTCATCAAACGCTCCTGTAAAGTTCGGGGGTTTCGTTTATTTTACCGAAACCCCGTTTTCAGACGGCCTCTCCGCCCTATTTCCACGAAATATAGGCAAATACAGCAAAAACAAGGGGCGGTTGCCCGCCCCTTCAGCCGTTTGCTGCGCTGCCCGTTATATCAGGTGACGCAATATTTCGGCTTAGAATTTGTAATTTACCGCCAAACGTACATCCCGGCCGACACCCGGCAAGGTATCGGTTGCCAAACGCTGGCTGTGCGGATGGTAGTATTTGTTGAATATATTGTTCACCGAGAAATTCACATTCAGTGTATCTTTGCCCAAAGGTTTCCAGTTGGCAAAAATATCGTTCACGTTATAACTGGCACGCTCCCCTGCCGGAATCAACTTGCCCTTGATCACCAGCGTTGAACCATCGGTTTTTTCTACCGTCCGGTTTTGCCAACCGATTTCCAGATTTGGTTTGTCGAAACGGTATGCCAGCGAAGCCGTCCATGTACGGCCGACTTGTGCGGCAAATTCAGGGTTAGGATTGTTGGCATCTGCTTTGACTAACACATCATAAAAACGGGGCTTGCTGTGCGCCACGCCGAGTTTGGCGGTCAAGCCGCCGTTGCGGTAGGATGCGCCCAGTTCGTAACCGTGATTTTTGATGGTGCCAGAATTGACTGCTTCGCTGAGTTTGTAAGTACCGTGGCGGTCTTGCGGGTTCACTACGGCATCTTTGATGGTTTGCCAGAAATAGCTGCCGTTTACCGCAAACATGCCGTCATTATAGTTGAAACCGATTTCGGTATTTCTGGCCCGCTCGGCTTTGATACCGTCTGCCACCGAAATAATGCCTCTTTTACCGTGCGACTGCAAAGCGTCATACAGGCGGGGGCTGCGGCTGGCATAGTTATGGCTGGCACTCAGGCTGAAAGTCGGCAATGGCTGCCAAATCACACCCAGACTCGGGTTGATATTGTGGTTGGACTCGCTTTTGCCGTCATGCGTTTTGATATGGAAATGATCGTAACGCAGACCGCCTGTCAGCGTAAAATCGCCCAATTCGTTGATAGCTTCAACATAAACGCCACTGTCGGTTTTTTCCGGATTGTTTTTCACGTTCGGATTGAGAAAGCGGTCGGGACGGACATCTTGATGGCGGTAGTTTGCCCCGTATTTCAATACGGTATGGTCGCCGATGCTGCTGTCGAAATTGATGTTTGCACCTTTGGTGGCCATCACGGTATTGGTCGGAATAACCTCACCGGTTTTTGGAGAAAAACCCGCATAGCCGATGCCATCGTCGTTTGCCGAATAACGGGTGTTTTTCATTACATAGGCGTTAGCGGTCAGCTCATCAATAAAGCCTAAGTTTTTGCCGATATATTCCAGATTGTTGTTTTCCAACGTTACTTCACGATAAGCCGGCAACTGATTAGAATAGTCTCGTTTCTTATGCCCCGGAATCACTCTGAATTCTTCACGAACGGTACGGACACCCCGGTTTTGGTTTTGCAAACGGCTCAATACAATGCGGTGATTGTCGAATGTTGCACCCACTTTCGCCAGATAATTGCGTTTGTCCAAACCACTGTATAAAACCGTTTTGCTGCCGCTGCCGTTATCAAAACCTTTACCGGCTTGATAATCATGTTCATCATTTCGGTTCATCGCAAATAAACCGTCAAAATAACCGGCTTTGCCAAACACGGCGGCACCGTAAGTACGGCCGTCATTGCTTGCATAGCCTCCGTTCAGCTTCACGCCCCAATCTTTATCGCTGCCTTTGAGTAAATCCAAAGCATCAACCGTTTTCGCAATCACGGCACCGTTGGTTGCGCCAATACCGGCACTTGCCGAACCTGCGCCTTTTTGCACGGAAACGACTTTCACCAACGACGGATCAACGATAAAGCGGCCTTGATGATATAAAATCTGGCTGTCGGAATACGCATTGTCGATTTTAACGTCCACCGAATTCTGCCCCATACCGCGAATAGTCAAAAATTGCGATGTCCCGTTACCGCCGCCAAAATCAATCGCCGGTTCGTCTTTCAACAGTCCCCGCAAATCGGTTGCCGTGCTTTCATCTTTTTCCTGCAAAGTAACCACATTGGTCTGCACTTTCACACCCTGCCGGTCGCCTTTGACCGTAACTTCCTGCAAATCTACATTATTTTTTGCTGCCGTATCCGCCCAAACCGGCGCAATAAAGACATTACTGATTAACACAGCCAAAATCGTTTTCTTCATTCCTGCATTGCTCCATATCTATATTAAAAGGAAATTAATAATCAAAATTATTAATATTAAGAATGCTAAAATAATATAAATACATCGTCAACATAAATAATAATAGTTTTCAAATTTAATTAATCTAATATGAAACGACTTTTTTGAAAAACCGCAATACCGCTTAAAAAAATGATGATAAACAAGATAATAATATTAAATTTATTCAAATAAACTTAGTTTTAACATTTGTTTCATTCATACAACAATATGGCAACCCATAAAAAAACACACCGCAAAAATCATTTGATTTTTGCGGTGTGTCCGATAAAACGGTGTTTTACCGAAGCATAAATTATTTACGCAGACCCAGACGGGTAATCAGGTTGCGGTAAGTGTCCGGTTGGGTACGGCGCAGGTAAGTCAGCAGGCGGCGGCGTGCGCTTACCATTTTCAACAAACCGCGACGGCTGTGGTGGTCTTTAGGGTTGGCTTTGAAGTGCGGGGTCAAGTCGTTGATGCGGAAAGTCAGCAGTGCAACTTGTACTTCAGAAGAACCGGTATCACCTTCTTTGCGTTGGAAATCTTTAACAATTTGTGCTTTTTGTTCTACGGTCAATGCCATGATGGAAAACTCCGAAAATAAAACGAACCTTTCGGTTCAAGACAAGCTCAACCAGCCGAAACCGGATAAAGCTCCTGATTTGCCGCTTTTACGGCAAGCGGGGATTATGCCATAGTTTTTAGGCTTTGTGTACGATTTCAGGTAGAATTTTTTTGGGGCTGTTGCGGTAAATTTTTGTTATGGCTGCTTCAAAATACACTTCTCTTATGCCGTCTGAAAATCCCCCTGTTTTTCAGACGGCCTGACAAAAAAACGGCGATACTGTTCAGTATCGCCTAAGCTGCTTGAGTCATTGGAAATCGGAAAAAGTATTTGTGTCAAATACTTGCATCAGGGTTTATTTTTTGGCGCAGCGGAAACCTAAGTTGTTCAGTACATATTTGGATTGCAGGCTGGTGCGGATGCCGTAGCGCAGGAAGGCGGCGTAGTTGCTCGGGTCGCTGGAGCCGACGGCGGCACCGCTGCAGAACATTTGGCTGCTGGAATTGCCGGAGGTGAGCAGGCTGCTGTTGAAGTCTTCCGTCCATTCCCAAATCAGACCGTGCATATCGTAGATGCCCCAGTAGTTGGGTTTGCTCTGACCGATGTTGCGCAGGCCTTTTCGGCCGCCGTCGGCGTACCAGTCGAGGATGGTACGGTTGTAGCCGGGTTCGGAAGCGCCGTTGGCTTGGGTGGTGGAGGCTTGTCCGGCAAATTCCCATTCGTCAATGGTCGGTAGGCGTTTGCCTTGGGCTTCGCAGTAGGCGTTGGCGGCAAACCATGAGACGTTGGTTACGGGGTGCTGCCGTTCTGCGGCTTTGGGGGCGTAGCTGCCGTCGTTTTTCACCCAGTGTTGGAGGTACGAGCTTTCTGCCTGTTTGCTGCTGATTTTGCCTTTCTGCCATTGCGGGTGGGTTTTGAGAAAGGCGGCAAATTCGGCGTTGGTTACGGGGTATTTGTCGATTTGGTAGGCGGATACTTTAATCAGCGGGGTGTTGGGTTTGAGATACAGGGGGCGGTAGCTGCCGCCTTCGATTCTGACCATATCGGCGGCAAGGGCCTGAGTGCATAAATACAGGCTGCCGAGCAGGAATATGTGTTTGATGTTCATGTGGTTTCCCTGTAAGCGGTGTGTGTTGTTATCAATTTTCAGACGGCCTATTTGCTGCGTTCTGCGGCAACTTCTGCGGCACTGATGTTGCTGTTTCCGTTATTTAAACGGTTGATGATGTAATTGGTAACTTGGGCGGTGTCTTCGTCGTTTAATGCGCTTGCGGGCATAAAATTATCGTAGGTTTTACCGTTGACGGTAATTTTTCCGTTTATGCCTTTGACCATTGCCTGTATCACTGCCTGCGGCTTTCCGGCGATATAGTCGGATTGTGCCAGCGGCGGGAAATTGTCGCCCTTTCCTTCACCGTTTGTGCCATGACAGGCGGCGCAGTTGGTCTGATAGATTTGCTCTCCGGCCGACCATTCGGTTTGTTGCGCCGAAGCCGTCTGAAAAGCGGTTTTTGCCCTATCCTGCCCGCTGCAACCTGCAATCATGCAGAGTAAGAGTGCTGACAGACAGTATTTGTTCATGCGGTTTCTTTACTGGGTATAGTGAGATAACTTCAAAACACTACTGCGTTGGCTCCGCCTTGTTTTGCTTTGGGGTTATTTCACTATCAATCTTGGAAAAAAACCGCTGCTGCCTATGCAGCAGCGGTTTACCGTGTATTGCCTGCTTATTCGTAGGCGTTGGCTGCTGAAGCGGCGGAAGCCGGTGCAGCAGGAGCGGAAGCACCTTCAGGTTGGTAAACGGTGTCGCTCAGTTTTTCGGTCATGATTTCAGGGTTAGGTTCGCCCTCTACTTTCAGTTGACCCAGTGCGCCTTTGTTGAAGGCACGGAACAGTGAGTGGTCAACGATGGTGTAGCTGCCCGGAATATCGACTTTGAATTCTACGATTGCAGAGCCGCCGGCCGGAACGATGGTGCTTTGTACGTTTTCGTTAATCAGTTTGCCGCCTTCAACATATACTTTGTCGAAGATTTCGCCGATTACGTGGAACGAAGATACCAAGTTTGGACCGCCGTTACCGATGTACATACGTACGGTTTCGCCAGCTTTGGCCTTCAGAGCGTTGTCGCCGGCAATCGAACCGACATGGCCGTTGAAGACAACGTATTCAGGTTGTTCTTTAACTGCTTTGTCCATATCGAAGGCTTGCAGGCCTTGTTCGCCGTATTTGCCTTTGGTGTAAAAGTCGCCTTGAACGATGTAGAATTCTTTGTCCACTTTAGGCAGGCCTTCTTTAGGCTCAACCAAAATCAGACCGTACATACCGTTGGCAACGTGCATACCCACAGGGGCAACGGCACAGTGGTAGATATACAGACCCGGTTGCAGCGCTTTGAAGCTGAAGGTTGAAGTATGACCCGGAGCGGTAAAGGTTGCCGCTGCGCCACCGCCTTGACCGGTTGCTGCGTGGAAGTCCACGTTATGCGGTACGGTTGAAGTTGGGTGGTTAGAGAATTCAACTTCTACGGTATCGCCTTCACGTACACGAATCATGCGGCCCGGAACGTCGCCGTCGAATGTCCAGTAGCGGTAATCCACGCCGTCGGCCATTTTCATGGTTTTCTCAACGGTTTCCATTTTTACACGGACTTTGGCAGGATAATCGCGGTCGATAGCAGGCGGTACTTCAGGTGCGTGGGTAACCACGGCATCAATCACCGGCAATTCGGAAGACGGTGTATCGGCAGCTTGAGAAGCGGCAGAAGCAGCAGCTTCCACGCTGGCAGCGTTTTCGGCCGGTTTGTCGGCAGCTTGCTGACCGCAGGCAGCCAAGGCAAATACTGAAGCAACGATTGCAGCTAAAGTTTGGCGTTTCATAGTGGTTTTCCTTCTATATGGAGAATGTGGGTGATTGGGTTCAATCAACACCGATTGATGTCTTGCCGTCATTATCTATGCGTCCGGCTTTACATTATTTGACTTAAATCAAATAATTCATCAAATATGAATCTAATCTAACTAAAATAATCCTTTTGAACTAGTTAAAATATACTAAAAACTAGCCTGAAGATTTATTTTTTGTCTCAATTCCACACCAAAATCTTAAGCATTTTTTACCAAAGCACAACAGGCCGTCTGAAAACTGCTGCTGTCTTTACGCAAGCTGGCGCAATAAATATTTTCTTTACTGTTCAAAGCGTGATACAATCCTTAACATTCATATTCAATGAATGAATAACCAACCACTTTTATTACCAAAAAGGAGTTCCAAATGGGACAGTATAAAAAGCTCTGGTATCTGCTTTTTGCAGTACTGGTAGTCTGCTTTACTATACTTGGCTATATGGGCAGCGAAATCTACAAAAAAGCGCCGCCTTATCCTGAAAAAGTCGTTACCGCTTCCGGCAAAGTTTTGATGACCAAAGACGATATTCTTGCCGGCCAGTCTGCATGGCAGACCACCGGCGGTATGGAAGTCGGCTCGATTCTCGGCCACGGTGCTTATCAAGCGCCGGACTGGACCGCCGACTGGCTACACCGCGAGCTGGAGGCATGGTTGAACATCACCGCCCAAGCCGAACACGGTAAAAACTTTGCTGATTTGAGCGAAACCGAACAATCCGTATTGAAAACCCGTCTGGCAGACGAATACCGCAAAAACAGCGCCGTTCAGGAAGACGGCAGCGTTGTGGTAAGCGACACCCGCATGAAAGCCATCGAAGCGATTATGCCTTACTATGACGGCGTGTACAGCAACGATCCGGCCTACCAAACGACGCGCGAACACTTTGCAATGAAAAACAACACATTGCCAAGCCCTGAAGCACGTCAAAAACTGTTCAACTTCTTCTTCTGGACTGCATGGTCTGCTTCTGCCAACCGTCCGGGCGAAACCTTTACCTACACCAACAACTGGCCGCACGAACCATTAATTAACAACGTGCCGACCACTGAAAACTACATCTGGTCGTTTACCAGCGTGGTATTGCTGCTGATGGGTATCGGCCTTTTGATGTGGGGTTATTCGTTCCTGACCAAACACGAAGAAGTGCAAACGCCGTCTGAAGACCCGATCAGCAAAATCGTTTTGACCCCTTCGCAAAAAGCCTTGGGTAAATACGTTTTCCTGACCGTAGCGCTGTTCTGCGTACAAGTATTGCTGGGCGGTCTGACCGCACACTATACCGTTGAAGGCCAAGGTTTCTACGGCATCGACACCGCTTTGGGCTTTGAAATGGCCGACTGGTTCCCATACGCCCTGACCCGCACATGGCACATCCAATCCGCCATTTTCTGGATTGCGACTGGCTTCCTGACTGCCGGTCTGTTCTTAGCACCGATTGTCAATGGCGGTAAAGACCCTAAATTCCAACGTGCCGGCGTGAATTTCCTGTATATCGCCCTCTTTATCGTGGTCGGCGGTTCATACGCAGGCAACTTCTTCGCCCTGACCCACATTCTGCCGCCTGAGCTGAACTTCTGGTTCGGCCACCAAGGTTACGAATATCTGGACTTGGGCCGCTTCTGGCAACTGCTGCTGATGGTCGGCCTGCTGCTGTGGCTGTTCCTGATGCTGCGCTGCACCGTTTCCGCCTTTAAAGAAAAAGGCACTGACAAAAACCTGCTCGCCATTTTCGTAGCCTCTATGGTCGGCGTGGGCGTATTCTACGCACCGGGTCTGTTCTACGGCGAAAAATCACCGATTGCCGTAATGGAATACTGGCGCTGGTGGGTGGTACACCTGTGGGTAGAAGGCTTCTTCGAAGTATTCGCCACCGCAGCATTTGCCTTCGTGTTCTACAACATGGGCTTTGTCCGCCGCAGCACCGCCACCGCTTCCACACTGGCTGCCGCTGCCATCTTCATGCTCGGCGGCGTACCGGGTACACTGCACCACCTCTACTTCACCGGTACCAGCTCCGCTTCTATGGCAATCGGTGCCTGCTTCTCTGCTTTGGAAGTTGTGCCTCTGGTATTGCTCGGCCGCGAAGCCTACGAACACTGGTCCTACCAAAATGCCGCCGCTTGGGCGAAACGTCTGCGCTGGCCGCTGATGTGCTTCGTTGCCGTAGCATTCTGGAACATGATCGGTGCCGGCGTATTCGGCTTCCTGATCAACCCGCCGATTTCCCTGTTCTACATCCAAGGCCTGAACACCTCTGCCGTTCACGCCCACGCAGCACTCTTCGGCGTATACGGTTTCTTGGCACTGGGCTTCGTCTTGCTGGTGGCCCGCTACCTGAAACCGGAAGCACAGTTTGACGACAAACTGATGACTTGGGGCTTCTGGCTGCTCAACGGCGGCTTGGTCGGCATGATCGCCATCAGCCTGCTGCCGGTCGGTGTCATCCAAGCAACCGCTTCGATTACCCACGGTCTGTGGTATGCCCGCAGCGAAGAATTTATGCAGATGGAAATTTTGGACACCCTGCGCTGGGTACGCACCGCAGCCGACTTAATCTTTATCGGTGGTGCATTCTGCGTCGCATGGCAAGCAACCAAAATCATCTTCAGCCGCAAAAAATAAACCCGAGGCCGTCTGAAAACGGCTGATTAAGAAAAGACTGGACGCTGCAAGGTGTTCAGTCTTTTTTTCCTTTCTTAGCCAACAATATTTTATAGCCGTAACTCAAACTACTTTTTCATATAAGGTCGAGAACCAACGCCGTAATACTTTTCAAGTGAATTCACGATACAACAAAGTAAACTGACGACAGCAGCAAGATTCAGCCAAAGCCTTTTCGATTCCTGTATAATGAACCGTTTTATTTCCGGCTTTCGAACGATTTTCCGCTATGGCTACCAAAAACGTTAAAAAAAATGCTGCTTCCGCTAAAAAACAGCCTGCCTCCGCCCGCAGTAAGTCCCTGCCGCAGAGCAAACTTTCGGTGAGTTTGAACGAGGCCAAGGCGCTGAAAAAAGAGGAACAGAAAAAAGCCCGGCCGGAGCATGTTGCCAATCTGCTTCACGATGCGTCATGGCTGTTCGGGCTGGTGGTAACGGTTTATCTGACTATTTCGCTGTTCAGCTTCGATATGGCTGATCCGGCGTGGTCGCGCAGCGTGTCGGCGGCGGGCGGGGTGCAAAACTTCGGCGGCCTCTTCGGTGCGTATCTCTCCGACATCGGCTATTATCTGTGCGGGATGTCGTTTTGGTGGCTGATTGCCGCTTCCTATATTTTTCTCTACAAGAATTTCCGCCCGCTGATGAAGCAGGAACACCGCAAGCCGTACAATCACGGTTTGGCGGCACTGGCTTTGCTGTTGCTGCTGGTCGGCAGCCCGATTGTGGAATATTTTGCACTCAATACTCTGTGGGCCGACAGCCTGCCGGTGGGTGCCGGCGGCGTGATTGGCGTGTTTGCGGGGGCGAAGCTGGAACAGTTTTTAGGCAAATCGGGTAGCCTGCTGATTATGGCGGCACTGGTTTTGCTGGCGGTGTCGCTGCTGACGCAGGTGTCGTGGCTGGAGCTGGCATCAGCTCTTTTAGGCCGTCTGAAAAACGGGTTCAACCGTCTGCAACAAACCTTTTCCACTCTGCGCCAACGCCGAAACGCAGCCGAAACCGTGCCGCTGAAAGACAGCAGCCGTCTCTTAAAAGAAACCAAAGACATCATCACCGCCGAGCCGGTGGCGGCGGTCGAGGGAAGCAGCAGTAACCGCAAAAAATCGCTGACGGTATCGGTTGCCGCTGCGCCTAAAGTCAATATGCCGTCTGAAAACCGGGTTCAGGCCGCAACCGGTGAATACCAAAAACCGAGCCTGTCGCTGCTGGCTGCACCCAGCGGCAAACCGGCCGAAATCGATCCGAAAGTTTTGGAAGCCACTGCCGAGCGCATCGAAACCAAACTCGCCGAGTTCGGTTTGAGCGTCCAAGTCGTTTCCGCCACCGCCGGTCCGACCATTACCCGTTTTGAAATCGAACCGGCAAAAGGTGTGAAAGGAAGCCAGATTGTGGCACTGGCCAAAGATTTGGCACGCACGATGTCGGTGCAGAGCATCCGCATTGTCGAGACCATCGCCGGTAAAAACACCATGGGCATCGAATTGCCCAACGAACACCGTCAAGAAGTCGGTTTGGGCGAATTATTGTCGTCCGAAGCCTTTACCCAATCCCGTTCCAAACTTGCCGTCGCTTTGGGCAAAGACATCACCGGCACCGCCGTTATCGGCGATTTGGCGAAAATGCCGCACCTGCTGGTTGCCGGTATGACCGGTTCGGGCAAATCCGTGGGGGTAAACGGCATGATTCTTTCCATGCTGTACAATGCCACGCCGGAAGAAGTCCGCTTTGTGATGATTGACCCGAAAATGCTCGAATTCAGCATTTACGAAGGCATTCCGCACCTGCTCTGTCCGGTGGTAACCGATATGCGGGAAGCGGGTCAGGCGCTGAACTGGTGCGTGGCGGAAATGGAAAAACGCTACCGTCTGCTGTCTCATGCGGGCGTACGCAATTTAGACGGTTTCAACCAAAAAGTGGTCGAAGCCAAAGCCGAGGGCAAACCGCTGCTCAATCCGTTCAGCCTCACGCCCGACAACCCCGAACCGCTGGAAAAACTGCCGCAGATTGTGGTGGTGATTGACGAATTGGCAGATTTGATGATGACCGAACGCAAAACCGTCGAGCAGCAAATCGTGCGGCTGGCGCAGAAATCTCGTGCCGCCGGTATCCACCTGATTATCGCCACCCAGCGCCCGAGCGTGGATGTGATTACCGGTCTGATTAAAAGCAATATCCCGACCCGCCTTGCCTTTACCGTAACCACGGCAATCGACAGCCGTACCATTATCGACCAAGCCGGTGCCAACGAACTGCTGAAATACGGCGACTGCCTGTTTTCCAGCCCCGGCTCGCCCGAACCGGTGCGCCTGCAGGGTGCATTCGTATCCGACGAAGAAACCCTCCAAATCGTGGAACACATCAAATCACAAGCTCCGACAAACTATATTGAGGGCCTGCTCAGCGGCGAAGCGGCGCTGGAATCGCAAAACATCGTCAGCCCCAATGCCGGTAGCGACGAATTATTCGATCAGGCGGTGGCTTTTGTCTTGGAAAGCCGCAAAACCTCGATTTCTGCGCTGCAACGCCAACTGCGTATCGGCTACAACCGTGCCGCCAATCTGATGGAAGCCTTGGAAAACGCCGGTGTCGTTACCCCGCCCGATTTAGGCGGCAACCGCAAAATCATCACGCAGAAAGATTTGCTGTAACATTTCCCGACCAATCGGAAGCCGTCTGAAAAGACGGTTTCTTCATTTAAAAATCAAAAGGAACATTCACATGACAACCATCAGCTGCACCCTGCCCTCACACGAACTGACCATGTCGGTTTTAATGATGCCCGACACCGCCAATTTCAGCGGCAACGTCCACGGCGGCGAAATCCTCCGCCTGCTCGACCAAGTCGCCTATGCCTGCGCCAGCAGCTACAGCGGCCACTACTGCGTTACCCTTTCCGTGGATAAAGTCGTCTTCAAAGAGCCGATTCACGTCGGCGAACTGGTTACGTTTTTCGCCAGCGTCAATTACACCGGCCGCAGCTCGATGGAAGTCGGCATCCGTGTTGAAGCGCAAAACATCAACACCCGGGAAGTGCGCCACACCAACAGCTGCTATTTCACCATGGTGGCAATGGAAAACGGCAAACCGACCCAAGTGCCGCCGCTGAACATCACCAGCAATATCCAACGCTGCCGCTACGAACGCGCCTTGCGCCGCAAAGAGGCCGCTCTGAACATCGAAAACCGATGACGAAAAAACGCCCGCATCCGCCTGTTATCCCGCAACCGGCGGATGCGGTTTTCAGACGGCCTTCCCCACACTGCCGAACTGATTTCCATCATTTAATTTGCCCCGCCATCTCGCCCACAACAGCAACATTGTGATATACTGCCCGACTGAATATTTCCCTTGCAGACGCAACGCCGTTTGTCCCGTTTTGAGAAAAACCGGTCTGCAACAGGGTTTCCCATCAAACCATTTGAAAAAACTTTTTAAGGGCTTACGATGAGCGTAACTGTAGAAACTTTAGAAAATCTGGAACGCAAAGTAATCGTGTCTCTGCCTTGGGCAAGCATCAACGCAGAAACCGACAAACGTTTAAAACAAACCCAACGCCGCGTCAAAATCGACGGTTTCCGCCCCGGCAAAGCACCATTGAAAATGGTGGCTTCCATGTATGGTGCCGGTGTACAAAACGATGTGATGAACGAATTGGTACAACGTGCCTTCTACGACATCGCCGTAAACGAAAAACTGAAAGTGGCCGGTTTCCCCCGCTTTGAAGCCGTTGAAGAGCAAAACGACGAAGCAAACTTCCAAATCGCTGCCATTTTTGAAGTATTCCCGGAAGTCGTAGTCGGCGATCTGTCTGCCCAAGAAGTAGAAAAAGTAACCGCTGCCGTGGGCGATGCCGAAGTGGATCAAACCGTAGAAATCCTGCGCAAACAACGCACCCGCTTCAACCATGTTGAACGTGCGGCGCAAAACGAAGACCGTGTCATCATCGACTTTGAAGGCAAAATCGACGGCGAAGCGTTTGCCGGCGGCTCTTCCAAAAACTACGCATTCGTATTGGGCGCAGGCCAAATGCTGCCTGAATTCGAAGCAGGCGTGGTCGGCTTGAAAGAAGGCGAAAGCAAAGACGTTCATGTCAACTTCCCTGAAGATTACCACGGCAAAGATGTTGCCGGTAAAACCGCCGTATTCACCATCACGCTGAACAACGTATCCGAGCCTACCCTGCCGGAAGTGGACGCAGATTTCGCCAAAGCCTTGGGCATTGAAGACGGCGACGTAGCCAAAATGCGTGAAGAAGTGAAGAAAAACGTCGGCCGCGAAGTTGAGCGCCGCACTCAAGACCAAACCAAAGAATCGGTAATGAACGCCCTGCTCAAAGCCGTTGAGCTGCAAGTTCCTGCCGCATTGGTGAATGAAGAAGCCCAACGTCTGGCCAACGACATGAAACAAAACTTTGCCAACCAAGGCATGGCCGACGCTGCCAATCTGGATCTGCCTTTGGATATGTTCAAAGAACAGGCCGAACGCCGTGTGGCATTGGGCTTGATTTTGGCAAAAGTGGTTGAAGAAAACAAACTCGAACCGACTGCCGAAGAAATCAAAGCCGTGGTTGCCAACTTTGCCGAAAGCTACGAAGACCCGCAAGAAGTGATTGATTGGTACTACGCTGACGAAAGCCGTTTGCAAGGCCCGACTTCTCTGGCTGTAGAAAGCAAAGTCGTTGATTTTGTTTTGAGCAAAGCCAAAGTTACCGAAAAAGCCCTGTCTTTTGACGAAGTAATGGGCGTAGCCTAAACGGCACACCGAGGCCGTCTGAAAATCAACCGGACAATTTTTGTTTGGCAAAAATCCGCCGGTTTTCAGACGGCCTGTTCCCGCACCAAAGCGCCTCCTGTCTGTCGGGGTGCTTTTTGCTTATGAAGTTCCCCCGAAAGGAAAACGCATGACTCCCGAAATCCAAAATTACCTGGTGCCGACCGTTATCGAACAAAGCGGACGAGGCGAACGGGCATTCGATATTTATTCCCGCCTGCTGAAAGAGCGCATCGTCTTTCTGGTCGGCCCGGTAACCGACGAATCTGCCAATCTGATTGTCGCCCAACTGCTGTTTTTGGAAAGCGAAAACCCTGATAAAGACATTTTCTTCTACATCAACTCGCCGGGCGGCTCGGTAACTGCCGGTATGTCGATTTACGACACCATGAATTTCATCAAGCCGAACGTATCGACCCTGTGTCTCGGCCAAGCCGCCAGCATGGGCGCATTCCTGCTCTCCGCCGGCGAAAAAGGCAAACGCTTCGCCCTGCCCAACAGCCGCATTATGATTCACCAGCCACTCATCAGCGGCGGACTTTCCGGTCAGGCTTCGGATATTGAAATCCACGCCAAAGAGTTGTTGAAAATCAAAGACAAACTCAACCGCCTGCTCGCCAAACACTGCGATCGGGACTTGGCCGATTTGGAACGGGACACCGACCGCGACAACTATATGTCTGCCGAAGAAGCCAAAGACTACGGCTTAGTGGATCAGGTTTTGGAAAGCCGTGCCGCCCTTGCCGCAGAGTAAGTTTTGATTGTTGGGACAACTTTCTATCTATCGAAAGACCCAATAAAATAAGCCGTCTGAAAATCCGATTTTCAGACGGCTTATCGTTCAAACAACAGCCAAAATCAATGATGATGACCGTGCGGACCGTGAACATGGCCGTGGGCGATTTCTTCTGCCGTTGCCTCACGCACTTCTTCAATCGTGGCTTTGAAACGCAGACGCATACCGGCCAGCGGGTGGTTGCCGTCCACAACGGCTTTGCCGTTTGCCACATCGGTTACACGGTAAATCACCACATCGCCGGTTTCCGGATCATCGGCTTCAAACATCATACCGGCTTCCACTTCCACCGGAAACACGTTCACATCTTCAATACGCACCAATTCAGGGTCTTGCTCGCCAAACGCATCGTCAGGCGACAAAGTTACATCCACGCTGTCGCCCACTTCTTTGCCGTGCAGCGCTTCTTCAACCAACGGGAAAATGCCGTCGTAGCCGCCGTGCAGGTAGGCAATCGGCTCTTCGGTTTTGTCCAGCAACTGATTATCTGCGTCAAACATTTCATAATGCAGCGTTACCACGCTATTTTTAGCAACAGCCATTTTATAATCCTTGTGTATTATTCTGAAAAATATAGCAAAAATATGGCGAAAATAAGAATGCCGCAACACGGTGTCTCTCTTACCTTGCCGTAAACCGTTTCCGCTCTCAGCGATAAATTCTTCCTGCTATGCTGCGCCATTCTACCATAAGCCCGCCCCAAAACCGAACATAGTAAACCTACTGCCGCCGAAATGTTGTAACGTACGACACAACCTTTACACAACTTCACAAAACCCGTTTTTCAGACGGCCTCTCGCCGCTGCAAGTAAATATTTATCAATTTTGCCGTTATCAGACAATTTTTTGTTGCTTTTTTACAACTTCATGATATTGCACAACAAAAAACTTAAGCGGCCTATTCAACAGCCGTTTATCGTTTCCTATTCCATACACAAAAATAACCGATTGATATTTATTCACTTTTGCAACAAGCGCCCTTTCCCTGTTACCGATATTTCCGCCCAAGCACCCTATCTGCCTGTTATTTTGAGGCATTTATCCGCCAAATTCCCGACTGCCTGACGCTTCGGGCGGTTGCATTCGCCAATTCAGTCGGGCATAATAGCAAAAATTCAGCAATGAATTTCATCATGTAGATTCCTCAGGCCGCTTGCGGCCGTTTTTTAGTGTTATTTAAATCGATTTAAAAGGTCTTAAAAAATGAAAAAATCACTGTTTGCTGCTGCTCTGTTGTCTTTGGCATTGGCTGCTTGTCACTCTGAACCTGCTCAAGAAGCTGCTGCTTCTGCTGCCTCTGCCGCCAGCGAAGCGATGGACGCTGCTGCTTCTGCTGCCAGCGAATCTATGGACGCTGCCGCTTCTGCTGCTAACGAAGCGATGGATGCCGCTGCTTCTGCAACTGAAGCTGCTGCTTCTGCTGCTACCGAAGCCATGGACGCTGCTGCTTCTGCCGTTGAAGGCGCTGCCAGCGAAGCCGAAGCTTCTAAATAATAGCAGTCTTTAAAAACTGATAAAAACGGGAAGTTTGCGCTTCCCGTTTTTATTATTTTCTTTTATCGTACATTCACTGACGATTGCCGCCATGCCTGCCGACCTGAACGCTTTCCATACCTTTTTAAAGCCGTCTGAAATCCTGTCTCTATCCGATGTCCAGCTTGCCGACCAGCGCCGCCGTTTTACCGCCGCACCCGATATGGTTTTGCAGCCGCATTCGGTAGAGAGCGTGCAAAAGATTATGCGCCACTGCTTCGAGCAGAAAATTCCTGTAACCCCGCAGGGCGGCAACACCGGATTGTGCGGGGCTGCCGTAGCGCAAGGCGGCGTGTTGCTGAATCTTTCCCGTCTCAACCGGATTCGGGAAGTCAATCTTGCCGACAACAGCATAACCGTGGAAGCCGGCTGCATTCTGCAACACGTTCAGGAAGCCGCCGACCGTGCCGACAGGCTGTTTCCGTTGAGTTTGGCCAGCGAGGGTTCGTGCCAAATCGGCGGCAACATCGCCTGCAACGCCGGCGGGCTAAACGTTTTACGCTATGGAAGTATGCGTGATCTGGTATTGGGCTTGGAAACCGTTTTTCCCGACGGCACGCTGGTTTCCCATCTGCACCCGCTGCACAAAAACACCACCGGCTACGATTTGCGCCATCTGTTTATCGGTAGCGAAGGCACGCTGGGCGTGATCACCGCCGCTACGCTGAAACTATTTGCCAAACCGCAAACCACCGCCACCGCATGGGTCGGTGTCGATAGTATTGACGATGCCGTCAGCCTGCTCACCGATGTTCAAACCCATTTTGCCGAACGCCTGTGCAGCTTTGAATTAATCAGCCGCTTCGCCCTGTCGCTCTCGTCCGGCTTTTTACAGGCCCAACAGCCGACTGATGCTGAATGGCATATTTTATTGGAACTGACCGACAGTCTGCCCGACAGCGGTTTGCACGATGCTTTGGCTGAATTTCTGTTTGAACACGGCCGTGAAAACTGCATCTTGGCGCAATCCGAACAGGAACGGCAAACATTATGGGCCTTGCGGGAAAACATTTCTGCCGCCCAGCGTGATTTGGGAACGAGCATCAAGCATGATATTGCCGTTCCCATCGGCGAAGTTGCCGGATTTGTCCATCATTGCGCCGCCGACTTGGTGCAGCAGTTTCCCGATATTAAAATCGTCTGCTTCGGCCATCTCGGCGACGGTAGCCTGCACTACAATACTTTTTTACCCAACATTGTCAGCAACGAAGTGTATGCCTACGAGGATGCCGTCAATCAAACCGTGTACCGCCAAGTGCTGAACCACCATGGCACAATCGCCGCCGAACACGGCATCGGCATGATTAAAAAACACTGGCTCAACGCCGTGCGCCACCCTGCCGAACTGAGCCTGATGCGTGCCGTCAAAGCCCATCTTGACCCGCACAATATAATGAATCCGGGCAAACTGCTGCCGGATTCTGAATAATCTTTTCTACATAAACCAAGCCGTCTGAAAACCTGATTTTCAGACGGCTTGGTTTTAGCTGTTATATATAGTAAATTAACCTAAAAAATATGACACCGCAGCGAGCCACCCTTCCCCTAGCCCCTTCCCGCCAGCGGGACGGGGAACAAAGTGCAGGTAAACCAACTTAGCTTGTTGCCCACCACATATTCCGACTGTTATTAGTTTGCCGATTTGTACAGAAAATTCGGTGTTTTAACTATATAATCTTCCCGTATAAACAAGCCGTCTGAAAACCTGATTTTCAGACGGCTTGTTCCACAATCAATCATGCAATAACCAAATTACTGATCCACAAATGCCCGTTCAATCAGATAATCGCCACGCTGGCCGGTTTTCGGTGAAGCGGTCAGACCGAAGCTGTCGAGAATGGCGGCAGTATCTTTGTTCATCGCCATGCTGCCGCACAGCATGGCACGGTCGTCTTGCGGGTTCATCGGCGGCAGGCCGATGTCTTCGAAGATTTTGCCGCTTTTGAGCAAATCGGTCAGACGGCCTTGGTGTTCGAACGGTTCGCGGGAAACCACGGGATAGTAAATCAGTTTGTCGCGCAGCAGTTCGCCCAAAAATTCGTGCTCCGGCAATTCTTTGGTGAAGCGGTCGTAATACGCCAAATCCTGTTTGTAGCGTACGCCGTGAACCAGAATCACTTTTTCAAACTGTTCATACACTTCAGGATCTTTGGTTACGCTCAAAAACGGAGCGATGCCGGTGCCGGTTGAGAGCAGATACAGGTGTTTGCCCGGATTAAGGTCGCCCAACACCAGCGTGCCGGTCGGTTTTTTGCTGACCAGAATATCGTCGCCGACTTTCAAATGCTGCAAACGGCTGGTCAGCGGGCCGTCTTGGACTTTAATCGAGAAAAATTCCAGATGTTCTTCCCAGTTGGCGCTGGCCACGCTGTAGGCACGCATCAGCGGTTTGCCGTCCACCATCAGGCCGATCATCACAAACTGGCCGTTTTCAAAACGCAGCGAGTCGTCTCGTGTGCAGGTAAAGGTAAAATAAGCGTCTGTCCAATGGTGGACGGACAACACTTTCTGGGTATTGAATGCTGCCATGTCGGTTTCCTGTCAGATAAAGGCCGTCTGAAAAGCCGGCCGCATAATAAATTAAACTGTCAAACTTCGTTTTCAGACGGCCTCGCCGCCCTGTTTGAATGCACACGCCGCACACGGCGGCTCTTAGAGTAAACGCACCATTCTAAACGAAAACGTTTATCATCACAACGCCCGCAGAACAGCCGGACGCTTCGGAATATGGATAAAAGCGCCGTATTCCGAAGCGTAGTTTATCCCTGCAAAGCAGTACGGATAATGGTTTTGACGGCTTCGGTATCGTTTTCGACAACCTGCACCCGCTGCGGTAGGTTTTCCAAACCCTCCAAACCCGCCGGACGGGGAACGGCCACGCTGCCAACCGCTTCGTGAATGGTTTGCTCGAATTTCGCCGCCAGTGCGGTTTCCAGACACACCACGGTTTCACCCGCTTCACGCACTTCCCGTGCCACTTTCACGCCGTCGGCGGTATGCGGATCAATCAGTTCGCCGTCTTGGGCATACACAGTTTTGATGGTTGCCAAACGGTCGGCGTGGGTAGATTTGCCGGAAACAAAGCCGTATTGCGTGCGCACTTTTTCCATTTCGCCGCCCAAATCAAAGCCTTTTCCGGAAGCCACGTCCGCCCACAAGGCTTGGATTTGCTGCGGATTGCGGCCGCTCAAATCAAATACGAAACGCTCGAAGTTGGAGGCTTTGGAAATGTCCATCGACGGGCTGGAGGTAACGTGGGTGTGTTCGGTGCTGCGGGGAAGATAGCGGCCGGTTTTGAAAAACTCGTCCAACACATCGTTTTCGTTGGTCGCCACAATCAGGCGGCGAACCGGCAAACCCATCTGGCGGGCGATGTGGCCGGCGCAGACATTGCCGAAGTTACCGCTCGGCACGCAGAAGCTGACTTGCTGGCTGTTGTTGTCGGTGGCACGGAAATAGCCGGCGAAATAATACACCACCTGCGCCACAATGCGTCCCCAGTTGATGGAATTGACCGTACCGATATGGTATTGCTGTTTGAAAGCGGCATCGTTCTGCACCGCTTTGACAATGTCTTGGCAATCGTCAAACATGCCTTTGACGGCGATGTTGTGGATGTTTTCATCTTGCAGGCTGAACATCTGAGCACGCTGGAAATCGCTCATTTTGCCTTCCGGCGAGAGCATAAACACATTCACGCCTTTTTTGCCCCGCAGCGCATATTCCGCCGCCGAACCGGTGTCGCCGCTGGTTGCGCCCAAAATATTGAGCTGCTTGCCCTCTTTGTTCAACACATATTCAAAAGCATTGCCGAGAAACTGCATCGCCATGTCTTTAAACGCCAGCGTCGGGCCGTTGGACAGGGCTTCGATTTTGATGCCGTCTGAAAGCGTGCGCACCGGCGTGATTTCCGGCGTACCGAAAGCGGCTTCGGTGTAAGTCCGCCCGATAATGTCCCGCAAATCTTCGCTCGGAATATCGGTGGCAAACAGGCTGATGATTTCAAACGCCAGTTCGGGATAGCTCAGGCTGCGCCATTGGTTCAAAGTATCGGCGCTGATTTGCGGATAATGTTCCGGCAACATCAGGCCGCCGTCGGGCGCAAGACCCATCAATAAAACTTCGCTGAACGATTTGGGTGCGGTTTCGCCCCGTGTGCTGATGTATTTCATATCGTTTCTTCTCTGAAAAGGGGAAAATATCGAAATGCCGGAAACCTTTTTTGCACTCGGCAAAGCGGCGGAAAAATAAAAAACTTCCGGCAATCAGGCCGTCTGAAAACCGGCATATTATAACCTAAGTGGGAATGTTTGCGTTATGGGTTATAATAGTAACAAATTTAAATTTGTTACCATCCGCAAGCCGTCTGAAAATCCGCCTGTCCGATTTTCAGACGGCCTGAACTTGCCGCCGCCCACCCCGATAAAGTGAACCCGACCGATCATGAGCGACTTATTTTCCCGCCAACCCGATGCCCCGCTAGCCGAACGCCTGCGGCCGCAGTCGCTGGACGACGTTATCGGCCAGCAGCACTTAATCGGCATCGGCAAACCGCTGCACACCGCCGTTGCCGGCGGCAAGCCGCATTCCATGTTGCTGTGGGGGCCGCCCGGTGTCGGCAAAACCACGCTGGCAAGAATCTTAGCACAGAGTTTTCATGCCCAGTTTCTACCCGTATCCGCCGTATTTTCCGGCGTGAAAGAAATCCGGGAAGCCATCAACAAAGCCGAAATCGCCCTGCAGCAGGGACGTGCCACCATTTTGTTTGTCGATGAAGTCCACCGTTTCAACAAATCCCAGCAGGACGCTTTTCTCCCCCATGTCGAAAGCGGCCTGCTGACCTTTATCGGTGCGACCACCGAAAACCCGTCGTTTGAAGTCAATCCCGCCCTGTTGAGCCGGGCGCAGGTTTATGTCTTGCAGCCTTTGGCCGAAGCCGATTTGCTGCGCCTGATTGAAAAAGCCCTGAAATTACCCGAATATCAAGGATTGACGGTCGATAACGAAGCGCAGCAACTGCTTGCCGCCACCGCCGACGGCGATGCCCGCCGCCTGCTCAACCTTCTCGAACAATTACTGCGTGCCGCCCAAACCGGCGGCGTGAATCAGATTGGTGCCGGTTTTCTCGCCGACAGTCTCGGCACGCAAATCCGCCGTTTCGACAAAGGCGGCGAAAGTTTCTACAACCAGATTTCGGCGCTGCACAAATCCGTACGCGGCTCGCACCCCAACGCCGCCCTGTATTGGTTTTGCCGTATGCTTGACGGCGGTGCCGACCCCCGCTATCTCGCCCGCCGCATCGTCCGCATGGCGTGGGAAGACATCGGGTTGGCCGACCCCCGTGCCTTGCAGCTTGCCAACGATGCCGCCGAAACCTACGAACGGCTCGGCAGCCCCGAAGGCGAACTGGCGCTGGCGCAGGCCGTGCTGTATCTTGCCGCCGCCGCCAAATCCAACGCCGGTTACAACGCCTACAACCAAATGCGCCGCTTTGTCGCAGAAAACGGCAGCCACGAAGTGCCGGTACACCTGCGCAATGCACCGACCAAGTTGATGAAAGAATTGGGCTACGGCAAAGCCTACCGCTACGCCCACGACGAACCCCACGCCTACGCCGCCGGCGAAACCTATATGCCCGACCACCTTCCCGAACCCGATTTCTACCGCCCCGTCAATCGGGGTTTGGAAATCAAAATCAGCGAAAAACTGGCATGGTTGAAACAATTAGACGAAGATGCCGTCTGAAAATGCAGTTTTCAGACGGCCTCGCCGCCCCGCAACCTGAAACCCGAGATTTATGAATATCTTAGAAGCCCTGATTTTATTGTGCGTACTGATTGTCATCAGCGCCTTTGTTTCCTGCTCCGAACTCGCCCTCGCCTCCGCCCGCAAAATCAAACTGCAGGTCATGGCGAAAGACGGCGATATCCGTGCCTTAGACGTATTGAACATGCAGCAGCAGCCCGGCAGCTTCATCACCATCGTACAAATCGGCTTGAACGCCGTCGCCATTTTGGCAGGTATTGTCGGCGAAGCGGCAGTGCGTCCCTATTTCGACAGCCTGCTCGCCCGCTTCGACCCGTGGGGCAGCACGCTGGCCTCGCTGCTCACCTTTGCGCTGGTAACCGGCAGCTTTATTCTAATTGCCGACCTGATGCCCAAACGCCTCGCCATCACCCACCCCGAAGCCGTCGCCGTCCGCATCGTACGGCCGATGATATTCCTGATTTTCCTGCTCAAACCCTTCGTCTGGTTTTTTGACGGGCTGGCCAACGCCCTCTTCAAAATCCTGCATATTTCCACCGTCCGCCAAGAACAGTTGACCTCGGAAGACATCTACGCCATGGTCGATGCCGGCGCACAGGCCGGTGTCTTGAAACAGCAGGAACACTACCTCATCGAAAACATCTTCGATATGCAGGAACGTACGGTAACCTCCACCATGAGTACCCGCGAATACATCGCCTATTTCGACAAAAACGACAGCAGCGAAACCGTTATCGAAGCCATGTCCGACAAACCGCACAGCAAATTCCTCGTCTGCGACGGCGACTTGGAACGGGTCATCGGCTACATCGAATCCCACACCCTGCTCACCCTGTTTCTTAAAGAAAAACACGTCCGCCTGACCGACAAACGGGTCTTGCGCAAATGCCTGTTTATCCCCGACACACTTTCACTTTACGACGTATTGGAAACCTTCAAAACCTCCGGCGAAGACTTTGCCGTCGTCATCAACGAATATGCACTGGTTGTCGGTGTCGTTACCCTCAAAGACGTGATGAGCATCGTGATGGGCGAACTGGTCAATACCGAAGAAGAACCGCAAATCATGCGCCGCACCGAAGACACTTGGCTGATCGACGGCGCCACCCCGCTGGAAGATGTCATGCGCGCCCTCGGCATCGAAGCCTTTCCCCACTCGGAAAACTACGAAACCATCGCCGGCTTTATGATGTATTCCCTGCGTAAAATTCCCAAACGCACCGATTTTCTGATTTACAATGGCTTCAAATTTGAAATCATCGACACCGAAAACCTGAAAATCGACCAACTGCTGGTTTCCCGACACCCGATGGAAACCGAGAAAAGCACACGCTAGAAGCCAAATTCAACTTATTAAAATAAAAGGACAATCATGAACATCCTGTTTATCGCCGATCCGATGGCGACTTTCAAAACCTACAAAGACACCACCTACGCCATGATGCGCGAAATGGCGGGGCGGGGTTGGAAACTGTTTCACACGTTGAGCGGCGAATTGTCGGTGCAGCAGGGGCAGGTTTGTGCGCAGGCGGCGGCGTTTGAGTTTATCGGTGCAAAAAACGACCACGACCATCACTGGTTTGCCGCCCAACCCGCTTTTCAGACGGCCTTGACCGATTTCGATGCGGTGATTATGCGCACCGATCCGCCGTTTGATATGCAGTATCTGTATGCCACCCAACTGCTGACCCTTGCCGAACAGCAAGGAGCGAAAGTGTATAACAGCGGGCAGGCGATGCGGGATTTCAACGAAAAACTGGCGATTTTAAACTTCAGCCGTTTTACTGCGCCGACACTGGTTACCACCCGTTCCGCCGACGTGCGCCGCTTTTTGCGGGAACACGGCGACATTATCGTCAAACCGCTGGACGGCATGGGCGGCATGGGCATTTTCCGCCTGACCGAGTCCGATCCGAATATCGGCAGCATTTTGGAAACGCTGATGAAACTCGACAGCCGCACCATTATGGCGCAGCGCTATATCCCCGAAATCGTTGACGGCGACAAACGCATTCTGATTATCGGCGGCGAAGTTGTGCCGTTTGCCTTGGCACGCATTCCGCAAAACGGCGAAACACGGGGCAATCTGGCGGCTGGCGGCAGAGGCGTGGCGCAGGAACTCAGCGACACCGACCGTGAAATCGCCGAAACCCTCGCCCCCGAACTCAAACGCCGAGGCATTCTGTTGGCGGGTTTGGACGTCATCGGCAAAAATCTGACCGAAGTCAATGTAACCAGCCCGACCGGTTTCCAAGAAATCATGAAACAAAAAGGTTTTGACGTTGCCGCCATGTTTGCCGATGCGGTGCAAAACCGGTCGGCACGCTGATTGTTCGCAACGGATTATTACCGCTATGAAACCCAACGACTACGCCCGACAAAAGAAAAGCAAAGGCGGCTTTGCCCGCATTATCAACGCATTCGGCTATTCGATAGACGGCCTCGCCGCTGCTTTCCGCCACGAAAGCGCCTTCCGACAGCTCGTTTGTCTGCACACCGTGTTAATCACGCTTTGCCTGCTGCTCGATTTCGGCCCGGCGACCCGCATTCTGCTGATTATGGCATCGTTTGTTTCGCTGATTACCGAATTGTTCAACACCGCCATCGAAGCCGCTGTGGACCATACTTCCACCGCCAAACACGAGTTGGCAAAGCGTGCCAAAGATGCAGGCTCGGCGGCGCAGCTGCTGGCGCTGGTGTTGCTGGGTATTGTGTGGCTGATTGCCTTGTGGCGGGATTACGGGCTGAATCTTTGGTAAGGCCGAAATCCTTATCCCGTCAGGCATTGCCGCATTTTCCGCCTGACCGCCGCAACGGAAAAACAAGGTTTTTGCAATAAACCGTTTGCCGATTTTCAGACGGCCTAGTAAACTACATCTTTCAAACTAATACCAAAGTATTATTCCGGAACGATAGCTTTAATCCGAAACACCGTTTTCAGACGGCATCCGGCCGCCAAACCAAGCCGGTTGCCATACCTTAATGTAAAGGAAAAGCCATGAAAAAACTGCTCACTACCCTCATCATCGCCGGTTTGTGCCACAGCGCAGCCGCAGCCGGTATCCACACCCACGACGCTTGGGCGCGTGCCACGGTTGAGGGCATGAAAATGGGCGGCGCATTCGTTGTCGTCCACAACGAAAAAAACACCGCCGACACCCTCACCGGCGCTGCTTCGCCGGTTGCCGAGCGTGTCGAAATCCACACCCACATCAACGACAACGGCGTAATGCGTATGCGTCAGGCCAAAGACGGCGTTGCCTTGCCGCCGAAAGCCTCCGTTGCTCTGAAACCGGGCGGCTACCACATTATGTTTATGGGTCTGAAAAAACCGCTGACCGCAGGCGACAAGTTTCCGGTTACGCTGAAATTCAAACACGACAAACCGCAAACCGTTACGTTTGAAGTGAAAAACGCACCGGCCCCAGCCGAACAGCACCATCATCACGGCGAAGCGCACCAGCATTAAACCACCCGCCATTCAATCGAAACGTGTGAACGACAGGCCGTCTGAAAACCGGATTTTCAGACGGCCTTGCCTGTTGCGGCATTCATTCCACGTTCCGCTCCATCTATGCTAAAATCCGCCTTTAAATGAAACAGTTTTTCCCCCATATCGGCATTTATGGCACACACACACACTCCCCAAAATATCATTGTCGGCCTTTCCGGCGGCGTAGATTCTTCGGTTACTGCGGCGCTGCTGCAGGCGCAAAACCACCATGTTCGCGGCGTTTTTATGCAAAACTGGGAAGACGACGACAACGATGAATATTGCAGCATCAAACAAGATTCGTTTGATGCGATTGCCGTTGCCGACATTCTCGGTATCGACATCGACATCGTCAATTTCGCCGCCCAATACAAAGACAATGTCTTTGCCTATTTCCTGAAAGAATACAGCGCCGGCCGCACGCCCAATCCTGATGTATTGTGCAATGCGGAAATCAAGTTCAAATGTTTTCTCGATTATGCAATCGAACAGGGCGCTGATGTGATTGCCACCGGACACTATGCCCGCAAGCTGGAAAAAGACGGCATTCATTACCTGCTCAAAGGTTTGGATGCCAATAAAGACCAAAGCTATTTCCTCTACCGCCTCAAACCGTTTCAGCTTGAGCGTGCCATTTTCCCGCTGGGCGGTTTGGAAAAACCCGAAGTGCGCCGCTTGGCGGAACAGTTCAAATTACCGACCGCAGCGAAAAAAGACAGCACCGGCATCTGCTTTATCGGCGAACGCCCGTTTCGTGAATTTCTGCAAAAATACCTGCCGACCAACAGCGGTAAAATGGTTACGCCGGAAGGCAAAACCGTCGGCGAACACGTCGGCTTGATGTTTTACACGCTGGGCCAGCGCAAAGGCTTGGGCATCGGCGGCGCAGGCGAACCGTGGTTTGTCGCTGCCAAAGATTTGGCGAAAAACGAGCTGATTGTGGTGCAGGGTCACGAACATCCGCTGCTCTACACCCGAAGTTTGATAATGAACGATTTGAGTTTTACCCTGCCCCAACGCCCGCAGGAAGGCCGCTATACCTGCAAAACCCGCTACCGTATGGCGGATGCCGCCTGCGAGCTGCGTTATCTTGACGATGAGACAATCGAGCTGGTTTTTGACGAACCGCAATGGGCGGTTACGCCGGGACAGTCTGCGGTATTGTACGACGGCGACATTTGCTTGGGCGGCGGCATTATTATGTCCACCGACAAACCGGTGATTATCACCGCCTGACTGATTCAGGCCGTCTGAAAAACGAATACAGCAGGTTTTCAGACGGCATTCCCAACCTCGGGCGAAACCGCCGCACGGTTTCCCGATTATTGAAAGCAACCCATGGAAAAACCTTGGCTTCAAAGCTACGAAACGGGCGTTGCCCATGAGATCGACCTCACCCGCTATCAATCCATCAGCGACGTGTTCAGCCAAAGTGCGCAAAAATTTGCCGCCAAACCGGCATTTCAAAATATGGGCAAAGTGCTGACCTATGCGGAAACCGCCAAACTGGCTACCGATTTCGCCTCTTATCTGCAAAACGTGTTGAAGCTGCCCCGAGGCGAGCGGGTGGCCGTGATGATGCCCAACCTGCTGCAATATCCGGTGGCGCTGTTCGGCATTCTTCAGGCGGGCATGATTGCGGTCAATACCAATCCGCTCTACACGCCCCGAGAGTTGGAACACCAGTTAAAAGACAGCGGTGCCACCACCATCGTTGTTTTGGAAAACTTCGCCAATACACTGGAATTGGTATTACCCCGCACGCACATCAAACACGTCATCATCGCTTCGGTCGGCGAAATGTTCGGCACGCTCAAAGGGGCGCTGATGAATTTCGTGATCCGCAAAATCAAAAAAATGGTGCCGGAATACCGAATCGGGCAAACGATTACCTTTAAAGAAGCCTTGAAAGCCGGTGCGGCACATACTTTTACGCCGGTCGGACTCAAGCGTGAAGACACCGCCCTGCTGCAATACACCGGCGGCACGACCGGCGTGGCAAAAGGTGCCGTTCTCAGCCACGGCAACATCATCGCCAATATGCTGCAGGCCGGCGAATGGATTAAAAACCGCCTCAAAGAAGGCGAAGAAACCGTGATCGGCGCATTGCCGCTGTATCATATTTTCGCCCTCACCGTAAACCTGATGATTTTCGCCAATTTCGGTTCGAAAATCCTGCTGATTACCAACCCCAGAGACATGAAAACCTTTCTCGGCGAGCTGAAAAAAGAACGGGTTACCATCTTTGTCGGGGTCAATACCCTGTTTAACGGCATGGCCAACCGCCCCGAGTTTGCCGAAATCGATTTCTCCGCCCTCAAACTGACTGTGGGCGGCGGCATGGCCACCCAAAAAGCCGTTGCCGAAAAATGGAAAAGAATCACCGGCACACCGATTGTCGAAGCCTACGGCCTCACCGAAGCCAGCCCCGGTGTGTGCTGCAATCCGCTGAACATCGACGCATACAGCGGAAGCATCGGCCTGCCCGTTCCCTCTACCGAAGTGATGCTGCGCAACGCCGACGGCTCGCCCGTGCCGCAAGGCCAGCCGGGTGAATTGTGGGTACGCGGCCCGCAGGTGATGCAGGGCTACTGGCAACGCCCCGAAGAAACCGCCAAAGCCATCGATGCCGAAGGCTGGCTGGAAACCGGTGATATTGCGGTGATGGACGAAAAAGGCTGGCTCAAACTGGTGGACCGCAAAAAAGATTTGATTGTCGTTTCCGGCTTTAATGTTTATCCGAACGAAATCGAAGAAGTGATTGCCCACAACGACAAAGTTTTGGAAGTCGCCTGTATCGGCGTTCCCGATGCCAAAACCGGCGAAGCACTGAAAGTATTCGTGGTGCGCAAAGACCCGTCGCTGACCGAAGCCGAACTGATTGCCTTCTGCCGCCAAGAGCTGACCGGCTACAAAGTGCCGAAAAATATCGAGTTCCGCAACGAATTGCCCAAATCCAATGTCGGCAAAATCCTCCGCCGGGAGCTGCGCCAAACCGCCGCTTCCTAAGCCCGAGGCCGTCTGAAAATGTGGTTCCCCCGTTTTCAGACGGCCTGTTTCACGCAACGTTGCCAGCAGGATTGCTTCAAGGTAAAATTACACATTCCAACATGGGTTTCCACATCATGACTAAATTTATTTTCGTAACCGGCGGCGTCGTTTCCTCATTGGGTAAAGGTATCGCCGCCGCTTCTATTGCCGCCATCCTCGAATCGCGCGGCCTGAGCGTAACCATGCTCAAGCTCGACCCCTATATCAACGTCGATCCGGGTACCATGAGTCCGTTTCAACACGGCGAAGTATTCGTAACCGACGACGGTGCCGAAACCGACCTCGACCTCGGCCACTACGAGCGTTTCATCAACTCAACCATGTACAAACGCAACAGCTTCAGCGCAGGTCAGGTTTATGAAAACGTAATCGCCAAAGAACGCCGAGGCGACTATCTGGGCGGCACAGTGCAAGTGATTCCGCACATCACCGACGAAATCAAACGCCGCATTCACGAAGGCGCAGCCGGATACGATGTCGCCATCGTCGAAATCGGCGGCACGGTCGGCGACATCGAATCATTGCCGTTTCTCGAAGCCATCCGCCAAATGCGCAGCCAACTGGGCCGCAACAACACCCTGTTTGCCCACTTGAGCTACGTTCCGTTTATCGCCGCCGCCGGCGAAATCAAAACCAAACCAACCCAACATTCGGTAAAAGAAATGCGCAGCATCGGCATTCAACCCGATGTCCTGATTTGCCGCATGGACCGCATCATGCCGGAAGACGAACGCCGCAAAATCGCCCTCTTCTGTAATGTGGAAGAGCGTGCCGTGGTCGGAAGCTATGATGCCGGAAGCATTTACGAAATCCCCGAAATGCTGCACAACCAAGGCATCGATGCCATCATCACCGAGCAGCTGCAATTAAACGTACAGCAGGCGGATTTGACTGCATGGAAAAAAATCGTCCATGCCATTCAAAATCCGAAACATACCGTTAAAATCGCCATGGTCGGCAAATACGTTGATTTGACCGAGTCCTACAAATCGCTGATCGAAGCCCTGAAACACGCCGGTATCCACACCGAAACCGATGTACAAATCAGCTTTATCGACAGCGAAGCCATCGAGAAAAACGGCGGCGATGTTTCCGTATTGCACGGCATGGATGCCATTTTGGTACCCGGCGGCTTCGGTTCACGAGGCGTAGAAGGCAAAATCGCCGCCGTACGTTACGCCCGTGAAAACAACGTCCCATACCTCGGCATCTGCCTCGGTATGCAGATTGCCCTGATTGAATACGCCCGTGATGTTGCCGGCCTGCCCAATGCCAACTCGACCGAATTCGACCTCAAATGCGCTTCACCGGTCGTTGCCCTGATTGACGAATGGCAAACTGCCGACGGTAGCGTCGAAACCCGTGACGAACACGCCGACTTGGGCGGCACCATGCGCTTGGGCGCACAAGATGTCGAACTCAAAGCAGACAGCCTCGCCGCCAAAATCTACGGCAACACCCACATCCGCGAACGCCACCGCCACCGCTACGAAGTCAATAACAACTTCGTACCCGCTTTAGAAGCAGCCGGTTTGGTCATCGGCGGCGTGTCCATGGGACGGGAACGTCTGGTCGAAACCATCGAACTGCCGCAACACCCATGGTTCTTCGCCTGCCAGTTCCATCCGGAATTTACTTCCAACCCACGCAAAGGCCACCCGCTGTTTACCGCTTTCGTCAAAGCAGCGTTAAACAACAAACAAGGCTGATAAGTTGAAAAAAAGCACTTGAAAAATTCAGGTGCTTTTTTATGGGATATTTATATAAAACAAGCCGTCTGAAAATGCGATTTTCAGACGGCTTGTTTGATTTCTGTTTAATGAATGGAAACTGTGGCTTGGGCTTCTTCGCTTAAGGCTTCGTCTTCTTCGCCGCTTGGGGCGGGTTCGATTAAATCGGGTAAGACGAGGTCGCCGAGTTCGGTCAGCGGGGGTAAGTCTTCCAGACTGTCCAGACGCAGGTCGGTCAGAAAGGCGGCGGTGGTTGCCCACAATGCGGGCTTGCCGACGCTGTCCCGTTGGCCGATGATTTCAATCCAGCCTCTGTCCTGCAGGGTCTGCATGATGTTTTGCGACACGGCAACGCCCCGTATGCTTTCGATGTCGCCCCGGGTTACGGGCTGTTGGTAGGCGATAATCGCCAAGGTTTCCATCACGGCTCGGGAATAACGGGGGGTACGCTGTTCCTGCAGGCTGCCCAAGCGTTCGAATGCGGCTTGGGCGATTTGGAAACGCCAGCCTTCATGGGTATGCACCAGTTGCAGCGCCCGATTGTGCCAACGCAGTTTGAGTTGTGCTAAAACATCAATCAGTTTGTCTTGCGACAGCGGCGGGCTGCATAATTCCCGCATGTTTTTTTCGCTGAGCGGTTCGGTCTGGGTCAGCAGCGCTGCTTCAATCAGGGCATCGGGAGTGAGTTTGTCGCTCATGGCTGCTCTCGGTTTTCGCTTGGCTGAAATTCGCTTTGTTCATTTTCAGACGGCCTCTGCCCTTTGCGTTCGAGCTTTCTGGCTTCCCGCAGGGCTTTGAGTTCGGCTTCTTTCTGGCGGGCTTTTTTCAGCCATGTTTCCCATTGGTTGGGGGTTTCCAGCGTGATGGCACCGATTTTGCCGTCCCGAAAATCGGTGAGGATGTTTTCGGAAATTTTTTGGTAGTCGATTCTGCCGCCGCTCAAAACGGCACCCCGTTTTTTGGCAATCCATTCCAGCCATTCGACATCGTTCCAATGGCTGGACGGGTCTTTGTCGGCTTGGTAGCGGTTTTGCAGCAGGGGGAGATAGTGGCGGCGCAGATAGTCGAGCAGTTCCAGCGCTACTTCTTCTTCGTCAAGCGCATTTCTGCCGACTGCGCCGGAGGCGGCGAGATTATAGCCGGACTCTTCAACGATGATTTTCGGCCACAGCATGCCGGGCGTGTCGTAGAGCCAGAAATCGTCTGCCAAAAACAGCCGCTGTTCGGCTTTGGTAATGCCCGGCTCGTTGCCGGTTTTGGCGGATTTTTTGCCGATCATGCCGTTAATCAGGGTGGACTTGCCGACATTGGGAATGCCGCAAATCAAGACCCGCAGCGGTTTGGCAATGCCGCTGCGGTTGGGCATCATATTGCGGCACGCTTGGGTGATTTTGGCGGTTGCGCCTTTTTCGGAAGAATCTAGGGCGATGGCACGGGTGTCTTCTTTATTATTGTAGTAATCGAGCCAGATTCGGGTGCGTTCTGGATCGGCCAAATCCTGTTTGTTTAAAATCTTCAGCTTGGGTTTGCCTTTGGAAAGCTGCGCCAGCAAAGGGTTTTCGCTGGAAGCGGGCAATCGTGCGTCCAGCATTTCGATGACCATATCCACGCTTTTGACACGTTCGGCAATGGCTTTTTTTGCCTTGTTCATGTGTCCGGGAAACCATTGAATTGCCATGTTTTCGTTTTATCCTGTTTATTTTTGCTTTGAGGCCGTCTGAAAAGTGCAAACAGGGCAAGCGCAACCGTTTCCGGCCGGCCAGCCCGCTGATGTGGTTTAGCAGCTTGCCAGTTTTTGCGCCTGACGGTGGCGCACCAGCAATTCGTATTCGCCTGCCAATGCCTGCGCCAAACGTTCGACCACATAAACCGAGCGGTGCTGCCCGCCGGTGCAGCCGATGGCAACGGTTACGTAGCTGCGGCTTTCCTGCTGCATATTCGGTAACCAGCGTTTGAGGAAGCCTTCGATGTCGCCGACCATATCCTGCACCGAAGGCTGACAGTCGAGGTAATCCTGAATCGGTTTGTCCATGCCGTTAAACGGCCGCAGCTGCGGGTCGTAATAAGGATTGGGCAAGCTGCGCATATCGAAAATAAAATCGGCATTATTGGGCGCACCGTATTTGAAGCCGAAGGATTCCAAAACCACCAGCAGCCCTTTGCGTTCGATGTTCAGCCACTGCTGCACGGTATAACGCAGCTGCTGGGAATTCATTTTCGAGGTATCGATACAGTATGCCAGTTCGCGCAGCGGAAACAGCCATGCACGTTCTTCATTCAGGCTTTCAATCAGGCTCATTCCGGGGCCGGAAAGCGGATGGCAGCGGCGGGTTTCGGAAAAACGGCGCAGCAATACGCCCTCTTCGGCTTCTAAAAACAATACTTCCACCTGATGGCCTTTGTCCCGCAAAAGCTGAATCTGCTGCTGCGTCTGCCCGATGTCGATACGGGAACGGATGTCCACGCTGATGCCCAAGTTGCTGCCGCCGTTGCGTTCGTCATGCAGCGCCACCAATGAGGGGAGTAATTCCATCGGCAAATTGTCCACGCAATAATAGCCGACATCTTCCAACTGTTTGAGTGCAACCGATTTGCCCGAACCGGAAAGGCCGCTAATCAGGACGATTTTCATTTTTCTGCTCGTTTTCCCGCATAAAGGATTGATGTCGCTCCAAAAATTCCCGTGTACTGTCTTTACCCCGAAGCTGCAGAATATAGTTGCGCACAGCGGCTTCAACCAAAACAGCCAGATTTCGACCGACCGCCACCGGTAGTGTAACCGAGCGGACATTAACATTTAAAATCGATTCGGTTTCGGTACGGATACTGAGCCGGTCGAGCTGCTTCATGTATTCATCGTTGGCTGCGACCAGATTGATAATCAGATGAAGGATTTTTTTCGGGCGGATGGAGGTTTCACCGAAAATATGGCGGATATTCAACACGCCCAATCCCCGCACTTCCAAAAAGTCGCGCAACATCGGCGGGCAGCGGCCTTCGAGCATTTCCGGGCCGGTGCGGAACAGTTCGACCGAATCATCGGCAATCAGACTATGCCCGCGGGAAATCAGTTCCAGCGCCAATTCGCTTTTCCCCAGCCCCGACTGGCCGGTAATCAGCACGCCGATTTCAAAGACATCGAGAAACACACCGTGTTTGACGGTTGAGGCCGCCAGCGTGCGCTGCAGATAAATCCGCAGCACGTCCATCAGATACGGACTTTCGAGCGTGGAAGTGAGCAGCGGGATATTGTTGCTGTGGCAATAATCCCGCAGTTTGGACGACACCGATAATCCGTTTGCCACAATCACCAGCGCCATCGGAATATCGAATAATTCGCTGAATTCATAGTGCAGCTCGCCCGTTTCCAAGCGGCTGAGGTATTCGGCTTCGGCTGCGCCGACAACCTGAATCTGATTGGGGTGGATAAAATTCAAATGGCCGACCAGCGCCAAAATGGGCTTGTCGGCCTCTACGCCGATGCGGTTGTCTGCACCCGAATTGCCTGCCGCCCAAGCCAGCTGGAGCTTATGCTGATTGTCGGTGTACAGACGGCGTACGGAAATACTCGGCATAAATGCTTACTCTTCCACCAAAATCTGTCGCACTGCTTCGGCACTTTCCGCCGCAGCCAGCGCATCTCTTACCGCTTTTTGCGAGAACTTGCCGGCCAGTTTGGACAACACTTCCAAATGTTCGGAAGTGGCATGTTCCGGCACCAGCAAAACAAATACCAGCGACACCGGTTTGCCGTCGGGCGCATCGAAAGGAAGCGGCTCTTTGGTGCGGAAAAATGCACCGACTGCCTGTTTGACGCAGGCGTGGCGGCCGTGCGGAATGGCAACACCCTGTCCCAAACCGGTTGTTCCCAGCTTTTCTCGGGCAAACAGGCATTCGAATACGTCGGCACGGGGCAAACCGGCTTCGTTTTCCAGCAACTGACCGGCCTGCTCGAACAGGCGTTTTTTGCTGCTGACATCCAAATCCAAAACAATGTGCGGTAAAGGTAAAATTTCGCCGATCAGGCTCATAAGATTCTCTTTAAGAGGCAGTAAAACAAGTTGGAATTGTACCGATTGTCGGCGCAAATCTCAATCAAAAAGCGACAATTTACATTGGCGACGCTAACATTTCGATACCGTTGTTTACGGTTTTTTAACGGAAAACAATAGCGCCGGTTTTCTCTATTTTAATGATTAGTCAGCGATAATTTTTAAAACAGCAGTTTTGCGGATATTTGGTCAAGCTGCGTAGAAACCCGCTTCACTCATTTTCAGACGGCCTCGGTTCAGGCAAAAGCATAATGCAGCACCAAACCGGCAAACCACAGCCAGCCGATGCGGTTGTTGCCCACAAAAGTCTGAAAACAGATTTGGCGGTTGCGGCCTCGGATACGGAAATACTGCCGTACTTGGCACACCGCCACCGCCGCAGCCGCCAGCCAATACGGCAAGGTTGCGCCGATCATGCCGCCCAGCAGTAACATCAGCAGCGTAAATCCGGCATGAAACGCCATCACGGCGGCAATATCGTTATCGCCGAAGGTAATCGCCGAGGTTTTAATCCCGATTTTCAAATCGTCTTCTTTGTCCGCCATCGCATACACGGTATCGTAAGCCAGCGTCCACAAAGCATTGGCGGCAAACATCAGCCACGCAACAAACGGCACGCTTTCGCTCACGGCGGCAAACGCCATCGGTATGCCGAAGGAAAACGCCAGCCCCAGATAAAACTGCGGAATCGGGAAAAAGCGTTTGGTAAACGGATAAGTCATCGCCAAAAACAGCGCCGGCAAGCTCATCAGCCAAGTCAGGCGGTTCAGCGGCAACAGGCACACAGCCGCTGCCAGACACAGCGCCGCCGTCAGCAGCAGGGCTTCTTTCGGACGCACTTCGCCTCGGGCAAACGGTCGGTTTTTGGTGCGTTCGACCGCTCCGTCAAAATCACGGTCGGCAAAATCGTTAATCACGCAACCGGTGCTGCGCATGAAAAAAGTTCCCAAAGTAAACGCCAGCAAAATGCCGATATTCGGTACGCCTTGGGCCGCCACCCACAGCGCCCAGTAGGTCGGCCACAGCAAAAGCAGCGTCCCAATCGGTTTGTCGGCACGCATCAGGCGGATATACACCGATAAACGCTTGCGCCAATCATCGGAACAGTAACGGAAAAAAAAGGGTTGTTTGTTCATAATTTATTGAAAAATGCTTTTGCCCGCTCCCACAGGGCGGGGAAATAAGGCGGGTGGCGTATCAAGGTATGGTTTTATCGTAGCTTAAGAATCATCACCGCCGCAGAAAATCGGGCAAACCCGGTAAAAAACATTCTACCAAGCCCAGCGTTTCGCCCGACCAGTCAAACCACGACCGCCGTGCGGCCAAAGGCCGTCTGAAAACGGGCGAAGTGCGTTTCTGCGAAGCTAAAACCGTAGGTTTCGCTAAAACGGCTTGGGCGGATTGCTGCGGAACGGATACGTTTTCGGGAACGGTGTTGCAGAATTCAAACGGCGAACGCTGCAGCGGCAAGCTGCCGTCAAACAGGCGTTCGCCCAAAGGCTGCGTACCGCAGTCGAGCAGCTCCCGCCAGCGTTGGGAATCTGCGGCGCACATGCTGCGCGCCCAAACCACAGCTTTTCCGTCCAAACACAATAATACGTCCCGCACAAATACTGTTTCGCCGAAATCGGCCGCTCCGTACGCATTTTCAGACGGCCTCAGCCATATATCTTCGGTGCATTCGCCCAAATGCAGCGGCTGCACGGAAAAATGATGCGGCAAGGCACGCAGCGCCTGCGTGAGCGATTGTGTGTTCAAAAAACCGGCGGCCTGCGGCGGCCAGCCGTGCTGCGGGTCGGGGCGGCATTGTGCCGACCACTCAATCCGGATATTCGGTTTGCTCACCATGCCAAGGTTTCCAAATCCACCCATTCTGCCTGCGGGAAATCCTGTTTGACGGCATTTTGCAGATAGCGGCGGCTTTCTTCGGCAATCAGCGGATCGCTGCTGTCGTGATAATGATTGAATACCACCGAATGCAGCGTCAGGCCGGATTGGCGGATGGCCGACAGGCTCAACAGAGTATGGTTGATGCTGCCCAAACGGCCGCCGGTAACGAGGATAACGGGATATTGCCGCTGCTGCACATAATCTATGCTCAAGCAGTCTTCGGTCAGCGGCACCATCAGCCCGCCTGCGCCTTCAAGCAAGACGACATCGTATTGCTGCGCCAACTGTTCGGTGGCGGCGGTAACGCTGTTTAGGGAAACGCTGCGGTTTTCCAGTTTGGCTGCTAAATGCGGCGAAGCGGGATAGGCAAACACCTGCGGCATGGTCAGCCGCTGCCGGTCAGCTTCCTGCAGGGGAATGCCCATGATTTTGCGGTGGGTCAAGATGTCTTCGGCATCGTGCAGGCAACCGGTCTGCACCAGTTTTTGAGTGATCACGCTGATGCCCTGCTGCTGCAACTGTTGCGCCAGTTTGCCGGTGGCGGCGGTTTTGCCGACATCGGTATCGATGCCGCCGATAAAATATACGCCTTTCATGACAGTTTCTCCAAAACGGCAACGGTTTTATCTGCCAATTCGGCCAACAGGCCGTCTGAAATAATATACGGCGGCATCAGATACACCAGTTTGCCGAAAGGCCGCACCCAAATGCCCTGCGCCACGCATTCTGCCTGAAAACGGGGCATGTCCACGCCGTTTGTCAGCTCGATCACGCCGATTGCACCCAATACCCGCACATCAACCACGTTTTTCAGACGGCCTGCGGCATTCAGGCGTTCGCTTAAAATGCGTTCAATCCGCCCGATATTCGCCTGCCAGTCTTGCGAGAGCAAAATGTCGATGGATGCGGCGGCAACGGCACAGGCCAAGGGATTGGCCATAAAAGTCGGACCGTGCATAAATACCGAAGCCTCGCCCCCGGAAATGGTTTCCACGACTTTGGCGGTGGTAACTGCCGCCGCCAGCGTCATATAGCCGCCGGTCAGCCCCTTGCCGATACACATAATATCGGGAACAACATCAGCGTGTTCGCAGGCAAACATTTTGCCGCTGCGCCCGAAGCCGGTGGCGATTTCGTCCAAAATCAGCAGAATGTCGAATTCGTCGCACAAGCGGCGCAAGCCCCGCAGATATTCGGGGTGGTAGAAATACATGCCGCCTGCGCCCTGCACCACGGGTTCGATAATAAAGGCGGCAATATCGGCATGGCGGGCTTCAAACAGGCGGCGCACCGGTGCCAAATCTTCCGTATGCCATTCGCCGCCGAACCGGCTTTGCGGGCTGTCGGTAAAATAACGCTGCGGCAATGCCTGTCCGAAAATATGGTGCATTCCGGTATCGGGGTCGCATACCGACATCGCATTCCACGTATCGCCGTGGTAGCCTCTGCGGACGGTGGCAATATTCTGTTTCGCCGCCAAACCCCGTGCCTGCTGGTATTGCACCGCCATTTTCAACGCCACTTCCACCGACACCGAACCGGAATCGGCATAAAAAATCCGATCCACGCCCTGCGGTAGAATCTTCAGCAGCCGCTTGCCCAATTCCACCGCCGGACGGTGGGTCAGCCCGCCGAACATGATATGCGACATATTGTCCAACTGCTGCTTCACCGCACGGTTTAATTCGGGGTGGTTGTAGCCGTGAATGGCGCACCACCAAGACGACATGCCGTCAATCAGCCGAGTGCCGTTTTCCAATTCAATCCACACGCCTTCGGCACGTTTTACGGGATACACCGGCAACGGGCGGGTCATCGAAGTATAAGGATGCAGCAGATGGGTGCGGTCGAAACCGCATAATTCGCTCTCGTTCATCGTTTCTCCGTTTGTGCTTGAGGGCGGCGAAGGCCGTCTGAAAATAGGTGGGTTCGCCAAAACGGGCATGGCAAGTTTTACCTCAAACGGATTTTCAGACGGCCTGTTCGGATTGTGGCAAACGTTATCCCGCCGCTTTACAGCTCAATGCCTTTGAGCTTGGCAACGGTGTTGATGTCTTTGTCGCCGCGGCCGGACAGATTGACCAAAATCACTTGGTCTTTGCTCATCTTCGGCGCATTCGCCACCGCCCACGCCAGCGCATGAGAACTTTCCAAGGCCGGAATAATGCCCTCGAAGCGGCAAAGCAGGTCAAATGCTTCCAGCGCCTGATCATCATTGGCGGCGGTGTATTCCACCCGTTTGATGTCGTGCAGATGGCTGTGTTCCGGCCCGATGCCCGGATAATCCAAACCGGCGGACACCGAATGCGTTCCCAAAACCTGACCGTTTTCGTCCTGCATCAGATAGCTGCGGAAACCGTGCAATACACCAATCGGCGCACCCGAAGTAATCGGGGCGGCATGATCCGGCGTATCCACGCCCAAACCGCCGGCTTCCACGCCGACCAGCCGCACGCCCTCTTCTTCGATATAGGGATAAAACAGGCCGATGGCATTCGAGCCGCCGCCGACACACGCCACCGCCACATCAGGCTGGCGGCCGATGGCTTCTTTCATCTGCTCTTTCGCCTCGTTGCCGATCACGCATTGGAAATCCCGCACCATTTCGGGATACGGTGTCGGGCCGGCGGCGGTGCCGATAATGTAAAACGTATCATCGACACGGGCGACCCATTCCCGCATGGCTTCGTTCATCGCATCTTTCAGCGTACGGCTTCCGCTGTCCACGCCGACCACGTTTGCGCCCAGCAGCTTCATACGGAACACGTTCGGTGCCTGACGGACAATATCGTCCGCACCCATATACACATCGCAGCTCATGCCGAAGCGTGCCGCCACGGTTGCCGAAGCCACGCCGTGCTGACCGGCGCCGGTTTCCGCAATCACCCGTTTTTTGCCCATGCGTTTGGCCAACAGCGCCTGACCGATGGTGTTGTTCACCTTGTGCGCACCGGTATGGTTCAAATCCTCTCGTTTCAGCCAAATCTGCGCCCCGCCCAAATGCTCGCTCAAGCGTTCGGCATGATAAACCGGACTCGGACGGCCGACATAATGTTTCAAATCCCGGCGGAATTCCGCCCAAAATTCAGGATCGTTTTTTGCCTCTTCATACGCCTGCGCCAATTCCTTCAACGCCGGAATCAGCGTTTCCGACACATACAGCCCGCCGTGTTCGCCGAAAAAACCCTGTTGGTCGGGTGCTTGATAGTTTTTCATCTGATTTATCCTTTTTTCAATACCTTTTCAGACGGCCTTCATGCCGTCTGAAAAACAGGCTGTAAAAATCAAACATCAATATTAACAAAGATTATGCCGCCTTGTCAGCCATTCTCCCCTGCGCAACGGCAATCCGGCAACATTCCCCGAAATCAGATACCAAACAGGCCGTCTGAAAAATAAAACTTTCTCCCATACCTTTGACATAAATCAGGTTTACCGGAGAAAAATTAAATATAATTCACTATCTGAAATTACTACTAAAGTAGTATATTAAATCATCACAACGAACCATTCCCCGATAAGGCTGACCGCAATGAACAAAATATTTCTGACCGCCCCTTTGGCACTCGCCCTGCAAACCGCTTGGGCAGACGGTTTGGCAACGCAAGATTTGGAGCCGGTCGTAGTAACCGGCACCCGTCAGGAAAAAGCCAACACCATACAGTTTAAAACCCGTCAGGCAATTCAGCCGCTACCGGCCAATGATGGTGCGGATCTCTTGAAAGCCGTACCGAATATGAGCATTATCCGCAAAGGCGGCAGCTCGGGCGACCCGCTGTTTCGGGGTTTGGGCGGCTCTCGTCTGTCGATTCGGGCAGACGACCAGTTTATCTACGGCGGCTGCGGCGGTCGCATGGATCCGCCGACCGCCTATGTTTTCCCCACCGCCTACGACAAAGTCGTGATTACCAAAGGCCCGCAATCGGTTACACAAGGCATGGGCTTGGTCGGCGGCGCAGTGCAGTTTGTGCGTGAAAAGCCCGATTTTTCAGATAAGGGATACGATTTAACCGTCAGCACCACTGTCGGCAGCCACGGCAGAATTGATGGTTTGGCTGAAGCAGCGCTCGGCAGCACGCTTGCTTACGTCCGTGCCAACGCCTCCTACAACAAATCCGATGATTATCAAGATGGCAGCGGCAACCGTGTCCATTCCCGTTTCAAACGCAACAGCCAAATGCTGCAAGTCGGACTCACGCCGAATACCGACAGCGAACTGGCCGCCACCTACGAACGCAGCCGGGGCGAAGCCGCCTACGCCGACCGCATGATGGACGGCAGCCAATTCGACCGAGATGCGTGGAACATCCGTGCCACACAACGCAACCTCACCGACACTTGGCAAAAATTAGAACTGCGCTACGGCAAAAGCAAAGTCGATCACATCATGGACAATTTCAGCCTGCGGACACCCGGCCACCACGGCATGAAAATGCTCTCCAATCCCAAACGGGATACCGACACCGCCCAACTGAACAGCACTTTTGCTTGGGACAACGTCCAACTGCAAACCGGCATTGATTATATGAACGACAAACACGCCGCCCGCTCCGGTACCGACTACGCCGAAAAAGCCTACACGCCGACCCAAAGTTTCACACAATGGGGCGCATTTGCCGAAGCCTCATGGGCAAAAACCGCCGAACAGACTTGGACAGCCGGTCTGCGCCACGACCAAGTCAAAGCCGTTTACGAACCCTATCCGCACAGCGACCCCGCTAAAACTCAGCGCTACCGTCTCAACTCCGGCTTTATCCGCTGGGAAACGCAGCACAACGGCGGCAAATACTACGCCGGTATCGGCAGCGCCGAGCGTGCGCCCGACTATTGGGAACGCAACGTATCCGAAGATTTCAAACCCGAACGCAACACCCAAATCGATACCGGCGTAATTTGGAAAAACGACCGCTGGCACACTTCCCTATCGCTGTTTGCCGGAACAATCAAAAACTTTATCCTGATTGAAAGCCAAGGCCGGTCGCGCACAGGCCGCAATATCGATGCCCACCGCTACGGCGCAGAAGCCGAAGCCCGCTATCAACTGTTGCCGCATTGGACACTGGGCGGCAGCCTTGCCTACACCTACGGCACAAACACCACCGACCACCGCCCTCTGGCACAAACCCCGCCGCTGGAAGCCAAAGCCACCCTAGATTGGGACAACGGCACCTACAGCGCAGGCCTGCTCTGGCGCGGCGTTGCCGCCCAACACCGCTATGCCGCCGGACAAGGCAACATCATCGGCCAAGACATCGGCCGCTCCGCAGGCTTCGGCACACTCTCCCTCCACGGCGGCTGGCGCATCAACAAACACGCCACGCTGCAAGCGGGTATCGACAATGTGTTCGACAAAAACTACGCCGAATTTGTCAGCCGAGGGGGCAATGCCGCCGCCGGTACGCAAACCACAAGAGTCAACGAACCCGGCCGCCAAAGCTGGATACGTTTGCAGGCAACATTCTGAATCTGACTGAATTTAATAAAACAAGCCGTCTGAAAACCGCTTCACAGCGTTTTCAGACGGCTTTTTTTACCCCCGCCGCCCCAAATCCACACCACCGGTTTTTCTACCCGCCACCCCTATTTCACCATAAAAAACAATAAAATATCATAAAAATTAAAATAACCTATTGAAAAAAAAAAAAAAAAAAAAAAAAAAAAAAAAAAAAAAAAAAAAAAAAGTTTTTAAACGCAAAGGACACTGAAAATGACCTCAAAACACCCTGAATCCAAAGTAGAAAACACTACAAACGGCAATGCCGTCGAACAGTTTAACCAGCAAAAGGGGCAAGCAGAGCAGACAGGTGCTACGCAGCCCACCGAAAACAACACAGGACAGTCGGATACCGAAAAGAAAGCCAAAGAAGAGTCTTTAAAACCCGTAGATTACGCTATCTTAGGCAAACTGGCATTTCTGTGTGCCGCTGCACTGATCTTCGCAGTCGTGTACTTACTTCTCAGTCCTGATGATAAAGCCAAATTGCCTTTATTCTTTCTAGGTGCTTTCGGCATAGCAGCAGTATTTGATGGTATTTTCAGAATACTCTATTGTTACCTTCTTCAAAAAAACAAACAATTAGAGACTTTTATCGATAAAAATCAATCCGTTCGATCACTTCTTTGCTCTTGTCCTGTATGGAAGACAGCACTGAAAACAGCAGGCTTTTTCAGTCTCGGTCTCATCTTGCTTGTTCTTTTTGCTTGGAAATTCGGCAACTTACCACCATCGGTTGCTGGACTTAAAAGTCATGAAAATCTGATTATTGGTGCCATTGGTGGTTTGTCAGGAAGTTACATGGTGGACTTGATTGCTCATTTCTGGTTTCGCAACAAAACAAAAACCGAAAATAAGGTCTGACCTCAATAGATAAAGCACCGCTTAACGCAGCCCGACCTTACCGGCAAATAAAACCGAAGTGGTCGGGTTACGTCCACGCAACAAGTAGTTATATATAAAAAACACGGCGTTTCCGCCATCAATACAAGGAAGCAATAATGAATCCAATCTGCAAACTGATGGGTGCCGCCCTCTGCGGCATGATGTTATCCGGCGGTATTTATGCCCAACCATCCGCCAAAACAGCCCAGACAAAACCATATAGTGATAATCCTTACAATGAAGAAATTACTGTAAGTGAGTGGAAGGCAAAAATATCAGAAGCTCATGATCCTGTTGTTAAGAGAGCCGGTTCAATATGGCTTTTGGATAAAGATAACTGGGATAAAGTAAAGAAAGACCCTAATATTGGAAGAGCTCAAGTTGCATTATTTGAAGGCATTCGTTATATGGAATTATGGAATGAAGCCGTTGAAAATCCAAGCATGTTGCCAAGTTCAAAAAATATGCGCGTAGCATTTTGCCAGTTTGGAAAAGAACATGGCATTATTGATATGAATCCAAAATGGAAGTTTAACGAATGGAAGAAATATGCTAAAGATTTTCGTAATTGCGATAAAAACTTCCAACCTACCGTGCAAAACATTAAAAGAGGTTTAAGCCCAATAGTTCTAAGCGACCCACGTTTAGAACAAAATAAATCCAAGTATATCAAACCCTTACCATAGGGAAAAATGCTTTACCTAAACGCACAAGATAAAAATCTTACTTTAAATTTGTGCGTGATTAAAACATTGCCCGCCACCGCAATACTTCAATCACACACAAATAAATATCCGTAGAAATATTAGATTTTCTACGGATATTTATTTCCCCCGTAGGGTGTCGTGCCAAAGCACGCACCTGTTCTGTGCATTTTATGTCGAAGCCGTCTGAAAATACAGTTTTCAGACGGCATTGTTTTTGGGTTTGGGGTTGGTGAGATTGATTTATGCCGATTGAACAACCAAGCCCGTGCGTGCTTGAGGCACGCACGCTACATGGGGTTTGACTGCAGGTCGTAGGGTGCATGCCCAAGCATGCACCTGTTCTTTGCATTTTATGTCGAAGCCGTCTGAAAATACAGTTTTCAGACGGCATTGTTTTTGGGTTTTGGGGTTGGTAAGATTGATTTATGCCGATTGATCAACCAAGCCCGTGCGTGCTTGAGGCACGCACGCTACATGGGGTTTGGCTGCAGGTCGTAGGGTGCATGCCCAAGCATGCACCTGTTCTTTGCATTTTATATTCATGCCGTCTGAAAACCTTATCCATTTTTCAGACGGCTTGTTTTGGGGGATTGGCGGCGGGAAATTTGTGCCGCTTTATCACAACCCCATTTTATCAACCACCCCGTGCATGCTTGGCATGCACGCTACACATTGTTTTAAATCGGGTTTTATCCGACCGGCTCGCCATGCCGTCTGAAAATGAGGGGAACGGTTTTCTGCGAAGCTAAAAATCGGTCGTAGGGTGCGGGTAACCGCACCGCTTTGCTTCATCATTGAAACTGCAATCTTGTTCACCTTGCCCCGATATGGTGCGGTTACCCGCACCCTACCCCTATCGCCAAAACGGGAATGTGCAGCGGGCAACCCGTTACCGCCAATATCAAATGATTTTCAGACGGCTTGTTTTTGGAATTGATGTCGGAAAATGTGTGCCGCTTTATCCATAACTCCATTTTATCAACCACCCCGTGCATGCTTGGCATGCACGCTACACATTGTTTTAAATCGGTTTTTATCCGACCGGCTCGCCATGCCTTGTTTTTTAAAGTGAATGGGCTATCCTCAATCGCCAACTCACACCAGACCTGCTGCTTCAAAAAACGCCCGATAGGCGGCGGTTTTGGCGGCGAGGCTCAGGGGGTAGGCACGGGAAGTGGACGGTAGGCGGGTTAAGGTCAAATCCCGACCGCCGAAGGGATAAACGATGGTTTGGTTGGTTTTGGGCATTTGGGCGGCTGATTTGCCGCTTTGCCCGTTTTCAGACGGCATGATGTCCAGCAAAACTTCGGTTGCTTTGCCGCCGGTGGTGGCGATTTTCCGACAGTCGGGAAGTTGCGCCAAAACTTTTTCCAAATCAACGGTTTCGACAATTTTTAAAAACTTGTCGGAAGCGTTGTCCTGCAGGCGTATGGCTTTGGCGACGGTCGGACAGGAAGCGATGCCTTTTTCCCATAAAAAGGCTTTGATTTTGTCGGCATCGAAGGCTTTTTCGCCGCTTTTTTGGAAATATTGCGCATTGTTGAAAAACACCAAGCCGTAAATGCGCCACATATCGTTTTGGAAATTCGGGTAGTGAAACGCCATGGCGTGTTTGTCGGCCTTGGGCGGAAACGTTCCCATCAGCATTACGGTGGCGTGCGGCGGCAAAAGCGGCGGGAAGGGGTGGGTTTCGATGATGGCTTCGGTCATGTTGTTTTCCCGACTGAATAAACTAGGTGAATTCACTGAAAAAGAGAACAGGGCGTAGGTTGGGTCGAGACCCAACACGATTGGAAATACCTTAAAACATAAGGTTTTGTCGGGTTACGCTCGTGCCTCGCTAACGCCAATCTACGATAGATGCTGTATGAAAAATTAAGTATTTTCACCATATTCGCCAATATCCGAACAGGCATCAATAAATGCCTGAATTTTCGCTTTATCTTTTATCCCGCCGCTGATTTCCACGCCGCCGGAAACGTCCACCGCTGCTGCGCCGCTGATTTGGATGGCCTGCGCCACGTTGCCGGGGGTCAGGCCGCCGGCGAGTATCCACGGTTTGTCCCGATATTGCGCCAACAACGTCCAATCGAAGCTCAGGCCTGTGCCGCCGTATTCTTCGGGGTGGTAAGCGTCAAACAGAATCGCCCGTGCATGGGGAAATTTGGCGGCGGCGGTGCGGATATCGTCGGCATTTCTGACCCGCACGGCTTTGAGATACGGACGGTTAAACTGTCGGCAAAAGCAGTCGCTTTCATCGCCGTGAAACTGAATCACGTCCACCGGCACGGCGGCAAGCGTTGCCTGAATCTGCTCGGCGGTTTCATTGACAAACAGGGCAACCACGCTGACAAACGGCGGCAAGGCGGCAACGATTTGCTGCGCCTGTTCAACCGTTACCGCCCGTTTGCTTTTGGCGTAAAACACCAGCCCGATTGCGTCTGCGCCTGCGGCGGCGGCCGCCTGTGCATCTTCGGGGCGGGTAATGCCGCAGATTTTGCTTCGGATTTTGCCCATGCCGTACTCCTTAAAATCGGTTTTCAGACGGCCTGTATTATAGCCCGAAATGGTACAATACACGCTCTCCTTTTCAGACGGCACGATATGATGAAGATTTATGCTTGGCGCAACCGGCCGCCGCTATCCGAACTGCTGAACCTGATTCAGACGCAGCCCAAACCGCTGCATTTGGTGGTTTGCCTTCCCGACAAACGCCGCCCCGAATGGCCGTTGCCGAACCATGCCGCAGCGGATTTATGCCGTCTGAAAACCGCTTTAATCGAAGCGCAAGCCTGTTTGCAGTTTAACAGCATCAATTATTTGCCGAATGTGTTGCCCGATGTCCACTTCTGGCTTGCACCGCCCGAATGCGCCGACCGCCTCCACGAGCATTTCGGCACACACCCGCTTTGCTGGCAAACCGAAGCCTTGCCGCAACGCCCCGCCGCCACACTCAAACCGTGGCTGAGGCCGTCTGAAAACCGCCACACCCGCCCCGAACGGGTGTTGGTTATCGGCGCAGGCATTGCCGGTGCCAGCACCGCCCGACTGCTGGCGGAACACGGCATTGCCGTCTGCGTTTTGGAAGCGGGCGAAATTGCCGCCGCCGCTTCGGGCAACCGCCAAGGGCTGCTGTATGCCAAAATTTCGCCGCACAATACCGAACAAACCGAGCTGCTGCTCACAGGCTACGGCTACACCCGCCGCCTATTGCAGCAATCGCTACCGCAAGCCAAAAGCTGGGGCGGTGGCGGCGTATTGCACCTTAATTACAACGAAGCCGAACGCCGCCGCAATCAGGCACTCGGCGGCCAAAGCCACCACGCCCACCTCTACCGCAGCGTTTCCGCCGCCGAAGCCGCCGACCTTGCCGGTTTTCCCCGCCAAACCGCATTTTCAGACGGCCTCTACTGGCCGCAGGGCGTATGGCTGAACCCGCCCGCATGGATACACAGCCTGCTGGATCACCCGCTGATTAAAGTTTACCCAAACACGCCGCTGACCGCCGTCTCCCGCCAAAACAATATGTGGCACGCCGCCACACCGACCGGCCATTTCAGCGCCGGCCACATCATCTATTGCACCGGCGCTGCCAGCCCTATTTCGCCCGAAGCCAACGTCGCCGCCTTACCGTTCCGCCAAATCCGCGGGCAAACCGGCGTGGCAAACGCCACCCCGTTTTCACAACAGCTTCGCTGCGCACTCTCCGCCGAAGGCTACATCAGCCCAAGCTGGCAAGGCCGCCACTGCTACGGCGCAACCTTTATCCTCAACAGCAGCGACAGCCGTTGGCTGGAACAGGACGAAGCCGCCAACCGAGCCACCCTCGCCGCCCTCAACCCCGAACTGGCCGCCGATTTATTCGCACACCATCCGCCTGCCGCCGCCGAAGGCCACGCCGCCGTACGCTGCGACAGCCCCGACCACCTACCCACCGTCGGTCCGATCGCCGATGCCGCCGCCCTGCAAACCGCCTACGCCAAACTGGCGCTGGACAAAAACTACCGCCTCGACACCCCCTGCCCCTACCTGCCCAATGCCTACATCAACACTGCCCACGGCACACGGGGTCTGACCACCGCCCCCATCTGCGCCGCCGCCCTCGTTGCCGAAATCCTCAACCTACCCAACCCGCTCTCCCAACGCCTGCGCACCGCCCTCCACCCCAACCGCCACCTGATTCGGGCGATTATTAAAGGGCAACGGTGAAACCGGCCGTCTGAAAACAGCTATTTTATTATGCCGAACGCTGTTTTCAGACGGCATTGCCCGAATGTTCCCCAACAAAACCCTGTTTTCATCACGCAATTTCTTTTAAAATACCGCCTGAACCATTATTGAGACTTTTCCACTATGAATTTACACCAAACCGTCGCCTGCGAAATCGAGCAGGCGTTTGCTGTTGCCGGAATCGGCGGCGAGCCTGTGGTTTTGCAGCCTGCCAAAAATGCCGACTTTGGCGATTTCCAAATCAACGGCGTAATGGGTGCGGCGAAAAAAGCCAAGCAGAATCCGCGCGAGCTGGCGCAGAAAGTGGCCGAGGCATTGGCCGGTAGCGCCGTGATTGCGCAGGCGGAAGTGGCCGGCCCCGGCTTTATCAATCTGCGTCTGCACGCTGACTTTCTTGCCGCTCATATTCAGACGGCCTTAAATGCGCCGCGCTGCGGCGTTGCGGCAAGCGATACGCCGAAAACCGTGGTGATTGATTATTCGTCGCCCAATCTGGCCAAAGAAATGCACGTCGGCCATCTGCGTTCGAGCATTATCGGCGACAGCATTTCCCGTGTGTTGGAATTTATGGGACACAAAGTTATCCGCCAAAACCACGTCGGCGACTGGGGAACGCAGTTCGGTATGCTGGTAGCGTATATGGTCGAGCAGCAGCAGGACAATGCGGCGTTTGAGCTTTCCGATTTGGAACAGTTTTACCGTGCCGCCAAAGTGCGTTTTGACGAAAGCCCCGAATTTGCCGACACCGCCCGTGAATATGTGGTGAAACTGCAGGGCGGCGACGAGCAGGTGTTGAAACTGTGGAAACAGTTTGTCGAAATTTCCCTGAGCCATGCGCAAAATGTTTACGATACGCTGGGTTTGAAACTGCGCCCCGAAGATGTGGCGGGCGAGTCGATTTACAATGACGACTTGCAGCCGGTGGTGGACGAATTGGCCGCTCTTGGCTTGGCGGTGGAAGACGACGGTGCCAAAGTGGTGTTTTTGGACGAGTTTAAAAACAAAGAAGGCGAACCGGCGGCATTTATCGTGCAGAAAAAAGGCGGCGGCTTTCTCTATGCCTCCACCGACTTGGCGTGCGTGCGCTACCGTGTCGGCCGTCTGAAAGGCGAGCGGCTGCTGTATGTGGTCGATCACCGCCAAGCCCTGCACTTTGCCCAACTCTTCACCGCCTCCCGCAAAGCCGGCTGGCTGCCGCAAAACGTAGAAGCCGAATTTATCGGCTTCGGCACCATGATGGGCAAAGACGGCAAACCGTTTAAAACCCGCTCCGGCGATACCGTGAAACTGGTGGATTTGCTGGACGAAGCAGTCGAGCGTGCCACCGCTTTGGTAAACAGCAAAAACCCCGACTTGGCCGCAGACCAAGCCGCCGCCATCGGCAAAACCGTCGGCATCGGCGCAGTGAAATACGCCGACCTGAGCAAAAACCGCACCAGCGATTACGTGTTCGACTGGGACGCTATGCTCAGTTTCGAGGGCAACACCGCCCCTTACCTGCAATACGCCTACACCCGTGTGCAAAGCGTATTCAAAAAAGCCGGCGAATGGGATACGCAGGCCGGTTTGACCCTGACCGAGCCGCTGGAAAAACAGCTTGCGGTCGAACTCTTAAAATTTGCAGACGTATTAAACAACGTCGCCGACACCGCCTATCCGCACTATCTGGCCGCCTACCTCTACCAAGTCGCCACCCTGTTCAGCCGCTTCTACGAAGCCTGCCCGATTCTCAAAGCCGAAGGCAACGCCCGCAACACCCGCCTGCAACTGGCCAAACTGACCGGCGAAACCCTGAAACAGGGCTTGGAACTGCTGGGCATCGACACGTTGGAAATGATGTAACAGCGGAAGATATTGCCAAGATATTGCCGGAATTTTTTAAGGTAAAACCACCAAACAGATGCACGCAACGGCGTGCATCCTACATCTGAATTATCCTTAAATTTCATACAGGTAGGGTGCATACCCAAGTATGCACCCATATTTTAAATTCCACACCAAGCCGTCTGAAAATCATTCGATATTGGCGGCAACGGGTTGCCCGCTGCACATTCCTGTTTTGGCGATAGGGGTAGATACTATAAGCCCCCCAACAAATCAAGCCTTATCCAGACACATTTTCGCATACCGTTCTTCATTAAAGGGTTGTTGGTATTTCAATATGGATTGGGCAATGGTTACGAGTTTACGCATCAGAGCCACAATCACGGCTTTTTTCGCCAGTTTATTACGCTCTAGTAAGCGTTGGACAAACGGGCTGTAAATACTGTCCTTATATTTGCCAAAGCAAAACGACACGGCCGGCATATAGAGTATCTTCCTCAAATCACTCTGTCCGATACGGGAGATACCGACCCGCTTATCTACACTCGTTCCCGATTGTCTGACCATCGGGGTCAGTCCGGCGTAGGTCGCAGCAGCACGTCCGTTTTTAAACCGAGTGCCGTCGCCCAATATAGCGAGCAGCCAACAGGCTGTGGTTTTGCCGATGGCGGGAATACTGCTCAGCAGACGATGGTTGTATTTCAACTGCTCATCCTGTTTCACCAACTGATGAATATGTGTTTCAACAGTTTTGACTTCGCATTCAAGAAAAGCAATCAGACGTTCGGACGAAACCATTGCATACTCGTCCAACAGCATCTGCAGCCGGACTTTTTCTTTGGTCAGCGCTGTTTTTAAATGTTCGAGATGGCGAAGTTGGCGCAATAAGGCTTTTTCGTTATTGCCTTTCGGTTGCCACAGATCAAATTCATGAACGTAGCTTTCGGCTAAGCGGGCAAGTAATTTGGCATCCGCTTTGTCGGTTTTGGAACGTAAGTTCAAACCTTTGGCAAAGTTGGCGGCACATTTGGGATTAATCACCACTACTGAATGTCCGGCCGTATATAAGTATTCGCACAACCTTTCGTGATAGACGTTTGTCGCTTCCATCACGATATAGAGCGGCTTATCCGAAAAGCTGTTCAGCCATTCGCTCAGAGCAGCAAATCCTTTCGGATGGTTCTCAAACTGGTGGTGTTGATACACTTTTGCGGATTTTTTGACTGCGACATCGAACTTTAACTTGGCAATATCGATGCCGATAAAATAAAATGGGGTGTCCATCATGCTCCTAACCTTGTGAATGCAGACTATGCACAGCATGTCTATGATACTATTCGGGGTGTTTGGACATTGAAAACAGGCTTTTATCTACGTCGCGGGCTTTGAAGCCCAAGGTTGGCGTACAACTCTGTTTTCAATCCCGCCCCTGATAGCTGCTTCTGTCGGGGGCTTTTTATTTTATCTTGTGGTTGGTGTTTCTTATACAAGGTTGTGGTTAGCGAGGCACGAGCGTAACCCAACAAAATCTTATGTTTTAAGGTATTCCCAATCATGTTGGGTCTCGACCCAACCTACGCCCTGTTTAAAAACCGTATGGATTATTAAGTGAATTTACGATAAATTCCACATCAAGCCGTCTGAAAACCGCTTCACTGCGTTTTCAGACGGCTTTTTTTCACCCCCGCCGCCGCCCCAAATCCACACCGCCGGTTTTTCTACCCGCCCCCCTATTTCACCATAAAAAACAATAAAATATCATAAAAATTAAAATAACCTATTGAAAAAAAATAGAATCAGGTTTTAACCGCAAAGGACACTGAAAATGACCTCAAAACACCCTGGATCCAAAGTAGAAAACCCTGTAAACAGCAATGCCGCTGAACCGACTATCGAGCAAAAGGGGCAAGCAAAGCAGACAGGTGCTACGCAGCCCACCGAAAACGACACGGGACAGTCGGAAACGGAAAACAAAACCGGTACTTCTCAAGAAGAACTTTTGGAACCCGTAGATTACGTTATTTTAGGAAAACTGGCGTTTGTGTGTACCGTTGCACTGATCTTCGTAGTCGTGTGCTTCCTTCCCCTTCCTGATGATAAAGCCAAATTGCCTTTATTCTTTCTAGGTGCTTTCAGTATAACAGCAGTATTTGATGGTATTTTCAGGATACTCTATTACTTCTTCCTTTATAAAAGAAAACAATTAGCAATTTCCGTCAAGAATAATCAATCTATCCGATCGCTTCTTTGCTCTTGTCCTGTATGGAAGACAGCACTGAAAACAGCAGGCGTTTTCAGTCTCTGTCTCATCCTGCTTGTTCTTTTTGCTTGGAAATTAGGAGACTTACCACCATCGGTTGCCGGATTTAAAAATTATGAAAATCTAATTATTAGTGCCATTGGTGGTTTGTCAGGAAGTTACATGGTGGACTTGATTGCTCATTTCTGGTTTCGCAACAAAACAAAAACCGAAAATAAGGTCTGACCTTAATAGATAAAGCACTGCTTAACGCAGCCCGACCTTACCGGTAACCGAAACCGAATGTTTGGTCGGGTTATGTCCTAAACAACAAATGGCTATATTAAAAACACGGCGTTTCCGCCATCAATACAAGGAAGCAATAATGAATCCAATCTGCAAACTGATGAGTGCCGCCCTCTGCGGCATGATGTTATCCGGCGGTATTTATGCACAACCATCCGCCAAAACAGCCCAAACAAAACCCTATAATGATAATCCTTACAATGAAGAAATTACTGTAAGTGAATGGAAAACCAAGATATCAAATGCACATGATCCCGTCGTAAATAAAGCTGGTTCAATATGGCTTTTGGATAAAGATAACTGGGATAAAGTAAAGAAAGATCCTGAAATAGGGGCTCGGCAAGTAGCATTGTTTGAAGCAATACGTTATATGGAGCTATGGAATGAAGCCGTTGAAAATCCAAGTATGTTGCCAAGCTCAAAAAATATGCGGGTTGCTTTCTGCCAATTTGGTAAAGACCACGGTATTGTTGACGTAGATGTTTATAAAATGACACTAAGTGATTTGCAAAAACAAAGAAAAGATTGGAGTAAATGCGATAAAAACTTCCAACCTACTGTGCAAAACATTAAAAAAGGTTTAAATAAAGACAAAAGATTAGATCCTAGACTGGAACAAAACAAAGCCAAATATATTAAACCTTTGCCATAGGGAAAGGCGATTGCCGTAAGGGAAAGGTGCTTTACCTAAACGCACAAGATAAACATCTCACTTTAAATTTGTGCGTGATTAAAACATTGCCCGCCACCGCAATACTTCAATCACACACAAATAAATATCCGTAGAAATATTAGATTTTCTACGGATATTTATTTACCCTGTAGGGTGTCGTGCCAAAGCACGCACCTGTTCTGTGCATTTTATGTCGAAGCCGTCTGAAAATACAGTTTTCAGACGGCATTGTTTTTGGGTTTGGGATTGGTGAGATTGATTTATGCCGATTGATCAACCAAGCCCATGCGTGCTTGAGGCACGCACGCTACATGGGGTTTGACTGCAGAAACTCGCTTTGCTCGTTTTCAGGTCGTAGGGTGCGGGTAACCGCACCGCTTTACTTCATCATTAAAACTGCAATCTTGTTCGCCTTGCCCCGATATGGTGCGGTTACCCGCACCCTTGTATAAGAAACACCAACCACAAGATAAAATAAAAAGCCCCCGATAGAAGCAGCTATCAGGGGCGGGATTGAAAACAGAGTTGTACGCCAACCTTGGGCTTCAAAGCCCGCAACGTAGATAAAAACCTGTTTTCAATGTCCAAACACCCCGAATAGTATCATAGACATGCTGTGCATAGTCTGCATTCACAAGGTTAGGAGCATGATGGACACCCCATTTTATTTTATCGGCATCGATATTGCCAAGTTAAAGTTCGATGTTGCGGTCAAAAAATCCGCAAAAGTGTATCAACACCACCAGTTTGAGAACCATCCGCAAGGTTTTGCTGCTTTGAGCGAATGGCTGAACAGCTTTTCGGATAAGCCGCTCTATATCGTGATGGAAGCGACAAACGTCTATCACGAAAGGTTGTGCGAATACTTATATGCGGCCGGACATTCGGTAGTCGTGATTAATCCCAAATGTGCCGCCAACTTTGCCAAAGGTTTGAACTTACGTTCCAAAACCGACAAAGCGGATGCCAAATTACTTGCCCGCTTAGCCGAAAGCTATGTTCATGAGTTTGACCTGTGGCAACCGAAGGGCAATAACGAAAAAGCCTTATTGCGCCAACTTCGTCATCTCGAACATTTAAAAGCAGCGCTGACCAAAGAAAAAGTCCGGCTGCAGATGCTGTTGGACGAGTATGCGATGGCTTCGTCCGAACGTCTGATTGCTTTTCTTGAGTGCGAAGTCAAAACCGTTGAAACGCATATTCATCAGTTGGTGAAACAGGATGATCAGTTGAAACACAACCATCATCTGCTGAGCAGTATTCCCGCCATCAGCAAAACCACAGCCTGTTGGCTGCTCGCCATACTGGGCGACGGCACTCGGTTTAAAAACGGAAGGGCTGCTGCGACCTATGCCGGACTGACCCCGATGGTCAGACAATCGGGAACGAGTGTAGATAAGCGGGTCGGTATCTCCCGTATCGGACAGAGTGATTTGAGGAAGATACTCTATATGCCGGCCGTGTCGTTTTGCTTTGGCAAATATAAGGACAGTATTTACAGCCCGTTTGTCCAACGCTTGCTGGAGCGTAATAAACTGGCAAAAAAAGCCGTGATTGTGGCTCTGATGCGTAAACTCGTGACCATTGCCCAATCTGTATTGAAGTACCAACAACCCTTTAATGAAGAACGCTATGCGAAAATGTGTCTGGATAAGGCTTGATTTGTTGGGGGGCTTATAGTATCTACGCCTATCGCCAAAACAGGAATGTGCAGCGGGCAACCCGTTGCCGCCAATATCAAATGATTTTCAGACGGCTTGTTTTTGAGAATTGATGGCGGGAAATGTGTGCCGCTTGATCCACAACCCCATTTTATCCACCACCCCGTGCATGCTTGGCATGCACGCTACATGGGGTTTAGCTGCAGAAACTCGTTACCCTCGTTTTAGCTTCGCAGAAACTCGCTTTGCTCGTTTTCAGACGGCTTGGCTTTGATATAGCGGCTACTCTCCGCTGCCCTGTTTCAGTTTTTGCCGCAGCAGGCTTTGTATTTTTTGCCGCTGCTGCACGGGCATGGGTCGTTGCGGCCGATTTTTCCGCCTTCCCGGCGGACGGTGGTCGGTTTGTTGATAACGGCGTGCCAATACAGGGCGATTTCGAGCAGGGCCTGCGGGAGTTCGGCTTCGAGTTGGATCAGTTCTTTATCGCTGAAATGAACGATGACTTCGCCGTTTTCTTCTTCGTCGTAAATGCCGCCCAGTGCCATTATCGGGTAGAACAGGTCTTCAAATTCTTCCTGATCGGCTGTTTCAAACCAATCGGTCGGGACGATGTCCAAGGCGTAAAGGTAGGCGTTGCACCATGTATAAACATCGGCATTGCCTGCTTCGTCTTGATAGAGCCATAAATCGGGGAGTTTTTTCCCGGCAATGGCGGTTTTGATGTCGGCGAACAGGGTTTCGCATAATTTGATAACGGCTTGGCGTTCGGTTTCGTCAAACGGTCCCTCGCCCAATACTTCGGGCTGCCAGTCGGTCTCTGCCAATGCGTCCGGCCCGGAAGCGATTGCCATCATAAAGGCCTGTACTTCGTCGCTGCGCATGACTCTGCCGTTTTCGGCTTTGGTGTCGAGCAGCTCGGCAAGCTGCTGCCATAATTCGCTGTCGGTTTGGTTTTGCATAATTTAATTCCTTAATTATTTGATATTATTGTATATTATTTTACTGTAAGCGTTGCCGCATTTGTTCAAACAGGCACACTGTTGCCGCCATGGCTACGTTCAGCGATTCTGTTCCCTCCGCCATCGGTATGCGGACGGCAAACGGCACTTTTGCTAAGATTTCGGGTGCGATGCCGCTGCCTTCGTTGCCGAAAATCCATGCCGACGGTACACGCAAATCGGCTTGATACAGGCTGACCTGATGCTGCTCGCGCAAGGCGGTCGCCCACACGGTATCCCGATAGCTGCAAAGCCAGTCGGCAATGTCGGCACGGGTATGGATTTCCGCCAAAAACACTGCGCCCATGCTGGCACGCAGCACTTTGGGCGACCAAATATCCACGCTGCCGCTGCCGACAATCATCTGTTTCACGCCTGCGGCGGCGGCGCTGCGGATAATCGTTCCCGCATTGCCGGGGTCTTGCACGCCTGCCAGCACCACGCAGTCGCCGCTTTGCGGTAGCGGTTTGGCTTCGGGCAAGGCAATCAGGCTCATTACATCATCGGCCTCGGTCAGGCTGGTGATTTTTGCCAGCGCTTCGCCCTCAACCAGTGTAATTTTTTCTGGCGGAAGCTGCGCTAACAGCTCTGCCGCTTCGGGGTGTGCCGCCCGTGTCGGCGAAAGGTAAACCTGTTCGGGCAAAGCGCCGCTTTGCAGATAAGTTTGCAGCAGATGTACGCCTTCCAACACTGCCTGACGGTGCTGCAAACGTGTTTTGCTTTGGGTGAGCAGCTTCGCCAGATGTTTGAGCTGCTCGTTGTGGGCGGAAATAATGGTTTTCATAGGGCTGCATTATAACGATTTTCAGACGGCCTAGATATGCCTAGGCCGTCTGAAAACTGCGGTTTCTGTTTGGGATTATTTGATGCCGCAATAATCCTGCCATTGCGGCCATACCGGAAGCCAGCCGTTTTCTGCCTGAATGTCTTGCCGAACCCGCAGGTTGGCAACGGCAAGGCAAGTGCCGTCGGTGGCGGCAATCAGCGGCCAATATGCCCGCAGCGGCGGCAAAACACGGGCTTCCTGCAAAATTTTGTTCACGCTTTTGCTGCCGGAATGAATCGGGATTTTATCGGCGGCGGCGGGAACTCGAATCATGCCGTCTGAATTTAAAACCGTTTCGCTCAGTCCGCCACGCTGCGGCTGCAACACAAAGCCCTGCGCCTGCAGCAGCGTTTTCAGACGGCCTGTGAGCGGCTTGTCTGCCCATGTTACGCTCTGCCCGATGTGTTCCGGTACGATAAACAGGATTTGCCGGTAGGCAATCATCTGCTTACTGCCGACCGTCCAACTGCCGCTTTCCGATTCTGACAATACCCGTGCAAAATCATGCAGATATTGTCGGGAAACGTGAATATCGTGCCGCTGCAGCAGAAAGTGCAGCAGATGGCGGCGGCGGCGTTCGGAAAGCTGCCGCCACGCTGCCAGTGAAAAACGTCCGCCCAAACACACTTGCGCCCAATCGGCTTCGGCCAGTTCGTCCAGCAACGCCAAATCGTCCTGCAAAGCCCGCACATTTGCCAAAATCTGCCGGTCGATATGCGCCACCCGCTGCCGCCATGCGGGCAATGCCTGATGGCGTAGCCAGTTGCGCAGATAGGCGGGATCGCCGTTGCTGTCGTCTTCAACATAGGTCAAACCGTGTGCCGCTGCATAATCTGCCAACCGGTTGCGGGAAAGCGGCAACAGCGGCCGCCAAATCTGAATATCGCTGTTTAATGCCCGCCATTCGGGCATTGCTGCCAACGCCCGAATGCCGCCGCCGCGTGCCGCCGCCAGCAAAAAGGTTTCGATTTGGTCGTTTTGATGGTGCGCCAACGCCAATACGGTACAATCCGACGCTGCAAACGCCCGATAACGCTCGGCTCTCGCCGCTGCTTCCACGCCCAAGCGTTCAGGATTGACCTGCACCCGCACCACCCGCAGCGGCACGTTCCACTCTTCGCAGCAGCGGCGGCAAAATGCCGCCCAATCGTCTGCGGCGGGATTCAGGCCGTGATGAACGTGTACTGCCTGCACACGGAAACCGTATTGCTGCCGCAGCGTAACCAAAATGTGCAGCAGCACCACTGAATCCAAGCCGCCGCTGAATCCGACTTCGATATGCGTCGGCCGCCGCCCGAGCCATGCGGCGGCGACCGTTTCCAAGCAAAGATGTGTGTCCGGCACATTTTCAGACGGCATGGGTTTTCCTGTTTGGTTAGAAAAACAAGCAGGCAAAGCTGCCTGCTTGGATTGGGAACAAATATCTGTCTCTATGATAAATTAGTGGCACACAACGCAGCAAACCACCCTTCCCCTAACCTCTTCCCGCCGGCGGGAAGAGGAAGCGTGTGCAGAATGGCGCAACGTGTTTTCCACCAATCATATTCTGACTGCATTAGCTGACCGACTGATACAGAAAATCCGGTGTTTCGACCAGACCTTCCAATCAGGCGGAAACAGACGTTATTTTTCGATAAATTGGCCGTATGCCATAATCCGGTCGAAACGGCGGTTGAGCAAATCGGCCATCGGCATGGATTGCGCTTCGTGAAGCTGGCCGCTCAAAACGTTTTTCACGCTCTGCATCACGGCATCGAAATTGCGGTGCGCTCCGCCCAAAGGTTCATCAATCACGGTATCGATTAAATCCAGTTCTTTCAAACGCTTGGCGGTAATGCCCAATGCCTGCGCCGCATCGGCGGCTTTTTCGGCGGTTTTCCAGAGAATCGAGGCGCAGCCTTCCGGCGAAATCACGGAATATGTGGAATATTGCAGCATATTGACGTAATCGCCGACGGCAATCGCCAATGCGCCGCCCGAACCGCCTTCGCCGATAACGGTACACAATACCGGCACCCGCAGGCGGGTCAGTTCGTACAGATTGCGGCCGATGGCTTCCGACTGGCCTCGTTCTTCTGCACCGATGCCGGGATAAGCGCCGGGGGTATCGACAAACGTCATCACCGGCAAGTTGAATTTTTCTGCAGTCTGCATCAGGCGCAGGGCTTTGCGGTAGCCTTCGGGACGGGGCATACCGAAATTGCGGCGGATTTTTTCTTTGGTGTCCCGCCCTTTCTGATGACCGATTACCACCACGCTTTGTCCTTCAAAACGTGCCAAACCACCGACAATGGCATCATCGTCGGCAAAATGGCGGTCGCCGTGCAGCTCTTCAAAATCGGTAAAAATCGCTTGGATATAGTCCAGCGTATAAGGCCGCTGCGGGTGGCGGGATACTTGGGAAATCTGCGCCGGTGTGAGCTTGCTGAAAATGGATTTGGTCAAATCGTTGCTTTTTTTCTGCAAACGGTGGATTTCGTCTGAAATGTCCACGGCCGACTCGCCCTGTACAAATCGCAATTCTTCGATTTTGTTGGTCAGCTCGGCGATGGGTTGTTCAAAGTCCAAAAAAACGGGTTTCATAAAGTAACGTTCTCAATGAATGGGGTGAACCTAATCATACGCTATTCGGGCGTTTTTAGCAGCATTATCAGCACTGCTGCACACTAAATTCGCCGAAACGGCGGCTTTTTCGGTATAGCCGGAACCGTTGTTTTTCACGCTGCGCCGGTTCGGGCATCATTATTTTTGCGATAGATTAGTACAAATACACTAATTCATCAAGCCTGCCGGCTTTGTGATAAACTGAACAGCGTTTGAATTGTGGATGAAAAAGCGGCGGTGCTTGTCCCAATCCGCTCTTTGTCCGGTAAATTATAATAGACAAACCGCATTCCCGCTATTTTTCTGCAACGGCAAAATCAAGAAAGGATTGTGATGAAAGACCAAACCGACAGCACGACCATGCGTTTGGACAAATGGCTTTGGGCGGCACGTTTTTTCAAAACCCGTGCGCTGGCTCAAAAACACATTGAATTAGGGCGGGTGCAGGTAAACGGTGCCAAGGTCAAAAACAGCAAATATATCGGTGTCGGCGATGTGGTCGATGTTACGCTCAATTCGCTGCCCTACCGTTTTACCGTCGCCGCCCTCAACCACCAGCGCCGCCCTGCGCCCGAAGCACGGCTGCTGTATCAGGAAGACGGGCAAACCGCCGCCAAACGGGAAGCCATCAAATTGCTCGATCAGGCCAGCCGTGTTACCGCCGCTTATCCCGACGGCCGCCCGACCAAGCGGGACCGCCGCCAGCTTGATCGTATGAAACGGGAAAGTTGGTAATTTTTATAGCGGATTAACTTAACTTTCGCTACGGCGTTGCTGCGCCTTGCCGTACTACTTGTACTGTTTGCGGCTTGCTGCCTTGTATCGAAAATTAATTAAATCCGCTATAGCTGTCGGCTTTAAAACAGGCCGTCTGAAAATCGGAAAACCTGATTTTCAGACGGCCTGTTTGTACTTACGCCGCAGCGTTTTCACCGCTTGGGCTTTTCTTTCTGCGACGGCGGCGGCGTTTGGGCTTGTCGCCGGACGCTGCGTTTTTCTCGGGGCGTGAAGCTGCTGTCATTTCGGTGCGGACGCTTTCATCGGCGTGTTGGAAATCCGTCCACCACTGTATCAGCTGCTGATCGGCATCGCCGGTCTGCCCGCGCAAGACGAGAAAATCGTAAGCGGCACGGAAACGGGCTTGGGCCAGCAGGCGGTGCGGGCGTGCGCCCCGTGTATGCTCAAACTGCGGCTGAAGCTGCCAGATTTCCCGCATGGTGGCGGAAAACCGCTGCGGCACACCCCAGCCTTGTTCGATGGTGTCTTTCAAAGTATTGACGGCTTCATTGATTGCCGCCGCCGGTTTATATCCTGCTTCACGGTATTGCTGCCAGTAGCGGTTAAGCTGCGGCCACAACACGGCTGCCAATACGAAACCGACCGACACGGATTTGTCGGCACGCAGCCGCTCGTCGGTGTTTTTCAGCGCCAGCGAGATAATGCGGTTTTCGGATTTGGCTGCCGATTTCAGCGCCGTCAGCAGCGGGTGGATGTCGTCGGGCAAGCCCAAGGTGTTGATTTGTTGCAGACACTTGCGGGCGTGGCCGGAAAACAGCAGTTTGAGGATTTCATCAAACAGTCGGGCGACCGGCTCGTGTTTCAGACGGCCTGCGTATTCGGCAATCGGGGCGGCGGTGCGTTCTTCCACATCGAAACCGAGTTTGCCGGACAGTCTGACCGCCCGCAAAATCCGCACGGGGTCTTCCTGATAGCGTGCCGCCGGTTCGCCGATCATTACCAAGCGTCCGGCTGCCACGTCCTGCACGCCGTGGTGGAAATCGAGGATTTCCTGCCGGATCGGGTCGTAATACAGGGCATTGCAGGTGAAGTCCCGCCGCATGGCATCTTCTTCGATGCTGCCGTAGGTGTTGTCTTTCATAATCCGACCTTGGGCGTTTTGCACGGCTTTGTCGCCGCCCCGAAAGGTGGTTACTTCAATGGTTTCTGGCCCGACCATAACATGGACGATTTGGAAACGGCGGCCGATAATGCGGCTGCGGCGGAAAATTTTTCTGACCTGTTCGGGCGTGGCATCGGTGGCAACGTCAAAATCTTTCGGTTCGACACCGAGCAGCAAATCCCGCACGGCTCCGCCGACAACATAAGCCTGAAAACCGGCTTCGTGTAAGCGGCTCACGACTTTTTCGGCGGCAAAACTGAGCATTTCGGCGCTGATGCGGTGTTCCCGAAACGGAATAATCTGTTTGCGGACGGTCTGTCTGCCTGATTTGGCGGGCAACATTTTATGCAGCCATTTTTTCAGCATAAGGGTATCTCTTTCAATATGCAGGCCGTCTGAAACCGTGGATTCCGCCCGAACGGATCATGAATAACCCGTTTAGGCGGAACAGAAACGGTGTTTCCGTAATCGGAAACCTTTGCACAATCTTCTCTGCTGCAAAAACATTGTGCAAAGGTTTCAGACGGCCTGTTGCAGTGCGGCACGGGACAATCGGGGCTGCCGGAACGGTTTTCCCTCCCGATAAAACCCTTCGGGAAACAAAAGATTCCAACGCTGCCGCAGCACATGGTTTTCTTGTCCGGCCAGCCCCACCGCCGGAAAAATTCAGCTATAATACCACTCTTATCTGACACTGTCCGTTGTTTGGAGCAAAAAATGTACCACTACCAATCCGATGCCACCCAGTTTTTAGACAGCCTGATTAAAGAGCGTCCCGAATTGGAACAGGAACGCCTGAGCAACCGCAACCTTTTGTGGGACGTTGCCCTCAACCCTGAAGAACAGGCCGGTTTTGAAGCCGCCAAAGTCGCCAAAGAACCTTACACTTACTACAAACTGTAATTTTCAGACGGCATGACCACCCACACCCTCAACGTCGCTCCGGCGCTGCAAACCTATCTCAACAGCATAGGCGAAACCGAACACCCCGTGTTAGCCGCCCTGCGCCGACACACCGCCCGACACCGGCTGGGCAAAATGGCCATCGCTCGGGAGCAGGCCGCCCTGCTGACTTGGCTTGCCCGCCTGATTCAGGCACGCCGTTATTTGGAAGTCGGCGTGTTTACCGGATACAGCAGCACCGCCATGGCGCTGACCCTGCCCGAAGACGGCCGCATTACCGCCTGCGACATCAACGTTACCTTTACCGACATCGCCCGAGAACACTGGCTGGCCGCAGGCGTTGCCCACAAAATCAGCCTGCACCTGCAACCGGCGCTGCTCACTTTGGATACGCTGATCGAACAGGGTCAAAGCGGCCAATACGACATGGCGCTGATTGATGCCGACAAACCGCCTACTCCGCAATATTTCGAACGCTGCCTGCAACTGGTGCGCAGCGGCGGCATCATCGCCATCGACAATATCCTGCTCGGCGGCCGGGTGATGGAAGAACACGGCGGCAATGCCCCGCCGAGTCTGGCAATATTAAAAACCTTCAACCAAAACCTGCCGCACGATGCCCGTATCGTGCCGATTACCCTGCCTGTCGGCGACGGCCTGACCCTTTTACTGAAAAAATAATAATGAACCGACACACCCGCGCCCTTGCCTTAGCACTCACCCTTTCCGCTGCCTGCGCCAACGCCGCACCAACGGTGGACGGCGACACCGTATTACCCGATTTACCGCAGGAAAGCAATCAGACAGCCATTCCCTATCCCGCCATCGACCAACAAACCCAAATCGACCAAATGAGCATACAGATTGCCCGTTTGGAACGAGAAATCGGGCTGCTGACCAACCGCATCCAACGCTTGGAACACAGTGCCAAAGCCAAACCGCCCGCCAAACGCAGCATGGGCGTACAACGTTTGGACGATGCCGCCCTGAAAAAACACTATCAGGCGGATACCGCCGCCGAAAACGGACAAGACGACCCAGTTTCCGCCAATGAGCGCCGCCTTTACGAACAGGCGCTGCAACGCTACCGCCAAGGCAACTACCAAGCCGCAGCCGCCCTGCTCAAAGGCGCTGACGGCGGCAACGGTAGCGAAACCGCCCGCCGCAATATGTATCTGCTGCTGCAAAGCCAACAACGGCTGGGCAACTGCGAATCGGTCATCGAAATCGGCGGCCGCTACGCCAACCGTTTCCACAGCAGCCACCAAACCCCCGATGCCGTTTACAGCATCGGCCAATGCCAATACGCCATGCAGCAGAAAGACATCGCCCGCAACACTTGGCGCAAACTGATACAGCGATACCCCGACAGCAACGCCGCCAAACAGGCCGCCGCAAGATTGCAGCAGCGTTAGGCTGATGCGGCAACGGCGGTTTAGGTAAACTTTCACGGTGCTGGCGAAACCTGCGGTTTTATAGTTAAAACACCGAATTTTCCATACAAAAGCAGGCGTAGGTTGTGGTTAGCGAGGCACGAGCGTAACCCAACAAAATCTTATGTTTTAAGGTGTTTACAATCGTGTTGGGTCTCGACCCAACCTACGCCCTGTTTAAAAAAACGTATGAATTATTCAGTATATTCACTATAGCTTCGAAGAAACCCGCTTCGCTCGTTTTAGCGAAACCTGCGGTTTTAGCTTCGCAGAAACTCGCTTTGCTCGTTTTCAGACGGCATTGATTATTGATAATTCACGATATTTCCCCAACAATTTCCCCACAAGGAGCAATCATGGTTCAAGTAGGCATTATTATGGGTAGCAACAGCGACTGGCCGGTGATGCAGCAGGCTGCGCAATTTCTGACCGAATTCGGTATCGAATTCGAGGCCAAAGTCGTTTCCGCCCACCGCACGCCCGATTTGATGTTTGAATACGCCGAAACCGCTCGGGAGCGGGGCATTAAAGCAATTATTGCCGGTGCCGGCGGTGCTGCCCACCTGCCAGGCATGGTTGCCGCCAAAACCACCGTCCCCGTCTTGGGCGTACCCGTACCGAGCAAATATCTGCGCGGCGAAGATTCGCTGCTGTCCATCGTCCAAATGCCCAAAGGCGTACCCGTGGCCACTTTTGCCATCGGCGAAGCCGGCGCTGCCAACGCCGCCCTGTTCGCCATCGCCCTGCTCGCCAACGATAATCCCGAATTGGCGGAAAAACTCGCCGCATTCCGTACCAAACAGGAACAAACCGTGTTGGCAATGGAGCTGCCTGCGTAATTTTCCCGCAGCAAATCATAATAATGCCATCTGAAAACCGCAGGTTTCGCCAAAACGAGCAAAGCGAGTTTCTGCGAAGCTAAAAACGCATGTTTTACTAACACGTGCACGCAACAGCGTGCACCCTACGATGAATTCCCTTAAATTTCATATAGGTAGGGTGCATGCCCAAGCATGCACGTGTTTTAAATTCCACAACAAGCCGTCTGAAAACATGATTTTCAGACGGCTTGGGTTGATAATGAAAGTCCAAACAAAAAAATCGGAACGCTTAAATCGTTCCGATTTTTTTCAAACTGTCTGTATCTTACCCGTCTCAAGCGACTTGGGTTTGGTGTTCGTCGCCGTTGCGTTCTCGGATTTTGCCCAAGCGGTACACGGTTTCGCCTGCTTCGCTCAAGAATGCCTGCACGGCATCGGCATCTTCGGCGGCAACGACGACCACCATGCCGATACCGCAGTTGAAGGTGCGGTACATTTCCTGCGTTTCGACATTGCCTGCCTGTTGCAGCCATTGGAAGAGTTTCGGCAATGCCCATGAAGCGGCATCGATTTGGGCAACGGTGTTTTGCGGCAAAATGCGGGGTACGTTTTCGGTGATGCCGCCACCGGTGATGTGTGCCATGCCTTTAATGGCGAATTGTTGCAAAGCGGCCAAAATCGGTTTGACATACAGGCGGGTCGGGGCGATGATAGCTTCGCGCAGGGTTTTGCCGTTGTCGAACTGGGCATCCAAATCAGGATTGTCGCGCTCGATGATTTTGCGGATCAGGGAATAGCCGTTGGAATGTGCGCCGTTGGAAGCCAAGCCCAACACGACATCGCCTGCGGCAATGCTGCGGCCGTTAATCACACGGTCTTTTTCGACCACGCCGACGGCAAAGCCTGCCAAGTCGTATTCGCCTTCGGGATACATGCCCGGCATTTCTGCGGTTTCGCCGCCGATCAGGGCGCAGCCGGATTCTTCGCAGCCTTGGGCAATGCCTTTAATCACGTCGGTGGCACGGGCGACATCGAGTTTGCCGCAGGCGAAATAATCTAGGAAAAACAGGGGTTCTGCGCCTTGAACGAGAATGTCGTTTACGCTCATTGCCACCAAATCGATGCCGACGGTATCGTGTTTGTCCCAATCAAATGCCAGTTTCAGCTTGGTGCCGACACCGTCGGTACCGCTGACCAATACGGGATTGCGGTATTTTTTGCCGATTTCGACCAGTGCGCCGAAGCCGCCCAAGTCGCCCAACACTTCAGGGCGCATGGTGCGTTTGGCAAAGGGTTTGATGTTTTCAACCAGTTGGTCGCCTGCATCGATATCGACGCCTGCATCACGGTAGCTCAATGAAGTGTTCATGCGGAATATTCCTCGCTCTAGGGATGGTGAAAAATGGGGAAGCAATCATGGTGCTATTTTAACTGATTTTTATACTATCGTGCATTTACTTTAAAAGCAGTGCGGCAAGACGGGGAAACGCTGTCCCGGTTTCGCTCTTTCGCCATATTTTCAGACGGCATACCGCCAATCTTCTGCTATACTTTGATGACTGATGAACTTGGGTTCGGAATCTGGATTTATGTATCAAAAGAAAAAACGTGCCGTTCTGCCGTGGTCGGTTGCGGTATTGGTAATTGCCGGTTTTGTGTGGCTGATTCATGCGCTGGGCGATGTTTTGACACCGTTTATTATTGCGGCGGTGCTGGCTTATGTCCTCAATCCGCTGGTCAGTTGGCTGGAAAGCCACCGTTTCAAACGGGGCATTGCGTCTATGCTGGTGATGGTGTCGGCGCTGGCGGTATTGCTGTCGCTGGTGCTGATTATCGTGCCGATGCTGGTCGGACAGTTTAACAATCTGCTGGAACGTCTGCCGCTGATTGTCCATTTTACCCAGAATGTGCTGCTGCCGCTGATTAACCGTGTGGCGGGCGACTATATCAGCTTGGACGGTGATTCGATTATCCGCTGGCTGCAGTCGCACACCGGCGAATTGAGCCAGACGCTGAAAAATATGATGCCGGCGATTATGCGTCAAAGCGGGAATGTGATTACCAGCATCAGCAATCTGTTGCTGCTGCCGTTTCTGCTCTATTATTTTCTGCTGGACTGGAAACGCTGGTCTTACGGCATCAGCGCCCTTGTTCCCCGCCGCTTTATCGACAGCTATACCCGCATTACGTCCAATATGGATCAGGTGTTGAGCGAATTTCTGCGCGGCCAGCTGATGGTCATGCTGATTATGGGGCTGATATACGGCACGGGCCTGATGCTCACCGGTTTGGAATCGGGCTTTGCCATCGGCATGGTGGCGGGTATTTTGGTCTTTATTCCCTATCTGGGCGCATTTACCGGCCTTTTACTGGCAACGATTGCCGCCATGCTGCAATTCGGTTCGTGGCAAGGTATTTTTCTGGTCTGGGGCGTATTTGCCGTCGGCCAGCTTTTGGAAAGTTTTTTCATCACGCCGAAAATCGTCGGCGACCGTATCGGCCTGTCGCCGTTTTGGGTGATTTTCTCGCTGATGGCGTTCGGCCAACTGATGGGCTTTGTCGGTATGCTGGTCGGCCTGCCGCTGGCGGCGGTAACACTGGTTTTGCTGCGCGAAGGCGTGTCCGCCTATTTCCTCAGCCGCTTCTACCGCCACCGCTGATGTGTGAGGCCGTCTGAATTTCGCTACAACAAGTGAAATGGATTTTCAGACGGCCTGCTGTTTTTTTCAATCAACCCAATCCTTTATTTATCATCATGACCACACCTACTCTTGCCACCATTACCATCGGATTAGTATCCGCCAGCGACCGTGCCAGCAGCGGCGTATATGCCGACGAGGGCATTCCCGCCCTGAAAGACTGGCTCACGCAGGCGGTAAACAATCCGATCAACTTTATCGAAGCACTGATTCCCGACGAAGAGAGTCTGATCGAACAAACCCTGATCGACATGGCCGACCGCCACGCCTGCGACTTGGTGTTTACCACCGGCGGCACCGGTCCCGCCCTGCGTGATGTTACCCCCGAAGCCACGCTTAAAGTTATCGACAAAGAAATGCCCGGCTTTGGCGAACAAATGCGCCAAATCAGCCTGTATTATGTGCCGACCGCCATATTGTCCCGCCAAACCGCCGGCATACGGGGCAAAACCCTGATTGTCAATTTGCCCGGCCGCCCCAAAGCCATCGCCGAGACGCTGGGCGGCGTGCGCAATGACACAGGCGAAATCCAAGTTCACGGCCTGTTCAGCGCCATTCCCTATTGCCTCGATCTGATTGGCGCAGGCTTTATCGAAACCGACAGCAACATCAGCAAGGCTTTCCGCCCCAAGCAGAAATAAACCGTTTCGACCATCATGCCGTCTGAAAACGAACGCAGTGAGTTTCTGCGCAGCTAAAACCGCAGGTTTCGCCAAAACGAGCCAACGGGTTTCGGCGAAACCAAAACAGGCGCAGCGGGTTTCACTCATTTTCAGACGGCATCATTCATCATTCCGGCAAAGTTCGGGTAAAATAGCGGTTTTACCTGCTGCGGAAACCGAACATGATCGAGCTGAAAAACCTGACCCTGCAACGAGGCTTGAAAGTATTGCTGGAACACGCCGCCGCCACCGTCAATCCCGGCTGGCGGGTCGGCCTGATCGGCAAAAACGGCACCGGCAAATCCAGCCTGTTTGCCCTGTTGAAAGGCGAAATCACACCCGACAGCGGCGATGTCTCCGTTCCCAAACACTGGAAACTCGCCGCCGTAGCTCAGGAAACGCCCGCCTTGGACATTTCCGCACTGGATTATGTTTTGCAGGGCGATGCCGAATTACAGCATTTTCAGACGGCCTTGGCGCAGGCCGAAGCGGAAAACAACGGCATGAAACAGGCGGAATACCACGCCAAACTCGACGAAATCGATGCCTACACCGCCCCCGCCCGTGCCGCCAAATTACTCAGCGGCTTGGGTTTTTCCCAAGAAGAACACGCCAAACCCGTCAAAGCCTTTTCCGGCGGCTGGCGGATGAGGCTCAATCTGGCGCAGGCACTGATGTGCCGTGCCGACCTGCTGCTGCTTGACGAACCGACCAACCACCTCGATTTGGAAACCGTATTGTGGCTGGAAAACCACCTCTCCGCCCTACCCTGCACCCAAATCATCATTTCCCACGACCGGGATTTTCTCAACGCCGCCACCAACCACACCATAGAATTGTCCAACCAAAAACTGACCCAATACGGCGGCAACTACGATTTCTACCAAAACGAACGGGCGCAGCGGCTGGCGCAGCAGCAGGCCGCCTACACCAAACAACAGGCACAAATCAAACACCTGCAGTCGTTTATCGACCGCTTCAAAGCCAAAGCCACCAAAGCCACGCAGGCACAAAGCCGCATCAAAGCCCTCGCCAAGCTCGAACGCATCGCACCGGCACACTTGGACAGCGAATTTTCCTTTGCCTTCGACACCCCCGCCCACCTACCCAACCCGCTCTTAAAACTAGAACACATCCGGCTCGGCTACAACGGCAGCACCACGCTCGCCGACCTCAACCTGTCGCTCGAAAGCGGCGCACGCTACGGGCTGCTCGGCGTAAACGGCAGCGGCAAATCCACCCTGATTAAAGCCTTGGCGGGCGAGCTGACACCGCAGTCGGGCAACATCATCCGTGCCGAAAAACTCAACATCGGCTATTTCGCCCAACACCAGCTCGACATTCTGCGCGACGACCAAAGCCCCGTATGGCATATTCAACAGCTCTCGCCCGAAGTCAAAGAACAGGAAATCCGCAACTTTTTAGGCGGTTTCAACTTTGTCGGCGACATGGCGCTGCAAAAAATCGAACCCTTTTCCGGCGGCGAAAAAGCCCGTTTGGCACTCGCCATGATTGTATGGCAGAAACCCAACCTGCTGCTGCTTGACGAACCGACCAACCACCTCGACTTGGATATGCGCCACGCCCTCACGCTGGCGCTGCAGAGTTTCCAAGGCGCACTGATTGTCGTGTCCCACGACCGCAGCCTGCTCGAAGCCACCACCGACAGCTTCCTGCTGATCGACCAAGGCCGTCTGAAAACCTTTGACGGCGACCTCAACGACTACCGCCAATGGCGGCTGGCGCAGGAAAACGCCGCCAACGCACCCGCCGCATCCGCCCAAAGCCTGAGCCGCAAAGACACCAAACGTCTCGAAGCCCAAATCCGGCAGGAAAAAGCCAAACGCTGCAAACCCGTCCAACAAAAAATTGACAAAGCCGAAAAAGAAATGGCCACCCTGAACGAAATTCAGACGGCCTGCGAAACCTTTTTGGCACAAGAATCCGCCTACGCCGAAGAAAACAAAGCCCGACTGCAGGAAACCCTCGCCAAACTGGCAGAAACCAAAAGCAAACTGGCGCAATGCGAAGAAAACTGGCTGGGCTGGCAGGAAGAGTTGGAACAGATTAACGCCGAAATCGATGCCGAATTTGCCGCCGCTTGAGCCAGACAACCGCAATAGTTGAGGAAAAACCATGTCCCGCCCACTATACGCCCGATGCTTTTTTTCCGCCGCCCTATTCTGCGCAGCGGCCTGCGCCCAAGCCGCCGATGTGTACCGCTGTCCGCAACGGAGCGTACCGCTCTACACCACCGAACCCGCCGCCCCCTGTCTGAACCGTGCCGAACTCCCCGCCATCAGCAGCTATTCAAGCGGCGGCTACAAACTGGATACACCGTCCAAAACCAAAGCCGAAAAAAACGAAACCAAAAAAGTCAAACGCCCGAAAACCATCTTACCAGCCGACGGACAAACCGACGAAGCCGCCACCCGACCGGCCAAACGGCAGAAAAACCGCCGCCGCCCCAATCCCCGGAGCGCCAAATGAACACCCGTTTTTTCCGCCACACCGCCGTATTCGGCCTCTGCTTTAGCGTATTCACCGCCCAAGCCGCCCAAGTCTATACTTGCCATATCGGCGGCCTGACCGTGTACACCTCCCGCCCCTCCGCCAGTTGCCGCCTTGTGCAATTACCCGCCATCGGCAGTTACAGCGGCTATCTACACAACGAACCCGCCGCCGCACCGAGCGCCAAACGCAAAACCCGCCGCCCCGTTCAGCACCCGACAGCCCCCGTTATTCCTGCAGCCGCCCCAATCCCTGCTGAAGCCGCACCCGCACGCAGCAGCCGCCAAACCATCTTGCAGGAAGAACTGGCCAACGAACGCAAAGCCCTGCAGGAAGTCCAATCCCGCCTGATACAGGCACAACACGGCAACGACCCGCAACAAATCCAAGCCCTGCAAACCGCCGTATCCGACCGCCAGCAAAATATTCAGGCATTACAACGGGAATTAAGCAGGAAATAATATATAGTGAATTAACCAAAAAAATATTACAACCCAAGTGAACCACCCTTCCCGCAGCGGGACGGGGAACGGTGTGTAGCGTGCTTGCCTAAGCAGGCACGTATTCTTTCCCGCATAACAAAGCCGTCTGAAAATCAGTTTTCAGACGGCTTTGTATAATCAATGTATCTCATGCCCCGTTTTTCTGTCTCAACGCCGACATGATAAACCCCAATGCCGATACGGCACTCATCAGAAACAGCAGGCTGGAAATACCGTGCCACATGCCGAACGAGCCGCCGGTCAGCGAGAGCAGCCAGTTTTCAGTATGGGTTTTGTGGGCATTGATCACAGGCGTTACCAAAAACTGGTTGGCGGCAATCAGGACAAGCAATGCAGCGGCCGGTATCCGCAGACATTTTCGGTTGCCCGCTAAAAAATATGCCGCCGCCCACACCGCCAAACCGATATAGGAAACGGCATCAAACAGCTTACCCGCAATCATGCCCGCCTGCATTTTCGGCAATGCGCCGAATAAAACGGGGGCGGCGATATAGCCCGCCATCACCTGTAAACCGAGCCAAAAAGCGGCGAGTGCGGTAGATAAATGTTTCATTTCCGTATTCCTTGTATATTTTGACTGTCTGAAATCATATCGTGAATCCACTATAGCGTAAAAACAATCCACTTGCCATATCAGACAAATACAGCCGCAACAAAGCCGTCTGAAAACCGGTTTTCAGACGGCATAAACAGCAATCGGCCGTTAAATATATTCTACGGCGATAATGTCGTATTCTCGCACGCCGCCCGGGGCCTGCACTTCGGCAACGTCGCCCTCTTCTTTGCCGATTAAGGCACGGGCAATCGGCGAGCCGACGTAAATTTTGCGCTCTTTGATGTCGGCTTCGTCTTCGCCGACGATTTGGTAGCGCACCTGCTCGCCGCTTTCCAAATCTTCCAGCGTAACGGTTGTGCCGAACACGATTTTACCGTCGGCGTGGATTTCGGCAGGATTGATGATGTGCGCCATAGACAGCTTGTTTTCCAATTCGGAAATACGGCCTTCGATAAAGCCTTGACGCTCTTTGGCGGCTTCGTATTCGGCGTTTTCCGACAAATCGCCGTGCGAACGGGCTTCGGCAATCGCTTCAATCACTTCCGGACGGGCAACGCTTTTCAAGTGTTGCAATTCTTGTTTGAGCAGCTCGGCACCGCGAACCGTTAATGGAATCTTCTGCATAATCATCTCCGCAAAACGGCGCAGCCGCTTTGAATGTGTTTTTCATCTGCGGACACGGCGGCGGCCGAATCCGAATACAGTCAAAATAAATGCAAGCCGCCCGATGGCGGCTTGCTGTAAATCCTATGCCGTATTGTACCAAAAAACACGGAAACCGCAACGGCGGCAGGGTAATTTTGCCGTATATTTTTTATCCGGCTTTGCGGTACAATGCTCTGATTGTGTTTTCCCGAATATCAAACCATGTATGATGTCAATACCCACGATGTGCGCCGCTTTTTCGCCGGCGTTTGGCAGCAGCGTTTCCAGCCGCTGCAGCTAGACGGTTTGCAGCAAAAAGCGCTGCGCATTATCGAAGCCCACCCCGAATACCAGCATTATCTGGCCGACATCGAACGTTATCTGGATAAAAACTGGTTGCCCGACGAAGGCGAGAGCAACCCGTTTCTGCATATGTCGCTGCATTTGTCGCTGCAGGAACAGGCCGCCATCGACCAGCCGCCGGGGATTCGTGCCATTCATCAAACATTATGTGCGCAACACGGCGGCGACTGGGTCAAAGCGGAACACGAGATGATGGACGCTTTGGCGGAAACTTTATGGGAAGCGCAGCGCTACGGCAAAGGGTTGGATGTCAATGCCTACATCACCCGCCTGCGCCGCCTGATTGGTTTGGGGCAGGAAGACCATGCCCGCATCAATCCGCACGAAGTCGGGTTGTCGGACAAAATCAGCCACCGCTGACTGCGTTACCAAACCAAGCTAACCCAGCCAGCCGCCCATTTTCATCGAACAGGCTGATTGTGCGGTAATCACAAAATGATCGAGCAGGGAAACATCGACCAGCGCCAGTGCCTGCTGCAAACGGCGGGTCAGGGCAATATCGCTTTCAGACGGCATGGCCGAGCCGCCGGGGTGGTTGTGCGCCAGAATCAGACCTGCGGCGTATTCATCGAGCGCCAACTTGACGATTTCCCGAACATACACCGTGTTTTCCGCCACCGTTCCCCGTGAAAGCTCGTGCATGGCAATCAGCTGCTGCTGACTGTTGAGCAGCAGCGCCACACTGACCTCGACTTTTTCGTGTCCCAAATGCAGCCGCAGATAATCGGCCGCCGCCTGCGGATCGCCCAAAACGGTGTTTTGCTGCAATTCCTCGCTTAAAATCCGCCGCCCGATTTCCCTAACCACGGCAAATTGGGTAAAACTCGCCAGCCCCATGCCCTTAAATGCCGACAGCGTGCGGGCATCGGCACTCATCAGCCGCCCCAAACTACCAAACTCGCCGAGCAGATAACGGGCCAAATCCACGGCACTCATGCCCCGTGTGCCGACCCGCAGCAATATTGCCAACAGTTCCGCATCGCTCAACGCCGCCGCACCCCGTGCCAACAGTTTTTCACGGGGGCGTTCGCCCTCCGGCCAGTGTTTGATGCTCATTATTTTCTCCTTATTTTTTCCTTTGCCGAAACGGTTTTGACAGGCCGTCTGAAAATGCGGTTTTTCAGACGGCCTTTTTTGATAGTGAAATAACCCCAAAACAATACAAGGCGGCAAGCCGCAGACAGTATGGACAATACGGGACAGGTTTTATCCGGATGGTCGTTTCATCCGGTTATAAAACCGTCCTCTTTGAGCCGGGCGAAGCCAACGCTGTAGTGCTTTGAGGTTATTTCGCTATATTAGGCCATCATACGGATTTTCCCGACACAATGACAACACTTCCCCCGCCGTTTGCAGCAAAAATCAGACATTTTCCCGATTTCGGTTGCCCCAAAGCCTTGCAGGCTAATATAATACTAAGTTCGCCGAAAATTTCGGTTTTCAAAATTCAATGTTTTGCCGGCCTGATTGCAAAGCATTGAATTTTGGAAATCCCCGACGGTTTCCAGTTCATGCTGCCCGTGCGCTCCATAAGGTTTCAGACGGCCTTTGCCCGACCGAACCCCTCCAGCAATCAAACAGCTTTTTATCACCCATCGAAAATCCGTTTTGCCGGTACTCGTTTTTATCATTTGGAGTATTGCCATTATGACCGCAACAACTGCGACTTCTGCCAAACCTTATCTGCAAATCCAAGGCTTGGTGAAAAAGTTTGGTGACAATTACGCTGTCGATCATATCGACTTAGACATTTATCAACATGAAATCTTTGCTCTTTTGGGCAGCTCGGGCAGCGGCAAATCCACGCTGCTGCGTATGCTGGCGGGCATGGAAATCCCGAATCAGGGCAAAATCATTCTGGACGGCCAAGACATTACCAAACTGGCTCCCTACGACCGCCCGATTAATATGATGTTTCAAAGCTACGCCCTGTTTCCGCACATGACGGTCGAGCAAAACATCGCTTTCGGCCTCAAACAAGACAAAATGCCCAAAGGCGAAATCGACGAGCGTGTCGAAGAAATGCTGCGTCTGGTGCAGATGACCAAATTTGCCAAACGCAAACCGCACCAGCTTTCCGGCGGTCAGCAACAGCGTATCGCTCTGGCACGCAGTTTGGCCAAACGCCCGAAAATCCTGCTGTTGGACGAACCTCTGGGCGCTTTGGACAAAAAACTGCGCCAGCAAACCCAGCTCGAATTGGTCAATACGTTGGAGCAAGTCGGCGTAACCTGCATTATGGTTACCCACGACCAAGAAGAAGCGATGACGATGGCAACCCGCATTGCGATTATGTCTGACGGCCAACTGCAGCAAGTCGGCACACCGAGCGATGTGTACGATTATCCGAACAGCCGCTTTACCGCTGAATTTATCGGCGAAACCAATATTTTTGAAGGTGTGGTAATTGAAGACCATGCCGATTATGCGGTTATCGAATGCGAAGGCTTGGAAAACCAAGTCCGTATCGACCACGGTTTGGGCGGCCCGGCCGAACAGGATTTATGGGTCAGCATCCGTCCGGAAGATATTGATGTGTATAAAGAAAAACCGGAACACTTGGGCAATTACAACTGGGCGCAGGGTACGGTTAAAGAAATCGCCTATTTGGGCAGCTTTGCGATTTACCACATCAAACTTGCCAACGGTCGTGTGATTAAAAGCCAAGTGCCGGCACCTTATTGGTATGTGCGCAACATCACGCCGCCGACTTGGGATGAAACCGTGTACATCAGTTGGCCCGAAAACCAACCGACTCCGCTGTTCCGTTGATTGCAGAGGGTGTTGATATGATTCTGAAAAACTTAAAAAACCTGTTCCGGCGACCGGGACGCAGCTCGGTGGTTGCCGTGCCGTATATCTGGCTGCTGGTGCTGTTTCTGATTCCGTTCGTCATCGTTTTGAAAATCAGCTTTGCCGAACAGGAAACCGCCATTCCGCCGTTTACCTCGCTGACCTCGTTTGACGAAGACTTAGGCCGTCTGAATATCGTCATCAGCTACCGCAACTACGCCGAAATTTTCCAAAATTTCTGGTCCACATTGGGCGAAATGTTCAACCCGTTCGGCGGCCACGGCGACAATATCTACCTTCAGGCCTACTGGCTATCGATTAAAACGGCGCTGACCACCACCATTATCTGCCTTCTGGTCGGCTACCCGACCGCCTACGCCATTTCCCGTGCGCACCCTTCCGTACGCAACGGTTTGCTGCTGGCGATTATGCTGCCGTTTTGGACATCGTTCCTGCTGCGGGTGTACGCTTGGATGGGCCTGCTGAGTACCAACGGTATCGTCAATAACTTCCTGATGAAATACGGCATAATTGATGCGCCGCTGGATTTGTTCTACAACACCTTCTCGCTGAATCTGGTGATGGTGTACGCCTATCTGCCGTTTATGATTCTGCCGCTCTACACCCAGTTGGTAAAACTCGACAACCGCCTGCTCGAAGCCGCCTCCGACTTGGGCGCAGGGCCGATTAAATCGTTTTTCACCATTACCCTGCCGCTTTCCAAAACCGGCATTATCGCCGGCTCGATGCTGGTATTCGTTCCCGCCGTGGGCGAATATGTGATTCCCGAACTGGTCGGCGGCACCGACAGCCAAATGATCGGTAAAGTCCTGTGGCAGACATTCTTCGACCGCAACGACTGGCCGCTGGCTTCCGCCGTTGCCGTAACCATGGTGGCGCTGCTGGTGATTCCGATTGTCTTGTTCCAGCACTACGAAAACCGTGAAATTGAAGAAGGATCCAAATAATGCAGAAAACGAAATTATCTTGGTTTCTCAAACTGATGCTGCTGCTTTCGCTGGCATTTCTGTATATTCCGCTGGCCGTGTTGGTGATTTACTCGTTCAACGCATCCAAACTGGTTACCGTTTGGGGCGGCTTCTCGACCAAATGGTACGGCGAACTGCTGCAAAACGACACCATCTTGGAAGCCGCATGGCTCTCGCTGCGGATTGCATTAGTGTCCTCACTGGCGGCGGTTATTCTCGGCACACTGGCGGGCTACGCCATGGCACGCATCAAACGCTTCAAAGGCAGCACCCTGTTTGCCGGCATGATTTCCGCACCCATGGTTATGCCCGACGTGATTACCGGCCTTTCCATGCTGCTGCTGATTATCCAAGTGCAGATGTTTCTGCAAAACAGCGAATGGCTGCAGGCGCTTTACTTTAACCGGGGCTTTTTCACCATCTTCTTGGGGCATACCACCCTGTGTATGGCATACATCACCGTGGTAATCCGCTCCCGACTGGTCGAACTCGACCAATCGCTGGAAGAAGCCGCCATGGACTTGGGCGCACGGCCGCTGAAAATCTTTTTCGTCATCACCCTTCCGCTGATTGCCCCCGCCATCGCCTCCGGCTTCCTGCTGGGCATTACCCTCTCGCTGGACGACTTGGTGATTACCTCCTTCCTCTCCGGGCCCGGCTCGTCCACCCTGCCGCAAGTGATTTTCTCCAAAATCAAACTCGGTCTCGACCCGCAGATGAACGTCTTGGCGACCATCTTAATCGGCTTTATCGGCACACTGGTGATCGTCGTCAACTACTGGATGATGCGTCAGGCAACCAAACGGGAACGGGAAGCCGCAGAAGCCTACCGTCAGGAAAAATTAGCAGAATCCGCATAATATATCCGGTTTCACAGCACAATATTTTCCCATGCCGTTTTCAGACGGCCTAAAAAAACAAAAAGGGCGGAAAACATCGGTTTTCCGCCCTTTTCTTCCCCGAAAAAACCGCCCGCCCCGTTTTACTTCCCCACAAATTTCACGTTACAATAATGCTTCAACTTAAATGAACAAGCCGTTTTCAGCCACAGGCCGTCTGAAAACCGAACAAACAAAACCCTTACCAAATCAAACACAATCGTTTTTAAAAAAACAAACAAACGGAGAAATCATGATGGAACAATCATTCTTAAATGCCGACTTAATCGACATCGCCCCCGAAACCGCCTCCTGTGAAACCGATTTCAAAATATACGGCAAACGCAGCCGCTTCTGCGGCCGCATCCGCACCCTTAAAGTATTCCAAGACAACGGCCTCGTACGCCGCATGAGCGAAACCCCGTCCGACGGCGAAGTATTAGTCGTGGACGGCGGCGGCTCCCGCTTCGGCGCACTGATGGGCGACCGCCTCGCCGCCAAAGCCATGCGCAACGGCTGGGCGGGCGTGATTATCTACGGCGTTATCCGAGACAGCGTCGAAATCAACCAACTCGACTTCGGCGTCAAAGCCCTCGGCACCAACCCCCGCAAAAGCCCGACCGAATACCAAGGCCAAACCGACATACCGGTCAGCTTCGGCGAAGTCATCTTCACCCCCGGCCAATACCTGTACAGCGACGAAGACGGCATTCTCGTCTGCGACAACCCGATCGAAGGCGAGTTACCGCCAATCGATTACTGATTGACCAATCATTCCCCCGATTTTCAGACGGCATGACTGTTAAACAAACCGTCTGAAAATCGGGGGTTGTTCATGGTGAATACAGGAAAAACACGATGAATGAAGTTATATAGTTAAAACACCGAATTTTCCATACAAAAGCAGGCGTAGATACTATAAGCCCCCCAACAAATCAAGCCTTATCCAGACACATTTTCGCATACCGTTCTTCATTAAAGGGTTGTTGGTATTTCAATATGGATTGGGCAATGGTTACGAGTTTACGCATCAGAGCCACAATCACGGCTTTTTTCGCCAGTTTATTACGCTCTAGTAAGCGTTGGACAAACGGGCTGTAAATACTGTCCTTATATTTGCCAAAGCAAAACGACACGGCCGGCATATAGAGTATCTTCCTCAAATCACTCTGTCCGATACGGGAGATACCGACCCGCTTATCTACACTCGTTCCCGATTGTCTGACCATCGGGGTCAGTCCGGCGTAGGTCGCAGCAGCACGTCCGTTTTTAAACCGAGTGCCGTCGCCCAATATAGCGAGCAGCCAACAGGCTGTGGTTTTGCCGATGGCGGGAATACTGCTCAGCAGACGATGGTTGTATTTCAACTGCTCATCCTGTTTCACCAACTGATGAATATGTGTTTCAACAGTTTTGACTTCGCATTCAAGAAAAGCAATCAGACGTTCGGACGAAACCATTGCATACTCGTCCAACAGCATCTGCAGCCGGACTTTTTCTTTGGTCAGCGCTGTTTTTAAATGTTCGAGATGGCGAAGTTGGCGCAATAAGGCTTTTTCGTTATTGCCTTTCGGTTGCCACAGATCAAATTCATGAACGTAGCTTTCGGCTAAGCGGGCAAGTAATTTGGCATCCGCTTTGTCGGTTTTGGAACGTAAGTTCAAACCTTTGGCAAAGTTGGCGGCACATTTGGGATTAATCACCACTACTGAATGTCCGGCCGTATATAAGTATTCGCACAACCTTTCGTGATAGACGTTTGTCGCTTCCATCACGATATAGAGCGGCTTATCCGAAAAGCTGTTCAGCCATTCGCTCAGAGCAGCAAATCCTTTCGGATGGTTCTCAAACTGGTGGTGTTGATACACTTTTGCGGATTTTTTGACCGCAACATCGAACTTTAACTTGGCAATATCGATGCCGATAAAATAAAATGGGGTGTCCATCATGCTCCTAACCTTGTGAATGCAGACTATGCACAGCATGTCTATGATACTATTCGGGGTGTTTGGACATTGAAAACAGGCTTTTATCTACGTCGCGGGCTTTGAAGCCCAAGGTTGGCGTACAACTCTGTTTTCAATCCCGCCCCTGATAGCTGCTTCTGTCGGGGGCTTTTTATTTTATCTTGTGGTTGGTGTTTCTTATACAAGGTTGTGGTTAGCGAGGCACGAGCGTAACCCAACAAAACCTTATGCTTCAAGGTTTTTTAAATTAATGTTGGGTCTCGACCCAACCTACGCCCTGTTTAAAAACCGTATGAATTATTCAGTGTATTCACTATAGTGAAATAACCCCAAAGCAATACAAGGCGGTAAGCCGAAGGCCGTATGAGTAATACGGGACAGATTTTGTCCGGATAGTCTCATCCGGTTACAAAACCGTCCTCTTTGAGCCGGGCAAAGCCAACGATGTCGTGCTTTGAGGTTATTTCACTATATGCTCCAGCATAACTTCATTAACCCATACCCGTCATATACAAACCCGAAGCCGTCTGAAAACCTGTTTCGATTTTCAGACGGCTTCGGGTTTGTCAATTTAACGACAGATTAAATCAAGCCGCTGCCTTGGGCTTTTTGTTTGGCCTGACCGAATTCCAGTTTACTCAACGCTGAAAGGTAGGCTTTGGCGGTGGCGACCAAAACGTCGGTGTCGGCACCCTGTCCGTTTACCACACGCTCGCCACGCTGCAGGCGGACGGAAGTTTCGCCTTGGCTTTCCGTACCTTGGGTAACGGCGTTGACCGAATAAATCTGCAGGGTTGCGCCGCTTTGTGCCACGCTTTCGATGGCTTTGAAAATGGCATCCACCGGGCCGGAACCGTTGGCGGTGGCACGGTATTCGCTGCCGTTTACACTGAACACGATTTCAGCAGTCGGCAATTCACCGGTTTCGGTATGGATTTTTTGCGAAATGAATTTATACTGCTCGGTCGCCAAAGTCATTTCATCGGATACCAAAGCGTGCAGATCTTCGTCAAAGATTTCCCGTTTTTTGTCGGCGAGTTCTTTAAAACGGGCAAATGCGGCGTTGAGGGCTTCTTCGCTTTCCAGTTCAATGCCCAATTCCTGCAGTTTGGTTTTAAAGGCGTTGCGGCCGGAAAGTTTGCCCAAGCTCAGGCGGTTGGTTGCCCAACCCACTGATTCGGCGGACATAATTTCATAGGTTTCACGGTGTTTCAACACGCCGTCCTGATGAATGCCGGATTCATGGGCAAAGGCGTTGGCACCGACAATGGCTTTGTTCGGCTGCACCGGATAGCCGGTAATGGTGGATACCAGTTTGGAAGACGGCACGATTTGGGTGGTGTCGATTCCGGTTTCCAAGCCGAACACATCGTTGCGCACTTTCAATGCCATCACGATTTCTTCAACCGAGGCATTGCCCGCACGTTCGCCCAAGCCGTTGACGGTACATTCCACTTGGCGTGCGCCGCCTTTGAGTGCCGACAGCGAGTTGGCCACCGCCAGACCCAAGTCGTTGTGGCAATGTGTGGACCACACGACTTTGTCGCTGTTCGGCGTTTTGGCAATCAGCTCGCGGAAAAAGTCTTCGGTTTTATACGGAATCGAATAGCCGACGGTATCGGGAAGATTGATGGTGGTGGCACCGGCTTCAATCACTGCGCCGCAGATTTCCGCCAAAAAGTCGATTTCGGAACGCAATGCGTCTTCGCAGGAAAATTCCACGTCATCGGTGTATTCTTTGGCGATTTTCACTGCTTTCACTGCCGCTTCAACCACTTGTTTCGGCTTCATTTTCAGCTTGTATTCCATGTGGATCGGGCTGGTGGCGATAAAGGTGTGAATCCGTTTTTTCGGCGCAGGCGCAACCGCTTCGCCGGCTTGGCGGATATCCCGCTCTACCGCACGGGACAATGAGCAGACGGTAGATTTGGTGATGATTTTAGCAATCGAATGAACTGCATCAAAATCGCCCGGGCTGGCGGCGGCAAAACCTGCTTCAATCACATCGACACCCATTTTTTCCAACTGGCGGGCAATGCGGATTTTTTCTTCTTTGGTCATGGCGGCACCCGGCGACTGTTCGCCGTCGCGCAGGGTGGTATCAAAAATAATAACGCGGTTTGTTTGTGTCATTTCGCTTCTCTCCAGAGCGTTTTGGTTGTGTAAAAACGCATTCAAATCAATCGGTCTGCCCTGCGCTTCCGCCAAAGCAGTCAATTTTTGAAGCTGCGCCAAAGGCAAAGAGCCGCGGGTACGCCATTTATAGATGGCTGCCGTGGTTGCCGCATTTTCAGGGTCATGCTGCTGCAATGCTTCCGCCAAGGCGTTTACGCCGCCGAAATAAGCGACCAAGCGGTCAATGTCCAGTTGCATAGTGTTCCTTAACTTAAAAAACAGATTAATCTGAGTGCCATTATACGTAAATTAGACAAAACGGCAACCGTTTTTTGCATATTTTGTTTTATCTGATGATTGAATTATTTTATTTTAGACAAATTGTATAATTTACGCTGAAATGAATATACGCTATAGTCCCGTTTTCAGACGGCCTGATGCTGAAGCCGTCTGAAAACAAAATCCGTCTTTGCCGCAAAAATATAGTAAACTCTGCCCACATTTGAATAAAGAGTATGATTTTATGGCTGATTTGATTTCCGACCACAACGGCGTATCATGGGAATGGCGCAACGAAAGCACGCAAAAACCGCCCAAACAGGTTATCTTCCTGCGGGAAGCCGGTGCCGACAAAGTATTGAAAGCGGCTTATGAACACACCGCCGTGATTTGGCAAGGCGATTTTCATCAAGCCAAACAAGTGCTTGCCGCCATCAAAAAACGCCTGCGCCGACCCGCCAAAACCGGCGGCGATATTCAGACGGCGTTTCATACCCACCGGATGCAGCAGGCGCAGCAAAGCCGTATTCTCAATATGCTGGCGGTTGAAATCGACTGCGGTTTCCAACTCTCGCTGCCCCGTGCGCCCGATGTCAAAGCCGCTCTGGCCGATGTGTACGAAACCGAAAATACCCGCCCGTTTCTGCTGCCGCTCAACCAACTGCTCGGCTTTATCGGCGCACACGAATGGCATAAAAAAGGCATAGACCTGCCCCAACTGAACGGCAAAATCCATGTTCCCTTCGGCGTATTCTCCCCCTTGCGCGGCGAATATCTCGACTTAATCGCCCAAGCACCGATCAACGGTTTTCAGACGGCCTTCGATATCGGCACCGGCTCCGGCGTGATTGCCGCCCTGCTCGCCAAACGGGGCATTTCCCACATTACCGCCACCGACACCAATCCCCGAGCCATCCGCTGCGCCCGTGCCAACTTTCAACGCTTGGGCTGCGCACAACAGGTTACGCTGACAGAAACCGACCTTTTCCCCGCCGGAAAAGCCGATTTGATTGTCTGCAATCCCCCGTGGCTGCCCGCCAAACCGACTTCCACCATCGAAACCGCCCTCTACGACCCCGACCACGCCATGCTCAAAGCCTTTCTCAACGGCGTAAGCAAGCACCTGAACGACAACGGCGAAGCATGGCTGGTTATTTCCGATCTTGCGGAACACTTGCACTTGCGCAACAACAGTTTCCTCACCGACTGTTTTCAGACGGCCTCGCTGGAAATCATAGATACCCTGCACACCCGCCCCGCCCACAAAAAAGCTGCCGACCCCGCCGACCCACTCGCCTTCGCCCGCAGCCAAGAAACGACTTTTCTGTATCGGTTGAGAACATGCAGCAGTTGATGGTTGGGTTAAATGTTAAACACGATGCCGTCTGAAAATAGTGTTTCAGACGGCATCAGAATGAAGATATAGTGAAATAACAGGTGTACGCACGGCGTACACCCCACAGACGGAATTGAAGTTTATGCAGGCTTCGGTTTGATAAATACGGATAAACTTTGGATTACGGCATATTTTTGATGCAAATAGAATCATCATTCGAGGCCGTCTGAAAAGCATGGTCGGTTCCCATACTTTTCAGACGGCCTCATCAATGATGGGCTTATACCAAATCTTTTACCGCTTCCTGCTCTTCCAACAATTCGTTTAAGGTCAAGGCAATACGTTGCCGGCTGAATTCATCGGATAAATCCAAACCTTGCACAATTTGATAATCGCCGTCTTCACAAATCACCGGAAAACCGAAAATCACATCTTCAGGAATGCCGTATGAACCATCCGACGGCACGCCCATGGTAACCCATTTGCCGCTGGTACCCAAAATCCAATCACGCAAGTGGTAGATGATGGCATTGCCTGCCGAAGCCGCCGAAGATGCGCCGCGTGCCTCGATAATGGCTGCGCCGCGTTTGGCGATTTTCGGCATATAAACATCGGTGTACCAAGCCTCATCTTGAATCATATCGACCACCGAATCACCGTTGCTGGTGGCGTAGCGGTAATCGGCATACATGGTCGGGCTGTGGTTGCCCCATACGCACATTTTTTCTACTGAGGTAACCGAACGATTGATTTTTTCAGCAATTTGGCTGACTGCACGGTGATGGTCGAGACGCATCAAGGCGCTGAAGTTTTTCTTCGGAATATCCGGTGCCGATTTCATGGCAATGTAAGTATTGGTATTGGCCGGATTGCCTGCTACCAAAACCTTCACATCACGGCTGGCCACTTTGTTCAAGGCTTCGCCCTGTGTTTTAAAAATCGCCGCATTGGCATTGAGCAGATCCGAACGTTCCATGCCTTGCGTGCGCGGACGGGCACCGATCAAAATCGCAATATCCGCATCTTTAAATGCCACTTCCGGATCATCGGTGGCAAACACATCCAGCAACAGCGGAAAAGCGCAATCTTGCATTTCCATGATGATCCCCTGCAAAGCTTTTTGCGCATGCGGCAAATCCAAAAGCTGCAAAATCATAGGCTGGTCGCGCCCCAGCATAATCCCGCCGGCAATGCGAAACAAAGTCGCATACGCAATTTGTCCGGCCGCACCGGTAACCGCAATACGGACAGGGGGTTTCAAAGTCATCATCAATCTCCGCAAAAAACAAAAGTTTAAAGAAATATAGTGGATTCACTTTAAAAGTAGTACAAGGCAGCGAGCCGAAGACAGTACAGGTATAGTACGGGACAGGTTTTGTCCGGATTGTTGTTTAATCCGGTTACAAAAACCGTTCTCTTTGAGCCGGGCGAGCCAACGCTGTAATACTTTTAAAGTGAATTCACGATAGGATTATAGCAAAGACTGACCGCAATAATATGGCAAAAATAGCAAAGGCCGTCTGAAAAGCAGCAACATATTTCCGCTTTTCAGACGGCCTTGACGGCATGATTATTCACACTTCAGATTTTTGACTTTTTCCGGAAAATCATGCAGTGCAATTTCACACATTTTTACCCGCTGGTTTTCATCCGCAGCAGGCAACGATTGACGCAAAAAAGTCGTGTTCCCACTTTGAAACAACGCCTTGTCCTCCCCCACCTTGCGGTAACACATCTCGGCCCGTTTGAAATATTCTTGGCAAACCGGCGGCAATTCTTCCAAAGCCAAAGGCTTGTGTTTGTGCATTCTGTGCGCTGAAACTGCTGAAACCGAAGCCGCCATTGCCGCCATCAGCACCCATTTAAAAACATGGTTCATCATATCTTCCTTTAACGAATTCATCTTGCCATTATAAAACCGAATCTCAAAAATCAGAAGCTTGGGTATCAAGTTTGATATAGTGAAATAAGCTCAAAGCAATACAAGGCGGCAAGGCGAAGCCAACGCTGTCGTGCTTTGAGCTTATTTCACTATAAAAAGCCGTCTGAAATTTTTCAGACGGCCTATCAGGCTGAATGATCGCTACAAAATTACAAAGCCTGCTCTTCCTTATTCAGATTTTTTTCCGGTTTCGGCTCAATAACCGTTGCGGCCGGTACTTTTCCCGCCCCCAAATCAGCCGGCACTTCTATAAACGGCAGGTTCAATGCACTACTGGTAGCCCGGCGGATTTCATTGGTCAATGCGGCGCTGTCGTTGATTTTTTGACCGTAAGACGGCACCATTTCTTTCAATTTCGCTTCCCAGCCTTGTTCCATCTGCTCAGGGAATGCTTTCGGCAACAGGCTCAACATAATGGAAGGCGAAGTGGAAGCACCCGGCGATGCGCCGAGCAAAGCGGCAATGGTGTGGTCTTTATCGGCCACGATTTCCGTGCCAAACTACAAAACAGGGCCTTTTTCAGGATCTTTTTTGATGATTTGCACACGCTGACCGGCGGTAATCAGCTTCCAAGAATCCTGTTTCGCACTGGGATAATATTTCAGTAATTCCGTTTGGCGGTCGGCATCTTTCAGTACTGCCTGCTGTACCAAATAACTCACCAAATCCAAATTGTCCGAACCGACTTTCAACATCGGAATCACATTGTTGTTGTTCACCGAGCTGAACAGATCAAACCATGTGCCGGATTTCAGGAATTTTGTGCTGTACAGCGCAAACGGGCCAAACAGTATCGATTGCTTGCCGTCAAGGAAACGTGTATCCAAATGCGGCACTGACATCGGCGGCGCACCGGTTTCCGCTTGGCCATACACTTTCGCACGGTGGCGTTTGGCTAATTCTTCATCTTGGAACGATAAAAACTGGCCGCCCACAGGGAAGCCTGCATAGTTTTTCGATTCAGGAATGCCGGAAAGTTGCAGCAATTTCAATGACGCACCGCCTGCACCGATAAACACGAATTTGGTTTTAACCGTTTTTTCCTGACCGTTGGCCAAGTTCAATACCGTTACATTCCACGTTTTATCGTCGTTCTGATTCAATGCACGCACTTCATGCTGCACATTCAGCTTGAAATTCGGGCTTTTTTGCAAAGAAGCCGCCAACTGTTTGGTAATCACACCGAAGTTTACATCCGTACCCAACGGCATATAAGTCGCCGCTACTTTCTGATTCGGGTCGCGGCCTTCAATCAACAAAGGCGCCCATTTGCGGATTTGTTCTTGGTCAGTCGAAAATTCCATACCGTAAAACATCGGATGCTGCGTCAGCGCCGCATGGCGTTTGCGCAAAAATTCGATATTGGCATCACCCCAAACAAAACTCATGTGCGGCACGGCATTGATGAAATCCTGCGGATTGCCCAAACGGCCTTCCCGTACCAAATGCGCCCATAATTGACGGGATACCTCAAATTGTTCGGTAATGCGCAAAGCACGTTCGGTTTCGATTACACCGTTTTTCTCCGGTGTGTAGTTCAACTCAGCAAAGGCAGCATGGCCGGTACCGGCATTGTTCCAGCCATTCGAGCTTTCCAAAGCCACCGCATCCAAGCGTTCAAACGCCTCGATTTTCCAATCCGGCTCCAGCTCTTGCAGTAACGTTGACAGCGTCATGCTCATAATACCGCCGCCAATTACCACCACATCTACCGGCTGCTCGTTTTCAGCTTGCGGTTTATTCGGTTTGACCAGCGGCCAATTTAAGAAAACTACAGCAGCTGCAACAGCAAGCGCCAGCAGTAAAATGAAGAATTTTAATATTTTTTCTCATGATGTGTATGTATTTAAAAGATAAAAACGCAGCGATTGTACCATATAAAACTTGATATAAATCAAATCTTGACGATTGAAATAAACAAAAGAGGCCGTCTGAATGTTGCAAAATTTCAAATGGTCTGAGACCTTTGCAAGCTCCTCAGATTTGAGTGCAGTTCGAAGTTAGAGCAGTGCAGAAGGTGCAGACATATATAGTTAGAACACCGAATTTTCCATACAAAAACAGGCGTAGATTGTGGTTAGCGAGGCACGGGCGTAATCCAACAAAATCTTATGTTTCAAGGTATTTTCAATCGTGTTGGGTCTCGACCCAACCTACGCCCTGTTTAAAAACCGTATGGATTATTAGGTTATTTCACTATAGTAAATAAACATATTCTTCGATACAATTCCACCATGGCCTGTTCAGAAGACTTCAAACAACCCGTACTCAAAAAACTCCGTCAAGGATGGACGATTCGCAGAGCCGCAAAAGCATTCGGCATCGCCATCTCCACCATTACGCTTTGGAGACGCCCTCCGGCTCCTCAAGCCCCTCCAAAGCAACGGAAAACCCGCAAAATCAGCGCCCAGGCACTGCCCGAAGATGTCGAGCGTTATCCTGATGCCTATTGCTATGAAAGAGCGCAACGCTTCGGCTGTTCCCACACTGCCATACACAAAGCATTAAAGCGGTACGGCATCAGCTACAAAAAAAGACCAACCGCCATCCGAAAGCCGACAGAGGGCTCAGAAAAAACTTCCTGAAGTTACTGCACCGCTACATCCGCCGTAACCGTCCGGTTGTTTATTCAGACGGGAGCGGATTCGGAAAATCCTGTTACCGGCCTTACGCTTATGCGCCAAAAAGCCGGCGTTGTTATGTGCTTCATGACTGGCAGGGACATCATCAGACCAATGCCGTTGGCGCATTATTTCACGGCAAACTGTTTGCCGTCGGGTTGTTTGACTGCAGTATTGACCGCCGGATATTTGACGCTTGGGTGGAGCGGATTTTGATTCCGGAGCTGCCGCAAAACAGTGTGGTGGTGATGGGCAATGCGACGTTTCATAAGGGGCGTGCTTCAGCGCTTCTGAAGGAGAAAGGCCATACTGTATTATGGCTTCCGCCCTATAGCCCCGATCTGAATCAGATAGAGAAAAAGCGGGCTTGGATTAAAGGTGTTAGGAATCGGCTGCGGATTACGGATGTGGATTGGCTGTTTCGGATGTATATCGATAAATAAGTTTATTTGCTATATCATGAAGGTAGGCAAGCTTTCGAGCAGCGCATAACGAAGAAATGTGCCAAAGATGGGGGGCTTGCAAAGGTCCCAGCCTCAGAATAATAAGATTGATTAGGGCAATAAAAAAGCAGCCCGAAAATACATATCAGGCTGCTTTTTCAAAAGATTGGTCGGAATGAGAGGATTCGAACCTCCGACCCTATGCAGGTGCGCTACCAGGCTGCACTACATTCCGGCTGAAAAGTAGGAATTATAAAGCTTGTCGGGTGGTTTGGCAAACGGGAACAGGATTAGGTTTGCTAATAGCAAGGCCATCTGAAACAAGATACTATAAGCCCCCCAACAAATCAAGCCTTATCCAGACACATTTTCGCATAGCGTTCTTCGTTAAAGGGTTGTTGGTACTTCAATACAGATTGGGCAATGGTCACGAGTTTACGCATCAGAGCCACAATCACGGCTTTTTTCGCCAGTTTATTACGCTCCAGCAAGCGTTGGACAAACGGGCTGTAAATACTGTCCTTATATTTGCCAAAGCAAAACGACACGGCCGGCATATAGAGTATCTTCCTCAAATCACTCTGTCCGATACGGGAGATACCGACCCGCTTATCTACACTCGTTCCCGATTGTCTGACCATCGGGGTCAGTCCGGCATAGGTCGCAGCAGCCCTTCCGTTTTTAAACCGAGTGCCGTCGCCCAGTATGGCGAGCAGCCAACAGGCTGTGGTTTTGCCGATGGCGGGAATACTGCTCAACAGACGATGGTTGTGTTTCAACTGCTCATCCTGTTTCACCAACTGATGAATATGCGTTTCAACAGTTTTGACTTCGCACTCAAGAAAAGCAATCAGACGTTCGGACGAAACCATCGCATACTCGTCCAACAGCATCTGCAGCCGGACTTTTTCTTTCGCCAGCGCTGCTTTTAAATGTTCGAGATGGCGAAGTTGGCGCAATAAGGCTTTTTCGTTATTGCCTTTCGGTTGCCACAGATCAAATTCATGAACGTAGCTTTCGGCTAAGCGGGCAAGTAATTTGGCATCCGCTTTGTCGGTTTTGGAACGTAAGTTCAAACCTTTGGCAAAGTTGGCGGCACATTTGGGATTAATCACCACTACTGAATGTCCGGCCGTATATAAGTATTCGCACAACCTTTCGTGATAGACGTTTGTCGCTTCCATCACGATATAGAGCGGCTTATCCGAAAAGCTGTTCAGCCATTCGCTCAGAGCAGCAAATCCTTTCGGATGGTTCTCAAACTGGTGGTGTTGATACACTTTTGCGGATTTTTTGACTGCGACATCGAACTTTAACTTGGCAATATCGATGCCGATAAAATAAAATGGGGTGTCCATCATGCTCCTAACCTTGTGAATGCAGACTATGCACAGCATGTCTATGATACTATTCGGGGTGTTTGGACATTGAAAACAGGCTTTTATCTACGTCGCGGGCTTTGAAGCCCAAGGTTGGCGTACAACTCTATTTTCAATCCCGCCCCTGATAGCTGCTTCTGTCGGGGGCTTTTTATTTTATCTTGTGGTTGGTGTTTCTTATACAAGGGTGGGTGTAAACCCACCGCTTCGGAATGTTTCTACATGATGGGTTTACACCAATGACGTGTTTCAGAAGGGCAGTGATAATGGCATGCATTTTTCGTAATCCTGAAATGTGGAGTTCAACCCAACCTACGCTTGCTCGTTTGCTAAAAAAGACTTCGGCATCTGCTTTATCTACCCCTTTCTCTCCAGTCGTTCCAATAAATCTTGTGGGGCGACATATTCTAAAGCATTTCCTGATTTGAACGGCACTAAGAATTTATACTTTCCTAGTTTGCTTAAATCGCTGCGAGCAGTATTTAAAGAAACACCATATTGATTGGCAATTTCTAGTGCGGTAAAAATTTTTCCGCTTTCTTCCACTGCTTTCTGCAGAATACCGATTTGCCGCTGGTTTAACTTTCCTATCTTTTCAGTATATTTAGCAATTGCTGCTTTGAATTCCTGTTGGTGTTTCTGTTTGTTGGAAATATAGTTTTCCAAATCGGCAACCGCCCGCTTGATAATGTCACATTGATAGTAGATGAAATAGGTTAAATCCAAATTGTCAGTTTCTACGTACAAATAGGATTTGGCGTATCGGGCAGGAGCGTTTTTCAGCAAGCGACTGATGGATATATATTCAAACAGCCAATAACCGTTTTTAAGCATAAACCAATAAAATAAAGCGCGCGCCGTCCGCCCGTTGCCATCGCCGAACGGATGGATATAGCCGATAAGGAAATGCAGGATGATAGCTTGGACAACAGGATGGATAAATGGATTTTCTGCACCATCATAGGTGTTGTTGGCAAATGTACATACTGCCTCCATTAGTTCATAAACCTGTTCATGTGGCGGCGGCTGATACAGGCTATTGCCATCGATATCAGCAATAAATATTTCATCATCTTGCCTGAATTGTCCAGGTTCAGCATGGTTTTCAATGGCATTCTTAGTAGCAGTACGATGTAAATCCAAAATCATTTCAATGCTTAACGGCGTATTCTTCAACTTTACCGCTTCTTTCATCAGGTGATAGTTGTTAACTATCATGATTTCATCTTTGGTTTTGGGTTTGCGCTGCGACTTGAGCATATCCTTGGCTACTTTACGCGTGGTAGCCGCACCTTCTAATTGTGCAGATGTAATCGCCTCTTCCATAATTAAAGACTTGAGTAAAAACCTGTTCTGATCGCTTCTGTCGAAACCACCCAAGTTAGATGTGCCGATATTGCTGCCGCAGCTTTTATCAATCAAATGAAGACGTGCCTGTAAAGAGTCGGGAATACAAAATCTAAATTGATGTCTATACGGGAAATCTATCGGTTTTTGGATTTTTCTGCGACTTTCTTTCACTGCTCGCCATTTCATCCGTGTATCTTCTCTATGAATCCTACGGAATTTGTCCCAATGCAGATATTTTCCATTCTCATCTGTAACGGAAAATTCGGAATAATCTTTGATTTCAGAAAGAAAATTAGAAATATCCATATCAGGATTATTTGTGGCAGAGTTAATTAGCTTGGCGGTTTGCTCCATCTTTTCGGTAAAATGCTGTATATATTCTTGTTGCAATAGAGCAAAGTCGGGGGGTGTGGAGATTTTCATAATATATACCAAGATTGCGCAATTTTTTACAATTGAGTGATTTTAGTCATATTGAAGGAGGATGGAAAGTATTTTAACAAAGTATACGGAAATCATTGTATTAAATACACATCAATTTGAAACCGAATGCAGCAGAATGGGGATAGTGACTTGTTACAATAAGGGACTGAAGTAAAAAAAGCAACCAGCCCTGTCGTTTGGTAGTGTAGGCTGCTTTTCGTTTTGTAATCCCGTAGGTCGGGCTTGACGTCCAATCCGCATCTTTTTGAAATCAAGCATTCAAAATGCTTTTCAAATACTTCCCTGTATAACTCCCCTTAACCTTAGCCACTTCTTCCGGCGTGCCTTTGGCGATAACCCTGCCGCCGCCGTCGCCGCCTTCCGGGCCTAAATCAACAATATAATCAGCGGTTTTAATCACATCAAGGTTGTGTTCGATGATGACAATCGAGTTGCCTTTGCCTTTCAGACGGCCTATGACTTCCAGCAACAGGGCGATGTCGGCGAAGTGCAGGCCGGTGGTGGGTTCGTCTAAAATGTATAAGGTGCGGCCGGTGTCTCGTTTGGATAATTCCAAGGCGAGTTTGACCCGTTGGGCTTCGCCGCCGGAGAGGGTGGTGGCGGATTGGCCGAGGCGGATATAGCCGAGTCCGACATCCATCAGGGTTTGCAGTTTGCGGGCGACGGTGGGGACGGCATCGAAAAATTCCCGTGCTTCTTCGACGGTTAAGTCCAAGACTTCGCTGATGTTTTTTCCTTTGTATTGCACTTCCAGCGTTTCCCGATTATAGCGTTTGCCGTGGCACACTTCGCAGGGGACATAGACATCGGGCAAGAAGTGCATTTCGACTTTAATCACGCCGTCGCCTTGACAGGCTTCGCAGCGGCCGCCTTTGACGTTGAATGAGAAGCGGCCGACGTTGTAGCCCCGCTCCCGTGATACGGGTACGCCGGCGAAAAGTTCCCGAATCGGGGTAAACAGGCCGGTGTAGGTGGCGGGGTTGGAACGGGGAGTACGGCCGATGGGGGATTGATCGACGTTGATGACTTTGTCGAGGTGTTCCAAGCCGTGGATTTCTTCGTAAGGCGCCGGTTCCTGCTGCGCTCGGTTGAGTTCCCGTGCGGTGATTTTGGCAAGGGTGTCGTTAATCAGGGTGGATTTGCCGCTGCCGGATACGCCGGTAATGCAGGTAATCAGCCCCAGCGGTAATTCGAGGGTAACGTTTTTCAGGTTGTTGCCGCTGGCACCTTTCAACACCAACATTCTGTCGGGATTGACCGGCGTTCTTTCAGACGGCACTTGAATGGCTTTGCGGCCGCTTAGGTATTGTCCGGTTACGGAATCAGGGCAATCGGCGACTTTGGCGGGGGTATCGGCAATCAGCACTGTACCGCCGTGTTCGCCCGCTCCGGGACCCATATCGACCACAAAATCGGCTTCCCGAATGGCATCTTCATCGTGTTCGACCACAATCACGCTGTTGCCCAAATCCCGCAGGCGTTTGAGGGTGGCGAGCAGGCGGTCGTTGTCCCGCTGGTGCAGGCCGATGGAAGGTTCGTCCAACACATACATCACGCCGGTCAGGCCGCTGCCGATTTGGCTGGCAAGGCGGATACGTTGGGCTTCGCCGCCGGACAGAGTTTCGGCGGAACGGGAAAGATTAAGGTAATCCAAGCCGACGTTAATCAGAAAGCCCAAACGTTCGGTGATTTCTTTCAGGATTTTTTCCGCAATTTGCTGTTTGTTGTCGCTTAATTCCAGATGTTCAAAGAAATTTAAGGTTTTGTTCAGCGGCCATGAAGAAATTTCGTGCAAGGGCTGCCCGCCGACATAAACATAACGGGCTTCTTTGCGCAACCGTGCGCCGCCGCAGCTCGGACAGGCCCGGTGGCTTTGGTATTGCGACAATTCTTCACGCACAGTCGGCGAATCGGTTTCCCGATAGCGGCGTTCCAAATTCGGCAAAATACCTTCAAATGCGTGTTCCCGCTGGAACGTGCCGCCCCGCTCGCTCAGATAGGTAAAGGCAATCACTTCTTTGCCCGAACCATTAAGAATGATGTTTTGGATTTTTTTCGGCAAATCTTCAAACGGCGTATCCACATCAAAGCCGTAATGTTTTGCCAGCGACTGAATCATTTGGAAATAAAAGGTGTTGCGTTTGTCCCAACCTTTGACGGCACCGGCTGCCAAGGACAATTCGGGGTGCATCACCACCAGTTTCGGATCGAAGAAATTCATGCTGCCCAAGCCGTCGCAAGTCGGACATGAACCCATCGGATTGTTAAACGAAAACAGGCGGGGTTCTAATTCCTGCAAACTGTATGAGCAGACCGGACAGGCGAATTTGGCGGAAAACCAATGTTCTTTGCCCGAATCCATTTCCAAGGCAAGCGCACGGTCGTTGCCAAAACGCAGCGCCGTTTCAAAACTTTCCGCCAAACGCTGCTGGATATCGGCTTTGATTTTAATGCGGTCGATGACCACATCAATATTATGCTTGATGTTTTTTTCCAGCTTCGGCACTTCGTCCAAAGTATAAACTTCGCCGTCCACCCGCACCCGTGCAAAACCCTGCGCCTGCAAATCGGCAAAAAACTCGACAAACTCGCCTTTGCGTTCCCGCACCGCCGGTGCAAGAATCATCATGCGGGTGTCTTCGGGCAACTGCAACACCGTATCCACCATCTGAGAAACGGTTTGGCTGGAAAGCGGCTGATTATGTTCGGGGCAATAAGGCGTGCCGACACGGGCATAAAGCAGGCGCAGATAATCGTGGATTTCAGTAACCGTGCCGACCGTCGAACGGGGGTTGTGGCTGGTGGATTTTTGTTCGATGGAAATCGCCGGCGACAAGCCTTCGATTAAGTCCACATCGGGTTTGTCCATCATCTGCAAAAACTGGCGGGCATACGCCGACAGGCTTTCCACATAGCGGCGCTGCCCCTCGGCATACAGCGTGTCAAACGCCAACGACGATTTGCCGCTGCCCGAAAGGCCGGTGATCACCACCAGCTTGTGGCGGGGAATGTCCAAATCGACATTTTTCAAATTATGGGTACGCGCGCCGCGGATACGGATCGTGTCGTTGTCGTGGTGTTTGTGATTGCACATAATCTTGCTGCTTCCTGCTGATGGTCGGCGAAGGCCGTCTGAAAATCCGAAAAACAGCCTTGCGTCAAACGCAGCGGCGGTTTGAAATAATCCGCCATTGTAGCACTTTATCGGAGCGGTCTGAATGGGGTTGTTTGAGGAGTTGTCTTGATAAATACAAGTAAAACCAGTATGCTTGGGCATGAATTTTCTGGAAAGGAGCGGTATGTATAATTTGTTTAAACGCCCCATAGAAAATGCCAGCTTGGAAGCTTGGGCAAAATTAGCAGATGATGTTGCTAAGGTAGCAATTTTGGCAATTCCAGTGGTACTATATGGCACAGACCCTTTTCCGTTAAAATTCTTTAATTCTCTGCTATTATTAACAGGGATTTACACTTGTTTGTTAGGCGGCCGCCTGTTCAGACAGACTTTACAGCGAAAGGATCGAAAATGACATTCGGCTTAATTGTTTTTGCATTAATCGGCGGATTTATCGCCTATATGGCAAATAAAATCCATAATGAAAACTGATTTCCCGTCCGCAAGATATTTTTCTTGCGGATTTTTCATTATCAAGCCGTCTGAAAACCGCCCCTTTACCCGATTTTCAGACGGCCTTGCGGAAAATATCCGCCGTTAAGGGCATTTCCGCCGAGAATCCGCTATAATGGCACAAACTTTATCTTTTATAAGGACAACAATCGCATGAAGCATTTTTATCCCCACCCGATTATTGCCAGAGAAGGTTGGCCGATTATCGGCATTGCATTTTTATTGAGCGTGCTGCTGAGTTTCTGCTGCGGCTGGCTGGCGCTGCCGTTTTGGCTGTTTACCGTGTTTGCCTTACAGTTTTTCCGCGATCCGTCCCGCCCGATTCCGCAAGACCCAGAAGCCGTGTTGAGTCCGGTGGACGGACGGGTGGTGGTGGTCGAGCGTGCGACCGACCCTTACCGCCATACCGAAGCGCTGAAAATCAGCATTTTTATGAACGTGTTTAACGTCCATTCGCAAAAAGCACCGGCGGATTGTACCGTTGAAGCGGTGGAATACAACAAAGGCAAGTTTTTAAATGCCGATTTGGACAAAGCCAGCGTGGAAAACGAGCGCAACGCCGTATTGGCGACCACGGCTTCCGGCCGCAAAATCACCTTTGTCCAAGTGGCCGGCTTGGTGGCCCGCCGAATTTTGTGTTACACCACACCCGGTAGCCGTTTGAGCCGCGGCGAGCGTTACGGCTTTATCCGCTTCGGTTCGAGAGTCGATGTTTACCTGCCGGTTGATGCGCAGGCGAAAGTGGTGATTGGCGACAAAGTTACCGGCGTAAGCACGGTGTTGGCACATCTGCCGCTGACCGCACCTGAAGCTGCCGCACCGCAAACCGAAGCTGCTGCCGAAACCGCTTCCCGCCCGAATACCGAAGTGGCACAGGCGGAAATCGAAGCCGCTGCCGAGAAAGTGCGCCATGCTGTGGCGCAGGAATTTAAAGACTGACGGCATTTGCTTGTCCGCACGATTGTGAATGGGTGGCTGAACCGGTTTCACTCATTCACGACATAGTGAAATCAGCCCAAAACCATACAAGTCGGCAAGGCAAAGCCAACGCCGTCGTGCTTTGTGTGATTTCACGATAAAACGTATTTTCAGACGGCATGGCCTGAACATGCCGTCTGAAATCATATCCGACAGAGGCATTCCCTTGAGCAGAAAAAACCTATTTTCAGTCGATAAATCCTTGGAAAAACCCGAACGGGTGATGTTGGTCGGCGTGATGTTGGACGCTGATTATGCCGGTAGCAACGAGCGCCGTCAGGCCGATTTTCAGACGGCCTTGGCGGAAGCGGCCGAGCTGGTCAAAGCCGCCGGCGGCGATTTGGTGCAGGTCGAAACATCTAAGCGGGATCGGGCGCAGACGGCGTATTTTGTCGGTAACGGCAAAGCGGAAGAACTGGCGGCGGCGGTCAAGCAGCACAATATCGAGCTGGCGGTGTTTAACCACGAACTCACGCCGACGCAGGAACGCAATCTGGAAAAAGCGCTGCAATGCCGTGTTTTGGATCGGGTCGGGCTGATTTTGGCGATTTTTGCCAAACGGGCGCAGTCGCAGGAAGGCAAGCTGCAGGTAGAACTGGCGCAGCTTTCGCATTTGAGCGGGCGGCTGGTTCGGGGCTACGGGCATTTGCAGAGCCAAAAAGGCGGCATCGGCATGAAGGGGCCGGGTGAAACGCAGTTGGAAACCGACCGCCGCCTGATTGCCCAAAAAATCGCCGCCTTAAAAAAACAGCTTCAGGAAGTGAAAAAACAGCGTGCCACCCGCCGCAAATCCCGTCAGCAAGGCCGTCTGAAAACCTTTGCCATCGTCGGCTACACCAATGCCGGAAAGTCCAGCCTGTTCAACCGCTTAACCAAAGCAGACGTGTTGGCGCAAGACCAACTGTTCGCCACGCTCGATACCACCGCACGGCGGCTGTTTCTCAGCCATGAAGCCAGCGTGATTTTGAGCGACACTGTGGGCTTTGTGCGGGATTTGCCGCACAAATTGGTATCGGCATTTTCAGCCACGCTGGAAGAAACGGCACTGGCCGATGTGCTGCTGCACGTCGTCGATGCGTCCAATCCCGAATGCGAACGGCAAATAGACGATGTGAACGAAGTATTGCGGGAAATCGGGGCGGAACACATTCCGCAGCTTTTGGTGTATAACAAAATCGATTTGCTGCCGCCAGACAAACGGCAAGCGGGTATTGTCCGCAACGCAGGCGGCAAAGCGGCGGCGGTGTATGTTTCGGTTGCAAAAGCCGCAGGCCTGCCCGAATTGCGGGAAGCGATGACGGAATATGCGCTGATTGAAAACGGTCAGGCCGTCTGAAAATCGATCCGCCGTGTGCAAACGGAAAATCATGATAATTTTCAGACGGCCTGCTGCCGGTGTCAGCGGCGTTTTTTGAACAGTTTCCGATACACCGCCCACGCCGCCAAAATCAGATACAGCAGGGAAGAAAACACGCCGATGACGGCAAAAAGGGGCATCAGTCGGTCAAACATTTCGCTATCCGTTGATGATGGGTTTGCCGAAGTATGCAGGCGAAACGGCTGCGGGTCAATGATGTATATCAAACCGGATTTCAGTGTTTTGCCGGATAATCGGGAAGATTATCTTGTATTGTGCATTCGCCATCAATCAGAAATAAATTGAAGCCGCCCTGCGTTTGTGTAAAATACTGAACATCTGCGTGCGCTGCGTGCGCCGCCTTTTTCCGATAACGGTTGATCCATGATGAAAAAAAACTGCTTTCACTGCGGCCTTGATGTGCCGGAAAGTATCCACCTGCCTGTAACTTTTGAAGGGCGGGAACACGAAACCTGTTGCGCCGGCTGTCAGGCGGTGGCGCAGAGCATTATCGATGCCGGTTTGGGCAATTACTACAAACAGCGTACCGCCGAAGCCGAACAGGCCGCCCTGCCGCCTCAGGATATTTTGGATCAGCTCAAACTCTACGATCTGCCCGAAATGCAGGCGGGATTTGTGGAACACGGTGCCGGAGACGAGCGTGAAATCGTATTGATGCTCAGCGGCATTACCTGCGCCGCCTGCGTGTGGCTGATTGAACAGCAGTTGCTGCGGCTCGAAGGCGTGGTGCGGGTGGATTTGAATTACAGCACCCATCGGGCAAGAGTGGTGTGGGACAACAGCCGCATCGCCCTGTCGGATATTCTGCTGCGGATTCAGTCCAGCGGCTATTCCGCTTCGCCGTATGATGCCCAAAAAATGGAAGTGCAGACGCAGAAAGAACGCAAACAGTTTATCGTGCGGCTGGCGGTGGCGGGCATGGGCATGATGCAGACCATGATGTTTGCCATTCCGACCTATCTTTACGGCAACGACATCGAGCCGATGTATTTGCAGGTTTTGCACTGGAGCGGCCTGCTGATGGTGCTGCCGGTGGTGTTTTACAGCGCCCAGCCGTTTTATCAGGGCGCATGGCGGGATTTGAAAAACCGCCGTGTCAGCATGGATACGCCGATTGCATTGGCGGTGGTGATGATGTTTGTCGCCGGTTTGTACAGCGTGGCGACCAATGCCGGAGAAGGCATGTATTTTGAATCCATTGCCATGCTGATGTTTTTCCTGCTCGGCGGCCGTTTTATGGAACAGATTGCCCGCCGCAAAGCAGGCGACGCTGCCGAACGGCTGGTCAAACTTGTTCCCGCATTCTGCCACAAACTCGGCCGCTATCCCGAAAGCCAAGAGAGCGAAGAAGCCGTGGTGGCCAAGCTCTCGGTCGGCGATGTGATTTTGGTGAAACCGGGCGAAGTGATTCCGGTGGACGGCACGGTTTTATCCGGCGAAAGCGAAGTCAATGAAGCCATGCTCACCGGCGAAAGTTTGCCCGTCGCCAAACGCACCAACGACAAAATCACCGCCGGTACGCTCAACGCTTCCGGTCCGCTGATTGTCCGCACTGATTCCGTGGGCGGCAACACCCGCCTGTCGCACATCGTCAAACTGCTCGACCGTGCTTTGGCACAAAAACCCCGCATTGCCGAGTTGGCCGAAAAATACGCTTCGACCTTTGTGTTCACCGAATTGCTGCTGGCTGTGCCGGTATTTATCGGCTGGACTTTCTACGCCGATGCCCAAACCGCCTTATGGATTACCGTTGCCCTGTTGGTGATTACCTGCCCGTGCGCCCTGTCGCTGGCCACACCGACTGCACTCGCCGCTTCCACCGGCGCATTGGCGGGCGAAGGCGTATTGATCAGCGGTAGCCAAAGTCTGGAAACACTGGCGCAAATCGATGATGTCGTCTTCGACAAAACTGGCACCCTCACCCGAGGCGAACTCACCGTCAGCCGCATTGTCGCCCTAGGCCGTCTGAAAACCGGCATCGGCCTGCAGATTGCCCAAGCCCTCGAACAACAATCGGAACATCCGATTGCCAAAGCCATTCTGCGCCACACGCCCGAAAACAGCAGCGAAGCCGCCGAAATCCAAATCGCCCGCCAAATCAACCGTGTCGGACACGGTGTCAGCGCCCACCTCACCATTAACGGCGAAAGCCAAATCTGGGCATTGGGACGAGCCGGATTTGTCGCCGAAATCGCCGGTGCATTGCCGCCCTGTGCCGCCATCGAACACAACGGAAGCATGGTCTTTCTCGGCAACCAAAGCGGTTTTCAGACGGCCTTTTTGCTCGAAGACGAAATCAAAAACGGCGCCGAACACATGATTTCCGCCCTCAAAGCACAAGGCATCCGCCTGCACCTGTTGAGCGGCGACCGCCAAGCCGCCGTTGCCGCCGTCGCCGCCGCCTTAAACCTAGATGCCCACCAAGCCGAAGCTGCCCCCGAAGACAAACTCGCCTACGTTGCCGCACTGCAGCGCACCGGCCGCAAAGTATTGATGGTCGGCGACGGCATCAACGATGCCCCCGTTTTGGTGCAGGCGGACGTATCCGTTGCCGTTGCCGAAGGTGCCGATGTTGCCCGGGACGGTGCCGATGTCGTCTTACTCAACGACGACTTACGGGTCTTGCCAATGATGATAGAGCGTGCCAAAAAAACACGGCGGATTATCCAGCAAAACCTCAGCTGGGCCAGCGCCTACAACATCATCGCCGTCCCCCTCGCCGTATTCGGCTACGTCCAACCCTGGATCGCCGCCCTCGGCATGAGCGCCAGCTCACTGGTCGTCGTCGCCAACGCCCTGCGCCTGCTAAAACGCAAAACATAATCATGAGCGGCTCACAAAAACCGTTACCAAACAGATTTGCGCAGGCTTTTTATCACAATGCCGTCTGAAAATCCGATTTTCAGACGGCATTGCGGTTTTAGGATATGGTGGATTACTATAGTTAATCCACCGAATTTCCAGCACATTCCAAACACAATTCATCCGCTCTTTCTAACAATCCATTTGCCAAACCGCATCAGAATGCTTATAATCCCGATTTCCCAATCGGAATGTAGCGCAGCCTGGTAGCGCACCTGCATGGGGTGCAGGGGGTCGGAGGTTCGAATCCTCTCATTCCGACCAAATATAAAAAAAGCAGCCTGATGTATTTTCGGGCTGCTTTTTCTATAATCAGTAACGGTAGGAGATATGTCCAAATTCGGACTGTATCGTGAATTCACTTTAAAAGTATTACAGCGTTGGCTCGCCTTGCCGTACTACCTGTACTGTCTTCGGCTCACCGCCTTGTACTACTTTTAAAGTGAATCCACTATAGTAAATCAACCAAAAAATATGACACCGCAACAAACCATCTTTCCGCTAGCCCCTTCCCACCGGCGGGAAAGGGCAGTGAACTTGTTGCCTACCAATCCTATTCTGATTGTTATCAGCTTACCGATGTATACAGAAAATTCGGTGTTTTAATTATAGGTAATACGGGACAAGTTTTATTCGGATTATGGTTTAATCCGGTTACACGACCACTCTCTTTTAACTAAGCGAAACCAATGCCGTATCACTTTGGGGCCATTTCACTATATATGTAGATTTTTCATTTAATTTCACTATATCATTACGCCATTCGCCCACAGGAGATGATTTATGCACAACCAAGCCGTTATCCGCCATATTGTCGGCTGGCTGAAAGACTATACCGGGAAAGCCCGGGCCAAAGGTTTTATTGTCGGCGTATCCGGCGGCATCGATTCCGCCGTGGTATCCGCCCTCGCCGCTCGCACCGGATTACCGGTATTGCTACTGGAAATGCCGATCCGCCAACAACCCGACCAAGTCAGCCGGGCGCAGGCACATATTGCCGATTTGCAGCAGCGGTTCACCAATGTATCGGGTATGAGTGTGGATTTGACCCCGACTTTCGACACTTTTGCCGCCGGTGTCGAAGTGGACGAACACGCCTTCCCCAACAAACAGCTTGCCCTCGCCAACGCCCGCTCCCGCCTGCGTATGCTGACGCTTTATTATTACGGCCAGCTCCACGGCCTGTTGGTTACGGGAACAGGCAACAAAATCGAAGATTTCGGAGTCGGCTTTTTCACCAAATACGGCGACGGCGGCGTGGACATCAGCCCGATTGCCGACTTAACCAAAACCCAAGTTTATGAATTGGCAAAAGAATTAGAGATTATCGAATCGATACAGCAAGCCGCACCGACCGATGGTTTGTGGGACACCGAACGCACCGATGAAGAACAGATGGGCGCCAGCTATCCCGAGCTGGAATGGGCCATGAGCGTATACGAGACCCATCAGCCCGAAGACTTCAGCGGCAGAGAGCGTGAAGTATTGGAAATCTACACCCGCCTGCACCGTGCCATGCAGCATAAAATCCAACCGATTCCGGTGTGTAAAATTCCTGAAACATTGTTGGGTTAGAAACAGAATAAAGGCCGTCTGAAAATGCGATCATTCATTTTCAGATGGCCTTTGCTTATTGATTTCATCAATACAGGAAGATGAAGCAGCAATATCGTTCGACTGTTTGGCCATACCCTTAGTAAATCCGTCCGAAATCCGCTAAAATACGCTCTTTCCTAATCATTATCCGGTTTGCCCATGAATATCCTGCAAGTTGAAAACGCCTCTTTTGCCGTCGGCCATGTCGCTCTGTTGGACAAAGCCGCTTTCCAGCTCGACAGTGGCGAAAAAATCGGTTTGATCGGCCGCAACGGTGCCGGTAAGTCTTCGTTTCTGAAAATTCTGGCAGGCGTGCAGAAGTTGGATGACGGGCAGATTATTATTCAAAACAATCTGAAAATCGTTTATGTGCCGCAGGAAAGTTTTTTTTCAGACGGCATGACAGTATTTGATACCGTTGCCGAAGGTTTGGGCGAAATCCGTAATCTGCTGCGCCGCTATCATCAGGTCAGCCATGCTCTGGAAAATGGTAGTGATGAAACATTGTTAAAAGAATTGAACGAATTGCAGCTTGAAATCGAGGCGCAGGAGGGTTGGAAACTTGATGCAGCTGTCAAGCAGACCATCAGCGAACTGGGTTTACCCGAAGATGAAAAAATCGGCAACCTCTCCGGCGGCCAGAAAAAACGTGTTGCTCTGGCGCAGGCTTGGGTGCAGAAACCCGATGTGTTGCTGCTGGACGAACCGACCAACCATTTGGACATCGATGCCATCATCTGGCTGGAAAACCTGCTCAAAGCCTTTGAAGGCAGCTTGGTGGTGATTACCCATGACCGCCGCTTTCTCGACAATACCGCTACCCGCATTGTCGAATTGGACAGGGGCGTATTGCGCTCCTACCCCGGCTCGTTTTCCAAATACAGCGAGAAAAAAGAGCAGGAATTGGCGGTCGAAACCGAACACAACCGACTGTTTGACAAATTCCACGCCCAAGAAGAAGCGTGGATACGCAAAGGCATTGAAGCCCGCCGCACCCGCAATGAAGGGCGGGTACGCCGTTTGGAAGAATTGCGCCGCCAGCGTGCCGAACGCCGCAACGTGCAAGGCCAAGTCAATTTTAAACTCGACAGCGGCGAAAAAAGCGGCAAAATCATCGCCGAATTAGAACATGCCTCATTCGGATACGGCGACAAAACCATTATGGATAAATTCTCCGCCATTATCCAACGCGGCGACAAAATCGGCTTAATCGGCCCCAACGGCATCGGCAAAACCACGTTTCTCAAGCTGATTTTGGGCGAGCTACAGCCGACTTACGGGCGAATCCGCATCGGCAGCAAACAGGAAGTTGCCTATTTCGACCAATTCCGCAGCGCACTTAACGAAAACGACACTGTGTTTTACACCCTCGGCCAAGGCAATGACTTTGTCGAAATCGGCGGCAAGAAAAAACATGTGATGAGCTATCTGGAAGACTTTCTGTTCCACCCCGCCCGTGCGCAAAGCCCGGTTTCCTCGCTCTCCGGTGGCGAACGCAACCGCCTGTTGTTGGCCAAGCTGTTTACCAAACCCGCCAATATTCTGGTTTTGGACGAACCGACCAACGATTTGGACATCGACACGCAGGAATTGCTGGAAGAGCTGCTGCGGGACTATCAAGGCACAGTTTTCCTCGTTTCCCATGACCGTATGTTCCTCGACAACGTAATTACCCAAAGCATTGTTTTTGAAGGAAACGGCCGACTGAAAGAATACATCGGCGGTTATCAGGACTACATCGATGCCAAAGAGCGGGAAAGCAAAATTCAGACGGCCTCAGCCCCGAAACCGAACACCGTCGAGAGCGTCAAAGAAAAACCCAAAGCCAACCGAACCGTCAAACTTTCCTATAAAGAGCAACGGGAACTCGATGCCCTACCCGATGAAATCGCCGCTTTGGAAGCCGAGCAGAACAGCATTAACCAACAGCTTTCCGATCCCGAAATTTTCAAAGACTACGCCAAAGCCGGAGTACTCAACAGCCGTGCCGAAGAAATCGAAACGGCATTATTGGAAAAACTCGAACGTTGGGAACTGCTCGAAGCCAAACAAAATTCATCAGCCTGATGAGGATTTTCAGACGGCTTCAAGCCGTCTGAAAATCGGTATGATGTTTTGTATAGAGAACTAACCTCAAAGCACTACAGTGTTGTCTTCGCCCGATTCGATTTCAAGAGGACGATTTTGTAACCGAATTACCCATACTATCTGCGGTTTATTCTCTTGTATTACTTTGGGGATATTTCTCTATAATTTTACCGGATGGCAAATACCGTACTCCCGCAGTATCAATAGAAAAACAGGTTTGTTCCACAACGGACAAACCTGTTTTTTCTATGCCGCCGCCAGTGTCAGCAGTTCGGCGGCATGGCTGCGGGTGGTATCGGTAATGGTTTCGCCGCCGAGCATACGGGCGATTTCTTCGATCCGGTCGCTGCCGTCCAAAATGTTAATTTCGCTGACAGTCTGCTCGCCTTCGCTGTGTTTTTGCACTTTCCAGTGATGTTCACCGCAGGAAGCGACTTGCGGCAAATGGGTTACGGCCAACACTTGATGGCGGCGTCCCAAAGTACGCAGGGCTTTGCCGACCATTTCGGCCACACCGCCGCCGATACCGGTATCGACTTCGTCAAAAATTAGGGTCGGTACTTTGGTATATTGGCTGGTTACCACCTGCAATGCCAAACTGATACGGGCCAATTCGCCGCCGGAAGCTACTTTGTTGAGTGGACGGATTTGGCTGCCTTTATTGGCGGCAACTTGGAATTGAACCTGCTCCAAGCCGTGTGCGGTCGGTGAAGACGGCAACAGGGCAATTTCAAATTGCGCACCTTTCATCGCCAGATACTGCATATAATAAGTGGTTTCCTGCCCCAAACGGGTGGCTGCCTGATGGCGCATGGCGGATAGAACATGAGCCGCTTCGTTGTATTCGTCCATTGCATTTTCTACCGCTGCTTCCAGCGCCGCCAAATCGCCCGCCGCCTGCAAACCGGCCAGCTGTTCGGAAACTTCTTCTACTTTGTGATATAGCTCTTCCGGCTCGATGTGGTATTTTCTTGCCATAGACATCAATTCACCCATGCGGCGCTCCTGCTCTGCCAGTTGTACCGGATCAAGATCGGTTCGTCCGGCAACATGGCGCATATTGGCACTGATTTCAACCAATTCCGCTTCAATGCTGGCAAGCATTTCCAGACTTTCGGCAAATCTCGGTTCGATTTCCTGCAAGCTGCCGAGCTTTTTTTGGCACTGATATACTTGACGGCGCAAGCCGTGATCGCCGTCTATCATTTCATCGACTTCTTGGGCATTGGTCAGCAATTCGGCGGCATGTGCCAAGCTGTCGTAACTTTGGCTGAGGGTTTCCCACTCATCTGGTTTGACTTCCAACTGGCTCAATTCCTGAAACTGCCATTCCAAGCGTTCCCGTTCCAAAGTCATCTGTTCGGATTGGGTTTGCGCTTCCTGCAGCATTTTCTTGGCATGAACCCAGTTTTGATAATGGCGTTTTACCGTTTCCGCCTGTTCCAAGCTACCGGCAAAGGCATCGAGCAACTGTCGCTGTGCAGCTTCCTGATTCAGCGAATGATGGGCATTTTGCCCGTGAATATCAATTAATTGGCTGCCAATTGCTTTCAACTGCGACAACGTAACCGCCTGATTATTGATATAGCTGCGGCTTTTCCCTTTAATATCAATAATTCGGCGGACACTCAGCTCTTCCCCTCCCGCCTCCAGCAAGCCCTGTTCGCAAAGCTGCTCTTGCAGAAGCGGCAACTTGCCGATGTCGAATAATGCGGATAAATGCGCTTCCGCCGCACCGTTGCGGATTTGGCCGTAATCTGCCTTATCGCCCAACAGCAAACCCAAGGCATCTAGGGTAATGGATTTGCCTGCACCGGTTTCGCCGGTCAAGACGGTAAATCCGTTTTGAAAATCCAGATGCAGGTTTTCAACAATCACAAAATCACGCAGAGAAAGTGCCAAAAGCATCGTTACACCTTTAAATTAACTGAGTTTCAAACCAATCACTTTATATATCCTGAATTATAGCTAATATTTTCTATATTTCAAGAAAAATTTTAAGATTTTTCTTATATTGGTTTATTTAATCTTAGTTAGAATTTCAGAATATAGATTTTTTTGACTTGCTCATACGTATTTTCAGACGGCCTTATCCTTATTTACTGGCAACAAAAACCGCTTGTCTGAACAGATTCAGACAAGCGGTTAGTAAGCAGATTAAGAGCAGAATTTATTCTGCTGTTTTTTCCTCACGAGCCGGTGCTTCCAGCAGGGCTTTGATGGACAGGCGGACACGGCCTCGGTCGTCCACTTCCAGCGCTTTCACATCAACGGTTTGGCCGACTTGCAGGTAATCGCTGACGTTTTTCACACGCTCGTGGGCGATTTGGCTGATGTGTACCAAGCCGTCTTTGCCCGGCATCACGGATACGATGGCACCGACATTATTGTCCAAGATTTTCACCACTGTGCCGCTGTACACTTTGCCGACTTCCACTTCTGCGGTAATCTGTTCGATGCGGGCTTTGGCGGCATCACCGGCTTCTTGGGTGGTGGCGGCGATGGTAATCGTACCGTCTTCGGCGATGTTAATTTCGGTTGAAGTTTCAGCGGTAATCGCACGAATGGTTTCGCCACCTTTACCGATAACATCACGGATTTTGTCCGGATTGATTTTCATGGTGAACAGGCGTGGAGCGTGTGCCGACAGCTCTTGCGGGCCGGCAACGGCTTCTTTCATCTGCGCCAGAATATGCAGGCGGGCTTCTTTGGCTTGCGCCAGCGCAATCTGCATGATTTCTTTGGTAATACCTTGGATTTTGATGTCCATTTGCAGAGCGGTTACGCCTTCGGTCGTACCCGCTACTTTAAAGTCCATATCGCCCAAATGGTCTTCGTCGCCCAGAATATCGGTCAGCACGGCGAATTTGTTGTTGTCCAAAATCAGACCCATGGCGATACCAGCAACGTGGGCTTTCAGCGGCACACCGGCGGACAGCAGGCTCAAACAGCCGCCGCAAACTGAAGCCATGGAAGACGAACCGTTGGATTCGGTGATTTCGGATACCACACGCATGGTGTAGCTGAAATCTTCCGGCGCAGGCAACACCGCCAGTAATGCACGTTTTGCCAAACGGCCATGGCCGATTTCACGGCGTTTCGGTGCGCCCATACGGCCAACTTCGCCGGTAGAATACGGCGGGAAGTTGTAATGCAGCATAAAGCGGTCGGTGTATTCGCCGCTCAAGGCATCGATGATTTGTTCATCACGGGACGTACCCAAAGTAGCCACCGCCAAGGCTTGGGTTTCGCCGCGGGTAAACAATGCCGAGCCGTGAGTACGGGGCAATACGCCGGTTTGGATGTTCAGCGGGCGTACGGTGCGGGTGTCTCGGCCGTCGATACGGGGTTGGCCGTCCAAAATCTGACCGCGTACCACATCGGCTTCCAGATGTTTGAAAATGCCTTTGATTTCGTTGGCCGCCAAAGTGTCGGTTTCTTCAGTAATCAAGGCTTCTTTTACAGCCGACCATGCTTCGTCCAATTTGGCGGAACGGGCTTGTTTGGAACGGATTTTGAAGGCTTCTTTAATGGTTTCACCGGCGATTTCACGCACTTTGGCAACCAGTTCTTCATTGGTTTCCGGTGCTTTCCAATCCCAAACTTCAGGGTTCACTGCATCGGCAAATTCGTTAATCGCCTGAATGGCGGCCTGCATTTGGTCGTGACCGTACACCACTGCGCCGAGCATGATTTCTTCAGACAAGATGTCAGCTTCGGATTCCACCATCAACACGGCTTTTTCAGTACCCGCTACCACCAAGTCCAAACGGGATTTGGCCAGTTGGGCTTTGGTCGGGTTCAACACGTATTGGTCGTTGACATAGCCAACACGGGCGGCACCGATCGGGCCGGCAAACGGTACGCCGCTCAACACCAGCGCAGCGGAAGCACCCAGCATAGCAGGAATATCGGAATCGATTTCAGGATCAACCGATACCACCATGGCAACGATTTGAATGTCGTGATAAAAACCTTCGGGGAACAGCGGACGAATCGGACGGTCAATCAAGCGGCTGGTGAGGATTTCTTTTTCGCTCTGTTTGCCTTCGCGTTTGAAGAAACCGCCGGGGATTTTGCCCGCAGCGTAGGTGCGTTCCAGATAATCCACGGTCAGCGGGAAAAAGTCTTGGCCTTCTTTCACGTCTTTGTTGGTGGTTACGGCAACCAGTACCACGGTATCGCCCATGGACACTTTAACGGCGGCGGCCGCCTGACGGGCGATTTCGCCGGTTTCCAAGGTTACGGTTTGGTCGCCGTATTGGAAGGTTTTAATGTGTTTTTCAAACATATTTGCTTTCTCCGCCGCTGCCGCTAAAACACTAATCATGAATACTGCGAAGCAATACGCATGAGTAGGGTTTCAGACAGACAGCGGCAATAAAGTTAATCAAATTATTTTCAGACGGCTTCGCCGCCCAAACGAGCGGAATTATGCCATAAAATAATCGGTTTGTGTGATTGGGAATACGCCGGTTCATACAGCAAGGCCGTCTGAAAATCAAAATTTTGCACTTGCAGACAAGATTTCATTTTTCAGACGGCCTCTGCGGGCATTATGCCTGCGTCAGCAAATTCAACGCTTCCCGATATTTGGCAACGGTTTTGTCAATGACTTCCTGAGGCACTTTCGGTGCAGGGGCTTGTTTGTTCCAACCGCTCTGCTCCAGCCAGTCCCGCACAAACTGTTTGTCGAACGACGGCGGATTGCTGCCGACCTGATATTGGTCAGCCGGCCAGAAACGGCTCGAATCGGGAGTCAGCACCTCATCCATCAGCGTCAGCGTGCCGTTTTCGTCCAGACCGAATTCAAATTTAGTATCGCAGATGATAATCCCTCTCGAACGGGCGTATTCTGCGGCTTCGGTATAAAGCTGCACGGCTTTGGCACGCACCTGCGCCGCCAACTCTTTACCGATAATCTGCTCGCATTGTTCATAACTGATGTTTTCATCATGATCGCCGACTTCCGCCTTGGTCGAAGGCGTGAAAATCACTTCCGGCAACTGCTGCGCTTCCTGCATACCTTCCGGCAAACGAATGCCGCATACCGCACCGGTTTTCTGATAATCTTTCCAGCCGCTGCCCGCCAGATAACCCCGCACAATCGCTTCAACTTTAACCGGCGTGAGTTTTTTCGCTACAACGGCACGCTTTTCTAATACTTTGGCTTCGTTTTCCGGCAAAACATCGTTCACGGTATCGCCGGTAAAATGGTTCGGCATAATATGCGCCAGTTTTTGAAACCAGAAATTGGAAATCTGCGTCAGAATTTCGCCTTTGCCCGGAATCGGGTCGTCCAAAATCACATCAAATGCCGACAAACGGTCGGAAGCCACCATCAACATGCGTTTATCGTCGATTTCATACAGATCGCGCACCTTGCCGGAATAAATTTTTTTCAAACTGATTTCAGACATAGCAAACCCTTTGGAAATATGGAAAATGAAGACTTCAACAATAACGGAAATCCGTATTCTAACCGAAATTGGCGCAACGAAACAGATATAGTATAGTGGGTTCAATTCAAAAGAGGACAAGGCGGCGAGCCGCAGACAGTACAGGTAGTACGGGACAGGTTTTGTCCGGATTGTTGTTTCATCCGGTTACAAAAACCGTTCTCTTTGAGCCGGACGAGCCAACGCCGTAGTCTTTTGAAGTGAACCCACCATAAATTGACGATAAAACCGCCACCATCATTTTCAGACGGCCTTGCCGACAAAAAATTTGCCGCCAACCCGATTTCTGCGCCGCAATTTGCACTATAATAAAGTCCGAAATATTGCAAAACGGGCAAAAACCGATGTTCACGGCGGATTTTTTGTCAGCAAGGCCGTCTGAAAACGATGCCGCCCGTTACGCCCCGATTTAAGGAGACGCCACATGAGAATTTTACTGACCGGTTCAAAAGGCCAACTTGCCCGCTGTTTTCGCGACCGCCTGCCTGAAGACTGGGAACTGATTGCCACCGATTCCGCCTCGCTCGACATTACCGACAGCAAAGCCGTCCGCCAAATGGTGCATAGCTTTCAGCCCGATGCAATCGTCAATGCCGCCGCCTTTACCGCCGTCGATAAAGCCGAGAGCGAAAAAGAAAGCGCCTTTGCCACCAACGCCGCCGCCGTCGCCCACTTAGCGCAGGCCGCCCGAGAAGCGCAGGCACGCTTTATCCATATTTCCACCGATTATGTGTTCGACGGCAACGGCAAAAGCCCCTACCGAGAAAGCGACCCGACCAACCCGGAAAATGTGTACGGCAAAAGCAAACTTGCCGGCGAACTGCTCGCCCTCGCCGCCTATGCCGACAGCCTGATTATCCGTACCTCATGGGTATTCAGCGAATACGGCCACAACTTCGTCAAAACCATGCTCAAACTCGGTGGCGAACAGGAAAGCCTCAGCATTGTGAACGACCAAATCGGCAACCCGACCTACGCCGGCGACCTCGCCGATGCCATCGTCCGCCTGTTAAAAGAAACCACCCCGCCGCGCGGCATCTACCATTTCTGCGGCAACCGCCCGGTCAGCTGGTACGAATTTGCCCAAGCCGTTTTTCAGACGGCCTCGCAACTCAGCGGCACACCGGTTCCGCAACTTTCCGCCGTCAGCAGCGAACAATACCCCACCCCGGCCGCACGCCCGGCATACAGCGTATTGGACTGCCACAAAATCCAAAACGAATTCGGCATCGCCCCGTCTGACTGGCAAAAAGCCTTAAACGATATGCTGCGCAAGGCTTGATCAGATATAGCATTATAAAATTAAGAAAAATAAAGGGAAGCAACAAGTTGCCTCCCTTTATTTTTATATAGTGAATTTAAGGACAAGGCGGCAAACTGCAGACAGTACGGTAGTACGGGACAGGTTTTGTCCGAATTGTTGTTTAATCCGGTTACAAAACCGTTCTCTTTGAGCCGGGCGAGCCGCCGCTGTAATACTTTTAAAGTAAATTCACGATAACAATGCAAATGAGTTAATTATCCCCCTGTTTCATCTGCTTTTTAAAATAAACCCATCATTAGTTTACGCAAATTAATGACGCATGTATTTGAAAATTGTATGAATCATTAAGCAAATCCATCACATATTCACTAACGAACCTATATTTTTCGGTTTCCAACAATTTAAGACAAAAAAATGCGCATATCGGGAAGGATATGCGCCAAGTCTACAAAGGAGAAATAGAGGAGAAAAATCAAGCTGCGTAAAGCAACTCAACGAGGCGTATTTTGCCTTTATCCTGCGGCTTCGTCAAGTGGCTGTGGCAAAAAATTATCTGACATACGTCAAAAAATAACTTTTTCTGCTAAATTTCGGCATATTTCCGGTTAATTTGTTTTCATTATCTTCTCTGTTTTTCGTTTTGGAACTATTTTTAGGTAGAATAATCTGAAATATTTTCTTTTTTGGTGATTTTCAGGCTATCGTTGCTTAAAAATAATCAATGGAAAAAAATCGGTATTCAGCGTTTGATGGTTTACCGCCTTAATCCAAACGCTGTTGCAGGCTGTTGGCGGCTTCTTTGCGCTCTTGGCGGCTGGATTCGGGCGATTGGGTGTTGAGTGATGACCATTTGCTGTGTTGGCGGGCTTTTTTTAATTCGGGCGGTAGTTTGTCGGGGGTAAATGGTGGGGTGGCGCTGTTGAGGGTAATTTCGGATTGGGCGGCATGGCCTCGGGTTTGCAGAGCGTTGAGTAAATCTAAGGCTCTGGCGGCCAGCAGGGTGAGGGCTTCAGGGTCGATATACAGGGTTTGTCTGCCGGCGAGTTTGTCGGAAATGTCCTGCATATTGGGCAATACGCTGCCGATTAGGCCGCCTAAGGCGGTACCTAGGCCGAGCGAACCGCCGAGTGTTGCGATGTCAATGCCGAAACCAAGCAGTGCGCCGGTGGCGGCACCTGTGCCGGTTCGGATGCCGTATTGTTTTAATAAATCGCTGTCGAATGGGTTTGGGTAGAAGGCTTTGAGTATCCAGTCGCCGCCGACCGAGCCGTTGTGATAGAAGCGGTAGAGGCGGAAGAGTTGCTGCTGCATTTGCCGCTCAAGCTGCCGCACTTGTTCCTGCATGGTGTGCAGCGTCGGCTGGGGGTTGTCGTCTTCACCGATTTCCTGTTTGTAGGCGGCGACGTTGAGCAGGAAGTCGGCGATTTCATAACGTGCCTGATGGTTCAAACCGGCCCATTCCTGCTGCCGCATGGAGGTGAGCCGCTCTAATACGGTTTGGTTGGGCAACATGATGCCGAGGTTGCGCCATAATTTTAATTCGCCTTCAAAATCAAAGGCGACGGTGTCGAAGCTGCTGCTGACGTGCAGCGTGCGGCGGGCCAGCATTTCTGTCCATGCGGCGGTATCCTGCCCTGCGGTAAAGTTGAACACGGGCATCAAGGGCTTGGCGCACCATGATAATACGGTTAATTCGTCACGGTATTTGTTCAACACCGGCTCTCTGGCATCCACGACATACAGCGCCATATCGCTTTGCAGCAACTGGCGCAAAACTTTGGCCTCTTGGCTGAATTCGGTTTGCGCTGCGGGCGAGGCCAAAAACTGCTGAATACGTTCGACACCGTCGGCCCGATTGTCGGTATGTTCTTCCAACCATGCGGCAACGCCGCCGGCATCTTCCAAACCGGGCGTATCATACAGGTAAACCAAGGTTTCGAGGCCGTCTGAAATGGCGGCCTGTTCGACATGGCGAGTGGTGGCGGCGGCATTTTTGACTTCGCCGAAACCGCTGTCGCGCAACAGGGTGCGCAACAAAGAGGTTTTGCCGGTATTGGTGTGGCCGACAACGGCCAATGATAAGGGGGTATGTTTCATGATAAAACCTGTTTGCGTTTTCAGACGGCCTGCCGCAGCTTTTGGCTGATTTCGGGAGGATTGAGCCATGAAAGCTGCAATCCGTTGAGCGCCTGCTGCCATGTTTCCAAACGTTGGCGGACATCGGCGGCGGTGTCGCTGCTGCGTTCCGTCCATAAAAGCTGCACCACTGCCCCGCCCTGTGCTGCCTGCGCCAACTGGGCAATTTGCCGCAATACGCCGCGATCGGGTACGGTGTTGGCTCGCACGCCGATCAGCAGCTGCACCGGCTGTTTTTGCAAATCCGCCGCCAGCGCCGCCACTTTTTCACGGCTGTCGGCGGTGTCTTGAAGCTGCCATTCCTGCCCTAAAATATGGCGGAACCAATGTGGGTCGTCCCATGCGGTTTCCAACATCACCGCCCATTTTTCCGCCTGACTGATTTGAATCTGCGGCGCTGCGCTCGGCAAATGTTCCTGATAATCATCGCTGTCCACCACTTGTCGCTGCCATTGTTGCAGAATATGGCGGTAATAACTTTGTTCCAAAGGCAAGCGGGCGGGCGAGAGCTTCGCCAGCAAACGGCACACTGCCCATGCCGCTGCCCGTGGCAAGATACCGTATGCCGCAATGCTGCCCAGCAGCAGCCCTGCCCACGCCCGTGCATTCGCCGCATGGCCTGCTGAACGGCTGCCCAACACGGTTTGCGCATCGGGAACAGGCAATCCTAAATGCTGCGGCAACCACGACAACGCCGCCACCAACCGTACCGACAGCGTATCGGTCAGCAGCGTACTTTCCCAGTTAAACGTATATTGGCGTACCAACAGCAGCAGCAATACCGCCGACAGCATCCCCGTCAGCGCCGACAGCCACAAAGCGTGCGACAACGCACCCAGCCGCCAGCGCAGCGAGGGCTGCCGCATTTCGTCGCCATACAGACGGATCAACGCCTGCTCGACCGCACTGCTGCCCTGCCCCCACGTCGGCAACAACGGTAAGGCCGGCATTTTGATGCGGCATACGGCAAACACCAACCACAGCAGCAACATCAGCGTATTCGTCCCCAAAATGCCGCCCAACAGCAAAAAGAAATTCAGACCGGCGCTGTCCATCAGCAGATAAGTTGCCGAAAAACCACTGCAAAACAGCAACAACGCCGCTGCCGCTTTCAGCCAAAACGACACCGCCTGCGCCCGCAGCAATGCCGCCGCTACCGCACCGTCCCGATCAATCATCTGCGCACGGCGGATCAGCTTCTGCCCCGCATCATCTGCCACATGGTGCAACGCCTGCGTAACCGCTTCGGGATCGGCCGGAAACACATGGCCGCTTTCCTCCAATATCCGCACGGTTTCGGTTAATTTTCTTGAAAAATCCGGCATAATCCCCTCTTTAGGCCGTCTGAAAACGGCTCTGATTTTAACATATATAGTGAATTTACTTTAAAAGTAGGACAAGGCGGCGAGTCGGAGATAGTACAGATAGTACGGGACAGGTTTTGTCCAGATTGTTGTTTAATCCGGTTACAAAAACCGTTCTCTTTGAGCCGGACGAGCCAACGCAGTAATACTTTTAAAGTGGATTCACGATAGTGAAGTAACTGAATTTTTAGCGAACTTTAAATTCAACCTACCGCTCAACTCCCGTTTTTAGACGGCCTTTGATGGCGGCAAAACAAAACCGATTGCTTCTGGCAATCGGTTTGTGGTTACGCTGTGATCAATCAGGCCAAGGTTTGCTGCAAGTCGTCTAAAACCGCCTGCAGTTTGGCTTTGACTTCTTGTGCATCGGCTGCCGGTTCGCCCTGTTCGTCCAAAGCGGCTTGGTTGAACGGATCGACAAACGGTGCAAATGTGTCTTTCAGTTGCAGCAGTTTGACCACGTCCAAACGGGTATAACGCTCGCCGCCGTAACCGACGGCAACACCGTGTTCCTGCTGCCAGCGGGCAAACTGCGTGGGACTGATTTGCAGCAGTTCGCACATTTCGCCCAAGGTGAAATAACGTTTTGCCGGAATCGAAAGATTAGCGTTGTTTGTCATAATAATGCTCCACCATGCCTTTGAGTTTTTGGCTGGCATGGAAGGTAACGACACGGCGGGCGGAAATCGGCACTTCTTCGCCGGTTTTCGGGTTGCGGCCGGGGCGTTGCGGTTTGTCGCGTAATTGGAAATTGCCGAAGCCGGAAATTTTGATTTCTTCGCCGCGCGCCAAGGTTGCACGGATTTCTTCAAAAAAGAGTTCGACAATTTCTTTGGCATCGTTTTTGGTTACATTGCTTACTTTGTCCACCAAAATATCGGCCAACTCAGCTTTAGTCAGTGTCATATTATTACCTTCGTTTTTAATTAGGTGCAGATTATCACTAATTTTTTCTTAGAAATCAAGTATCAAAATAGAAAAATCGGCGGCTGGCCCGCCGATTTTTTTAAATATGCCTAGCCTCGCAGTTGCGCACCGGTGCTTTGGGCGGCGGCAATCAGTTTGGCCACCAGCGGCTCGACAGTTTCGTCGGTCAGCGTGGTTTCCATGTCCTGCAGAATCACTTTCACTGCCACGCTCTTCATGCCTTCTGCCACGCCTGCGCCACGGTACACGTCAAACACGGTAATTTCCTGAACCAGCTTGTTGGCTGCGCCGTTTAAGGCCGCCAGCAAATCATCGTGGCTCATACTCTCGGGCATAACAAATGCCAAATCACGGCGCACGGCTTGGAATTTGGATACCGGACGGTAACGGGTTTTTTCCCGCTCTAACACAGCATCCATATCGATTTCAAACACCAGCGGTGCTTGCGGCAAATCGTATTTTTGCAGCCATTTCGGGTGCAGTTCGCCGACAAAACCGATTACTTTGCCGTCTGAAACGATATTGGCGGTGCGGCCGGGGTGCAATGCCGGATGTTCGGCTTTAACAAATGCCACTTGTTTGTTTTTCAACAGATTTTCAACATCGGTTTTGATGTCGTAAAAATCGGCGGCACGGGTTTTGCTGCCCCATTGTTCCGGCTCGACCGAACCGTACCACAGGCCGCCGATGCGTTCGTTCTGCACGAAACTGCCCTGCTCGTCTTTGCTGAACACTCGGGCGATTTCAAATACACGCACTCTGTTTTGCTTGCGGTTTAAATTGTTTTGCAGAATTTCCACCAAACCGCCGATTAAGGTCGAACGCATCACGGCATATTGTGCCGCCAGCGGATTTTGCAGACGAATCGGATTATCGTTGGCGGCAAAATCACGCTCCCATGCTTCATCGACAAAAGCATAGCTCACCGCTTCCTGATAACCTCTGGCGGCCATTTCGTTATACACCGCAAAGCGGCTGCGGCGGGTTTCTGGCAAAGCCAGCATTTTCAGACGGCCTGATGTGTAATCGTCAGGGATATTTTCATAGCCGTACACCCGGCCGATTTCTTCCACCAAATCGGCTTCGATTTCAATATCGAAGCGGAAGCTCGGCTGGGTAACGGTAAAACCGGCTTCCGTTGCCACCGGATTCAAACCCAAATGCTGCAAAATGGTTTCCACCTGCTGCGGCGCAACGGCCACGCCGAGCATTTTTTCCAAACGGCTTAACCGCAGTTCAACCTGATTAGCAGTCGGCAACTCGCCCACAGCTTCCACGCTTTCGCCTGCCGCACCGCCACAGATTTGCAACACCAATTCCGTTGCCCGCTCAATGGCATCTGCCTGCAACGCCCAATCCACGCCCCGCTCGAAGCGGAATGAAGAATCCGAGCCGAAACCGTATTGGCGGGATTTTCCGGCAATTATTTCCGGCGCAAAATACGCACTTTCCAATACGATATTAACCGTGTCGTCAGAAACCGCACTCGCCTCGCCGCCCATCAGGCCGGCCATGCTCAATGCGCCCTGCTCGTCTGCCACCACCAAAGTGTTAGCGGACAAAGTAACCGTTTTTTCATTCAGACACGCCAGCGTTTCGCCCTCAGCGGCACGACGCACAATCAGACTGCCGTGGATTTTATCCGCATCGAAAACGTGCATCGGCTGGCCCAGTTCCAACATCACATAATTGCCGATATCCACCAACGCCGAAATGCTGCGGATACCGCTGCGCTCCAAACGCTGTTTCAGCCACGCCGGGGTAGCGGCTTTGGCGTTCACATTTTCAATCACTCGGCTGATAAAGCGGCCGCAGTCTTGCGGCGCATCAATACGCACCGGCTGTTTTCTGCCGCTTGACACCGAGGCCGTCTGAATTTCAGGAAACGCCACCGCACACTGCGTCAGCGCCGATACTTCGCGGGCAATGCCTTTCACGCTCAAACAGTCGGTGCGGTTCGGCGTGATTTTCAGGGTAAACAGCGTGTCGTCCAAATCCAGATATTCCCGAATATCCGCACCGATCGGCGCATCGTCAGGCAAAATGTGCAAGCCATCGACACCATCATCAGGCAAGCCCAATTCATCGGTAGAACACAGCATACCGTTGGACACCACGCCCCGCATTTTGGTCGGCTTGATTTTGAAGTTGCCCGGCAACACCGCACCCGGAAGCGAACACGGCACTTTAATCCCCGGCTTCACATTCGGCGCACCGCAGACAATCTGCACCAATTCGCCCTGCCCCACATCAACTTGGGTTACATTCAAACGGTCGGCATCGGGGTGTTTTTCCACCGATTTCACTTCTGCCACCACCACGCCGCTAAACGCCGGCGCAGCCGTTTCGGTTTCTTCCACTTCCAAGCCTGCCATGGTCAGCAAATGCGCCAACTCATCAGCAGACAACTTCGGATCGGCTTGCGTTTTCAGCCACGAATAAGAAAATTGCATAATTTGAAACCTTTTTAGAGTTATTGAAACTCACTGAATAATAAAGAAAAATATTATTTTTTAATTTTCAGACGGCCTGAATAATCCAATATTTTTGCCGGATAATGTTGCGAAATTCTTCGCTGATTAAGTGCCAATCCACCAAATCCACTTTCCACGGCAAATCGCTTTGGGAAAATGCGTCCGCCAAATCGGCATGTTCTTGCAAAGACAAAGGGTTATCACCCAAAATAGCCAAGTCTAAATCAGAATATGGTTTGGCATTGCCTACGACCCGTGAACCAAATGCCCAAACGGTGCGCTGAGGAATATATTGCCGCAGAATGTTTTGCACCATCTGCAAATCTTCGGGAGCGATGGTGATCATGCTTGCCTTTGCTGTAACTGCTGCGCCAAAAATTGCGCTTCGGCGAGAAATTTCTCAATCCCTTGCACCACGGCAAGCGCAATGGCTTCATCGTAGGTATGGCTGGTTCTGGCTCGCATATCTCGATATTGTTTCCAATCCTGCCAATCGCCAAGCAATAAAGATTGTTCATTGGCGGTTCGGATTAAGTCTTGGAAACTCATCATATCGAATTGTTCAGGATTCGCTGATGTGTTCTCCAAATAACGCTTTAAAATTTTATGACTGATTTCATAAGTAAATTCAAAACGTTGAATTAAGCCATCACGAATTTGCGTATCACTCGTGTCTTGCAGATAACGCAGCCAACCCTCTTGCAGGCGGTTGATGGCGTTTATCAGCGGCTGAATGGTTAATTCTTTCATTGGAAAACTTTATGTTTTTTGTTGGGTATGCCGTCTGAAAGTAGATTTTCAGACGGCCTGTCGGTTTATTTAAACTGTTTCAAGAAATTCAAATCGTTATCGAAAAACAGGCGCAGGTCGTTGACGTTGTAGCGCAGCATGGCGAAGCGGTCGAGGCCGATACCGAAGGCGAAGCCGGTGTATTTTTCAGGATCGATATTGACGTTTTTCAACACATTCGGGTGTACCATGCCGCAGCCGCCGACTTCCAGCCATTTGCCGTTTTCGCCCATGATGTCGATTTCGGCGGAAGGTTCGGTAAACGGGAAGAAGGACGGACGGAAGCGCACCTGCAAATCATCCCGCTCGAAGAAGCGGCGGATAAAATCGGTGAACACGGCTTTCAAATCGGCAAAGGTTACGCCCTCTTCCACCCACAAACCTTCGGCTTGGTGGAACATCGGCGAGTGGGTGGCATCGCTGTCCACACGGTACACCCGACCCGGGGCGATAATGCGGATTGGGGGATTTTTTTTGTCCAGCATATAGCGGATTTGAATCGGCGAGGTGTGGGTGCGCAATACATCGCCGTTTTCCACATAAAAGGTATCCTGCATGGCACGGGCGGGGTGGTTTGCAGGAATGTTCAGGGCTTGGAAATTGTGGAAATCGTCTTCGATTTCGGGGCCGTCCGCCACTTCAAAACCCATGCCGTGAAAGAGTTCCACCACACGTTGCAGGGTCAGGGTTACGGGGTGCAACCCGCCCGCCGCCTGTCCACGCCCCGGTAAGGTAACGTCCAAGGCTTCGGCCGCCAGCTGCGCCTGCAGTTTGGCTTCGTTTAAGGCATCACGCTTGGCGTTGTAGGCCGTCTGAAATTGGTTTTTGCATTCATTGATATGCGCACCGATGGTTTTGCGCTCTTCCGGCGACATTTGACCCAAGGTTTTCAATAAGCCGGTTAATTGGCCGGTTTTGCCCAAATATTGGGCTTTGACTTGTTCCAAGGCGTTGAAATCGGCCGCAGATTCTACAGCGGTAATGCCTTCGGCAACGATACGGTTTACATTTTCCATAATGATTCTTTTAGCGTTTGTGGTTGATGGCTCTCTGCCCCATTGGCTTTTAATATCATCCAATAAAAACAAGGCCGCCTGTCCGCTTTGCCGATAACGTTGGAATAAGAAAATGCCACACTAAGCAGCGTGGTGGATTTCTTATTTGATGAGCAAATCAGCCGAAGCGTTTCAGACAGCCCGAATAATAGGCCAATCCGTTTAACAAATGAGCCGTATTTTAACGTAAATTGCCATAAAAAAACAGGCTTTGAAACAAATCAACAACCTATCGGATAGAGGCCGTCTGAAAATCGGGAGCAAATATAGTAAATCAACCGAAAAAAATATGGCACCACAACGAGCCACCCTTCCCCTAATCTCTTCCCGCCAGCGGGACGGGGAACGGTGTGTAGCGTACTTGCCTAAGCATGCACGTGCTCTTTAAATTCCACATGAATGCCGTCTGAAAACCGCAGGTTTCGCCAAAACGAGCGTAGCGAGTTTCTGCGAAGCTAAAATCGGATTTTCAGACGGCTTCGACATAAAATGCACAGAACAGGTGCGTGCTTTGGCCCGCACCCTACAAGTATCGGATTAAATTGTATGGATTATTCAGTTAATTCACTATATAAAAAACAAATATTACAATCTGTTTCCGGTTTTCAGACGGCCTAATTTGCTGATATTTTGTTTTAGAAAATAAAAAAAGGAAACCGAGGTTTCCTTTTTTACGCTGTTTGGATTAAGCAGCCAGAGCAGCTTTTGCTTTTTCAACCAGTTGGGCAAATGCCGCTTTGTCGAATACAGCCAAATCAGCCAATACTTTGCGGTCGATTTCGATAGCCGCACGTTTCAAGCCGTTCATGAATTTGCTGTAAGACAGACCGTTTTCACGGGCACCGGCGTTAATACGCACAATCCACAGTTGACGGAATTGGCGTTTGCGTTGGCGGCGGTCACGGTAAGCGTATTGACCGGCTTTCATTACCGCTTGTTTGGCAACACGGTAAACGTTTTTACGACGACCGCGGTAGCCTTTGGCTAAAGCGAAGATTTTTTGGTGACGGGCACGAGCGGTTACACCGCGTTTTACGCGTGGCATAGTTTAACTCCTTAAGCGTAAGGTAACATTTTAGCAACAGAAGCCAAATCGCGTTCGTTCACCATAGAGGTGCCGCGCAGTTGGCGTTTGGTTTTTGTGGTTTTTTTGGTCAGGATATGACTTTTGAACGCATGACCGCGTTTTACACCACCGTTACCCAGTACTTTGAAGCGTTTTTTCGCGCTCGACTTGGTTTTCATTTTAGGCATGGGAAAACTCCATTCATTATTAGATAAGGCATAAGGGGCTTTGAAATTTTCAATCTTTCAAACACTTGAAACCCAAACACCACGGTTTTTGCCGCTTTTTTCAAGCCTATTCCGTGCGGCAATCGGAATAAGCCGAGAATTATAGCCTTATTTTTTCTTCGGCGCAATCATCATTACCATTTGGCGGCCTTCCATTTTCGGGAAAGACTCGATTTGCACTACTTCGGCCAAATCTTCTTTCACCCGCTCCAGAAGCTGTGCGCCCAGTTGTTGGTGTGCCATCTCACGACCGCGGAAACGCAGGGTTACTTTTACCTTGTCGCCGTCTGCCAAAAAGCGGTTGATGTTGCGCATTTTGATTTGGTAATCGCCTTCATCCGTACCCGGACGGAATTTGATTTCCTTAATCTGAACCTGTTTTTGGTTTTTCTTGGCTTCGTCCCGCTTTTTGGCCATTTGGTATTTGTATTTACCGTAGTCCATAAGTTTGCACACGGGCGGTTTGGCATTGGGGGAAATTTCCACCAAATCCACGTCCTGCTCTTCAGCCATAGCCAAAGCCTCACGAACAGACACTACTCCCAACTGTTCGCCTGAATCACTGATTAATCGCACTTCTTTGGCGGTAATTTCGCCGTTGATTCGTGCTTCGCGTTCTTGAGCGATGATGATACTCCTTTTAAAGATTAATGATTAACGAGGGATTCGGTGATTTCCTGTTGCAGTTTTGCAATAAAATCATCTAAATCGAGCGAACCCAAGTCTTCTGCTTTGCGGCGCACGGCCACTTTGTTTTCCTGTTTCTCTTTATCGCCGACAACGATTTGGTAAGGGAAACGGTATTGGCTGTTGTCCCGAATTTTGTAGCCGATTTTTTCGTTACGCAAATCCAATTCTACACGGAAGCCTGCGGCCTGCAGTTTGGCGGCGACTTCTCGGCAATAGTCTGCCTGATTTTCGGTGATGTTCATAATCACCATCTGCACCGGCGCCAGCCACAGCGGGAACGAACCGGCATGGTTTTCAATCAAGATGCCGATAAAGCGCTCCAGCGAACCCAAAATCGCACGGTGCAGCATCACCGGACGGGCCCGGTCGTTGTTTTCGGTAACGTATTCGGCGTTCAGGCGTTCGGGTAATACGAAATCCAGTTGCAATGTGCCGCACTGCCAAGAACGACCCAAGGCATCTTTAACATGATATTCGATTTTCGGGCCGTAGAATGCACCTTCGCCCGGCAATTCTTCCCACTCTACGCCGCAGGCGGTCAGAGCTTCACGCAAGCCCTGTTCGGCTCTGTCCCAAATTTCATCGGAACCGGCACGTTTTTCCGGACGCAGCGACAGTTTTACCGATACATCATGGAAGCCGAACTGTTTGTAAATCCGCACCAGCAATTCGTTAAAGGCTTGCGCTTCGGCAACGATTTGCTCTTCGGTACAGAAAATATGTGCATCGTCCTGCACAAAGCCACGCACACGCATCAGGCCGTGCAGCGCACCGCTCGGCTCGTTGCGGTGGCATGAACCGAATTCTGCCAAACGCATCGGCAAATCACGGTATGAGCGCAGACCGTTGTTGAAAATCTGCACATGACCCGGACAGTTCATCGGTTTAACCGCATATTCCCGTTTTTCCGAATTGGTTACGAACATATTGTCTTTGTAATTATCCCAATGGCCGGATTTTTCCCAAAAGGTTTTATCCATGATTTGGGGCGTTTTGACTTCTTTATAACCGGCGGCATCCAGCTCTTTGCGCATGTGTTGCTCAATCGCCTGCCACAATGCCCAACCTTTCGGGTGCCAGAACACCATGCCCGGCGCTTCGTCTTGCAAGTGGAACAAGTCCAACTGTTTACCCAGTTTGCGGTGATCCCGTTTTTCAGCTTCTTCGATCCGCTGGATATAGGCTTTTAACTCGTCTTTGCTTGCCCAAGCTGTGCCGTACACACGTTGCAGCATTTCATTGTTGCTGTCGCCTCGCCAGTAAGCGCCCGCCAGTTTGGTGAGCTTGAAATTTTTCAGGAAACGGGTATTGGGAACGTGCGGGCCGCGGCACATATCGACATATTCCTGATGATGATACAGACCCATGGCTTCGACTTCGGGCATATCGTCAATCAGGCGCAGTTTGTATTCTTCGCCGCGCTCTTGGAAGGTTTTGATGGTTTCGGCACGGGGCGTCATTACTTTAACGACATCATAATCCTGCGCAATCAATGCCTTCATGCGCTCTTCAATCGCTGCTACATCTTCCGGCGTAAACGGTTTTTCAGTCGCAATATCGTAATAAAAACCGTCTTCAATCACCGGACCGATAACCATTTTGGCATTCGGATAAAGCTGTTTGACAGCGTGGCCGACCAAGTGGGCGCAAGAGTGGCGGATAATTTCCACGCCTTCTTTGTCTTTCGGCGTGATAATCTGCACGGAAGCGTCTTCAGTAATCGGATCGCAGGCATCGACCAGCTTGCCGTTGACTTTACCCGCCACCGTTGCTTTCGCCAATCCTGCGCCGATTGAGGCGGCAATCTGCGCCACGGTAACCGGTGATTCATATTGGCGGACTGAGCCGTCGGGCAAGGTAATGTTCAACATCAAAAAAGCTCCAAATTGAGAAGTGCCGTGCGTGGGTGCGGTATTTTCCGGCATTGCACAGCCGTATAAAATCGTTTGCTGCACCGAAACCGCAGCGTCTTTATTTTCAGACGGCCTGTCAGCGGGAATTTTCCCTGTTAAACAAGCCGGTGCTGCACAAAAAACAAGTGTTTTAGCAGCAAGGCGGATTTCGGCAAAATTTATAGTGGAGCTACCTCAAGGTAATAGTAAGACGGCGAGCCGCAGACAATATGAGTAATACGGCAAGGCAAGCCAACGCTATAGTACCTTGAGGTAGTTCCACTATGGTCTGTAATTCTATATGATTGCCCCTTAACTTGGCAAGCACGAAACCTGTTTTTCAGACGGCCTATCGCCCATGCCGTCTGAATTTCGCCGCACTTTTCCCGCAAGCAGACGATACTGTGCCGCCAATCATGCAAAACCGGTCTGCATTCGTTATGCAGTTTTCCCGTAAATTGACTATAATCGCCCTATTCTATTTTCAGACTTTTAAACAAAACCGACATTATGTTGAAATTTACCCTGCACAAAAAAGACGGCCACGCCCGCCGAGGCACGTTGGAGCTGAACCACGGCACAATCGAAACGCCGGTATTTATGCCGGTCGGCACCTACGGTTCGGTCAAAGCCATGACCCCGCAAAACCTGCACGACATCAAAGCCCAAATCATCTTGGGCAACACTTATCACTTATGGCTGCGCCCCGGTTTGGAAGTAATCGAACAATTCGGCGGTCTGCACCAATTTATCGGCTGGGACAAACCGATTCTGACCGACTCAGGCGGTTTTCAGGTTTTCTCGCTGTCCGATATGCGCAAACTCACCGAAGAAGGCTGTACCTTCAAAAGCCCGATTAACGGCGACAAACTCTTCCTGTCGCCTGAAATCTCGATGAAAATCCAAACCGTCCTCAATTCCGATATTGTGATGCAGTTGGACGAATGCACTCCGGGCGAGGCAACGTATGAACAGGCCAAAAAATCGCTGCAAATGAGCCTGCGCTGGGCGGAACGCAGCAAAAAAGCCTTTGAAGATTTGAACAACCCCAACGCCCTGTTCGGCATCGTGCAAGGTGCGATGTATGAAGATTTGCGGGAAGAATCGCTCAAAGGGCTGGAACAGTTCGACTTTCCGGGTCTCGCCATCGGCGGCTTGTCCGTCGGCGAACCCAAACCCGAAATGTACCGTATGCTGCGTGCCGTCGGTCCGATTTTGCCCGAACACAAACCGCATTACCTGATGGGCGTGGGTACGCCGGAAGATTTGGTGTACGGCGTGGCGCACGGCGTGGATATGTTCGACTGCGTCATGCCCACCCGCAACGCCCGCAACGGCTGGCTGTTTACCCGTTTCGGCGATTTGAAAATCAAAAACGCCAAACACAAACACGACACCCGCCCGATAGACGAAACCTGCACCTGCTACGCCTGTCAAAATTTCAGCCGTGCCTACCTGCACCACCTGCACCGTGCCGGAGAAATCTTGGGCGCACAGCTCAACACCATACACAACCTGCATTTCTACCAAGTCATCATGGCCGAAATGAGAGAAGCCATCGAACAAGGCAGATTCGCCGACTGGCAGGCACAATTCCACGAAAACCGTGCCAAAGGCGTGGATTGATAAGCAAAGCAACATAAAACGAGGCCGTCTGAAAATCGCATTTTCAGACGGCCTCGTTTTTTCTATAGCGGATTTAATTAATTTTCGATACAAGGCAGCAACGCCGTAGCGAAAGTTAAGTTCATCCACTATAACTCAAGAATTAGGATTAATGGCTTGAATCGGTGTTCACTTTCAATTTACCGTTTAATGCCGCATCGAGTTTGTCTTTATCCAAAGCATTTTCCCAGCGGGCGACAACAATTGAGGCGCAGGCGTTGCCGACAAGGTTGGTCAAAGCACGGCATTCGGACATAAAGCGGTCGATGCCCAAAATCAGTGCCATGCCTTCTACCGGCAAACCCGGCACGACAGACAAGGTTGCCGCCAGTGTGATGAAGCCGGCTCCGGTTACGCCCGCCGCACCTTTGGAACTGAGCATCGCCACCAGCAGCAGGGTAATTTGGTGGGTAAGGGTCAAATCGGTGTTGGTGGCTTGGGCAATAAACAGTGCCGCCATGGTCATATAGATATTGGTGCCATCAAGGTTGAACGAGTAACCGGTCGGAATTACCAGACCGACTACGGATTTTTCGCAACCGGCAGCTTCCATTTTCTGCATCAGGGTCGGCAGGGCAGATTCGGAAGACGATGTACCCAACACCAGCCACAATTCGTCTTTAATATAACGAATCATTTTGATGATGGAAAAACCGTTGTAGCGTGCCACTGCACCCAAAATCACGATAACGAACAAAATCGAGGTGATATAGAAAGTCATTACCAGCATAAACAGATTGCTGATAGAGCTGATGCCGTATTTGCCGATGGTGAATGCCATTGCGCCGAATGCACCAATCGGCGCAGCTTTCATCAAAATCGAAACCATTTTGAATACGGGTGCGGACAAGTCTTGCAGAAACTGAATCACCGGTTGGGCTTTGTCGCCGACCGAAGCCAGTGCGAAACCGAACAATACAGAAACAAACAAAACCTGCAGAATGTCGCCGCCCATCAGCGGGCTTAACACAGTGGTCGGAATAATGTTCATCAAAAAGCCGGTAATGGTGCTTTCATGTGCTTTGGAGAGGTATTCCGATACTTTGTCTGAATTGAGCGTACTCGGGTCAATATTCAAACCTGCACCCGGCTGGATAATGTTGGAGACAATCAATCCGACCACCAGTGCCAGTGTGGAAAAAGTCAGGAAGTAAATCATGGCTTTGCCCGCCACACGTCCGACCGCCTTCATATTACCCATGCCGGTAATGCCGGTTACCACCGTCAGGAAAATCACCGGCGCAATAATCATTTTCACCAGCTTGATAAACGCCGTACCCAAAGGCTGCATACTTTCGCCGATGCTCGGGTAAAAATGCCCCAACAAAATGCCGACAACAATCGCAAAAATCACCTGCACATACAGCACTTGATAAAATTTTTGCTTAGGCGGCCGACTGTTCAGCTCGTCTGTATCAAGATGTAACATGGTCTGTTCCTTTTTTGGAAAAGAAGAAGAAAAATAATCGGGTTTAAAGTTGAATTTGTATAAAACTGTAATTTATCGTCAATTTATTAAAATTTCAAATAATAATAGATAGTTAAAATCTATATTTATGAAAATATTAGAATAATATTTTTATTTTGTTGACAATTTTACCCCAATCCACCAACCATTCAGATAGAAAAACCATTTTCCCACAGTTGATTTAACATGCCTTAACCCGAATCCTGCATACTTTTCAGATTACAGGCCGCAACAATTCCCTTTAATATGCCGTTTTTCAGACGGCCTGATTATTGCTAGAATACGGCTTTATTCCGACCACCGATTAAGCTGATAACCATGTCCCGCTTTTTAAACGAACCCGCCCTGCAATACACCCAACAAACCCAAACCGCCGTTTTGCTGCTGAATTTAGGCACGCCCGATGCGCCGACAGCGCAGGCGGTGAAACCCTATCTCAAAGAATTTCTCTCCGATCAGCGGGTGGTTGAATTGCCCACACTCTTGTGGCAACCGATTTTGCGGGGCTTAGTGCTAACCCTGCGCCCGAAAAAAAGCGCCCACGGTTACCAAAAAATCTGGTTTGACCAAGGCTCGCCACTGGCCGTTTATACCGAACGCCAAACCCAAGCCCTAGCCGCCGCCCTCCCCAATATCATTGTCCGCCACGCCATGACTTACGGCAATCCGAGCGTAGCCGATGTTTTAGAGGATTTAAAAAACCAAGGTGTCGGCAAACTGCTGGTCATTCCCCTATATCCGCAATACGCCGCCTCCAGCACCGGTGCCGCCGTCGATAAAGTTTTGGCGCAGCTTTTGCAGCAGCGCAACCAAATGAGCCTGCGTACCGTTTCCCGTTTTTATGACGACAGCGGCTATATCGATGCCATGGCGCAGCATATCCAAGCCTATTGGTCGCAAAACGGCCGCGGCGAAAAACTGATGCTGAGTTTCCACGGCATTCCGCAGAAAAACCACGACGACGGCGACCCCTACCCCGACGAATGCCGCCACACCGCCCGCCTGCTGGCGCAACGCTTGGGTTTGAGCGAAGACGATTATGTCGTTTCCTTCCAAAGCCAGTTCGGCAAAGCCAAATGGATTGCTCCCAGCACCCAGACACTGTTCAAACAGCTTCCCAAACAAGGCATTACCAAACTCGATGTCTTCTGCCCCGGCTTTACGGCCGACTGCCTCGAAACCATGGAAGAAATCGCCTTGGCCGGACGGGAAGAATTCCACGAAGCCGGCGGCAAACAATACCACTACATCCCCTGCCTCAACGATAATCCGGCTTGGATTGCGGCACTAACCGATTTAGCCAAACGCAATCTGCAAGGCTGGGAGTAATTCTGTATCAAATAGGCCGTCTGAAAATCGATTTTCAGACGGCCTAAAATATTTACCGGCTTTGATAAAATCTGATTGTTAACCGTAGCACCACCCTTATTCCTTTTCAAACAGCATAGCAAAACCCAACAGCCACGTACATACTGAGCATATATGCTACACGCTGTTTGAAATTAGAGGGCAACAAGTTGCCCTCTACAAAACTTCCTTTTTATTCAAAATTATCTTACTTCTACCTCAAACATACCCTGATCTTTATCTTGCCAAGAAATGTTGTAAGTAATATTTTCAGTTCCATAAGTTGTAATCAGGTCTGCCGTACAAACACGAACTTCAGATTTCTCGTTATAGTTCTTAGCATTAATCTCATCAACTTTAGCAGATTCTCCAACAACATAAAGCTCACCATTTTCATTTTTACGCAGATCACGTAAACTTTGGTATTTAAATGGTTTCTTTGCAGGAATTGTTCCATATGCAGACTCTTCAATTTCATCTAATTTGACAAATTTTCCGACTTCAATAGAACGTTGATTGATTATTTGCTCAATTAAATTCCTTGCCTCCTTTGAATCACAAGCAGGCAATCCCCCGCAGGCAGATAATAAAGGCATAATCATCAGCGATAAATATCTTAATTTCATCTTGCACCTCTTTAAATTAAAATAGTCTAAATCTAAAAATTCTGTATTACAAAACAGAAGTATTGCATAACAATACTTATTATGCAAATAGTTTTGTGATTAGATACAAATTTTTATCGTATTTTCTTACCATTAAGGAATGAATATCGGAACCGCCATACACTATCTACGTAAGCAAAGAGGTTGGACACAACAGCAACTTGCCGACTTTGCCAATACCTCTAAAAGTAATATTTCAAACTTGGAAAATGGAAACCAAGGATACAGCCCTGCAATACTTCAATATTTAGCTAAAGCCTTCGGCTGTTCAGTATCACAAATTTTCTTGTTAGCCGAACAATTGGAAAAACATGAAGATATACAAAAAAATTGGCAAAATATGCCTATTGACAGTTTGTTTATTCAACTTCCATCTGAAATACAAAATACCCTTCATCAATTAATTATTAGCCTGATTCAAACACATAACAAAAATTACTGAAGTGGAATATAAATAACGCACCACCGATCTTACCTCTATTTTCAGACGGCATAAAAAAGCTGCCCGATTTTTTTCGGGCAGCTTTTTTTGCCGATACGGATTTAATCCGCCATTGCCATCAGGCTGGCGTTGCCGCCGGCGGCGGTGGTGTTGATGCTGCATGAGATTTCTTCAAACACCTGTACGATGTCCAAGCCGTTTTCAGACGGTAGGATTCGAATCAGCGGGCCGTCGGTGGCGGCGGCGGTCTGTTTGATTTCGACCGGCAGGGTTTCCAGTGCGGCGATGTGGCTGATACCGGCTTGCTGCGGTTGGGCGCTGACGAGCAATAGGCCGTTCAGTTTGTCGGCATGTTCGGCCAGCGGGCTGTCGTTGCCGACCACGGCCATCACACCTGCGGCGGCGAGGTAGGTCAGTGCGGTGAAGGCTTGCGCCAGTGTGCCGCCGTATAGCCATACCCGTTTCGGGGCGTGCCAGCTTAGGATGTTGCGTTCGCCGGTCGGGCCGCTCAATATGCTTTGGGCTTGCCGCAGGGTGCGGATGCGTGCCTGACCCAATGCGGCTGCGGCGGCTTTTTGTTCGTCTACCAAGAGCGGTAAACTGTGCAACACGTCTTCCAGTCGTTTGAGGGCGGCTTGGTCTGCCTGACCGATTTTGCTCAGGGTCGGCATAACCCATTCTTGCAGACGGCTCAGGCGTTGCAGGTAGAACGGGCCACCGGCTTTCGGGCCGGTGCCAGACAAACCGTGGCCGCCGAACGGCTGTACGCCGACCACTGCGCCGACAATGTTGCGGTTGATGTAAACGTTACCGGCTTCGATACGGCTGCGGATATGGTCGATGGTGGCATCAATCCGGCTGTGTACGCCGTGTGTGAGGGCGTAGCCTTTGCTGTTGATTTGGTCGATCAGGTTGTCGAGCTGGTCGGCACGGTAGCGGATAACGTGCAACACGGGGCCGAACACTTCCCGTTGTAATTCGTTGAGGTTGTTCAGTTCAAACAACACCGGCGCAATAAAGGTGGATTGTGCCGCATCAACATTTTCAGACGGCCTGATTTCGTGGTATGCCTTGGCGACGGTTTTCATTTTGGCAATGTGTGCCGCCAGATTCTGTTGGGCTTCGGCATCGATTACGGGGCCGACATCGGTGATCAGGCAGCGCGGGTTGCCGACGTTCAGCTCGTTCATTGCGCCTTTAATCATGCCGATCATGTGGTCGGCAACGTCTTCCTGTACGCATAAAATCCGCAGGGCGGAACAGCGCTGACCGGCCGAATCGAAGGCGGAATTCAAGACATCGGCACATACTTGCTCGGCTAAGGCAGTGGAATCGACAATCATGGCGTTTTGGCCGCCGGTTTCGGCAATCAATACCGGCTGGTCGGCACGTTTGGCTAAGGTTTGGTTAATCAGGCGTGCCACTTCGGTCGAGCCGGTGAAAATCACGCCGCCGATGCGTTCGTCCTGCGTCAATGCTGCGCCGACATCGCCTGCGCCCAATACCAGCTGCAATGCGGCGGCAGGAATACCGGCTTGGTGCATTAAGGATACGGCGTAGGCGGCAATCAGGCTGGTTTGTTCGGCGGGTTTGGCAACCACGGTATTGCCTGCGGCCAGTGCGGACACGACTTCGCCGGTAAAAATTGCCAACGGGAAGTTCCACGGGCTGATGGCAACTACTGTACCCAAACTTTGATTATCGGCCGGTAAGGTCTGCTCGGCTTCGTCGGCATAATAGCGGCAGAAATCGACGGCTTCCCGCACTTCGGCAATGGCGTTGTTGAGCGTTTTGCCCGCTTCCCGCACCGCCAGCATCATCAGCACCGGCATATTCTGTTCAAACAAATCGGCAATGCGGCGCAGGCAGGCGGCACGTTCGGCAGCCGGCGTTGCGTTCCATTGAGCTTGGGCGGCAACGGCAGCGGCAACGGCTTCTTGCGCCAAATCGGCATCGGCAAAGCTGACCGTGCCGACCACATCGCTGTGATCCGCCGGATTGCGTACCGGCTGTTCGGCGGCAACGCTGCGGCTTTCTCCATTCACCAGAGAGGCCGTCTGAAAATGCTGTTGCGCCGCTTGGTTCATCTGTTCCTGCAATTCTTGCAGAATGTGTTCGTTGCTCAAATCCAAACCTTGCGAATTCAGACGGCCTTTGCCGTATAAATCTCTCGGCAGCGGCAACGCCGGATGCAGGTGGATACCCTGTTCCGCCACGGTGTCAAACGGACTGCGGATTAATTCGTCAATGCTGATTTTTTCATCAACGATTTGATTGACAAATGAAGAGTTTGCCCCGTTTTCGAGCAGACGGCGCACCAAATACGCCAACAGCGTTTCATGCGTGCCGACCGGCGCATAAATCCGCACTCTGCGGCCGAGGTTTTTCTCGCCGACCACTTGGTCGTACAGGGTTTCGCCCATGCCGTGCAGGCATTGGTGTTCAAAATCTTTGCCTTTGCCCATTTGATAAATCGCCGCCAGCGTGTAGGCATTGTGGGTGGCAAACTGCGGGAACACGGCATCTTGCGCCGCCAGCAGTTTGCGGGCGCAGGCAAGATAGGAAATATCGGTATGCACTTTGCGGGTATAGGTCGGGTAGCCGCTCATACCGTCCACCTGCGCCCATTTGATTTCGCTGTCCCAATATGCGCCTTTAACCAGACGAATCATCAGTTTCTGATTATTGCGGCGTGCCAAATCAATCAGATAATCAATCACAAACGGGCAGCGTTTCTGATATGCCTGCACCACAAAACCAATGCCGTTGTAGCCCGCCAAATCGGGATCGGACACCAACGCTTCCATCAAATCCAGCGACAATTCCAGCCGATTGGCTTCTTCGGCATCGATATTGATACCGATATTGTATTGTTTACCCAAGAGATACAGCGCTTTGAGGCGGGGCAGCAATTCCTCCATCACCCGCTTGTGCTGCGCCCGCACATAACGGGGGTGAATGGCGGACAGTTTCACCGAAATGCCGTTGCCCTCATACACGCCCGCCGCACCTGCATCTTTGCCGATGGCATGAATCGCATTGATATAGTCTTGATAATAACGGTCGGCATCCGCCTGCGTATAAGCCGCCTCGCCCAACATATCGAACGAAAAACGGTAGCCCATTTTTTCACGCTCTTTGCCGTTTTGCAGCGCTTCCTCAATCGTCTGTCCGGTTACAAACTGCTTGCCCAGCAGACGCATCGCATAATCCACGCCCTTGCGGATTAACGGCGCACCGCCCTTGCCCATCATGCGGGTCAGCGCCGCACCAAGGCTCTGTTCGTCACTTTTCGCCGTCAGCTTGCCCGTTACCAGCAAGCCCCACGCCGCTGCATTAACAAATAAAGACGGGCTGTTGTTGAGGTGTTTTTTCCAATTGCCGTCTGAAAGTTTGTCGGCAATCAATTTATCCCGGGTTGCCTTATCCGGAATCCGCAGCAACGCCTCCGCCAAACACATCAGCGCCACGCCCTCTTCGCTCGACAGCGAAAACTCGTGCATCAGCGCATCTACGCCGCTGGCCTTAGTACGGCTCGCCCGCACCTGCGTGACCAAACGGCGCGCCAAACTGTCGGCGGCCTGCTTCTCTTCATCACTCATCTGCGCCTGCTGCAGCATATCCTGCACGGCTTCGATTTCATCACGACGGTAGGCACGGGTTACCGCATCGCGCAAAGCGCTTTGTTGCTGATGGGCAAAGTGGAACATAATGGGGTTTCTCCTGAACAAAATGAAAATGCTCGATTTCTTAAACGCAGCGGCCAAACGGCCGAACTTTGATATTCTAATGCAAATGAAAGCGATTTTCTTATTATTTTTTGATTTAAGTTAATTATTGCTGAAAGAATTTTTCTGATTGGTGCTGTTTTTAACTTTTTGATTGAAAACATCTATGCAAATGTTCATTCGGGCAAATTGACATGCTTGGTTTTGACAGGATAAGTTTTCATATAGAAATTTTTATAAAATAGCCAATTCACTTTAAAAGGCAAAAAATGATGTTGCACTATGATTCACAACAAACTTCCGCCGCCCTCCCGTTTCCCAAACTGGTACAGGCCATCAAAAAGATGTTTTCAGACGGCTGCGAAGTGCCTTTACGCCACAACCATGCCATCAATAACGCCGAAGGCGGCAAACTCGGCACACTCTTATTAATGCCCGCATGGCAGCCGCAATCTTGGCTGGGTGTCAAAACGGTTTCAATTTTTCCCGGCAATCATCAACATCATCTACCCGGCCTGCATTCAGTCTATATTTTATACAGCGCCCAAACCGGCAAACCGGCGGCAATTTTTGACGGCGACAGCATCACTTCCCGCCGGACGGCCGCATCGTCTGCACTGGCCGCCCGTTATCTAAGCAGGGAAAACAGCCGGACTTTGCTGATTGTCGGGGCCGGTTGGGTCGCAGAATTATTGGCCGAAGCCTATTTGAGCGTCCGCCCGATTCAGAAATTCCTGATTTGGAATCAAACGCACCACAAAGCAGAAGCATTAGCCAGCCGGTTGCAGAAAAAAGGGCTGGCTGCAGAAGCGGTGTCCAGCTTGGAAGAGGCGGTAAAACAGTCGGATATTGTCAGTTGCGCCACCTTGTCCACCACTCCACTGATCAAACGGGAATGGCTGCGGCCGGGAACGCATTTGGACTTAATCGGCGGTTTTACGCCCGAAATGCGGGAAAGCGATGATGCCTGTTTTGCCGACACCAGCGTATTTGTCGATACCGAAGAAGCCTTAATGAAAGCCGGCGATTTGCTGTCGCCGATTCAGGCCGGTATTTTTGCGCCCGAACAAGTCAAAGCAACTTTGAGCGATTTATGCCGCAACCACCATCAAGGCCGTCTGAATCAGCATGAAATTACCGTGTTCAAATCAGTCGGCTCGGCGCTGGAAGATCTGGCGGCTGCGGTTTTGGCTTACGAAACCTTAAACCCTTGAAACCTTAAACCCTGAGGCCGTCTGAAAATCAGGTTTTCAGACGGCCTCAGGGTTTATTTCATTCATTCAAATCAGCGTTCGGCACGATATTGTGCATCGGCTTTTTCAAATTTTTCCAGAATGTGCGCATCAGGCTGTTTGCCGAGCAGGGAAACGACAAATACGACCAATCCGCAGGCGATAAAGCCGGGAACGATTTCGTACATGGTCGGCAGACCGGCAGCGGCAAGGGCGGGGTTGGCGAGCTGCGCCCACAATACCACCACAACGGCACCGGCAATCATGCCGAACAATGCGCCGTTGGCGGTCATGCGTTTCCACAATACCGATAAAATCACCACCGGACCGAAAGCAGCACCGAAACCGGCCCATGCGTAGGATACCAGCCCCAATACTTTGCTGTCGGGGTTGGCGGCAATCAGAATGGCAATCACGGCAACCGACAACACCATCAGGCGGCCGACCCATACCAACTCTTTTTGTTCGGCGTTCGGACGCAGGAAGCCTTTGTAAAAGTCTTCGGTGATGGCGCTGGAACATACCAGCAGTTGGCAAGACAGGGTGGACATCACGGCGGCCAAGATGGCGCTCAGGATAATGCCGGCAATCCAAGGGTTAAACAGCAGCGTTGCCAAGGCGATGAAAATGCGTTCGTTGTTGCCGCCCATGGCACTGAGTTGCTCCGGATGGCCGCCGAAATAGGCAATGCCGAAATAACCGACGGCAACGGCACCGCCCAAACAGATAATCATCCAAGTCATGCCGATACGGCGGGCGTTGGTAAGGGATTTGACATTTTCAGCCGCCATAAAGCGTGCCAGAATATGCGGTTGACCGAAATAGCCCAAGCCCCATGCGGCGGTGGAAATAATACCGAGGAAAGTCGTTCCGGCAAACAGGCTGCCGTATTCTTTGCCGGTTTCGGCGGCAACGGCATGAACGGCGGCGGTCATTTCGGCTGCGCCGCCCAAGCTGAGATACACCATAACCGGGGTTAAAATCAGGGCAAACAGCATCAGGCTTGCCTGTACGGTATCCGTCCAGCTCACCGCCAAGAAGCCGCCGATAAAGGTGTAGGCAATGGTCGCACCTGCGCCCAGCCACATGGCGGTTTCATAGCTCATGCCTTCAAACAGACTTTGAAACAGGCGTGCGCCCGCCACCACGCCGGAAGCGCAATAAATGGTGAAGAAAAACAGGATAATCAGTGCCGAAATCACTTTCATCGCCTGCCCTTTGGCACCGAAGCGGTGATAGAAATAATCCGGCAAGGTCAAAGCATTGTTGGCGTATTCGGTATGCACCCGCAGGCGGCCTGAAACCAGCAGCCAGTTGGCCCAAGCGCCGATGGTCAAGCCGATGGCAATCCATGCCTCGCTCAAACCGGTGGCATAAATCGCACCGGGCAAGCCCATCAGCAGCCAGCCCGACATATCCGACGCACCCGCCGACATGGCGGTAACAAACGAACCCAAGCTGCGGCCGCCGAGGATATAGTCGTCAAAGTTGCGGGTTGAGAAATAGGCGGCCAAGCCAATCAGCAAAACCGCAATCAGATACAGCCCAAACGTGATATACATGGGATTCATGTATGACTCCTTATTAAGAAACCGGCGCTGCCGGCATTTTTTCTTCTGATGAATATCGTGAATTCATTAAAAGCAGGATAAGGCGGGAACGCCGTAGCGGTTTTCATTTAATCCACTATAAATAAAAACCATTTTCTGAAAACACTGTAGGCGATTGTAACCAGCAAACGATATTTTGACAAGTTTTTCAAAATTTAACACGATAATATCCGAACAACAAGAACCTGCTGTTTTTCTTATCAATAACCGGCGGGTTTTTATAGTAAATCAACCGAAAAAATATGACACACAGCGAGCCACCCTTCCCCTAGCCCCTTCCCGCCAGCGGGAAGGGGAACAAAGTGCAGATGGAGCAACTTAGCTTGTTGCCCACCACATATTACGACTGTCATTAGTTTGTCGATTTGTATGGAAAATCCGGTGTTTTAACTATAGTCGGAATGTTTTTTAGACGGTTTGCCCGCTTTTCATTCATGCCGTCTGAAAATCGATTTTTCAGACGGCATAGAAATGTGAGACTCAGAAAACCGGTGCAACCTTTGTACAAAATTTCAGGTTTTTTCGGGGTTTGAAGCATCACTGATTTTTGAATAAAAATAGCGGCAAAATCACGAATTTGCCACGAAAATTCACCAAAAATCAAAACTGTTCAAAAAATGATTTTTTGTTAGAATGCCTGTTTTCTCAACCATTTTATTCGGAAGACAACGATGAACCCGTGGATTTTATTGGCCGGTGCGATTGTTTCGGAAGTAATCGGCACAAACTGCCTGAAAGCCAGCGATGGTTTTACCAAACCGTTGCCTGCGGTTATCGCCGTGAGTGCTTTTGTGGTTGCCCTGTATTTGATGTCGGTGATTACCCGCACATTGCCGCTCGGCATTGTGTACGCCGTGTGGTCGGGCGTGGGGATTGTGCTGACGGCTGCAGTAGCGTTTTTTGTTTTCGGGCAAAAACCTGATTTGGCGGGATTGATCGGTATGGCGATGATTATCAGCGGGGTGTTGGTGATTAATCTGTTTTCCCGCTCGTCTGCACATTAACATTAATTGGAATGATATCGCCGAAGCCGTCTGAAAACTGTATTTTCAGACGGCTTCGGCGGTTTTCTGCATAATAAATTCTGTTTAATTACTGTCTGTCGGCGGTGTTTCGCTTTCCTGCGTTGCTTGGATTTCGTTCACTATCTGCGTAACCAGTCTGTCCAAATCTTTCAGATATGCCGTGGCTTTCGGGCTGTTGATGATCACGACGACGACCAGCGGTTTGTCGCCCAACCAATAGCCTGCGAGCGCACGCACGTCTTTGAGCGTGCCGGTTTTCAGGCGCAGCGGGTGGCCTAGGATTTTCAGACGGCCTTTGAGTGTGCCGTCTTCTCCGGCAATCGGCAAGGTGTCGATGAAGTCGGCGGCAAACGGGCTGAAATAGGCTTTTTCCAGCATCTGCCCCATCATTTTGGCACTCACCCGCTCGCGGCGGGACAAGCCCGATCCGTTTTCCAAGATTAAGGGCGACACGTCCACGCCGGACAGCGCCAGTTCCTGCTTCACGGCTTCGGCGGCTTGGCGGGCGGCGGTACGGGCGTTCTCGGCTTTGCCCAGTTTCAGAAATACTGAGCGGGCAATCAGATTATTGGAATGTTTGTTCATCGCCGTCAGGATTTCCGCAAGTGGTTTGGATGGGGCGGCGGCCAGTGTTTTTGCCTGTTTCGGGGTGTCCGCCGCTGCCATGCCGTCTGAAATGCGGCCGCCGTTCTCCCGCCATTGGTTGATAAAGCTGCGGCGGGCAAAATCGGGGGCGGTCAGCATATTGACGAACATTTCTTTGCCCAAGCAGGCGCTCGGTAAATTGCCCGTAAGATGCAGTATGCCGTCTGAAAACCTTGCCTGCAGATGGTTTGCCAGCGACGGGCAAGCTGCAGTAGAGCGGCTCAGGCGGACTTGGTTGTCCTGCGGGATGTCGGGTAGCGGCGGTTTGGTGTGAATCTGCACATTGCCCGCTTCGTCTGTTTGCGGCGTGAGCCACACCACTTTATACGCCAGCATATTCGGGTCGGGCGGGGTCATAAATGTTTCGCCCTCATCGTCGGCAAATTCGGGGGGATTCGGCACGCTGCCCCACAGGCTGCGGTCGAGTACCAGACTGCCTTTGATATGGCGGATACCCTGTTCCCGCAACTGCTGCTGCGCTGCGGCAATATCGTCCTGTTCCAAAGTCGGGTTGCCGCTGCCCTGCCAATACAGATCGCCGTCCAAAGTATCGCCCTGAATTTTGGCACTGCTTTTGAATTCGGTGTTCCAACGGTAATCGCTGCCTAAAATGTTCAAGGCGGTAAAGGTCGTAACCAGTTTCATGGTCGAAGCGGGATTGACGGGCGTATCTTCACGGTGCGCCGCCCAGATTTTGCCGTTGTCGAGCTGCTGCACATACACCGCCGCTTCTTCCGGCGGAATCCGCCCGAAATCCCATGCCGAAGCGCTTAGGGAACACAGGGCAAGACAGGCGGAAAAGAGATGGCGTTTATTCATCATGAGAAAAAGGGAAACGGGTTGGTAAAAGGTTGGCATTATATCGTGAATAAGACAAAGGCCGTCTGAAAATCGGATTTTCAGACGGCCTATAGTGAATTAACCAAAAAAATATTACAACCCAAGTGAACCACCCTTCCCGCCAACGGGACGGGGAATTGTGTGTAGTGTGCATGCCAAAGCATGCACGTGTTCTCTAAATTCCCCATGAATGCCGTCTGAAAACAAGCATAGCGAGTTTCTGCGCAGCTAAAACCGAAGGTTTCGCTAAAACGAGGGTAACGAGTTTCTGCAAAGCTAAAATCAGATTTTCAGACGGCTTCGACATAAAATGCACAGAACAGGTGCGTGCTTTGGCCCGCACCCTACGAGTGCCGGATTAAATGGTATGGATTATTCAGTGAATCCACTATAGCTTCACCCCGTTCGGGTTTATTGTGTAGCGGTTTCGTTGGTGTATCGTTTCAAACCGCCGCCTAAGGCTTTATACAGGTCTGCCATGTTTTCCAAGCGGGTCAGTTGGGCGGCCAAAACGGCGGTTTCTGCGCCATAGCTGCTGCGTTCAGCATCCAGCAAATCCAAGGCGCTGGATACGCCGTGTTTGTAGCGCAGGCTGACTAAACGCAGCGTGTCGGCGTAGGCACGGCTCTGTTTGCCCAATGCGGTGTGGTTTTTATCCAGCTGTTCGCGTGCCACCAGTGCATCGGAAACGTCTCGGAATGCAGACTGCACCGCTGATTCATAGGCGGCAACTTGTGCCTGCTGGCGCAGCTTGGCCACATCGAGATTGGCTTTGTTTGTACCCCAGTTGAAAATCGGCAAGTTGATCGCCGGGCCGAACGACCACATGCGGTTGCTGCCTCTAAACAGCTGATCCAGTTCGGTCGAACCGAAGCCCAGCGTGCCGGTGAGGCTGATGGACGGGAAGAATGCGGCACGGGCGGCACCGATATTGGCGTTTGCCTGTTTCAGGGCAAATTCGGCGGCACGCACGTCAGGACGGTTGAGCAAAACTTCGGAACTCAAGCCTGCAGGCAAACGGCTGATTTTAAATTGTTTGTTCAGCGGCAAACCTTGCGGCAAATCTTCCGGCAACGGACGGTTAATCAGCATCACCAGCGCATTGCGTGCCTGTTCCCGTGCCTGCACGGCTTTGGCATAGTCGGCTTTGGCCGATTCGATCAAGGCTTCCTGTTGGCGCAGGTCGATGGCGGAAATCACACCGGCTTTGTGGCGCAGCTGAGACAGGCTGTAGGTCGCTTCACGGGTTTTCAATACCCGTTGCGCCAAGGCCATGGCTTCTTCGGCGTAGCGTTCGTTGAAATAGGCTTTGGCAACGGACGACACCAGCGTCAAGTGGGCGGCATCACGGTTGGCGGCGCTGTTGAAATAGCCTTGCAGGGCGGCTTCGCTGCTGCTGCGTACTCTGCCGAACAAGTCCAGTTCATAAGCGGCAATGCCCAAGCCGACGGTGTAGGCGTTGGTATGGTTGGCACTGCCGGTCGGGCTTAAATCGGCGGCGGTGCGGGAACGTGTGCCGCTGCCGTTGCCGTTGAGGCTGGGCAATAAATTATTGCGCTCGATCATGTATTGTTTGCGGTAGATTTCCGAATTCAATACGGCGGCACGCAAATTGGTGTTGCGTTCGAGTGCGGTTTCAATCAGGCGGTGCAGGCGGGGATCGGCAAAATAATCCTGCCAACCCAGAGCCGCTGCCTGAATGCCGGGTTCGGCGACATCGTATTTAAAGGTTTCAGCCACGGCAACCTGCGGCTGCTCGTATTTGGGCATCAGCGTACATGCCGACAATACGGCGGCGGTCAAAACGCTGAGTGCGGGGGTGAAATTGATTTTTTTCATCTTTTTAATCCTTGAGGCCGTCTGAAAAACCGTTTTTCAGACGGCCTGTTTCAAGTTTACTTATGGCGTTTTTTACCGGCGGTGTGTTCGATCACGCCGCTTTCGGCTGCGAGTGCTTCAGTCGGCTGTTTGCCTTTGAAGAAGCCTCGAACCACCACATAAAACAGCGGCACCAAGAATACCGACAGCAATGTGCCGATCAGCATACCCCAGAATACCGTTGTACCGATGGCACGCTGGCTGGACGAGCTGGCACCCGAAGCGAGATACAGCGGCACTACGCCCAAAATAAAGGCAAACGAGGTCATCAGAATCGGACGGAAACGCAGGTTCGCCGCTTTCAGCGCTGCTTCCAACGCCGTTTTGCCCTGATCCTGCAAGTCTTTGGCAAACTCGATAATCAGAATCGCATTTTTCGCCGACAGACCCATCACGGTTACAAAACCGACTTGGAAGTAAATATCGTTGGCATACGCCGGAATGCCGCCCAACAGCGCATCAAGCAGATTGCGGCCGCTCACACCAAACGCAGCACCAATCAAGCCCAGCGGAATCACCAGAATCACCGCCAACGGAATCGACCAGCTTTCATACAGCGCAGCCAATACCAAGAAAATAGCGGCACCGGCTAAGGCATACAGAATCATGGTTTGCGAACCGCCTTTCGCCTCTTCGCGAGACTGGCCGCCCCATTCCAAGCTGTAACCGCCGCCCAATTCTTCAACCATCTGCTGCAAGGCAACCATAGCGGCACCGGTCGAATGGCCCGGAGCAGGCGCACCGGTCAGCTCCATCGCCGGATAGCCGTTGAAACGTACGCTCTGCTGCATACCGTTTTCCCAAGACACGGTCGCAAAAGTCGAAAGCGGCACAGCAACGCCTTGACGGTTCGGCACGGTCAGTGCCAACACATCAGCAGGCTGCATACGGCCGGCGGCTTCAGCCTGAACCATCACCCGCTGCAAACGGCCCCGATTCGGGAAGTCGTTGATATACGAACCACCCAATGCCGTACCCAATACGCTGCGGATACTGGAAAAATCAATGCCTTGTGCAGCAGCAGCCTGACGGTTGATGTCGATTTTGAGTTGCGGCGCATCTTCCAAGCCGCTGGCACGCACGGTTTGCGGATTGAAAATCGGGCTTTGACGCATTTTGCCGATCAATTCGTTGCGTTTTGCCAGCAAGGCTTCATGGCCGCTGTTGGTGCGGTCTTGCAGGTAGAACGACAAGCCCGAAGCGTTGCCCAGTTCCATAATCGCAGGCGGAGAAATCGCAATCGCAAAACCGTCTTTAACCGTACCCATAGCGGCACCGGTCAATTTACCGGCAATCGCCGCCGCATTGCTACCCGGTGCATTACGCTCGCTCCAGTCTTTCAGAATCACAAAGCCCATCGCCATATTCTGACCCGAACCGCTGAAACTGAAACCGGATACGCCGATTACGTTTTCCACTTCCGGCATGGATTGGGCGATTTTGGTAATCTGATCAAGCGTTACATCGGTACGCTCTTTGGTCGCACCGGCAGGCAGTTGCACGCTCACCATCACAAAGCCTTGGTCTTCTTCCGGCAGGAATGATCCCGGCAGGCGGGTCAGCAGGAATACGCCGATGGCCGACAATGCCACATACACCACCGCCATACGGCCGGTTTTGCGCAGGATTTTTGCCACCCAGCCTTCGTAGCCGTGGGTTGCGCTGTCAAATTTACGGTTAAACCAGCCGAAAAAGCCTTTTTTCGCTTCGTGATGGCCTTTCGGAATCGCTTTGAGCATGGTGGCACACAATGCCGGAGTCAGCGTCAGAGCAAGGAATGCCGAGAATGCAATCGCCGCCACCATCGTTACCGAAAACTGGCGGTAAATATTACCGGTTGCGCCGCTGAACATCGCCATCGGTACAAATACCGACATCAATACCGCCGTAATACCGATAACCGCACCGGAAATCTGTCCCATCGCTTTTTTGGTGGCTTCTTTCGGCGACAAGCCCTCTTCCACCATAATCCGCTCGACGTTTTCCACCACCACGATGGCATCATCGACCACAATACCGATCACCAATACCATCGCAAACATGGTCAATACGTTAATCGACATGCCCATATACGCAATCACGGCAAACGCCCCCATCAGGGAAATCGGCACCACAATTGTCGGAATCAGGGTGTAGCGGATATTCTGCAGAAAGAGATACATCACGATAAACACCAATACGATGGCTTCTACCAGCGTTTGGATCACTTTTTCAATCGAAATATCGACGAATGTGGACGTATCGTAAGGCACCACCCATTTCATGCCTTCGGGGAAGAATTTTTGCAGCTCTTCCATTTTGGCTTTCACCGCTTTAGCCGTTGCCAAGGCATTACCGCTGTTGGACAGCGATACCGCCATACCGGTGGTGGTCGAGCCGTTGAGTTTGGCGGCGGTAGCATAGTTTTCCATGCCCAAACTGATTTTCGCCACGTCTTTCAGATAAACGTTAGAACCGTCGGTATTGGAACGCAGCATGATGTTGCCGAATTCTTCAGGCGTACTCAACTGGCCTTGTGCGGTAATGGTTGCCGAAATGGTCTGGCCTTCGTTGGCAGGCAGCGCACCCAGCGCACCGGCAGAAATCTGCACATTTTGGGCGCTGATGGCGGCAGACACATCGGCAAACGAGAGATTGAAGTTTTCCAGTTTCTTCGGATCAACCCAAATCCGCATCGCACGCTGTGCACCAAACAGACGCACACCGCCCACGCCGTCAAGACGCTGCAATTCAGGCACGACGTTGCGTTGGGCATAGTCGTTCATTTCTTCGACAGACTGGCTCTCGGAAGTGAGCATCACCACCTGCAGGAAGTTGGAACGGGCTTTGGATACGGTTACGCCGTATTGCTGCACGGTCGCCGGCAGCAAAGCGGTTACTTCCGAAAGTTTGTTCTGCACATTGACCTGCGCCAAATCTTCATTGGTTTCCGGCGTAAAAGCCAACGTTACCGAACCGCTACCGCTCGAATCGGCAGATGTGGTCATGTAGTCCAAACCGTCCACGCCATACATATTGCGTTCGATTACCGACAATACGCTGTCTTCCATCACTTTGGCGGAAGCACCCGGATAAGTGGCGGTCAGGGTAATGGTCGGCGATGCCACCGACGGATATTGGGAAATCGGCAGGCTTTTAATCCCGAAAAAGCCGGCGGCGATAATGAAAATGGCGATAACCCATGCAAAGATGGGCCGCTCAATAAAAAACTTAGACATGCAGCCTCCTCAATTATTTGCTGTCGGAAGCAGCCTGTTCGGCTTCAGAGGCAGCGTGATTATGTGCCGCAGGCATTTGAGGGGCATTTTCAGACGGCTGTTTCCACTCTTTAGGCGTTACTTTTTTCGCACCCATCATACCGGCAATCATCGTACCGTCCACCACTACCTTATCGCCGTCCTGCAAACCGGCAGTGATAATCCAGTTGCTTCCCTGCTGTTGCGCCACAGTTACCTCACGAGGCTCCAAACCGCCTTGTGCATTGACAATCATCACCGTGTCTTTCGCCCCACGGGTTACCGCCTGCTGCGGCACGACAAACGCATTGGCAACATCGGCCTGATTCATCAGCACACGCACATACAGCCCCGGCAGCAATACATTATCATCATTCGGAATTGCCGCACGCAGCGTTACCTGACCGGTAGATTCATTCACAGTCGGGTCGGCAAACAGCAGGCGGCCGGTTTGGTTGTACATCTTACCGTTTTCAAACTTAATGCCCACTTCGATACCGCCATTCACCGTTTGCAGCTTGCCCTCGGCGAAATCCTGACGCAGCTGCATAATATCGGTGGCAGACTGGGTAACATTGACATACAGCGGATTGTTTTGCTGAATGGTTGCCAACACCGTTGCATCACCCGCATTTACCAGCGTACCTTCCGACACATTCGATTGACCGATAAAACCGGAAATCGGTGCCGTAATCCGGCTGCGGCGCAGGCTGATACCGGCCGACTTAATCGCCGCACGGGCCGCTTTCACGCCCGCTTCGGCAGAACGGCGTGCCGTTATCGCCGCATCAAACTCCTGACGGCTGATGGCATCCGCCTCAACCAAAGGTTTGTAGCGGGCAATATCCGCATCGGCTTTCAACAATGCCGCCTCAGCCGAAGCCAGTTGCGCCTTGGCACTTTCCAAAGCCGCTTCGTAAGTCGAGCTGTCGATTTGATACAGCGGCTGACCGGCACGCACATAGCTGCCCTCTTGGAACAAACGTTTTTCGATAATACCGCCGACCTGCGCCCGCACCTGCGCCGTACGCACCGATTCCAAACGGCCCGGCAATTCAGTTACCAGCGACACCGTTTGCGGGTAAACCGTTACCACGCCCACTTCCGGAGCCGGCGCTTGTTGAGCCTGCGCCTGAGCGGCTGCCTGTTCGTCTTTATTGCCGCAAGCGCCCAGCGCCAAAGCAGCGGCGACGGCCAAAGCCGCCGCCTTCATTGTTTTATGAGAAGCATGAAAAACCATGTTTTTTCCTATTTTTTTCCTATCGTTATCAATCAATACATCGTGGCCAACCACGAAAAAACATCATCAGTCGAAATGATAAGCCGCCATTATACATACAACCTTGCATGTTAGAAAGTTATTTTTTATAATAAGCGTTTAAGCGACCACTACCACGGTAACCATAATGAGAAAAACCAAAATCGAAGCCCAAAAAACCCGCGAGCATTTAATGCTGGCCGCCCTTGAAACCTTCTACGACAAAGGCATCGCCCGCACCTCGCTCAACGAAATCGCCCAAACCGCCGGCGTAACCCGGGGCGCACTCTACTGGCATTTCAAAAACAAAGAAGACCTCTTCGATGCCTTGTTCCAACGCATTTGCCAAGACATAGAAAACTGCATGCAGAACGATTTGCAGCAAAACAACAGCAGCAGCTGGCAAAGTTTCGAGCAATTGTTAGACAAATTTTTTACCCGCTTGGAACACAACGACATCCACAACAAGTTTTACACCATTCTCTTTTTCAAATGCGAACGCATTGAAAAAAACCACGCCATTACCGCAATTATCCAAAAATACCATTCCATCTGGCACGACAAACTCACCGACATCCTGAACGCCTGCATTCAGGAAGGCGAATTGCCCGCCAGCCTCGACATCAATTTTGCCATCATCTTCATCAAATCCAACACCGACGGCTTAATCAAACAATGGCTCTCCTCACCACAGGATTTCCGCCTCAGCGAAGCCGCCCCCCGCCTGATCCGAATCATGCTGGACACCCTGAAAACCCACGCCCTGATTCAACAACAAGCATAAACCCTTGCTGAATAAAACAGGCCGTCTGAAAATCAGAAAATCCGATTTTCAGACGGCCTCGGTTTATTGAATTAAATGGTTTCAAACCATGGTGGATTCATCATACCACCTAAAGCATCAACCCTACCGAATGCAATTATTCTGTTATTTTTAGCAAATTATTTCAAACAAACGTCGTTTTACCTAGTTTCCTACCCATGTTTCCTTTACAATCAAATCCAGTTGCACCTTCGTGCCGCTTTTGAACAGTGCCGCATTGCTCAAACGGTGCTGAATACTTTTTACGATAAAGTGAAATAACATAAGAAAAATACAAGGCCGCAAGCCGAAGACGGTACAACCGAAACGGCTGGGCAAACCCACGCAGTAGGTTTCTTATTTTAGTTCACTATAAAAAGGAAAAACATGCGCTTACTACCTGTTTTGCTTCCCCTGCTTCTGCTGCCCTCGTTGGCTCAGGCTGCCGATTTCAACGGCGCTGCACTGCCGCTGTTGTGGGGTTTGCCGTTTGCCTTAATTTTGCTGTCTATTGCCTTAGGCCCGCTCTTGGTGCCGCATCTTTGGCATCACCATTTCGGCAAAATCACGGCTTTTTGGACCTTGTTGTTCCTGATTCCCTTTACCTACACGTTTGGTGCACAGGCTGGTATCCATACCGTTGCCCATGCCATGATTGAAGAATATATCCCGTTTATCATCATTTTGTTTGCTCTGTACACCATTTCCGGCGGCATTTTGGTGTGGGGAAATCTGCACGGCTCGCCCAAGCTGAACACCGGCCTGCTCGCCATCGGCACACTGCTTGCCTCTTTAATGGGGACAACCGGCGCTGCGATGCTGATGATACGCCCGCTGATCCGTGCCAACGACAACCGCAAGCACAAAGTCCATGTGGTTGTATTCTTTATCTTTTTGGTTGCCAATATCGGCGGCGGCCTTACACCCTTGGGCGATCCGCCGCTCTTTCTCGGCTTTTTGAAAGGCGTGGATTTTATGTGGACGGTGAAACACATGGCCGTACCCGTATTAATCAGCGTTGTGGTTTTGCTGACCGTCTTCTATTTGTTGGACAGCTATTTTTTCAGTAAAGAAGACGAAATCGCCGCCAAAGACCCGACTGCCGACAGCAAGTTGCAAATTTTCGGCAAATTCAATTTATTGCTGCTTTTCGGCGTGGTTGCCGCCGTGTTGATGTCCGGCGTATGGAAACCGTCGCACCCCGGTTTCAGCATTTTAGGCAGCCATTATTCCCTGCCGAACTTGACCCGGGACATTATTTTACTGCTGCTGGCCGGTATTTCCCTGATGTTTACGCCGAAACAGGTGCGTGCCGGTAATGAGTTCAACTTTGAACCGATTGCCGAAGTCGGCAAACTGTTTTTGGGCATCTTCATCACCATTGCGCCGGTATTGGCGATTTTGAAAGCCGGCGAAAGCGGAGCGCTGCACAGCGTAGTGTCTTTGGTTCACGATGCCCAAGGCGATCCGATTAACATTATGTATTTCTGGATGAGCGGCATTCTCTCCGCCTTTTTGGACAACGCCCCGACTTATCTGGTGTTTTTCAATATGGCAGGCGGCGACCCTGCGTTCCTGATGACCGGTATGACCCACACCCTGCTTGCCGTATCCATGGGTTCGGTGTTTATGGGCGCACTCACCTATATCGGCAATGCACCGAACTTTATGGTGAAAGCCATCGCCGAACAACGGGGCGTAAAAATGCCGAGCTTCTTCGGCTATATGGCATGGTCGTTCGGTATCCTGACCCCGCTGTTTATCCTCCACACCCTGATTTTCTTTGTGTGGCAGATATTTTAAGCCCTCAGGCCGTCTGAAAATGCAGTCGTGCCATAGTGAATTCACTTTAAAAGTATTACTGCGTTGGCTCGCCTTGCCGTACTAGCTGTACTGTCTGCGGCTCGCCGTCTTGTCCTACTTTTAAATTAAATTCACTATATTTTCAGACGGCCTGCAAAAATTCAAACGCAAAATGCCGTCTGAAAAACGCAGTTTTCAGACGGCATCGGTTTATTGAATGGTTTTAAACCATCAACGTGTTACCGGTTTATAGCGGATACGTTTCGGTTTCGCACCCTCTTCACCGAGCCGGCGTTTTTTGTCTTCTTCGTATTCCTGATAGTTGCCGTCGAAGAACACCCATTTGGAATCGCCTTCGCAAGCGAGAATATGGGTGGCGATGCGGTCGAGGAACCAACGGTCGTGGGAAATCACCATCACGCTGCCGGCAAATTCGAGCAGGGCATCTTCGAGGGCACGCAGGGTTTCTACGTCGAGGTCGTTGGATGGTTCGTCCAGCAGCAAGACGTTGCCGCCGCTCAACAGCGTTTTCGCCAAGTGCAGCCGCCCCCGTTCGCCGCCAGACAGGTTGCCTGCGATTTTGCTCTGATCGCTGCCTTTGAAGTTGAAGCGTCCCAAATAGGCACGGGCGGGGATTTCAAACTGTCCGACCTGTAAAATATCCCGTCCTTCGGCGATGTTGTCGAACACGGTTTTGTCGTTTTGCAGACCTTCCCTGCTTTGGTCAATCAGGCTCATTTTCACAGTCTGCCCGATTTTCACTTCGCCACAATCGGGTTGCTCTTTGCCGGAAATCATTTTAAACAGTGTGGATTTACCCGCACCGTTCGGGCCGATAATGCCGACAATCGCACCCGCAGGCACTTTGAAGCTCAAATCGTCAATCAGCACTTTGTCGCCGAATGATTTGGAAACTTTCACAAATTCAATCACTTCGTTACCTAAACGCTCGGCAACGGGAATAAAGATTTCTTGCGTTTCGTTGCGTTTTTGGTATTCGTAATTGCTCATTTCTTCAAAACGTGCCAAACGGGCTTTGGATTTAGCTTGGCGGCCTTTGGCGTTTTGGCGCACCCATTCCAATTCCTGCTTCATGGCTTTGACACGGGCGGCTTCGGTTTTGGCTTCGGTTTCCAAGCGTTTTTCTTTTTGTTCCAGCCATGAAGAATAATTGCCTTTCCACGGAATGCCGTGTCCTCGGTCGAGTTCCAAAATCCACTCGGCGGCGTTGTCGAGGAAATAGCGGTCGTGGGTAACGGCGACCACCGTGCCGGGGAAACGCACTAAGAATTGCTCCAACCACTCTACCGATTCAGCGTCCAAGTGGTTGGTCGGCTCGTCCAACAGCAGCATATCGGGCTTGCTCAACAAGAGTTTGCACAAGGCGACACGGCGTTTTTCACCGCCCGACAACACGCCGATTTTGGTGTCCCAATCGGGTAAGCGCAAAGCGTCGGCGGCGATTTCCAACTCATGCTCCGCACCGCCGCCCGAACTCGAACCGGCGGCGATAATCGCTTCCAAACGTCCCTGCTCTTCCGCCAAAGCGTCAAAATCGGCATCGGGATTGGCATATTCGGCATACACTTCTTCCAAACGCTTCTGCGCCGCCGCCACTTCGCCCAAACCGCTTTCCACTTCTTCACGCACGGTTTTTTCAGGATCAAGCTCCGGCTCTTGCGGCAGATAGCCGATTTTAATGCCGCCCATCGGCACGGCTTCGCCTTCAAATTCTTTATCCACGCCCGCCATAATCCGCAACACGGTGGACTTGCCCGCACCGTTCAAACCGAGCAAGCCGATTTTGGCGCCGGGGAAAAACGACAGCGAAATGTCTTTAATAATGCTTTTCTGCGGCGGCACGACCTTGCTTACCCGCAGCATGGAATATACATATTGTTGGCTCATAATCACCCTCTCTGAACGATATATCATGAAATCGTCAAGTTAATGCGCAGCTTGCTTTTTGACGGTTTCAACATAGTAAATACTTGGCTGTATCCGGCGAAAATCTGCGTCCGGCCTGTTTTTCAGACGGCCTAGGCCGTCTGAAAACGCATACAGCAATGCCCGTATTCTACCCGATTTAGCGTTTCCGTTTACAGTTGATTTGCAACACCGCTGCGTCCCTCAAAAACCACACTGTCTTCCGCCATTTCCTGCCCCGATTGCCGCCCGAATCCGACCATGCTGCCAATTTTTGCTTTTCTTTCCGCAGAATCAGGCAAATAGCGGTTTATCTGCCGTCGAAAAACAGTAGTTTTCCGAAAAAATCCGTGCCGTTTTTCGCCATAAAAACGGATTTCCTGTTAGAATTGAAAATTTGAAAAATTTAACTTATCCCGTTTTGCGTGTTGAATAAATACGCTTTTCCGTTGATTTCCCTGCGGAAAAACGGCGGACACACACTTTTCAGACGGCCTCCCGTAGCATACGGCGTGCGCCGAAACCCTATTTTTAAACCAGCAAAAAGTAACGCATCTCTATGATTAAGATAAAAAAAGGCTTAGATCTGCCGATTGCGGGCAGACCCGAACAAGCCGTTTATGACGGTCCGGTCATTACCGAAGTCGCGTTGCTTGGCGAAGAATATGTCGGTATGCGCCCTTCGATGAAGGTCAAAGAAGGCGACACCGTCAAAAAAGGCCAAGTTCTGTTTGAAGACAAGAAAAATCCGGGCGTGGTGTTTACCGCTCCGGCCGCAGGCACAGTATCCGCCATCAACCGTGGCGACAAACGTGTATTGCAGTCTGTCGTCATCAGTGTCAGCGGCGATGATGAAGTGGTTTTCGAGCAATATGAGCCCGAAGATTTGGCAAACCTGAACAGCGAAGATGTGCGCCGCAACCTGATTCAGTCAGGCTTGTGGACGGCGTTGCGTACCCGTCCGTTCAGCAAAACACCGGCGGCCGATGCCGAACCGGCGGCCGTTTTCGTCAATGCGATGGACACCAATCCGCTGGCCGCCGACCCTCAGGTCGTGATTGCCGCTGCGCAAGCCGATTTCAACTATGGTCTGCGTGTGTTGAGCCGACTGACCGAGCGTACGGTTCACGTTTGTCAGGCCGCAGGTACAGCAAGGCCGTCTGAAAATGCCGCCAATATTGCGGTACACGAATTCGACGGCCCGCACCCTGCCGGTTTGAGCGGTACGCATATCCACTTTATCGAGCCGGTCGGCCCGAATAAAACGGTATGGACGATTAATTATCAAGACGTAATCGCCATCGGCCGCCTGTTTACCACAGGCCGTCTGAATTGCGAGCGGATTATTGCTCTGGGCGGCCCGCAGGTGAACAATCCCCGCCTGCTGCGTACGGTTGCCGGTGCCAAAGTATCGCAACTGACCGAGGGCGAACTGGCGCAAGGCGACAACCGTGTGATTTCCGGTTCGGTGTTAAACGGCTCGGTTGCCCAAGGCGTGCATGACTATCTCGGCCGTTTCCACAATCAGGTTTCGGTATTGGAAGAAGGTCGGACAAAAGAGTTTTTCGGCTGGGTTGCGCCGCAGCCGGACAAATATTCGATTACCCGCACCACCATCGGCCATTTCCTGAAAAACAAACTGTTCAACTTCAACACCGCCACCAACGGCGGCGACCGTGCGATGGTGCCGATCGGCACTTACGAGCGGGTGATGCCTTTGGACATTCTGCCCACCCTGCTGCTGCGTGATCTGATTGTCGGCGATACCGACAGCGCACAGGATTTGGGCTGCTTGGAATTAGACGAAGAAGATTTGGCTTTGTGCAGCTTCGTCTGCCCCGGCAAATACGAATACGGCCCTCTGTTACGCAAAGTATTAGAGACCATTGAGAAGGAAGGCTGATATGGGCTTGAAACATTTTTTGGAAAAAATCGAACCGAACTTCCTGCCGGGCGGCAAACACGAAAAGTGGTATGCCCTGTATGAAGCGGTAACGACCATTTTCTACACCCAAGGCACGGTTACCCGCAAAGCGGCGCACGTCCGCGATGCCTTGGATTCCAAACGCATGATGATTCTGGTGTGGCTGGCGCTGTTTCCTGCAATGTTTTACGGCATGTACAACGTCGGTGCGCAAGCCTTTGGCGCATTAACGCCGGAACTCTTGCAGCAAAGCATCGCCAACGACTGGCATTATGCCTTGGCTGATAGTTTGGGCATCAATATGGCGGCCGATGCCGGCGTAGGCAGCAAAATGCTGTTTGGTGCGCTGTTTTTCCTGCCGATTTACGCTGTTGTGTTTGTGGTCGGCGGTTTTTGGGAAGTTTTGTTCGCCATGGTGCGCAAACACGAAATCAACGAAGGTTTCTTCGTTACTTCGATTCTGTTTGCCTTAATCGTGCCGCCTACCCTGCCGCTGTGGCAAGCCGCTTTGGGGATTACCTTCGGCGTGGTGATTGCCAAAGAAGTTTTCGGCGGTACGGGCAAAAACTTTATGAACCCTGCACTGGCGGGCCGTGCCTTCCTGTTTTTCTCGTACCCCGCCAACATCAGCGGCGACACCATCTGGACGGCGGTTGACGGCTTTTCCGGCGCAACCGCCCTCGCCCAATGGGCCAACGGCGGCGCTGCAGCCTTGAAAAACGTGGCCACCGGCCAACCGATTACCTGGCTTGATGCCTTTATCGGCAATATGCCCGGCTCAATCGGCGAAGTTTCCACGCTGGCACTCTTAATCGGCGGCGCAATCATCGTCTTCGCCCGCATCGCCTCTTGGCGGATTATCGCCGGTGTGATGATCGGCATGGTAGCAATGTCTTCGCTGTGTAACTTTATCGGTTCGGAAACCAACCCGATGCTGACTATGCCTTGGTATTGGCACTTGGTGGTCGGCGGCTTTGCCATCGGTATGCTGTTTATGGCAACCGATCCGGTGTCGGCGGCATTTACCAACACCGGCAAATGGTGGTACGGCATTTTAATCGGTGTGATGGCGGTGTTGATCCGTGTTTTCAATCCGGCCTACCCCGAAGGCATGATGTTGGCGATTCTGTTTGCCAACCTGTTTGCCCCGATTTTCGACTATTTTGTGGCACGAGCGAACATCAAACGCAGAAAGGCACGCAGCAATGGCTAAGAAATTTGATAAAGACAGCTTCAGCGGTACGCTGATTGTCGTATTGGCGGTCAGCCTGATTTGTTCGGTCATCGTCGCCGGTGCCGTCGTCGGTCTGAAGCCTTTTCAGACGGCCGAAAAGGTTAAAGACAAGCAAAGCTACATCTTGAGCGTTGCCGGTCTGCTGGACGAAAACACCGACATCAGCAAAGTGTATAACGAACGCATCGAACAGCGTGTTGTCGATTTGGCCAGCGGCGAATATGTCGCCGATGCCCCCGCCGACTTCAGCGCTCGTGTGGCCGTGAAAGACCCTGAGCAAAGCATCAAAATCAATCCGGAAGACGATTTGGCGGGTCTTAAAACCCGTGCCAAATATACCGAAGTGTATTTAGTAAAAGATGAAAACGGCAAAGTCGGCCAAATCGTATTGCCGATGCACGGCAACGGCTTGTGGTCGGTGATGTACGGCTTCGTATCCATTCAACCCGACGGCAACACCGTCAACGGCATTACCTACTACGACCAAGGCGAAACCCCGGGCTTGGGCGGCGAAATTTCCAATCCTTTATGGCAACAGAAATTTGTCGGCAAAAAACTGTTTGACGAAAACGGCAAACTGGCTCTGCACGTCGGCAAAGGTGCGAGTGCCGATAAAGAACACGGCGTGGATGCCCTCTCCGGCGCTTCTCTGACCAGTAAAGGCGTGCAAGGTTCGTTTGCCTACTGGTTCGGCGAAAACGGCTACATTCCGTATCTGAACAAACTGAAATCAGCAGGAGTACAATAATGGCGGATATGAAACGCTTGAAACATTTAATGTTTTCGCCCTTTATCGACAACAACCCGATTGCCCTTCAGGTATTGGGCATTTGTTCGGCACTGGCGGTAACCACCAAACTTCAGACGGCCATCGTGATGGGTATTTCCGTTAGTCTGGTAACCGGCTTTTCCAGCTTTTTCATCTCGCTGGTGCGCAACTACATTCCCAACAGTATCCGCATTATCGTGCAGATGGCGATTATCGCCTCGCTGGTAACCTTGGTTGACCAACTGTTGCAGGCATTTGCCTACGAGCTGTCCAAACAATTATCGGTATTCGTCGGCCTGATTATTACCAACTGTATCGTGATGGGTCGTGCCGAAGCGTTCGCCATGAAAGAGCCGCCGCTGGAAAGTTTGGTGGACGGTATCGGCCAAGGCGCAGGCTACGGTATGCTGCTGATTGTGATTGCCACCATTCGCGAATTAATCGGTTCGGGCAAACTCTTTGGCTTCACCGTTTTCCAAACCGTACAGGACGGCGGCTGGTATCAAACCAACGGCCTGTTTCTGCTCGCCCCCAGCGCCTTCTTCCTGATCGGCCTCTTGGTTTGGGCGCTGCGCACTTGGAAACCGGAACAGGCGGAGGAATAACACATGGAACATTATTTAAGCCTTTTTGTAAAATCCGTCTTTCTGGAAAACATGGCCCTCTCTTTCTTCTTGGGCATGTGTACCTTTTTGGCGGTATCGAAAAAAGTATCCACCGCATTCGGTTTGGGCGTGGCCGTAACCTTCGTATTGGGTCTGTCCGTACCCGCCAACCAACTGGTGTATTCCCTGTTGAAAGACGGTGCGATTGTTGAAGGTGTCGATTTGACCTTCCTGAAATTCATTACCTTCATCGGCGTGATTGCCGCCTTGGTACAAATTTTGGAAATGTTCCTCGACAAATTCGTCCCCGCCCTCTACAACGCATTGGGTATCTACCTCCCGCTGATTACCGTAAACTGCGCCATTTTCGGTGCCGTATCGTTTATGGCGCAGCGTGAATACGACTTCGGCGAATCCGTAGTGTACGGCTTCGGCGCAGGTCTGGGCTGGATGCTCGCCATCGTCGCCCTCGCCGGCATTACCGAAAAAATGAAATATTCGGATACGCCCAAAGGGCTAAAAGGCTTGGGCATTACCTTCATTACCGCCGGCCTGATGGCAATGGCATTTATGTCATTCTCCGGTATCCAGTTATAACGAAAGGTAAAGCATGGAAATTATCTTAGGTATCGTGATGTTTACCGTGATTGTCTTGGTATTGGCACTGATGATTCTGTTTGCCAAATCCAAGCTCGTCAACGAAGGCGACATCACCATCAAAATCAACGGCGAAAAAGAGCTGACCATGCCCGCCGGCGGCAAACTCTTGGGTGCGCTGGCCAACGAAGGCATCTTCGTCCCTTCCGCCTGCGGCGGCGGCGGCTCGTGCGGCCAATGCCGTGTCGTGGTCAATAGCGGCGGCGGCGACATCTTGCCGACCGAACTTTCCCATATCAGCAAACGCGATGCCAAAGCAGGTTGCCGCCTGTCTTGCCAAGTGAACGTCAAAACCAACATGGACATCGAAGTCCCCGAAGAAGTGTTCGGCGTGAAAAAATGGGAATGCACCGTTATCTCCAACGACAACAAAGCCACATTTATTAAAGAACTCAAACTGGCCATTCCCGAAGGCGAAGAAGTCCCCTTCCGTGCCGGCGGCTACATCCAAATCGAAGCCGAACCGCACACCGTCGCCTACAAAGACTTCGACATCCCTCAGGAATACCACGAAGATTGGGATAAATACAACCTGTGGCGCTACGTTTCAAAAGTGGACGAGCCGATTCTGCGTGCCTACTCCATGGCTTCATACCCTGAAGAAAAAGGCATCATCATGCTCAACGTGCGGATTGCCACCCCGCCGCCGAACAACCCAGATGTCGCCCCCGGCCAAATGTCGTCTTATATCTGGTCGCTGAAACCGGGCGACAAAGTAACCATTTCCGGCCCATTCGGCGAATTTTTCGCAAAAGACACCGAAGCCGAAATGGTCTTCATCGGCGGCGGCGCAGGTATGGCACCGATGCGCTCCCACATTTTCGACCAACTCAAACGCCTGAAATCCAAACGTAAAATCTCCTTCTGGTACGGCGCACGCTCCAAACGGGAAATGTTCTACGTCGAAGACTTCGACGGCTTGGCAGCCGAAAACGACAACTTCGAATGGCACGTCGCCCTCTCCGACCCGCAACCGGACGACAACTGGGACGGCTACACCGGCTTTATCCACAACGTGCTGTATGAGAACTACCTCAAAAACCACGAAGCACCGGAAGACTGCGAATTCTACATGTGCGGCCCGCCGGTGATGAACGCAGCCGTGATCAAAATGCTCAAAGACTTGGGCGTAGAAGACGAAAACATCCTCTTGGACGACTTCGGCGGCTAAAAACCATAACAAAAAAAAGGAAGAAACTCCGGTTTCTTCCTTTTTCTTTGCACAAGGCCGTCTGAAAACCCGATTTTCAGACGGCCTTACATTCGCCTAACAAGTGCAACTTTCCAATAACAGAAAAGGCCAGTATGAGGTAGCATACTGCCTTTCCTGACAAGAAATATTGCAATATAGCCTACACACAACTGATCTCTCACCAAAGATACTATAGTCAATCCACCAAATTTAAATACCCCCCCCTAAACAACTCATCCACAGACATCACCCCAAACTTCCTCCGTCCAGCCTTTAACCAAGCCCACTTCTTCTCAATCGGATTTAAGTCGGGACTGTAAGGAGGGAGCCACAGGACAGTATGTCCTTTATCCTTCAACAACGCTTCGACCTTACCCTTATGAAACACCGCATTATCCATGACCACCACACTGTTATCCGGCAGCTGCGGTATCAGCAGCTGTTCTACCCAAGTATCAAATATCCTGCTGTTGATACTGCAGTCAAACAAACCGACCGCAAACAGTCGGCCGCCATACAGAACACCGATGGCATTGGTTTGATTACGTCCCTGCCAATCATAAGTATTGATGCAAAGGCTGCCTTTGGGTGCATACCCATAAGGACGGTGGACGGAGGTTCTGAATCCACTTTCATCCAAACAGACAATCGGACGTTTTTTCAGATGAAAACGGTGTTTGAGTCTGATAAACCGTCTTCTGAGCCGGACATTTGCCTTTGGGTGTTTATTGGTCTTTTTTTCGGCTGATACCGTATTTTTGCAGTGCTTTATGAATAGCACTGGTTGAACAGTTAAACCGCTCTGCCCGTTCGTAGCAATAGGCATCGGGGTATTGTTCGACATCTAGAAACAGTGCTTCTTTTGTGATTTTGAAAGGTTTTCTGTCTTTGGGGTAGGTTTTAGGGATAGGGTTCTTTGTCCATCTGAACAGGGTATCGCTGCCGATACCGAGTTCTTTGGCTGCTTTGCGGATGGAAAGGCCTTGTTTGAGTTTGGCTGGGGCGGGTTTGCGGAAGTCTGTTGAGTAGGTCATGGGGAGGAATTGGGTGAATCAATGTCGGCTAAATTGTAATTTATTTTAGGTGGATTGGCTATAGTTAAAACACCGAATTTTCCATACAAAAGCAGACGTAGATACTATAAGCCCCCCAACAAATCAAGCCTTATCCAGACACATTTTCGCATAGCGTTCTTCGTTAAAGGGTTGTTGGTACTTCAATACAGATTGGGCAATGGTCACGAGTTTACGCATCAGAGCCACAATCACGGCTTTTTTCGCCAGTTTATTACGCTCCAGCAAGCGTTGGACAAACGAGCTGTAAATACTGTCCTTATATTTGCCAAAGCAAAACGACACGGCCGGCATATAGAGTATCTTCCTCAAATCACTCTGTCCGATACGGGAGATACCGACCCGCTTATCTACACTCGTTCCCGATTGTCTGACCATCGGGGTCAGTCCGGCGTAGGTCGCAGCAGCACGTCCGTTTTTAAACCGAGTGCCGTCGCCCAGTATGGCGAGCAGCCAACAGGCTGTGGTTTTGCCGATGGCGGGAATACTGCTCAACAGACGATGGTTGTATTTCAACTGCTCATCCTGTTTCACCAACTGATGAATATGTGTTTCAACAGTTTTGACTTCGCATTCAAGAAAAGCAATCAGACGTTCGGACGAAACCATTGCATACTCGTCCAACAGCATCTGCAGCCGGACTTTTTCTTTGGTCAGCGCTGTTTTTAAATGTTCGAGATGGCGAAGTTGGCGCAATAAGGCTTTTTCGTTATTGCCTTTCGGTTGCCACAGGTCAAACTCATGAACATAGCTTTCGGCTAGGCGGGCAAGTAATTTGGCATCCGCTTTGTCGGTTTTGGAACGTAAGTTCAAACCTTTGGCAAAGTTGGCGGCACATTTGGGATTAATCACGACTACCGAATGTCCGGCCGTATATAAGTATTCGCACAACCTTTCGTGATAGACGTTTGTCGCTTCCATCACGATATAGAGCGGCTTATCTGAAAAGCTGTTCAGCCATTCGCTCAAAGCAGCAAATCCTTGAGGATGGTTCTCAAACCGGTGGTGTTGATACACTTTTGCGGATTTTTTGACCGCAACATCGAACTTTAACTTGGCAATATCGATGCCGATAAAATAAAATGGGGTGTCCATCATGCTCCTAACCTTGTGAATGCAGACTATGCACAGCATGTCTATGATACTATTCGGGGTGTTTGGACATTGAAAACAGGTTTTTATCTACGTTGCGGGCTTTGAAGCCCAAGGTTGGCGTACAACTCTGTTTTCAATCCCGCCCCTGATAGCTGCTTCTGTCGGGGGCTTTTTATTTTATCTTGTGGGTGGTGTTTCTTATACAAGGGTGAGTTTCAAACTGCGATAGACACTTCTCAACCTTTTATGGGTATACCACTTTTTACTGCCGTCTTCGCTGTAGCTGACTTCATCCAAATAATCCCGGTATGTTTCGTCCCAACCCTCCAATGCCTGTTTGAAAGCAACTGCATCTGTATAAAAGATATTGTCGCTCAGTCGTTTTAACGCCCGGGAAGCGGCCGATTTCGGTTTTGAAGTCAGATAGCGGCGTATGGTTTGTTGTTGGTGGAACTGACACAATTGGAACGGTATATCGGGAAACAGAGCCGTAATACCTTTAAAGCCGTCTGCAATAATGCTTTGAATATGGATGCCTTTGTCGATAATGGAACATAAACCTTGGTGGTAATGGGCAAGTATTTCATGTCGGACATAGCTGATATGGACGATGCTGCCGTCCAAACTGTTCATAAATACGGTAACGCCGAAGCTGCGTCCGAAATAAGTTGTATTCATTACGATGTTGGCAACCGGATGGGGAAGACGGGAGTGAATCAGCGAAGCCTATCTGATGCGACGGCGGATGGTTTTGATGCGGCAGTGATGGTGTTGTGCCAGATGGGAACAGGTTTGTTTGTGATGGATATATTGGTACAGTAAAAGCCGGTTATCCGGTCTTTCATTCTGTGGGCGATACCGTTTGCATTGGGAACATTTATATCTTTGCCTGCCGTTTTTACGGCCGTTTTTGACCAGGGTGTTTTTGAGGCAAAAGGGGCATTTTTGTATTTATTGGTAAAAAATCGCTGAAAGTACCATAATTCGGTGCTTTCAGCGATTTTTATTATCCCAAATGTCCATTAGTCCTGAATTCACTTTATCATTCAACCAACATAAAACAGGCCGTTTGAAAATCGGGGTTGCTTACAGAAAACCTGATTTTCAGACGGCCTGTTTTACTGATTATGATGGCTAAGCCTTATTTTTTACTCAAAGTCAGACCTGTCCAACCGAAAATCAGGGTCAGAATCAGACACAGATAGCAGAAGAAGGCATACGGCAAATATTCCCACACCTGCACACCCAAAGCGTGGCTGATAAATACGCCGCATACGCTCCACGGTACGAGCGGGTTAATCACCGTACCTGCATCTTCCAGCGTACGCGACAGGTTACGCTGGTGCAGGCCGAGTTTGTCGTAAACCGGTTTGAACGTTTCGCCGGAAAGCAGAATACTCAGATATTGTTCGCCAATCAGGAAATTAACGCCGACCGAAGTGGCGGCAACGCTGAATGTGGCTTTACCGGCGGTATTCAGGAAGTGGCGGATGGCATCGAGCAGCGCAGGAATTACGCCCAAGCTGAACAGCAGGCCGCCCAAGCTCATGCCCAAAATCACGATGGTTTGGGTAAAGAACATGCTTTCCAAGCCGCCGCGCGAAATCAGGCGGGCAATGTCTTGGAAGGCTTCGCCTTCGATTTTGTAGCCGCTGTAAAACCATGCCCCCAACTGCTGCAAATCCGGGCTGCTGTGGAAATAGGTTACAAGCAAAGAAGCCACAATCGTCATCAGCATTGCCACAACCGCATTGACTTTCATCAGCGCCAGCACCACCAATAAGGCAAACGGAATCAGGGAATAGGCATGAACCAGACCGGTTGCGTCAAGCTGGCTGCGGAAATTTTCCACGCTGTTTAAATTTTCGGCATTGATACCCGGCAAGACCCAAATCATCAGGGCGGCGCTGATCAACCATGCCGGTAAGGTGGTGAACATCATGTTTTTGATGTGTTCAAACAAATCGATACCGACAATCGAAGCGGCAATGCCGGTGGTATCCGACAGCGGCGACATTTTATCGCCGAAGAATGCACCGGACACAATCGCCCCCGCCGTAATCGCCAAATCGGCATGAAATGCGGTTGCCATGCCGATAAAGGCCACGCCGACGGTAGCACAAGTGGTCAGGCTGCTGCCGATGGCCACGCCGATCACGGAACACAGGGCAAATGCCGAGAAATAGAAATAAGTCGGCGAAATCATGCCGAAACCGTAATACATCAGCGTCGGGATCGCACCGCTCATCATCAGGGCGCTGACCATCAGCCCGATAAAGAAAAACAGATACAGCGCACCCATGCCCTGCCCGACTGCGCCAATCATCCCGTCCTGCATATCCACATATTTCAGACCGCGAATCAGGCCGTAAAACAGCAGCAGCGTAATTGCTGCAATAATCGACATATGCGGCAACCAGCCCAGAGAGATAATGGAATAACCCAACAGGCCGACCAGCACCACGGCAACCGCCAAGGCTTCGCCGCGCTGCATGTTCAATAAAGATTTGAAATGAAACATATTTGTCGCTCAGTTGATAGAATTGAACCGATTCCCTGCGGGCGCAGAAGCTGCAATCAGGCCATTACCCGCAGGAAGCATTAACTTTCGTTACCGCATTTTAACATTTTCTTTCAAGTATGCCGTCTGAAAATCGCTTTTTCAGACGGCATAAAAGGCTGTTATCAGTCAGACATCGCTGAATATCCGCCGCCAAACTGTGATTATTCAGATTATTTTGGAATAATATTCCAAATATTAAATTTTTAAAAAATAATATTTCTATTTTTAATGGAATATAGTGAATTCACTGAATTTCCAGCACGCTCTAAATTCAACCCAGCCGTCATTCCGACGAAAGTCGGAATCCATTTCGGCGGTTTAGGCAACTGTTTTTCCTTTACAGTTTCTGAATCTGACAGATGGATTCCGACTTTCGTCGGAATGACGTGGGTTGTCTGAAAAGTATATGGATTATTAAGTGGATTCACTATACAGCGGAAACGGTTATTTATTCTTCAAACACAAAACCGGATAATGTCTGCACACTATCCGGTTTGATTTTCAGACGGCTTCGACAGCCGTAATAATGAGCGGAATAACCCAAAGCCAGCGATGTCGTGCTTTGAGGTTATTCACTCTATTTTAAGCCTCGTCTGCTTTATGGCCTTGCACCGCAAAATAAACGATATACAGGTAGCACACGGCGGATACCACAAACGATACCATCAGGCCGTAATGGTCGGCTACCCAGCCCTGCATTACAGGAACAATCGCACCGCCGACAATCGCCGTACAAATCACGCCGGAAGCCGTACCGGTAAATTTACCTAAGCCTTTGGTTGCCAATGAGAAAATGGTCGGGAACATAATCGAGTTGAAGAAACCGATTGCCAGCAGCGCCCACATTGCCAAATCAGGTGTACCTTGTCCTGCCAAAATCGCCACCAGCAGCAACACAACCGCTGCTGTGGCATTGAATGCCAGATATTTGTTTGGCGCAAATTTCGCCATAACTGCCGAACCCAAGAAACGGCCGACCATAGCACCGCCCCAGTAAATCGACAGGTATTTTGCCGCAGAAGCATGATCCAAACCTTTTAAGAAACCCATCACGTTTACCAGCAGCGAACCGATGGACACTTCTGCGCCGACGTAGCAGAAAATGCCTGCCGCACCCAACACCAGATGGCGGTATTGCCATACGCTGGTTTTGCCGTCGTGGTTGGCTTCGGATTCTGCTTCGGCAATTTTGCGTGCGTCCGGCAAGCGGATCATTTTCACGACAACGGCCAAAATAATCAGCAAACCGGCCAAACCTAAATAAGGGATTTGCACCGAAGCAATCTGTTCGGCTTTGGAAGCAGTTTGCGCAGCATCGGCCAAAATCAGGAATGCGCCGATTTGCGGGGCAATGGTCGTACCTAATGAGTTAAACGCCTGAACCAGCGTCAGCGTTGCCGATTCTTTGCCCGGTTTCGCCAGCAGGGTTACATACGGATTGCCCGCTACTTGCAGCAGGGTTACACCGGATGCCAAAATAAACAGCGCACCCAGAAAAATCGGGTAAGAATGGCTACCCGCCGCAGGATAAAACAGCATACAGCCGACTGCAGTCAGCAAAAAGCCGCCGATAACGCCGTTTTTATAACCCAGTTTTTCAACCACTTTGCCCATCGGAATCGACATCACGGCGTAAGCGGTGAAGAAGCAGAACTGAATCAGCATGGCCTGTACATAAGTCAGGTCGAAAATCGCTTTCAAATGCGGAATCAGAATATCGTTCATGCAGGTAATGAAACCCATCATGAAGAATAAGGAAGTCAGCACGACCAGTGCCGGAGTATGATTTTGTTGTGATTGCGTAGACATGATTGCCTTTCTCTTTCTGTATAAACGGTATGCCGTTGAAAACGGACAAACCCCTGTTAAGATAACGGACAGAATCATACTGATATTTTAGTAGGTTGAAAACCATTATTAAGCTGTTATCATGCCATCATTTGCCCTATCGCAAATAAACGCCCACACCATTATGCAGACCTACGCCTACGCCGCCCTTGCCTTTTCCGCTTTCACTTCTGCCACCATTCTGCCCGGCACATCTGAAGCCGCATTTGCTGCTTTTCTTTATCAATATCCTAAGCAGCTTTACGGCGCATGGTTTTGCGCTGCACTGTTTAACGGTTTGGGAAGCATGGTTTCTTATTGGCTGGGCCGACTACTGCCCGACAAAAAAAGGCCGTCTGAAAAAGTGTTGCGCCATCTTGAACGCTGGGGCGTGTGGTCGCTGCTGCTGGCATGGGTTCCCATCATCGGCGATGCCCTGCCCATCGCTGCCGGCTGGCTGCGTTTGAACTGGTTTAAATGCTTGATAATTCTGCTGATCGGCAAAGCCCTGCGCTACGGGGTAATCGCTTGGAGTTTGGTTTATTTGGTTTAAAACCAATCAGGCCGTCTGAAAAACAGGGATTGAGATTTTCAGACGGCCTGACACACCGTACAAATAATAAAAAAACGCACCGTTTGAGAACGGTGCGTTTTTTATGGTTAAGCAGATTAGAATTTAGCGCCGGATTGGTTGGCCATGTAATCTACTGCTGCTTTTACTTCATCATCGCTCAGGCTTGGGTTGCCGCCTTTGGCCGGCATGGCGTTGAAGCCTTCCAGAGCGTGTTTGTGCAGGGTGTCTCTGCCTTGTTTGATACGTGGAGCCCATTCGTCTTTATGGGTTACACGAGGGATACCCGGAACGGCGGAATTTGCACCGTGGCAAGCTGCGCAGTTGGCTTCGAATACGGCTTTACCGTCAACAGCAGCGGCGGCCGGAGCAGGTGCGGCTTCTGCCGGTGCTGCAGCTTCGGCTGCAGGTGCAGGCGCTGCCTGTTCGCCTTCGGCGGCTGCGGCGGCATTATCGGCCGGTGCAGCGGCATCGTCAGGATTCGGGAACGAACCGCCGGATTGGTTGGCCATATAGGTAATTACCCGTTTGAGTTCTTGGTCGGTCAAATCGGCTGCACCGCCTTTGGCCGGCATGGCGTTAAAGCCGTTGAGTGCGTGTTGGAACAGGGTTTCGAAGCCTTGTGCGATACGCGGCGCCCAGTCGCTGTTGTGCGTAACTTTCGGAGCGTTCGGTACGATGCTGTCGGCTGCGTGACATTGGATACAGATTTTGTTGAAGATGGCTTCGCCTTGGCGTTCGCCAACCGGAATGCCGTCGCCCAATACGACTTGTCCGCTCGGTTGGATACGGGTTTGGGTGGCGGATTCGGTGGTTTGATCCACATCGCTGAACGAGCCGCTGCCCGCCAGTTTGATGAAGAAGAAAACCGATGCAATTAGGATTACGATACCGCTCACAAGGACAAACAATGCCGAGCCTTGGGCTTTGCTGTTGCTGAGTTGTTTCATTTTGGTAGGCCTCGCCGTTAGGTTAGGTTGTGCTATTTATTAATAGTTAATAGGAATTAACAATATTTTGCTAGATTATACTGAATTCATGTGTGCTTTCCAATCAATATGATGGAATTTGTGTGATTTTTTTGCGTACTGCTTGAGCGAATTCGGTTTAACTGTTTGTAAGTTATGAAAATATCGTGCTTTCTGCAAACGGCGGCGGGTGTGTGCTTTCAGACACGGATGCAGATATTTTTGCCATTTTGCGAAAATTGCGGTAATCTTACGTTTTTCCGCACCCATAGCTCAGTTGGAAGAGTGTCAGTTTCCGAAGCTGGAGGTCACAGGTTCGATCCCTGTTGGGTGCGCCAAATTTGAAACAGGCCGTCTGAAAATCAGTTTTCAGACGGCCTGTTTTTTATTCGGCCAACACTTTGGCAAACGCTTCGGCAACGTAGTCGATATTGCCCGAATTTAATCCGGCAACGCACATTCTCCCCGAATCAATCAGGTACACGGCAAATTCGTCACGCAGACGGGCGACTTGTTGTGCAGTCAGTCCGGTGTAGCTGAACATGCCTTTTTGCTTGATGAAATAGTCAAAATTGCGGTGCGGCATTTTTTCGCTCAGGGCTTGGTGCAAACGGCGGCGCATTGCTCGGATGCGGTCGCGCATGGCGTACACTTCCGCTTCCCAAGCGGCAAACAGCCGCTCGCTGTTCATAATGCCGGCGGCGATGTATGCCCCGTTTGACGGCGGGCTGGAATAAATGCGGCGCACGCCCAGTTTGAGCTGACCCAACACGGTTTCGGCTTCTTCCCTGCTCGGACACACCACGCTCAAGCCGCCGACCCGCTCGCCATACAGCGAAAGGTTTTTAGAAAACGAGTTGCTCACCAGCAGCGGCAAGCCCATATCGACTGCTTTGCGGATGGCATAGGCATCTTGCGCCAAATCTTCGCCGAAACCCTGATAAGCAATGTCCATAAACGGAATCAGCCCTTTTTCGGCCACCACCGCCAATAATTCGTCCCACTGCGTTTGGGTTAAATCAACGCCAGTAGGATTGTGGCAGCAAGGGTGCAGCAAAACCACACTTTCAGACGGCAGGTTGCGGAAAAACGCCAGCATTTCCTGAAATTTCACGCCTATGGTCTGCGGGTCGTAATAAGGATACGTGCCGACTTCAAAACCTGCGCCTTCAAAAATGCCGCGGTGATTGTCCCAAGTCGGATCACTGACATAGGCTTTGGCATGGGGAAACCAGCGGTGTAAAAAGTCCGCACCGATTTTCAGCGCACCCGAACCGCCCAAAGTCTGAATCGTCGCAATCCGCCCCTCACTCAACGCCGAGTGCGTGCCGAACAGCAGTTTCTGCACCGCCGTGCGGTAATCCGCCAAACCTTCCATCGGCAGATACGGCAGCGGTTTGCCGCTGTGGTGGTGTTCCACTTGGCGGATACAGTCCGACACCGGCATGTTGCCGTGTTCGTCAAAATAAATGCCGATGCTCAGATTGACTTTTTCGGGGCAGGTATCCCGATTAAACACCTCGACCAAGCTCAAAATCGGGTCGCCCGCATAAAATTCGACATGGCGGTACATTTTCTTTCCTTGCTACAGTTGGCAATTCCAATATAGTGGCACAATCGGCTATACTTGACAATCAAACAGGCCGTCTGAAAACGGACACAGCGATTTTCAGACGGCCTCTCATGCAAGGAATCCGATTATGCACACCAACATCTGGCAGGCGGGCCGCTTCCGCCTCACGCTTAACCGTCCGCACATTATGGGCATCGTCAATCTCACGCCCGACTCGTTTTCAGACGGCGGCACTTATTCCCGAAACGTTTCCGCCGCACTCGCCCACGCCGAACAATTATTGAAAGACGGTGCCGACATTCTCGACATCGGCGGCGAGTCCACCCGCCCCGGCGCAGATTACGTTTCCCCCGAAGAAGAATGGCAGCGCCTCCGCCCGATTTTAGAAGAAGTCGCCCGCTGGAACGTCCCCATCAGTATCGACACCCGCCGCACCGCCGTGATGAAACAGGTTTTGCAGACCGGCGGTGCCGACATCATCAACGACGTTGCCGCCCTGACCGACGAGGGCGCAGTCGAACTGCTGGCAGCGCAGGCGGATACCGGCATTTGTCTGATGCACATGCAGGGCTTGCCGGAAAATATGCAGCACAATCCGCAATACGGCGACGTAGTCGGCGAAGTGGCACGCTATCTCAACGACCGTGCCGCCGTCTGCACCGCCACCGGTATCGCCCCCGAACGGCTGACCCTCGACCCCGGTTTCGGCTTCGGCAAAACCCTGCAACACAATATCCTTCTAATGCAGCACTTGCCCGAACTGATGGCGCAAACCCGTTTGCCGCTCTTAATCGGCGTATCCCGCAAACGCATGATCGGCGAATTGACCGGCGAAAACGAAGCCGCCAAACGCCAATCGGGCAGCGTTGCCGCCGCCTTGGCCGCCGTTGCACGGGGAGCGCAGATTATTCGGGTACACGATGTCAAAGCCACCGCCGATGCCGTCAAAGTCTGGCAGGCGTTGGGCGTTTCCGCCGTTTGAAATCCGCAGACGCAGCGAAGTTTTGAAAAACTTTACCCGATAAAACAAAACTGCAGGCTCGCCAGTGGATTCAGTTAAAAGTAGGACAAGGCGGCGAACCGAAGACAGTATGAGCAATACGGCAAGGTGAGCCAACGCTGTCATACTTTTAAATGAATTCACGATATTTGCCTTTTGGCAGCAGCTATTGCCCTGTATAATGCAGCTTTGTAAAACTCAAAATACAGAAATCCTCGGTTTTCAGACGGCATCACACTCATCAAGCCGTCTGAAAACGACTTTCCAACGGAGCGGCCACATGGCAAAAAAATATTTCGGCACCGACGGCGTGCGCGGTGAAGTCGGACAATTCCCGATTACCCCTGATTTTGTATTGAAACTCGGCTATGCCGCCGGCAAAGTTTTGGTGCAGCACGACAACGGCCAGAAACCGACCGTGTTAATCGGCAAAGACACCCGCATTTCCGGCTATATGCTCGAAGCGGCGCTGGTTGCCGGTTTTACCGCCGCCGGTGTCAATGTGGTACAGACCGGCCCCTTGCCGACACCGGGCGTTGCCTATCTGACCCGTGCGCTGCGCCTGTCGGCAGGCGTGATGCTGTCCGCCTCCCACAACGCCTATTCCGATAACGGCATCAAGTTTTTCGCTGAAGGCGGCGTGAAACTGAATGACGAAGTCGAGCTGGAAATCGAAGCCAAAATCGATGAAGAAATGCTCACCCAGCCTTCCGAACGCTTGGGACGGGCCCGCCGTATCAGCGGTGCGGACGACCGTTATATCGAGTTCTGCAAATCCACCTTCCCCGCCAATCTCGATTTGCGCGGGCTGACGTTGGTGGTCGATACCGCCAACGGCGCAGGCTATTCGGTTGCCCCGAAAGTGTTTCACGAACTGGGGGCGGCGGTGATTGCCATCGGCAACGAGCCGAACGGTTACAATATCAATGAAAAATGCGGGGCAACCCATCCGAAAACCCTGCAGGCCGCCGTGTTGCAGCATGATGCGGATTACGGCATTGCGCTGGACGGCGACGGCGACCGCCTGATGATGGTTGACCGCAACGGCAAAGTCTATGACGGCGACAGCCTGATTTATGTGATTGCCAAAGCCCGTACCCACGAAGGCATCAACATCGGCGGCGTAGTCGGCACCGTGATGACCAATATGGCAATGGAAATCGCCCTCAACAAACAGGGCATTCAGTTTTGCCGCGCCAAAGTCGGCGACCGCTATGTTTTGGAACAGCTCCAACAACGGGGCTGGCTGATCGGCGGCGAAGCCAGCGGCCATATTCTGTGCATGGACAAACACAATACCGGCGACGGCATTATTTCCGCCCTGCAGGTATTGGCAGCGCTGCGGATTCTGCAGCAGGATTTGGCAACCGTGTGCGCCGACTGGCAGCCCTATCCGCAAACCATGATTAACGTGCGCATTAAAAAAGGCCAAGACTGGCAGGCAGCATCTAAAGACGTATTGGCTGCGGTCGAGCAAGAGCTTGAAGGCAAAGGCAGAGTCGTGCTGCGTGCTTCCGGCACCGAGCCGGTGGTGCGGGTGATGGTCGAAGCCAAACAGTCCGACTTGGCAAAAGATGCCGCCGAACGCATTGCCGCCGCCATTCAACAGGCAGGCTGAGGTTTGAGCGCCGCCCGAACCATCCACCGTCAGGCCGTCTGAAAACCCGGCCGCCCACTTCTTTTTGGAGACACCGCCGCCAATGTTTGCCTTTTTAGAAGCCTTTTTTATTCAATACGGTTACGCCGCCGTATTCGCCGTATTGGTTGCCTGCGGCTTCGGCGTACCGATTCCCGAAGACATCACGCTGGTAACCGGCGGCGTGATTTCCGGCTTGGGTTACACCAACGTCCACATCATGGTCGCCGTCGGTATGCTCGGCGTATTGGTCGGCGACGGCTGCATGTTTGCCGCCGGACGGATTTGGGGACACAAAATCCTCCAATTCAAACCCATCGCCCGCATCATGACCCCGAAACGCTACGCCCAAGTGCAGGAAAAATTCGACAAATACGGCAACTGGGTATTATTTGCCGCCCGCTTTCTCCCCGGCCTGCGCACCCCCATCTACATCACCGCCGGCATCAGCCGCAAAGTTTCCTACTGGCGCTTCATCATGATGGACGGCCTCGCCGCCCTGATTTCCGTTCCCGTTTGGATTTATCTGGGCGAATACGGTGCCAACAACATCGACTGGCTGATGATGAAAGTCCACGGCTTCCAATCCGGCCTGATGATTTTTATCGGCTTGGCAGTGGCCGTATTACTCTGGTTTTGGTGGCGCAAACGGCGGCGTATCCAATTTTACCGAACCAAACTACAAGAAATGCGCGCCAAACGCAAAGCCGCCCGAGCCGAACGCAAAGCCCGCCAAAACTGAACCCTGCGACACACACACGCCACACCAAACGCAATAGTAGAGCAGCATACCAAATCATGCACGTGTTCTTTAATTCCACGTGAATGCCGTCTGAAAACGAGCAAAGCGGGTTTCTGCGAAGCTAAAATCGGGAAAAGATAGCTTGCGTTGTAATACTTTAAAGTGAATTCACTATATAATCAAAACACCGAATTTTTGTACAAACCGGTGATTACTTGGCAACAAGCCGCACCACCCTGCACACCGTTATCCGCCCCATCAGCAGGAAGGCGTTAGGGAAAGAGCAGCTCGCCGAGTGCCATATTTTTCCAGTTCATTCACCATACCTTGACAGACATTTTACAAACCCTCACTCCCACACCATGAACAAAAAAATTTTCGTCCTCTACACCGGCGGCACCATCGGCATGAAACACAGCCCCCAAGGCCTGACCCCCGACACCGCCCTCGTTCACCAAGCCCTGCAGCCGTTTTCAGACGGCCTCGAATTCGACTGGCACGTCTGCAATCCCCTGATTGACTCATCCGCCGTTACCCTTGCCGACCAACAAAACTGGCTCGGACTCATCGGCCGCAACATCGCCCGCTACGACGGCTTCTTAATCCTGCACGGCACCGACACCCTCGCCTACACCGCCAACCTGTTCGCCCTCGCCTGCTGCAACCTCGACAAACCCATCGTCCTCACCGGCTCACAATGGCCCTACACCGCCGACAACAGCGACGCACCGCTCAACCTCGCCACCGCCGTCGCCGCTCTGCAACTCGGCTTACCGCAAGTTACCATCGCCTTCAACGGCAAACTCTACCCCGCTGTCGGCAGCAGCAAAGTCAGCACCCAAACCGCCGCCGGTTTCGACAACCCCCATTTCGGCGCACTTGCCGAGCTGTCCCCCGAAGGCCGCCTGTCCGCCGCCGCCCCCACCCCGCAAACCAACGGCGGTTTCCATATCCTAACAATTAACCCGCAGGCAAAAATATTCGCCTACCCTCTAATCCCCGGTTTCTCCGCCAACCACTTGGCGCACATCCTAAACCACACCCCCACCCAAGCCTTGATCCTGCAAAGCTACGGCCACGGCAATGCCCCCGCCGATCCCGCCATGATTGAAGCCCTCGGCAACTTTATCCGACAAGGCGGGCGGGTACTCAATATCAGCCAAGTCCCCCAAGGCTGCGCCGCCGCCGTGTACGCCCAAGGCAACGCCCTGCGCCATGCCGGCGTTATCACCGGCGGCAAATGCAACCTCGAAACCGCCACCGCCCTACTCACCCTCGCCGTATCCAACGATTGGGACAACCACACCATTTGCCAAATCTTGCAACAACTGGGCTTAGTTGAGGCCGTCTGAAAACGGCATTACAGCAGTAATGTACTATAGTAAATTCCCCCCGCCCCAAACCCAAAAATCAAGCCGTCTGAAAATCACTTTTCAGACGGCCTCGCCCCAAACCCATCTTCTCAATTAAGAATAAAATATCAATATTTTTCATATACCAAACACTTAATGCCAATTTAAAATAAAAAATAAATCATCACGCCATTTTATACTACTTTTCTGCACCATCTGTGCGTAATGCGGCATCGCCGTCTGCAAGGGCTGCACGGCAAGGGGTGGCTTTGTTACAATCCGTTATATAGTTAAGACACTGAATTTTCCATACAAAAGCAGGCGTAGGTTGTGGTTAGCGAGGCACGAGCGTAACCCAACAAAATCTTATGTTTCAAGGTTTTTTTTAAATTAATGTTGGGTCTCGACCCAACCTACGCCTTGTTTAAAAACCGTATGGATTATTAGGTTAATTCACAATATTTTTTTAACATAAGTGAGATTCAATATGAGCCAAGCTGCTTCTTGGTCGTCTAAAATCGGTTTCGTGCTGTCTGCGGCAGGTTCGGCAATCGGTTTGGGGGCGATTTGGAAATTCCCCTATACCGCCGGTACCAACGGCGGTGCGGTGTTTTTTCTGCTGTTTCTGCTGTTTACGGTTTTGGTAGCGCTGCCGGTGCAACTGGCGGAATTTTATATCGGCCGCACCAGCGGGCAGAATGCGGTGGACGCTTTCAAATCGCTTGCGCCCAAATCGCAATGGCCGTGGGTCGGCCGGATGGGCGTTGCCGCCTGTTTTGTGCTGCTGTCGTTTTACAGCGTGGTCGGCGGCTGGGTAATTAATTATACGGTTCATGCGTTTAGCGGCGAGATTCATGCCGGAGCGGACTTTGGGGCGTTGTTTGGCGCAACCATCGCCAGCCCTGCCGGTTCGCTGTTTTATCAGTTTCTGTTTATGCTGATGACGATTTGGGTGGTCAAAGGCGGCGTTTCAGACGGCATCGAAAAGGCCAACCGTTATCTGATGCCGGCGCTGTTTGTGTTGTTTTTGATGTTGGCGGTGCGCTCACTCACGTTGCCGGGCGCAATGCAGGGCGTGGAATTTCTGCTGAAACCGGATTGGCAGTTTTTTGAACCGCAAACCATGCTCACGGCATTGGGGCAGGCATTTTTTGCGTTGAGCATCGGCGTATCGACCATGATTACTTATGCGGCGTATCTGCGTAAAGATCAGGATTTGTTCCGTTCGGGCAACAGCATTATGTGGATGAATCTGCTGGTTTCGCTGCTGGCGGGTTTGGTGATTTTTCCGGCGGTGTTTGCTTTCGGTTTCGAGCCGGGGCAAGGACCGGGGCTGATTTTTATCGTGTTGCCTGCGGTGTTTATGAAAATTCCGTTCGGTACGGTTTTATTCGCCGTATTTATGGTTTTGGTGCTGTTTGCCACGCTGACTTCGGCATTTTCCATGCTGGAAACGGTAATTGCCGCCTTAATCCGCCATGACGAAAGCAAACGCAGCCGTGCCACTTGGGGCATCGGTCTGGCGATTTTTGCAGTCGGCATTCCTTCTGCCCTCTCGTTCGGCGCATTGGCCGACCTGAAAATCTTCGGCAAAACCGTGTTCGATTTGTGGGACTACATCATCTCCGCCCTGATTATGCCGATTGGCGCATTAAGCATCGCCATTTTCACCGGCTGGGTGCAAAACAAACAGCAGGTTTTGGCAAACATCAGCGAGGGCAGCACCGTCCCCCGTGCCGTTATTTCCCTGTGGCTCAACGCTTTACGCTACCTTGCGCCGATTGCGATTATTTTGGTATTTGCCAACACCTTGGGCTGGATTTAGTGGGTTATCGTGAATTCACTTTAGCAACATCCGGATAAACACAGGCCGTCTGAAAATCGGATTTTCAGACGGCTTTTGTTTGCTCTTTGTATCGTGGAATGACTGAAAAAATATGACCATTCAGCAAACCACCCGCCCCGTCGGCGGGACGGGTAATAATATGCAGGTCGGTGCAACTTGTTGCCTACCAATCATCGTTTTGATTGTTATTATAGTAAATCAACCGAAAAAATATGACACTCTAACACGCCACCCTTCCCCTAGCCCCTTCCCGCCAGCGGGACGGGGAACAAAGTGCAGGTGGATCAACTTAGCTTGCCGATTTGTACAGAAAATTTGGTGTTTTAACTATAGTTTACTGATTTGGATAGAAAATTCGGTGTTTTAACGATTTCATGCCAAGGCTTTCATTTGGTTGTCGGGCATAAGCAGCCAGACTTTGGCCTGTTTGGCTCGTGCGGCGGCTTGGATTTCTGCTTCGGGCATGATGGAAAAGGCGGTGGAAAAGGCATCGGCGACGGCGGCGGTTTCTGCCATCACGCTGATGCTGCGGTATTTCGGGCGGCTGATGCCGGTGCGGGGGTCAAACAGATGGGTAAATTTGCCGGCTTCGTCCATGGTCGTGCCGTAGCCGCCGGAAGTGGCGAAGGCGGCGTTTTTCAGTGTTAGGGTTTGCAGGACGGCGTTTTCCTGTTCGGGGTTGCGGATTCCGACTGTCCACGTCCGTTCTCCGATGTCGTCAAATACTCGGATTTCGCCCATATCGACCAATGCCTGCCGGATACCGCTTTGGCGCAATACGGCGACAATGCGGTCGGTGATATAGCCTTGGGCGATACCGTTGAGCGACAGACCCATGCCTTTGCGGTGGAACCGGATTTCGTCTTCGTCAAACGTGATGTGTTTGAAACCGACCAAGGCAAGGGTTTGTTTCATTTGCTGTGCGGACGGCGGTTCGTCGGCATTGGGGTAGCGGCGGAAATGTTCGGCATATAAGTTCCACAAGGGTTGAATGGTCGGGTCAAATGCGCCTTGGGTCAGGTGGTGGATTTCGCTGCTCAGGCTCAATACTGCCAATAAATCGGACGGCGGGTTTTTCAGACGGCCTTCCCGATTCAGGCGGCTGATCAGGCTGTCGTCCCGATACAGGCTGAAGATTTTTTCTAATCTTGCTGTTTCCGCCAACGCCCGATTGACTGCCTGCTCTGCCTGTTTGCGGTCAGGGTGGTAAAGCCTGAGTTCCGCCCCCGAACCCAGTGCAATGCCTTTCCACAGTGTTTCGCCCAACTGATTATCCCGACCGCCTGATTTTTCAGACGGCCTGTTGCAGGCGGCAAGCGGGGAGAGCATGGCGGCGGCACACAGGGTGAGGAAACGGCGGCGGGTGGAATCATTCATGTTTGAATATTAATGGGAATTTGAGATTAGAAAATGGCGGGCAAGTACTGCCATCAGCTTGCCGATTTGTACAGAAAATTTGGTGTTTTAACTATACCCTGCGTGGCTTTAAACGTTGCCGACTGCCGCCCGCTCCTACAGAGAGCAGGAACAGATTGAAGAGGGGCAATTATGGTTGCTGTTTTTACACAATAGCAAAACGAGGCCGTCTGAAAACCCGTTTTTCAGACGGCCTCGTTTTGTTTATTGGAAGATATAGGCTTCGGGCATATCGTCAAAACCGACTACCCGTCCGCCTTTTTCTTGGGCAAACTGTTCGGCTTTGGCTTTGTCGGCAAACGGTAGGGCATCTTCTGCGCCCATGCCGCCGATAAAGCCGCTTTCAATCACATAATAGGCTTTTTTGGCATCAATCCATGCACCGTCGGCGTTGGGTTTGTTCCAGTCGCCGACCTGACCCATATCGGTAACGTAAATCACGGCGATGCCTTTCGGTTCTTCAGGCAATTTGGTGTAACCGAACATTTGTTTGATGGTGGAAAACCACACCGGTTTGTCGGGTTTGCCGTTGAGGAAAATTTGCGCTTTGGGGCCGATGTGTTCGGCCAGATTCATGGTGCAGTAATGCCCGATGGATTCGCTGCTGATGCTTTGCGGCGCAGGCGGCGGGGCGGTTTCGGTTTTGCTGCCGCAGGCGGCAAGTGCGGCTGCGATGCCGCAGGCGCAGATGGTGTGTTTGATCATATTTGTCGCTTTCCAAAAATCCAAGCCGCCAACAGCAGCGGAATGATGACCCACAAAAATTGTGCGGCCAATAAAACCGGCACGCTCAGGCTGATTTGTTCGCTCAGGCCTGCCATACCTGCATACATAGCGGTATTTTCGTAGCCCGTCAAGTTCAGCAGGCGGTAGATGTCGGTCGGGTTAAACAGTAAAACGGTTTCGACAATCGGGGCGGTGAGGATTTGTTGGCTGTCGGCGACCAAAATGCCCATCAGCGCCATATCGAAAATCACCACGAAAAACAACCATACGCCGATGGCAATGCCGGCCGCCGTTCCCCGTTCTTTGACTTTGGCACTGATTAAATAGCCCATGGCCAAAAAGGCTGCACCCAATACCACGCTGGCGGTAATCAGCAGCGCAAAAGGTTTCCACGCCGCTACATCGATGCCGCCGCCGTGCGCCAGTTGCAGGGTAATGCCTGCCAAGCCGTAGCCCAGTGTGGTGGCCAAAGTTAAGATAATCAGATGGCCGAGAAATTTACCTGCCAAAATCTGATGGCGGGAAATCGGGTAACTGAGCAGCAGCGCCATTGTTCCCCGCTCGATTTCGCCAATCAGGGCATCGTAGGCAAGCAGCATGGCAATCAGCGGAATCAGGAAAATCGACAGGCTGGACAGGCTGACGACGGTTACGGTGAGCGGATCGACTTTGACCGAACCGGTCGGGGCGCTGCCCAAAAAGCCGAGCGAAAGCGCCAGCGCCGCCAGCAGCAGCGCCGCTGCCAATACCCAGCGGTTGCGCAGACTGTCGCGTACTTCTTTGCCGGTGATAATCGCAATCGGATTCATACATCTTCCCTTTTTAAGAATTGTGCATACATATCGTCCAGCGTCGGCGTGCGGATATCGAGATACGCCAAATCGGAAATATCGCCCAATTCCGCCAGCAGCGCCATGCGTTCCTGCGCCGGGCATTGCGCCTGATAGAGGCCGTCTGAAAACTGCCAGCGTGGCGAAAGCGGGCGTTCGTGTTTGAGACGCACGCTGACGGTCAGCGGCAAGCCGCTTTGGACGTGCAGCTCGTCCATGCTGCCGTCTGCCACTTTTACGCCGTTGCGCATCACCACAATTCTATCTGCGTGGCCGTCGAGTTCCGCCAAAGCGTGGGTACTCAGCAATACGGTTGCACCCCTGCCGTTGAGTTCGCGCACCACTTCGTAAAACATCTGCCGCGAGGCGGGGTCGAGGCCGGTGGTCGGTTCGTCAAACAGCAAAACCTGCGGTTCGCCCAACAGCGCCTGTGCCAACGCCAGCCGCTGGCGCATACCTTTGGAATAGGTGCCGACCCGCCGACCTGCCGCCTGCAGAATGCCGACACGTTCGAGCAGTTCCTGATTGCGGGCGGGCGACTGTTTTTTCAGTTTGGCGTAAAACGCCATGGTTTCCAAACCGGTCAGCGACGGATGTAGGGCAACGGTTTCGGGGAGGTAGCCGATGCGGCTGCGGACGGCGGCACCGGCTTTGCTGCCGGCGGTTTCGCCCAACAGCCGCACTTCGCCTTCTTCGGGGGTAATCAGCCCCAAAATCAGCTTGATCAGCGTGGACTTGCCGGCACCGTTATGCCCTGCCAGCCCGACGCTTTCGCCTGCTTTCAACACCAAATCCAAATCTTTGACGGCGCAATGGCTGCCGAAGCGTTTGGTAACGTGTTGCAGTGATACATGATGATTCATTGCTTGTTCCTTGATTGCCGTTTTCAGACGGCATGCCGTCTGAAAATACAGTGGAATATCCCGAAGTAATACAAGGCGGGTCGGCGCTGTCGTACTTTGGGAGGCACAATACGGTTAATGCTGTGCCGAAGTTTCGCCTGCCCACGCCGAAGGCTGCGCCGCCGACTGTTCCAGCTCTGTCTTGATGCTCAAATATTTGGGCATGGTCGGGTTTTGATACGGTTCCATCAGCGGTTTGCTGTCAATCACGCCGCCGGGCAAAATGGCGGGAAACTGCGCCTGCGCCCATTTGACCACGCTCATTGCTGGGCTGTTCATCAGCAGCCTTGCCACCGGCGCACGCCAGATAATCTGGTCGGTAATGCCGTTGGGACGGTAGGCATTGTCGCCGAAACCGTCGCCGTCCAAATCAAAGGCGCTGTTGTCGCTCCAATAATTGCCCCGCCCGCCTTCGGCCCAGTCGAGAAAACGGGTGCTGACGTATTTGACCTGACTTTCGTTGTTTACAAAGGAATTGTCCTGCAACACCGTGCCTTCGATGGCGGCGGTAAAGTGAATGCCGATGGCGCAGCGTTCGAAATAATTGCCGTGAATCTGATTATAGTTGGCATTGTAGAAAAACACGCATTTGTCGGCTTTATAGATGATGTTGTCGGCAATTTCCGACTGATTGACGTAATTGAGCATAATGCCCTGATCGCGGCTGTTTACGGCGATGTTGCCGGATACTTTGAGGCGTTCGGAAAACATCAGCGCATAGCCGATATTGTTGCCGATAGAAATATTGTCCGACACTTCGCTGTCGTTGGTGTACATATAATGCACGGCAAAACGCAAGTCGCTGAAGCGGTTGCCCCGATAGATATTAAAAGTGCTAGTATTGGAAAAAATGCCGTCCCGCCCTTTGGAAATATCGTTGCCGATAACTTTTGCACCCGGCGCATTCCACACGGTTACACCATTGCCCCGTTCATTGACCCGCAGGCGGCTGTCGCCGACAATGCGGTTGTTGCGCACCAAAGCATCTTTAGCGCCGTGGATAAACACGCCGACTGAGTTTTCTAAAATGCGGTTGTTTTCTACGACTGCGCCGACTGCCGTTTCTTCCAAATACACACCGGCATCCATCGCCGCCAGATTCATGCCCGAACGGGTAATCGTCAGCTGCCGTAACACCACATTCGGCGCACGGACATCAATCGTGCGGCCGCTGCCGTCGCCTTCAATCACCGCCGAACCGTCGGCCGGCCCTTCCAAAGTCAATGTTTTATCAAGATAAAGTTTGGCGGCATATTTTCCCGATGCCAAGCGCAATACATCGCCCGCAGCCGCACTTTTGACGATTTCGGCCAAATCGTCTTTGGGCGAAACATCGATTACGGCTGCAGAGGCCGTCTGAAAACAGGCATACGCTGCCAGCAGCAAAGCTGTGCAGCAGGATTGGACAGAATGGAATACGGACATGGTTTCTCGGTGTGTGGATACGGCGGTTGGCAAATATTGCTGTTGATACGGGGGGTTTGTCAATAATATCAAACACGATAAGGCGGCATACCGCTCTTCCCCAAACCCTTTCCCGCCTGCGGAACGGGGAACAGGTTTCTGAATCAGCCAAATAATACGCCCTTTATTTAAGTTGGCGTATTTTATCAGTATTCGCTGTATTATTTAATCTATAGCGGATTAACTTAACTTTCGCTACGGCGTTGCTGCGCCTTGCCGTACTACTTGTACTGTCTGCGGCTTGCTGCCTTGTATCGAAAATTAATTAAATCCGCTATATCAATTATTACAAAACAATCGCAGCAAAAATATCTGTTCCAACACATATTTTTGCTCCGGCTGCTTGGGAAAAAGGCCGTCTGAAAATGAAGCCTTGCGGCGCTCGGCAAAACCGAAACCGCACTGCCGTTTTCAGACGGCCTGAGTTCAAACCGTCAATATCAATCGTTTGTTATTTAGGTTTGACAATCATTTGTCCGGCCATTTCCATGTGCAGCGCATGACAGAACCATTGGCAATAGTACCAATGTACGCCCGGACGTGCGGCAATGAAGGTTACCGAAGAAGTTTGTTGCGGGCCGATTTCCATTGCAATGCCGTGCCCTTCCAGCGTGAAGCCGTGAGTCAAGTCTTCGATGGTTTCCACGTTGGTTACGTAAACGGTTACTTCGTCGCCTTGGTTCACTTCAAACTGAGGTACGCTGAATGCAGGTGCAACGGCGGTCATGTACACACGCACTTTGTTGCCTTCCCGTACCACTTTGGCGGCTTTGGTCAAATCCACACCGTCTTTTTTCGCCTGTTCTTCAGCATCTTGCCACCACCAAGCATCACGTTGGCGGTCCCAAGTTTTACTTGGGTTCACTTTAGAAGCGGCAACCAAGCACAAGTCGTGCGGTTCGGCAAAAGTCGGATTGTCGTGTACCAAGACCATTTCGTCACCGGAAATATCGATCAGTTGGTCGCATTCAGGTTTCAGCGGACCGGCATTCAGGAAGCGGTCTTTAGAGAATTTATTCAGCGATACCAGATATTTACCGTCGGCTTCTTTGGTTTCACCCATGGTACTGTGGTTGTGGCCCGGTTGGTAATGAACGTCCAGTTTTTGGCGGATCGGATCAACTTTTTCGCCTTTGTAGGCTTTGATGGCATCTTCGATGTTCCATTTCACCATTTGGCTGTCGATAAACAGCGTGGTGTAGGCATTGCCTCGGCCGTCAAATGCGGTGTGTAACGGACCCAGACCCAGTTGCGGCTCGGCTACTACAACATCGCGTTCTTTGATTTTACCGGCGAACAGGTCGTCCAGTTTGCTGACATCAACCACGGTAACGGTTGGAGACAGTTTACCGTTGAGCATGATGTATTTGCCGTCTGGAGAAGCGTTACAGCCGTGTGGCGAGTTTGGTACAGGAATGTAGCGGGTGTATTTGGAGTTGGCTTCGGCACGGCCGTCCAACATTTTCACGCCGTTCACTTCTTTAAAGTCGCCTGCTTTGATACCGGCTTCAATCGCTGCCAAGTCAAACACCACGCACCAGTCTTGCTCGTTGGCGGTCATGCCTTGTACGGTCAGCGCACGTTCTGAGTTGTAGCAGGTAGCAAACGAGTATTTACCTTGGTAGTCGGCATCGCCGTTGTCCAAGTTACCGTCCACCAATACCTGCCATGCGATTTCCATGGTTTCGCCGTCAATCGCAGTATAAACCGCATTCCATGTTTTCTCGTCTGCCAGTGAGCCGACACCGCTTACCGGTTTGATGTGTTCGCCGTTGGCAAATACATAGCCGGTTTTCGGGTAACGCTGCAAACGCAGACCGTGGATACCGGACGCATTCGGAATTTCGATAATGCGGTCGGTTTTCATAATGCTCAGGTTGATACGGCAAACACGGTTGTTTGCTTTATCGTTGGCATAAGCGTAGCGGCCGTCGTAAGTGCCGTCGGTAAACGACAGGTGCGGGTGGTGTAGGTCGCCGTTAGGCATACAGCGCAGACCGGAAGCCTTCAGAAACGCATTGGTTTCAGCCGTATTGTGGGCGTTGATGATTTTCAGGCTTTCATTGGTGCGGCCCCAACCGGTGGCGCTGTCCATATTGAATACCGGAATACGCATCAGCTCGCGCATAGACGGCAAACCGATCAGACGGACTTCGCCTGACTGACCGCCCGACAGGAAGCCGTAGTATTGATCCAATTCTCCCGGACCAACCACTGAAGCATCATGCGCTGCCGCAGAAGCAGGGCTGTCGGCTTTGGCTGCAGAAGCTGCGGCCTGACCTTCTTCTTTCGGCGAACAGCCGGCCAAGCCCAAAATACCTGCGCCTGCAATACCGGCACCCGAAGCGGCGGCCGTACCTAAAAACGAACGGCGGCTTAAACCGTGTTGTTCTGATTTAATATCTGACATAACAACTCTCCTTAGATGAAATGGGGTTTGGGCCTTTTTTCAGACGGCCTCCCCGGGAAAACGCTTACTGCAAAGCAAACGCAAATTTAATAATCTGTTTTACACTGCACTGCGCATCAAACTTCCTGCTGTTTTTCCAGCGGAATCTGTTTCTGTTTCACAAAATGAACAACTTGTTCCTGAGGTTCTGCCGTTTCCTGCGGCTGGTTTTTCGCCGCAGCCTGCCGCTGTTTTTTCTTATTGGTGGCAACCACTTGCGGGCAACGCTGATCGTGGTGGTACATCACCTGACAGTGCAGACACTGGATACATTCGTTGGGGTGGATGTCGCCTTCCGGCGCAATCGCCTGCACCGGACATTCGTGGGTACAGATTTGGCACGGATTGCCGCACATTTTATAGCGGCGCAGCCAGTCGAAAATCCTCAGGCGTGCCGGAATGGCAATCGCTGCACCCAACGGGCAAAGATAACGACAGAAGAAGCGTTCGATAAACAGCCCCGCCAGCAGCAATGCCGCTGCAAACAAGACAAACCACCATTCCCGCATAAATTTCAGAATGATTGCGGTTTTAAACGGTTCGACTTCGGCAAAATGTTCCGCCAAGCCCAAATCGTAGAGCGATATGGCCAACAGACCGAAGAAAATCACATATTTTACCGAAATCAGGCGGGTATGCAGCAAATGCGGCACGCTGATTTGTTTCACGCCCAGTTTTTTGGCAATGCGGTTGGTGAGTTCCTGCAGAGAGCCGAACGGACACAGCCAGCCGCAGAATGTGCCTCGGTTCCACAGCAGCATGGTTGCTGCCGTAAACAGCCACAGGATAAACACCAGCGGATCCATCAGGAAAAAGTCCCAGCGGAAATCGGTCAAAATCGCCGAGAACAAGGTCAGCGTATTCACCACCGAAAGCTGCGCCTGCGCATACCAGCCGATATAGAACAGGGTAAATGTCAGGAAACACAGACGGAAACGGTCGTACCATTTTTCATAACGGGTCAATACATCTTGGAACAGGAACACGGTCAGCAAGATGGCCAAAGCAATGCCGACCACGATAATCTGCCCCTGTTTGGCTTTCCAGATTTCTTTCCAAAGCTGATTGGCCGCACCGTCTTCGCTCGCCGCATCGGCGATACCGGCGGTTTGTCCGGCGGCTTCAACCTGCAGCGCTGCCGCTTCCACCGGCGCACTTACCGCCACCGGCTCGGCTTTCGGGTCGTCCGCATAATAGCCTTCGGGCAATTCGTAAGCCACATCGGCGGTAACAAAGGCCTTATCATTGACGCTCAACACCCGCTGAATCATCAGTTGCAAGCGCCACGGTTCGGCTGCGTCAAACGCCACATCTTCGGGAATGGTAAACCACGATACTTCTTTAAATGCCGGCGCACCTTGTGCCGCCAATGCCACCACACGTTCGTGTTGCGCATCGGTAAAGCGGAAGCTGGTTTCGCCCTGAATCATCTCGATACGGTCGAAAATCCCGCCGCGCACATAGCCCGAACCTTTCCAAGAATAATGGCCTTCACCGGCAACCAACACGGCCTGTTGGCCCGGTTTCAGACGGCGTTGCAGATTATCCCAACCCTGTTCGCCCAGCAAGGTTTTACCGATTGAGGGCTGGCTGACCAAGGCCACATAAAGATCGATAAAAGTATCGCTGCCCTCGCCCTGCTCGGGGTGGTCGGCGGAACCGGCTTTGCCGTTTTGCTCAAACAGACGGTTAACCTCGTCCACCGTCATGTGCATTTTGACCACGGCTTTCTGATCCAGCAGCGCCTGCCAAGATTGCACGTCCTGCTTGTCCGGATTTACCATACGGCGGGGTCGGGTTTTGACTTCCGGCTCTGCCGCCGCTGCCGCAGAAGCCGCCGTATCGCCCTGCCCTGCCTGTGTTGCTGCCGCTGTACCCAAACCGTATTGATGGGCAACCGCTTTTACCGCACGCTGCATACTGTCGTTAATCACCATCAGCGTAACCGTTGCCCCACTGATAATATCAGCAGGCGCAACGCCCGGTTTCGGCGGGTCTTTCAGGAAATTCAGTCCGACATAGTTGTCGATAAACTTATCGACACGGGACTGAGGAATACCGATCAGCATAATCGGTTCGTTGTGCGCCACCAGCTTCGCACCGGCAATCGTACCGTCGTTCGCCAGCGCCACCATGGTATCAATCGGCTTGCTCGAATAGCCTCGGGTATTCACCACATCGGTGGTAATAAACACCAAGCCCACCTGCTTGTCGCCCTGATATACCCGAGCCGCCATAGGTTTGCCCTCCGGCGTACCATAGCGGTCTGCACCCGGAAAAATCTCAGCCGGCGGCACTTTATTTAAAAATTCCGGCAAACGCTCGGCAAACGCCTGCGCACTGACCAGCGCCAAAACAACGGCCGTGCATAAAGTCAGTATCCACGTTTTCAGCACAGATACGCCGATTCTGTTTTCACCAACGGGCATGATGGCTCTCCTCCGCCCCGATACTCAATAATATTGATATTATATGAACCATTTTAACAGCATTATTTGATATAAATCAAATTTACAATGCTTATAGCCCGTTTAAAATTCTTAACTAATCCTTTATAACTAGAAGAATTATCACAAACAGGAATAATAATTGTTTATTGCCGAATTTATACTCTACAACACTCAAAGAAAGCATCTATTGCTACTTAAAGATTCATTTAGAAAGAATTAAATGTCTAAAAACAGGCCGTCTGAAAATCGGGTTTTCAGACGGCCTGTTTGAGTATATATAGTGGATTCACTTAATAATCCATACAATTTTCAAATACTCTCGTCATTCCGACGAAAGTCTGAATCCATCTATCAGATTCAGAAACCGTAAAGAAAAACAGTTACCTAAGCCGCTGAAATGGATTCCGACTTTCGTCAGAATGACGGGCGTGTTGGATTGGGAGTGTGCTGGAAATTCGGTTGATTCACTATAAAATATAACACCGCAAGCAAGCAAGCCACCCTTCCCTAACAAAAGCCGTCTGGAAATCAAAAAAGCCTGTCCGAATCATCGAACAGGCTTTTGTCGGATATTCAAAACAAATTAGTTTTTGTCCAAATCAACCAGTTTGTTTTTGGCAATCCAAGGCATCATGCTGCGCAGTTGTGCGCCGACTTTTTCGATTTGGTGATCGGCGTTCAGGCGGCGGCGGGCGGTCATTGAGGCGTAGTTGGTTGCGCCTTCTTGGATGAACATTTTCGCATATTCGCCTGATTGAATGCGGTACAGGGCTTTTTTCATTGCTTCTTTGGTTGCGGCGGTTACCACTTCAGGGCCGGTAACGTATTCGCCGTATTCCGCATTGTTGGAAATTGAGTAGTTCATGTTGGCAATACCGCCTTCGTACATCAAGTCCACAATCAGTTTCAGCTCGTGCAGACATTCAAAGTAAGCCATTTCAGGGGCGTAACCGGCTTCAACCAAGGTTTCAAAACCGCATTTCACCAGCTCTACTGCGCCACCGCACAATACGGCTTGTTCGCCGAACAGGTCGGTTTCGGTTTCTTCGCGGAAGTTGGTTTCGATCACGCCGCCTTTGGTGCCGCCGTTGGCTGCTGCATAAGACAGGGCGATGTCTCGAGCTTTGCCGGATTGGTCTTGATATACGGCGATCAGAGACGGTACGCCGCCGCCTTTCAGGAATTCGCTGCGTACGGTGTGGCCCGGGCCTTTTGGCGCAACCATAATCACGTCCACGTTAGACGGAGGCACGATTTGGTTGTAGTGTACGTTGAAGCCGTGGGCGAATGCCAATACCGCACCTTCTTTCAGGTTTGGTTCGATTTCGTTTTTGTACACAACCGGTTGGTTTTCGTCCGGCAACAGAATCATGATGACGTCGGCTGCTTTGGTGGCTTCGGCAACGGTGCGTACGTCGTGACCGGCGGCTTCGGCTTTTTTCCAAGAGCTGCCTTGGCGCAGACCGATTACCACGTTTACGCCTGAATCTTTCAGGTTGGCGGCGTGGGCGTGGCCTTGGGAACCGTAACCGATGATGGCAACGGTTTTACCTTTAATCAAAGACAAATCGGCGTCTTTATCGTAATAAACTTGCATGTTGTTTCCTTTTATTTTGGGGTTTTGGGTGTCGATAACTATTTGTTCAAAGCCGGAACATTGGTTTTCACGCAATGGAAAATGTGTTGCGGCTCTGTTTTCAGACGGCCTTTCAGGTTAAACAGGCCGTCTGAAAATGCTGTTGTTAAATTTTCAGAATCCGCTCGCCCCGGCCGATACCGGCTGCACCGGTGCGGACGGTTTCCAAAATTTGGGCTTGGCCGACGGTCTCCAAAAACGAATCGAGTTTGTCGGTTGCGCCGGTAATTTCGATGGTGTAGGTGCGGTCGGTTACGTCAACGACACGCCCGCGGTAGATTTCCGCCAAACGCAGAAATTCGTCACGGTCTTTGCCTGCGGCACGCAGCTTGACCAGCATCAGTTCACGCTCGACAAAACGGCTTTCGTTCAAATCCACCACTTTAATCACTTCAATCAGCTTGTTGAGCTGCTTGGTAATCTGCTCGATAACGGTTTCGTCGCCGTGGGTTACGATGGTCATGCGGGACAGGGTTTTGTCTTCCGTTACCGCCACCGACAGCGAGTCGATATTGTAGTCCCGTGCGGAAAACAGACCCACCACACGGCTCATTGCGCCTGATTTGTTTTCAATCAGAACCGATAAAATCCTTCTCATGGCACGCTCCTTGTGTCGTAATTCCGATCGGTAACATCATTGACATCGCTGTCGGCTTTGGTTTCGCGCATATGCACCGGCAAGACCATTTCGTCCAAGCCTTTGCCGTTGCCGACCATCGGGAACACGTTTTGTTTTTTATCGGTAATGAAATCCATGAATACCAGACGGCCTTCACGGTTGTGCTGCAATGCTGCACGCAGCGCTGCTTCTACTTCGGACGTTTTTTCGATACGCATACCAACATGGCCATAGGCCTCTGCCAGTTTGACAAAATCGGGAAGCGAATCGAAATAGGTTTCGGATTCACGGTTGCTGTAATACAGTTCCTGCCATTGGCGCACCATGCCCAGATAGCCGTTGTTCAGCGTAACCACGGTAATCGGGATTTTGTATTGGAAACAGGTGGAAAGCTCTTGGATGTTCATCTGAATCGAGCCTTCGCCGGTAATACAGAATACGTCTTGCTCAGGCGCTGCCAATTTCGCACCCATCGCATACGGCAAACCCACACCCATTGTACCCAAACCGCCCGAATTGAGCCATTGGCGGGGACGGGTAAACGGGTAATATTGGGCGGCAAACATTTGGTGTTGGCCGACATCGGAAGTGATAATCGCCGAATTGTTGGTAATTTCCGCCAGTTTTTTCACCACATACTGCGGCTTGATGGTTTCGCTGCTGTCGTCAAACCACAAGCAGTTGCGGCTGCGCCAGTTTTCGATGGTTTTCCACCATTTATCCAAATGATCCCGGTTGGGTACGGCGTTTTGTTTGCCGCAGAAACCGATCATTTCTGCCAATACATTCTTCACATCGCCGACAATCGGCACATCGACACGTACCCGTTTGGCAATGCTGGAAGGATCAACGTCGATATGAATGATTTTCTTCGGTTTTTCAAGGAATTTGGACGGTACGGACACCACACGGTCGTCAAAACGTGCGCCCACTGCCAATACCACATCGGCTTCCTGCATGGCGAGATTGGCTTCATAAGTGCCGTGCATACCGAGCATACCCAAATACTGACGGTCGTCAGACGGGAAGCCGCCCAAACCCATCAGCGTGCCGGTACACGGTGCGCCGGTCAGGCGGACAAAATCCATCAGCTCTTGGCTGGCGTTGCCCAAGATAATGCCGCCGCCGAAATAAACAATCGGGCGTTTTGCCGAAGCAAACATCTGTACGGCTTTTTTAATCTGACCGGTATGCCCCTGCACCACCGGCTGGTAGGATCGGATAAAGATGTCTTCCTGCGGATAGCTGAATTTCGCCATCGCCTGCGTAACGTCTTTCGGCACATCGACCACAACCGGACCCGGCCGGCCGCTGGCGGCGATTTGGAAGGCTTTTTTAATGGTCGGTGCCAACTCGTTGATGTCGGTTACCAAGAAATTGTGTTTGACGCACGGACGGGTAATGCCGACCGTATCGACTTCTTGGAAAGCGTCTGTACCGATAGACGGCGTGCCGACCTGTCCGGTAATCACCACCATCGGAATCGAATCTGAATACGCAGTGGCAATGCCGGTTACCGCATTGGTTGCACCGGGGCCGGAAGTAACCAGCGCCACGCCGACTTTGCCGCTGGTGCGGGCATACGCATCGGCCGCATGGACTGCCGCCTGCTCGTGTCGGGTCAGAATATGTTTGAATTTATTGAGTTGGTAAATGGCATCGTAGATTTCGAGAACCGCACCGCCGGGATAGCCGAAAACGTATTCCACGCCTTCCGCTTTGAGACTTTGCACTATGATTTGTGCACCTGATAATTGCATAACGACCTCTTTTTATACGGCGTTAAACCAAGTGGAATCGTCCGCCCCGTCACAGCATCTTTAATGCAAGTCCGCCAAGCAGCGGTTTAGGGTACGCGCATTGGAGGAACACAACAGCAATCAGAAAATTCAACAGTTGGCCTAAGGCACATTGTTTAATCGAGATTAAGAAGTGTAAACAATAACCGAATCTGACACTGCAGGCAAGACCCAATCTTTCCTATTTTTAACCTTATTTTCCATAAATTGTGATTAATGTTTGATTTTATTCAAAGAAACATTTGTTTAATTTCAAACTGAATAGAGAACGGAATATCGCAAACCGTTTGAGGCCGTCTGAAAATGAGCGAAGCGAATTTCTGCGCAGCTAAAACCGAAGGTTTCGCTAAAATGAGCGAAGCGGATTTCTGCGAAACTAAAACCGGTATTTGGAATTTATGAAGAATGCCGCCGCAAAATTTTGCAGCAGATTACAGACGTAAAAAAAGCAGCTTTGAAAGCTGCTTTTCATCAATTTGGTGCCCAGGGTCGGACTCGAACCGACACACCTTGCGGCGGGGGATTTTGAGTCCCCTGCGTCTACCAATTTCGCCACCTGGGCAGGTGAAGAAGTCGCCATTATATCTGCTTTGAAATTTTTGTAAACCGGTTTGGCGGGATTTTTTTCAATATTTAATTCAATTTGCTGATTTTTAATAAAATAAATTCTCTTCGCAACAGGCCGTCTGAAAACAGTATGGTTTTTCTTCCGCAAAACTCCGCTTTTCCCCTACATTAAATCCGGAAAACACGATAAGATACAGCATTCGTTTGGCTAAATTGATTTCCCACTTTTCATACGGAACGCAACCATGAACAAAAACACCGTACCTGCCGTCTTAACCGCCGCTTTGGCGCTGCTGCTCGCTGCCTGCCAGCCGTCTCAAAATTCTGCCGAACCGGCCACCACTCCTGCTTCCGAAGCAGCACCCGCCACCAAAAGCACCATCAAAGGCAGCGACATCCGCAAAGAAGACATCGGCGGCGACTTTACCATGACCGACGGCGAAGGCAAACCGTTCCGCCTCAGCGATTTGAAAGGCAATGTGGTCTTGCTCTCGTTCGGCTACACCCACTGCCCCGATGTCTGCCCGACCGAGCTGTTAACCTACAGCGATGCGCTGAAACAGTTGGGCGAACAGGCGAAAGATGTCAAAGTGGTGTTTGCCAGCGTCGATCCCGAACGCGATACGCCGGAATTGGTCGGCAAATACGCCAAACAGTTTAACCCCGACTTCATCGGCATTACCGCCACCGAAGGCCAAAGCCTGCCGGTGATTAAACAGCAGTATCGGGTGGTGTCCGCCAAAGTCAATGCCCAAGAAAGCGACAATTATTTGGTCGATCACTCTTCCGGCGCTTATCTGATCGATAAAAACGGCGAAGCGGCGATTTTCCTGCCGTATGGCGCAGAACCCGATGCCATTGCCGCCGACATTAAAACCCTGCTGTAACCGCCCATGCCGTCTGAAAAATGTGTTTTGCCTTTTTCAGACGGCATCACTTTAATATTAATAAGATAAAGAAGAAAACCGGAGAAACCATGTCCGACAATACTTTAACCATCGCCCTGTCCAAAGGCCGCATTTTTGAAGAAACCCTGCCGCTGCTTGCCGCCGCCGGCATTGTTCCGGCCGAAGCACCCGAACAGTCCCGCAAACTGATTATCGGCACCAATCACGACAATATCCGTTTGGTAATTGTGCGTGCCAGCGATGTGCCGACTTATGTGCAATACGGTGCGGCCGACTTCGGCATCGCCGGCAAAGACGTGTTGATCGAACACGGCGGCGACGGGCTGCATCAGCCGCTGGATTTGAATATCGCCCGCTGCGCCATGATGGTTGCCGTGCGCAAAGGTTACGACTACGCCGCAGCCGCCCAACCCGGAAGCCGCCTGCGCATTGCCACCAAATATCCGAATATCGCCGCCGAACATTTCGCCGCCAAAGGCGTACACGTCGATATCATCAAACTCTACGGCTCGATGGAACTCGCCCCGCTGGTCGGCCTGTCGGATGCCATTGTCGATTTGGTTTCAACCGGCAACACCCTCAAAGCCAACCATTTGGAAGCGGTGGAACACATTGTCGATATTTCCAGCCGACTGGTGGTCAATAAAGCCGCCCTCAAAACCAAATACGCCTTAATCGAACCGATTATTCAGGCGTTTTCTGGCGCTGTATGCCGGGATTGAAGCCCGTTTTCAGACGGCATCAACATCAATATGATGCAGCCAACTGCAAAGCCGTCTGAAAAACACGTTTTACCGAAAATGATGATGAACGAAAACCAAGCACCATGCCAAGCGGCGGGCTGATAAAATATAGTGGGTTTAATTTGAAAGTAAAACAAGGCGAGCCAATGCTGTCAGACTTTTAAATGAATTCACAATACTTGTTTTTCATTCACAATAACGAAACAACACACCTACAAGGAATCCTGCCATGAAACTGCTCAACGCCCAATCCGAAAATTTCCAAGCCGAATTGGAAGCCCTACTGGCTTTTGAAACCGCCCAAGACCCGAAAATCGATCAAATCGTTGCCGACATCTGCGCCGACGTTCAACAACGGGGCGACGCAGCAGTCATCGAATACACCAACCGTTTTGACGGCACTTGCGCACGCACCCTCGCCGACTTAACCCTGTCTCAAGACGACTTGAAAAACGCCTTCGAGCGCCTGCCCGAAAACGTACAAACCGCCCTGCAAACCGCCGCCCGCCGTGTAGAAAGCTACCACCGCCGCCAAAAAATGGAATCGTGGCACTATCTAGACGAAGACGGCACGCTGCTGGGGCAAAAAATCACCCCGCTCGACCGGGTCGGCATTTACGTTCCCGGCGGCAAAGCCGCTTATCCGAGCAGCGTCATCATGAACGCTATGCCCGCCCACGTTGCCGGTGTCGGCGAAATCATCATGGTTGTACCAACCCCGAAAGGCGAACGCAACGATATCGTATTGGCCGCCGCCTATGTTGCCGGCGTAACCAAAGTATTCACCGTCGGCGGCGCACAAGCCGTTGCCGCCCTTGCCTACGGCACACAGAGCATTCCCCAAGTGGACAAAATCACCGGCCCCGGCAACGCCTTTGTCGCCGCCGCCAAACGCCGGGTATTCGGCGTAGTCGGCATCGACATGGTCGCAGGGCCGTCTGAAATTCTGGTGATTGCCGACGGCACCACGCCCGCCGAATGGGTGGCCATGGATTTGTTCAGCCAAGCCGAACACGACGAAATCGCCCAAGCCATTCTGATTGCCACCTCGCAAAACTATCTGGACGAAGTCAAAGCAGCGATGGACACCCTCATCGAAGCCATGCCCCGCCGAGCCATCATCGAAGCCTCGCTGGGCAACCGAGGCGCATTCATTCTGGCGGAAAACCTCGACCGTGCCTGCGAAATCGCCAACTACATCGCACCGGAACACTTGGAGCTTTCTGTTGAACATCCGCAGCAGTGGGCGGAAAAAATCCGCCACGCCGGCGCAATCTTCATGGGCAAATACACCAGCGAGAGCCTCGGCGACTACTGCGCCGGCCCGAACCACGTTCTGCCGACCAGCCGCACCGCCCGCTTCTCGTCCCCGCTCGGCACATACGATTTCCAAAAACGCACCAGCCTGATTCAGGTTTCCGAAGACGGCGCACAAAAACTCGGCAAAACCGCCAGCATACTGGCACACGGCGAAATGCTCACCGCCCACGCCCGAGCCGCAGAATTCCGTTTGAAAGACTGAACAGCCGAAAATCATACCGTCTGAAAACGAGCAAAGCGAGTTTCTGCGAAGCTAAAACCGTAGGTTTCGCCAAAACTAGCAAAGCGAGTTTCTCCGAAGCTAAAACCGTAGGTTTCGCCAAAACGAGCAAAGCGAGTTTTCAGACGGCCTCCAATCATTGTTTACCCAAAAAACACACCATGCCCCACGCCTTAATCCTTCAGCATACCGACCTCAAACAATGTGATTTGAGCATACTCGACCAACTGCCACTGGGCAAACCGACCGAATGCCGCCACAGTCTGCGTTTCCCCGTTGCCACCGATTTTACCCTGCCGCAATCAGTCGCCGACCAGCTGGCGCAGCAACAAATCGACTTCGCCGTTTTACCCGATCTCGCTTTCGCCGATTTAGGCCTGATTGTCAGCGATATGGATTCCACCCTGATTACCATCGAATGCGTGGACGAAATCGCCGCCGGTGTCGGCCTCAAAAACCAAGTTGCCGAAATTACCGAACGCTCCATGCGGGGCGAATTGGATTTCGAACAATCCCTGCGCCAACGTGTCGCCCTGCTCGCCGGTTTGAACGAAAACGTTTTACAACAAGTTTACGACCAAGTATTACAACTCTCTCCCGGCGCAGAATTTCTGCTCGCCGAATGCCACGCCCACAACGTCCCCTTTATGCTCGTCTCCGGCGGCTTCACCTTCTTTACCGAACGCCTGCAACAACAACTGGGCTTCGCCTACCAATACGCCAATATTTTGGACATCCAAAACGGCAAACTGACCGGCAACCTGCTCGGCGGCATTATCGATGCCCAAGCCAAAGCCCGACTGCTGCGGCAACACGCCGAACAACTCGGCATTCCAATGGAACGCACTCTGGCAATGGGCGACGGTGCCAACGACATCCCGATGATTGAAGCCGCAGGCTTCGGCATCGCCTACCGTGCAAAACCCAAAACCCAATCCCATGCCGACGCCTGCATCAACTTCGGCGGCTTGGAACGCATACGTTACTGGTTCAGATAAAATTTGAATGCCGCAAAAAACAATCCCTGCCTAAATTTTAAGCAGGGATTGTTTTTTGCGAATAATTTCAGAAAAAATAATCAGATAAGCACGTTATCCACAAATCTTACACACTTAATTTCAGTTTTCTTTGGGATATATAGTGAATTCATCCAATTTTCAGACGGCCTTTCCGACTCATTATGGTGTATCATTCCCGCTTTCCGGTTAAATCAGGTTAAAATAGTTCTTTATAACTATAGTGAATTTACTAAAAGTAGGACAAGGCGGCAAGCCAACGCCGTCATACTTTTAAAGTAAATTCACTATTTTGAGCAATATAATACGCATTTTCTTCACATTTATTCCCACAAAAGGCCCGATTATGGCACACCAATCCACCAATCACGCCCAGCGTTCTGCAAACCGCCGTTATCTTGCGGTTTGGCGTTGGCATTTTTATGCCGGTCTGTTCAGCGCACCGTTTCTGATTCTGCTTGCCGCTACGGGGCTGGCGATGATTTTGTTTGCCAATACCATCGGGCGGGACAACGAGCGCACTCATGTTACGCCGCAGGCAGTGGTGCAGCCTTTGTCGCTGCAGGCGGAAGCGGCACGCAGTGCCTTGAAGTCGGATACGGCTTCGGTGGCGCAGTATATTGCGCCCCGCAGTGAGGATATGGTGGCGGTGTTCCGTGTCAATAACGGCGACAAAGCGTTTATGGTGTCGGTCGATCCTTATACGGCGCAAGCGGTGGCGGTCAATCCCCGCAATCAGAATGCTTATCATTTGATGGACGATATTCACGGCGATATGCTGCTTGGCACATTCGGCGATTTTCTGATTGAGGCGGCGGCTTCGCTGACGATTCTGCTGATGGTGAGCGGGATTTATCTGTGGTGGCGCAAAAGCGGCAGTCTGAAAAAGATGCTGTTGCCGGAAATCGGCAGCGGCCGCAATGCGTGGCGCAGTCTGCATGGTGCAATCGGCGGTTGGATTAGTTTGATTTTACTGCTGTTTTGCCTGTCCGGCTTGGCATGGGCGGGTATTTGGGGCGGTAAGGCGGTACAGGCGTGGAGTCAGTTTCCGGCAGGCAAATGGGGCATTGCACCGAACCCTGAATCAGATGTCGTTACCCACGGCCGGTTATTGAACGACGGTAAAACCAAGGAAGTGCCTTGGGTGTTGGAATTGACACCGATGCCGCAGTCGGGCAGTACACTGGGGGAAAACGGCGTTGCCGCCGACCAGCCGCTGACTTTGGAAACACTCGACCGCTATGCCCGCGAAATCGGTTTCAAAGGCCGCTATCAGCTGAATCTTCCCAAAGGCGAAACCGGCGTGTGGACGCTGACGCAAGACTCGATGAGCTACGATGCCAACAGCCCGTTTATCGACCGCACGGTGCATATCGACCAATACAGCGGCAAAATCCTTGCCGACATCCGTTACGACGATTACAACTGGTTCGGCAAATTTATGGCGGTCAGCATTGCGCTGCACATGGGAACGCTGGGCTGGTGGAGTATTGCGTTTAATGTCGTGTTTTGCCTGAGCGTGATTGCGGTGTGCATCAGCGGCTTGGTGATGTGGTGGAAACGCCGTCCGCAAGGTGCCGGCTTGGCTGCGCCTGCAGACAAAAACGATTTGCCGTTTTGGTGGGGCATGGCCTTGCCGCTGCTGGTGCTGGCGGCGGCATTTCCGGCGGCGATTATGGTGATTCTGTTTTTCTGGCTGCTCGATACGCTGATTGTCGCCCGCATTCCGGCTTTGCAAAAATGGTTTCACTGATTGCCGTTTAAACTGAAAACCGATGCCGTCTGAAAATTCAATTTTCAGACGGCATTGCTATATCCCAAATCCCCGTCCTTCGGTTAAAATACAGCCCTTCTGACGATTTCCCCAAGCCACGCCCATGCGACTGACCCATATCAAACTTTCCGGTTTCAAATCTTTTACCGACCCGACCACCATTCACGTTCCCGGGCAGTTGGTTGCCGTTATCGGGCCGAACGGCTGTGGCAAATCGAATGTCATCGATGCCGTGCGCTGGGTGTTGGGCGAGGCTTCCGCCAAGCAGCTTCGGGGCGAAAGTATGCAGGACGTAATTTTCAACGGTGCCGCCACCCGCCGTCCTGCGCCGAGGGCTTCGGTGGAACTGGTGTTCGACAACAGCGACCACAGCCTGCAGGGCGCTTGGGGGCAGTATGCCGAAGTCAGCATCAAGCGCCAGCTCACCCGCCAAGGCGAATCGACCTATTTCATCAACAACCAAGTGGTGCGGCGGCGGGACATTACCGACCTGTTTTTAGGTACGGGCGTGGGCGCAAGAGGCTATGCGATTATCGAACAGGGCATGATTTCCCGCATTATCGAAGCCCGCCCCGAAGAATTGCGCGCCTACATCGAAGAAGCCGCCGGCGTATCCAAATACAAAGAGCGGCGGCGGGAAACCGAAGGCCGTCTGAAAGACACACGGGAACATCTGCAACGTCTGAGCGACTTGCAAAACGAGTTGGCACGCCAAGTCGAAAAGCTGGAAAAACAGGCTCAAACCGCCGAACAATACCAACAACTGACCCGACAGCTCAACCAACAGCAGGATTTGCTCGACTATGCCCAATGGCAGCAGTCGCTGACCGATGCCGACAAAGCCACAGAGCGCCATCAGGCATTGCAGGCACAGCAGGACGAAACCGCCGCCGCCGTGCAAAATCTGAGCGAAACCGTACATACCCTGCAGGCGGACGAACAAAATTGCCAGCAGCAGCTCCATGAATTAAACAACCGCCGAGGCATCTTGCGCGAGCAGATTGCCCGTCTGGAAGAACAAATCCGCCACCGGCGCAACTTGAGCCAGCGGCTCGAACGGGACCGCCAAACCGCCCAAGGCCAGCTTCAACGCATCGTTCAAGAACAAAAAACCATCGAATCGCAACTGGAAGAAAGCGACATCCAGATAGAAGACAAACAGGCCGAACTGGCCGAATGGGCGGTGCAGGTTGCCGAATACGAAACGCAGTTGCCCGAACTGGAAGCCGCCCAAGCCGCCGCCAACGCTGCGTTTACCGACCAGCAGGACGAAATCAACCGTTTCCGCCGTGAACTGGCGCTCAAACAGCAGCAGCTTGCCCATGCCGAACAGGCATACCGTCAGGCAGAAGCCCGCATAGGCCGTCTGAAAACCGAGCATCAGGCGCTCAACCTCCCCGACAGCAGCGAAACCGCCGCCGCCCGTGAAACCGTTGAACTGCTGCACAGCCAAGAGCTGCATTACGAAGAAGAAACCGCCGCCGCCGAGGAACAACTCGCCGGATTGCGCAACCGTTTTCAGACGGCCTCCGAGCAGTTTCAAACCCTGCAGCAGCAACATATTACCCTGCAGGCGCAACAGCAGGCGCTGGCACAAATCCTGTCGCAAAACCGCCAAGCCGCCGATTTTTGGCAGGCAGCCGGCGAACCCGAAGCGCCGCAGCTTTGGCAGCATATCCACGTTACCCCCGAATGGCAGCACGCCCTGAGCGTCATGCTGGACGAACGTCTGCACAGCCGCAGCGTTGCCGGCCGTTTCACCCCGCCCTCGCCGCTTCCCGCCGCCCAAGCCGTGTGGATAGCCGACACCTTGAGCGGCGGCATCAAAAAATCGCTTCCGGCGCAGGCGCTGCTCAACCAACTTCAAGCACAAGCCCCTTTTCAGACGGCCTTGCACCACTGGCTCGACGGCGTATTGTGCGCCCCCGACCTCGATTACGCCCTGCAGCACCGCCAAGATTTGAGCGACCGCCAAATCTGGCTCACGCCCGAAGGCCACCGCATCGACAAAGTCAGCGTCTGGCTCTACGCCGAAGCCGCCGCCGACAACCTCATCGCCCAGAAAAACCGCTTGGACGGATTAAGCGCCGAACTGGAACAACTATCGCCCCAAGTCGCACAGGCACAAGCGGCGTATCAACAGGCGCAGCAGGATTTGGCGGCGGCGGAAAACCGCTATACCGAACTCAACCGCCTGCAAAAACAGCACAGCCAGCAATACCGCCAAGCCCAACAGCGTGCCGCCGAACTGCTGGCACGCACCAATCAAGGCCAGCTTCGCCAAGAGCATATCCAGCAGGAACTGGCGCAGTTGGAAAACGAACAAGCCGTGTTGCAGCACAGCGCCGACAGTCTGCAGGACGACATCGCCGCCCTGCACGACACCCTCGCCGAATTGGAACACCAGCAGCAAAATGCCGCCCACGGCCGCCAAACCCAGCAAGGCCGTCTGAAACAGGCGCAACTCGCCCTACTGGAAACCAAGCGCCGCTACGGTTTGGCAGAAGTCGATGTCCACAAACTTCAGCAGCACAAACTCAACCTGCAGCAGCAAACCGACCGCCTCAACCAACAGGCAGCCGATTTGCAGGAACGCCAGCAGGAACTCGCCCTCGCCTACGAAAGCGAAATGCAGGACGACGAACAACACCTGCAACTGGAACAACTCACCGAATCGGCGCTGACACTGGACGACAGTTACGCCGAACAACACACCAAACTGGCGGACATTCAAGCGCAAGGGCGGGAACAATACGCCCGCCAACAGGCATTGCAGGCCAAGTTGCCCCAGCTTCAGGCCGCCACCCAAACCGCCCTGCTCCAACAACAGGAAGCCCTGCTCAACGCCAAACGTTTCCACCAAAACCTGATCGAGCGCCAAGCCGATTTCGACAACCTCGCCGAGCTGGCGCAAAACGCAGGCCGTCTGAATACGCTCAACAGCAACATCGGCAGCCTGAGCCGCCAAATCGAAGCCTTGGAACCGGTCAATCTCGCCGCCCTGCAGGAATTGGAAGAAGCCCGCGAGCGGGACGGATACTACCGCAGCCAAAGCGAAGACGTGCAGTCCGCCATTGCCCTGTTGGAAGAAGCCATCGGCCAAATCGACAGCAAAACCAAAGCCTGTTTCAAAGAAACCTTTGATGCCGCCAACGCCAAAGTCCAAGAATTTTTCCCGACCCTGTTCGGCGGCGGCGAAGCCAGCCTGAAAATGATCGGCGACGACCTGCTCACCGCCGGCGTATCCATCATGGCAAGGCCGCCGGGCAAACGCAACAGCACCATCCACCTGCTCTCCGGCGGCGAAAAAGCCCTGACCGCCATCAGCCTCGTGTTCGCCCTGTTCAGCCTCAACCCCGCCCCCTTCTGTTTGCTCGACGAAGTGGACGCACCGCTGGACGATGCCAATACCCTGCGTTTCTGCAATCTGGTCAAAGAAATGTCGGCACAAACCCAGTTCCTCTACATTTCCCACAACCGCCTGACCATGGAAATGGCCGAACAACTGGTCGGCGTAACCATGCAGGAAGAAGGCGTATCCCGCATCGTCGCCGTCAATATCCAACAAGCGCTGCAAATGGCCGAACCTTAACACGCAAGCGTGTGTGCCGAAGCATGCACGTGTTCGATGAATTCCTCATCGAGGCCGTCTGAAAACCGCAGGTTTCGCCAAAACGAGCGTAGCGAGTTTCTACACAGCTAAAATCAGATTTTCAGACGGCTTCGATATAAAACGCACAGAACAGGTGCGTGCTTTGGCTCACACTCTACAAGTGCCGGATTAAATGGTATGGATTATTCAGTTAATCCACTATATATATTTCAAATATTCCAAACCTACTTTAATCCAAATCTATTTGATTTATCAGCAATTTTACAAACCTCCCTTTTTTTGCTACAATACGCTATCGTTTGATTTTAATTGATTTATTTTTTCAATTTATGCCGCTCTGTCGGCATCAGACTTTTTTGTGGATACCGCTTTGGTTTGCCAGGCTGCGTTTCACTTTTCTTCAAACTTCATGGGCTGTTTGGCTGCCGTTGAGCGGCATGATTTTCAGACGGCCTGCCGTGCGGGTTGTTTCCGCATTTATCGCTGAAACAGTTGTTTTCCTAATCAAGCGTGCGATTGCTAGGGGAAAATAACATGCTTCGGCAATATTTCAATCTTGGGCTTTTGACGCTGACCGCCATACATTGCCCGCTCTGCTTTTAAGTCTGAAGTATGCTGCTGCGTGCGGCAAAGAATAATGCTTGTTCAGGCTTACGGTCAAAACACTTTATTTTCATATTGTTGCATCATTCTGCGTATGAAATGTGTTTCGGCTGTCGTTCACTATCAAACACTGGAGAACCTTATGAGTTTCAATTCACTTATCCAGCGAAAATCATCGTTTAATCCCGTGGTGATTACAGTTACCCTGTTTCTGGTTATGCTGTTGTTGGCGGCTACGCTGATTGCGCCGGAACAGATTCAAAGCCTGCTGAATGTTGCTAAAGAGGCGATTTTCAGGAATTTCAGCTGGTTTTATATTCTGACTTTTTCTCTGTTTCTGTTTTTCCTGATTCTGCTTGCCATCAGTAATTTGGGGAGTATCAAGCTCGGCACTGATGAAGAAGAACCGGAATTTTCGTTTATGTCGTGGCTGGCCATGCTGTTTGCCGCCGGTATGGGCGTGGGTCTGATGTTTTTCGGTGTTGCCGAACCTTTAATGCACTATGCCGATCCGATCAGCAAAGGACAGGCGCAGCAGGCGATGCTGCATACGTTTTTCCACTGGGGCATTCATGCTTGGTCGGTGTATGCGGTGATTTCGCTGGCGCTTGCCTATTTTGCTTTCCGCTACAAGCTGCCGTTGGCGCTGCGTTCGTGTTTTTATCCGCTGCTGAAAGACAAAATCAACAGCCGCTGGGGCGATATGGTGGACATTTTGGCACTGGTCGCCACGCTGTTCGGTATCATCACTACTTTGGGTTTCGGCGCTGCGCAGCTCGGTTCGGGGCTGCACCAAATCGGTTTGCTGTCGGAAAATAATTTCACCGTGCAGGTGGTGGTGATTTTTTCCGTGATGACGCTGGCGGTATTGTCTGCCATTTCCGGCGTGGGCAAAGGCGTGAAAATCCTGAGCGAAACCAATCTGGTGCTGGCGGCATTGCTGATGGTATTCGTATTGGTGAGCGGCCCGACCCTGCACCTGCTCTCGGCGTTCAGCAACAATTTGGGCGTGTACATCTCGAATTTAATCGAATTGAGCTTTAAAACCTATGTGTACGAACCGGACAACAACGGCTGGTTCAACGCTTGGACGATTATCTACTGGGCGTGGTGGTGTTCGTGGGCGCCGTTTGTCGGCCTGTTTATCGCCCGCATTTCCCGAGGCCGCACCGTGCGTGAATTTATTTTCGGCGTATTGGCCGTACCCAGCCTGTTTTGCGTCTTGTGGTTTACCGTCTTCGGCAACAGCGCCATCTGGCTCGATACCCACATTGCCAACGGTGCATTGGCGCAGCTGACTTCTGCCCCCGAACAATTACTGTTTGTCTTCTTAAGCTATCTGCCGCTGCCGACCTTGACCAGCATCGTGGCCTTAATCGTGATTTCCCTGTTTTTCATCACTTCCGCCGATTCCGGCATTTATGTGTTGAACAACATCGCTTCCCGAGACAAAAGCATGGCCTCGCCGAAATGGCAAGCAGTGATGTGGGGCGTGTTGATGTCGGTGGTCGCCATTGCCCTTACTGCTTCCGGCGGCTTGGCCGTGTTGCAGACCATGACCCTGATTACCGCCCTGCCGTTTACCGTATTGATGATTGTGATGGCATTCAGCTTGTGGAAAGCCTTGGAAACCGATAAAAAATACTTCGCCACCAATGTTACCCCGACCAGCATTTTCTGGAGCGGCGCACGCTGGAAAGAGCGTTTGGGCAAAATGCTCAGCCAATCTCAAGAACACGATATCCTCGCTTTTCTCAAACGCACTGCCCTGCCCGCCATGCGCGAATTGGGACGGGAACTGGATACGGTTTACGGCCTGTCGGTGCAAATCAACACCCAGTTTGACCAAAACGAACCTTCGCTGGAACTGGTGATTGAAAAATCCACCATGCGCAACTTCATTTACGGCATCAAATCCGTGCAATATCAGGTTGCCGAACAAATGGTGCAGGAAGGCAATCTGCCGCATATCCAAAGCACCAGCAGCTATGCGCCCGTTACCTATTTTTCAGACGGCCGCAACGGCTACGATGTGCAATATATGTCCCGTGAAGAGCTGATTGCCGACATTCTCAAACAATACGAACGCTACCTGAGCCTGATGGAACACGTCGGTCAGGACATCATGGCGCACGAGCAAACCGAACTGGCGGAATAAAGCAACCGCTTGAGGCAAGAAAAAAGCAAGGGAACTTTTCCCTTGCTTTTTTGGTTTTCAGACGGCTTCGACTAAAACTCACAGAACAGGTGCGTGCTTTGGCTCGCACCCTTGTATATCCAACTTCCAGTATCATAACAAGCAACACCCGCCCGGCCGCCACCCGTGCGCACCCAAGGTTCAACAACCGCTGTGTAGCTTAGGGAAGCCGGGCAACCCATCAACACAACCGGACAGTTGCCCGACAACACAACCGAATGCAAGACAGGTTTATGATGAGTACCCAAAACTACGGCGGTATCGACATCGCCAAACGAAACTTCGTTATCGGCATCACGTCTTCCAAAAAGACCAAAACCGAGACCAACAACCAAAAAGGCTTTCTCCACACCATCGAATACCTGAAAAAACATCAGGTCTCACTGGTTGTGATGGAAAGCACCGGCGGACTGGAAATCCCATTGGCCAAAGCACTGCACCGGGCAGGATTCAAAGTCATCATTGCCAATCCCCGTCAGACGCACCAATTCGCACAGTCGCAATCACTCACCAAAACCGATGCGGCCGATGCCAAAATGTTGGCGTTTTACGCACAGGTAATCACACAAAAGCCCGATTGGGAACGGCAGCTCTATACGCCGCCGAGTGAGGCAGAAGAAATCCTCGAAGCCTTAATCAGCCGCCGCACTCAACTGGTTGAAATGCGCAGTGCCGAAAAAAACCGTTTGCAGCAGGTACATGAAACACAGATTCAAAGTGTTGAAGCACTGATCGCACATTTCGACGCACTAATTGCTGCTTTGGACAGACAGATCGAAGAACATAACGACACTCATTTTGGCGACAAAAGCAGTCTGCTGCAAAGCATCAAAGGTATCGGCCCGACTACTGCGGCGACCTTATGTGCGATGTTGCCGGAATTGGGCAAAGTATCGCATAAACAGATTGCCGGTTTGGTAGGTGTCGCCCCTTATGTGAAAGAAAGCGGCACAATGAAGTTTAAAAGCCGCTGTTTCGGCGGGCGCAGTGCTGTACGCAAAACGCTGTATATGGCGGCGATGGTGGCGGCACACTACGAACCGAGGATTAAGGACTTCTACCAACGTCTGCGTTTGCGGGGTAAGCCGTACAAAGTGGCGGTAACGGCCTGTATGCGTAAGCTGCTGACGATTCTGAATGCGATGATGCGGGATCGTTTGGCGGCAGTGAGTGCTGTTTGATCATGTTGAAGTATTGCCGGTTTTGTTTAGACCGGCCTTCAGACTAACCGTTTTTGTATTTTTGCCCGACGGGGTGAAAAATACAGTTGCTACAAGTATCGGATTAAATTGTATGGATTATTAAGTGAATTCACGATACATTCTTAAGTACGCACATGTTTGCTCAATTCCTCATCAAGGCCGTCTGAAAATCAGCCAAACCCGATTTTCAGACGGCCTTGCGCCATATCGTTATGCCAAAATCTTGCCGACGATTTCGCCGACATCTTTTGATAACGACGGTTGAGCGGCGATGCGCTGCAACTCGGCGCTCATCAGGCTGCGGCGGTGAGGTTCGAGCTTTTTGCAGATGTTGAACGCCTGCACCAGTCGGGCGGCGATTTGCGGGTTGAAGCGGTCGATGGCGATCACTTTATCTGCCACAAAGCGGTAACCGCTGCCGTTTTCGGCGTGGAAATGCGGCACATTGCGGCTGAAGCTGCCGATTAAGGCACGGGCTTTGTTGGGGTTTTCCAAGCTGAATTTCGGGTGCTGCAAGGCGGCTTCTACCCGCTGCGGCGTGTCGCTGCGGTGGCTGCTGCCGATCAGGGCGAAATATTTGTCCATCACCAGCGCATCATCGGCAAAACGATGGCCGAAGTCTGCCAACAGTTGCGCTGCGGCTTCGTTATCCAAATGATTGACGGCATTTAAAATGCTGATTTCGTGGGTCATGTTGCGGGCAAATTGTTCGTAGCCGTCTGAATATTGCTGCACATACCCCCCGCCCTGCGGCGTACGCACCAACAGCAGGCGCAGGGCGGCGAGCAGCGAGCGTATGCCGGCAAGCTGCGGGTGATATTCGTAAGGCTGCGCCAAGCCGCTTTCGGCTTCCTGCGCCGCTGCCCATTGATACACCGCCGCCAATTCTTCTGCACACGCTTGCGCCAGCGTATCGAGCAGCGTTTCCCGTGCCTGATGGTAGTGCAGCGGATGAATATTGTCGGCACCGTCCCACAATTCGCTGCTGCCCGGCACGCTCAACAATACCGCCTTAAATGCGGCATCTAAGGTTTGGTCGTTCAAAATCTGTTTCACTGCCGCTGCCAAGCCCTGATGCGGCGGACAGGCCTCGCCCTGCGCCAGCGCCTGCAGATTGTCGGCAACGGCTCGGCGGAACAGGGTTTGCCCCGCTTCCCAACGGGAAAATTCATCGGTATCGTGTGCCAACAGCAGCAATAAATCGGCTTCGCTGTAAGGATAACGGCAATGCACCGGCGCACTGAATCCCCGCAGCAGCGAGGGAACAACATCTTCTGCCACGCCTTCCAAACGGAAAGTCTGCTCGGCTTCGGTCAGCAGCAATACCGTCTCTTCAACTGTTTTGCCCTGATATGTAAACGCCGCCGCTTCGCCGTTGCGTTTGATCAGCGCCACTTTCAGCGGAATCATCATCGGCTGTTTGTCTGCCATATCGGGGGTTGGCGGAATGCTTTGTTTGACCGTTAATTCGAAACCGCCGTTTTTCAGACGGCCTGTAATGTCCAGCGTCGGTGTTCCCGCCTGACTGTACCATAGGGCAAACTGATCGAGGTTAATGCCGTTGGCTTCCGCCATCGCCATGCGGAAATCGTCGCAAGTTACCGCCTGCCCGTCGTGGCGTTGGAAATAGAGCTGCATACCTTTTTGAAAACCCGCCTCGCCCAACAGAGTGTGATACATGCGCACCACTTCCGCCCCTTTTTCATAGACGGTCATGGTGTAGAAATTGTTCATTTCCTCATAGCTTGCGGGGCGCACCGGATGGGCGGTCGGGCCGGCATCTTCGGGGAACTGGTGCTGGCGCAGCAGGCGGATATTGTCTATCCGGCGCACGGCACGGCTCGCACGGTCGGCGGAAAATTCCTGATCCCGAAAAACCGTCAGCCCTTCTTTGAGCGACAGTTGGAACCAGTCCCGACAAGTAACCCGATTGCCCGTCCAGTTGTGGAAATATTCATGTCCGATAACCGATTCGATGCCTTCAAAATCGCTGTCAGTAGCAGTGCGGCTGTCGGCCAGCACATATTTGGTGTTGAAAATATTCAGGCCTTTGTTTTCCATCGCCCCCATATTGAAATCGCCGACGGCCACCACCATGAAAATATCCAAATCGTATTCCAAACCGAAGCGGGTTTCGTCCCATTTCATGGCGTGTTTCAACGATTCGACCGCAAAGCCGACTTTCGCTTGGTCGGCGGCGGCGGTGTAAAACTCGATTTTGACGGTTTTGCCGCTGCGGGTAACGAAGGTATCTTCGGTTTTCGCCAACTGCCCCGCCACCAAAGCAAACAGATAGCTCGGCTTGGCAAACGGATCGACCCATTTCACCCAATGGCGGCTGCCGCTTTCGCCTTTTGCCACCGGATTGCCGTTGGAAAGCAGCACGGGATAACGTGTTTTATCCGCCTCGATGGTGGTGGTGAATTTCGCCATCACGTCAGGACGGTCGGCATAATAAGTGATTTTGCGGAAACCTTCCGGCTCGCACTGGGTAAACAGATTGCCGCCCGAAGCATACAGCCCCATCAGCGATTTGTTTGCCTCCGGCAAAATGCGGGTCTGCACTTCCACGCAAAACGGCTCGTGCGGCACATTTTCCACCGTCAGTTTTTCGTCTGCCAAACAGTATTCCGCCGCTTCGCCGTTGATTTTCAGCGACAACAGTTCCGCCGAACCGTCCAACACCAGCGATTCGCCGCTGCGTTGCGGCTCAATCTGCAAAGTTGCGGTTACCACGGTTTGGCTGTCTTGAATATCGAAATGCAGACTGGTTTCGCTGATTTGATACGCCGGTGTTTGGTAATCTTTTAAATAGTGTACGGTTTTGCTCATTTTATCTTCTCGTGTTTATCGACAGGCCGTCTGAAAACCGTGGTTTTCAGACGGCCTCGCTCTCTCGGTTTACAAACCCAGTTCCTGCCACATGGCATCGACTTTCGCCACCACACCGGCATCTTTGCAGATCACCCGACCCCATTCTCGCTGCGTTTCGCCCGGCCATTTATTGGTTGCGTCCAAGCCCATTTTGCCGCCCAAGCCGCTCACCGGGCTGGCGAAATCGAGATAATCGATCGGCGTATTTTCCACCAATACCGTATCCCGAACGGGGTCCATGCGGGTGGTTACCGCCCAGATAACTTCTTTCCAGTCCCGCACATTTACATCATCGTCCACCACAATAATAAATTTGGTGTACATAAACTGGCGCAGAAAACTCCAGCAGCCCATCATTACCCGCTTGGCGTGTCCGGCATACTGTTTCTTGATGCTCACCACCGCCATGCGGTAGGAACAGCCCTCTGGTGGTAGATAAAAGTCGGTAATTTCGGGAAACTGCTTCTGCAGCAGCGGCACAAACACCTCGTTCAACGCCACACCCAATACCGCCGGTTCATCAGGCGGTTTGCCGGTGTAAGTGCTGTGGTAAACCGGATCGCGGCGCATGGTAATGCGTTCCACCGTCAAGACCGGAAAACGATCCTGCTCGTTGTAATAACCCGTATGATCGCCGTAAGGGCCTTCCAGCGCCGTTTCATTCGGATAAATGACACCTTCCAACACCATTTCCGCCCGTGCCGGCACCTGCAAATCGCTACCGATACACTTCACCAGTTCCGTGCGCGCGCCCCGCAGCAAACCGGCAAACTGATACTCGCTTAAAGTATCGGGAACCGGCGTTACCGCCCCCAAAATCGTTGCCGGATCACAGCCCAACACCACCGCCACCGGATACGGCGTATCCGGATTCAGACGGCGGAATTCCTGATAATCCAAAGCCCCGCCCCGGTGCGACAGCCAACGCATAATCAACTTGTTTTTACCCAACAGCTGCTGGCGGTAAATCCCCAGATTCTGCCGCTTTTTATAAGGGCCTCGGGTTACCGTCAGCCCCCACGTTACCAACGGCGCAACATCTTCCGGCCAGCAATGCTGAATCGGCAAGCGGAACAAATCCACCTCGCCGCCTTCCCACACAATTTCCTGACACGGCGCATTTTTCACCACATTCGGTGCCATGCTCCAAATATCCTTCAGCAGCGGCAACTTGGAAAAAGCATCCTTAATCCCCTTTGGCGGCTCAGGCTCTTTCAAATACGCCAGCGTCTGCCCGATTTCACGCAGCTTGGCGACACTATCCGCCCCCATGCCCAACGCCACCCGCTCCGGCGTACCGAAAAGATTCGCCAACACCGGAAACTCATACGCCGAACCGTCCGAACGCACCGGTTTTTCAAACAACAGCGCCGACCCTTCCGAACGCAACACCCGATCGGCAATTTCCGTCATTTCCAAATAAGGCGACACCGGCGCACCGATCCGCTTCAGCCGCCCCGTTTCTTCCAAACGGGCGATAAATTCTCTCAAATCACGATATTTCATATCTTCCCCATGCCATGCCGTCTGAAAAACAAACGAAACAGGTTTTCAGACGGCATCCAAAATCATGCTGCATTATAGCCGAAACACTTCATTTTCCATACCGACCAAACGAGCCGACGCTGCGCTGTTTTAAAGCGAATCCACCACATCTTATCCACAATACCGTTGCCCGATACCAAAATTATGCTACAATACGCCCCTACTCCGTATCGGGTCTGTAGCTCAGGGGTTAGAGCAGGGGACTCATAATCCCTTGGTCGTGGGTTCGAAACCCACCGGACCCACCACATTCAAGCCGCATGGATTTTTTCCTGCGGCTCTTCTCATATTCAGCCGCCGCACGCCCACTGTTGCCCCGCCACAACACCGCCAACCAACGATATTTTCATAAAAAACAAACCCCTATCCCCGATTTTCATGCCCTGATTCTAATCAAATTCCTAAACTGTTGAAAAAAAAAAAAAAAAAAAAAAAAAAAAAAAATAGAATAATTTTTTTCTACAAAAAAGGAAAACCAACCATGAAAAAAACCCTACTGCTCAGCCTGATCACCCTCGCCCTCGCCCAACCCGCATTCGCCACCAACTGGGTGCGGATTGGCGGTAATAATGAAACTATCGGCAACAGCAAAGCTACCTACTGGTACGATTCCGATTCCGTCCGCTATGATTACGCTACCTTTAAAGACGGCTATAAAACCCGCTATGTGCAGGTGAAATATGCCTCAAGACTTAGTCCTGCTTGGTATAACGATACTATCGGCTTATATGTCGATGAAGAGCAAGTCGTAACCAAAATCTCCTGCAGCCCGCTGCAGAAATACCGCTTAGGCAATATACAATCAGCCACATTTTGGAAAAACGACAAACTGGTCTTTAACCAAAAACTGCCAAGCAATTTGGAGTGGGAAACTTACAGTAACGCTTCGCTTGCCAGTTATCTCTACGATACTTTATGTAATTAATCATTCATGCTTGAGTAGGTCGGATTCTCAAATCCGACCTTTTTCGTTGCAGCGTGGATATTTGAAATATAAACGGATTCTGTGGCTTGAATAGGCCGTCTGAAAATACGGACTTGCGCATTTTCAGACGGCTTTGGTTTCTCTCTTCACTTCAAAATCTTATCGCCAAACGAAAACACTGCCAGCCCAATTCCCATGATGCCCAGCCCGAGCAGTTTGCTGAAGCTGATTTCCCGTGCCGCCATGCCGATTAAACCAAAGTGATCGATAATGGCGGCGGCGGTGAGCTGGCCGATGATGATGACGAACAGCATATTTGCCACACCGAGTTTGGGAGCGAGCAGGATGGTGGTGAACACGAACAGCGATCCCAGCAGGCCGCCGCTCAGTTTCCACCACGGCTGTTGCCCGACGGTGGCGAGATGGCCGAATAAATCGGTTTTTGCCCACGCTGCGAAAAACAGAAATAGAGTGCCGACGGCGAATGAAACAAAAGTTGCCACCAAAGTTTCGCCGCCTGCGGCTGCCGCCAAACGGCTGTTTACCGCCGCCTGAATCGGCAATGCCAGCCCGGCCGACAGGGCAATCAACAGATACAGTGCAAACATTTTGATATTCCGTTTTGATAAAGATGGTCTGATTATATAACGAAGTGGCTTGAGGCCGTCTGAAAATGAACGCAGTGAATTTCTGCGAAGCTAAAACCGTAGGTTTCGCTAAAATGAACGCAGTGAATTTCTGCGCAGCTAAAAATCAGCCGGCGGATTGTTTTGTATTTATCCGGCAATACGTTAAAATAGCGGCCTTATTCCAAACCAAACCCGATTATGCCGAACAAACCGACTGCATTTTTTGCCGCTCTGCTGCTTCTGCCGGCACTTGCCGCCTGCGACAAAACGCCGCAAACCGTAACCCTGCAGGGCGAGACGATGGGGACGACTTATACTGTGAAATATCTGCCGCCAAGCAGCGGTAAAACGCCTGCGGCGGCGAAATTGCAGCAGCAGATTGACGAAGCGCTGGAGGAAGTAAACCGCCAAATGTCCACTTATCGGGAAGATTCGGAAATCAGCCGCTTCAACCAAGCGGCGGCGGGCGAAACGCCGTTGGCGGTTTCGGCGGATTTTGCCGAAGTAACCGCCGAGGCAATCCGTCTGAACCGGATTACGCAGGGGGCGTTGGACGTAACGGTCGGACCTTTGGTCAATCTGTGGGGCTTCGGGCCGGGCAAGGAGGTCGTTAAAGAGCCGAGTGCCGAAGCAATCGAAGCCGCTGCCCGTGTGAGCGGTATCGATAAAATTGCTTTGTCGCAAAACGGCACGCAGGCAATGCTGGCAAAAACCGAAAACGGCGTATATCTGGATTTGTCTTCGATTGCCAAAGGCTTCGGCGTGGACAAAGTAGCGGCCACGCTGGAACAGGCCGAGATTGACAATTATCTGGTGGAAATCGGCGGCGAGCTGCACGGCAAGGGGCATAATGCCCAAAACGAGGCATGGCGGGTCGGCATCGAGCAGCCGAATATCGTTCAGGGCGGGGCCGCCCAAATCGTGGTGCCGCTCAACAACCGTTCGCTGGCCACTTCGGGCGACTACCGCATTTTCCACACCGATGCGCACGGCAAACGCCTGTCGCACATCATCAATCCGCAAACCCGCCGCCCCATCAGCCACAATCTGGCCTCCATCAGCGTGGTCGCCGACAATGCCATGACCGCCGACGGGCTTTCTACGGGCTTGTTTGTTTTGGGCGAACAGGCGGCGCTGAAACTGGCGGAAGCGGAAAATCTGGCGGTCTTCCTGATTATCCGCGACCAAGACGGCTACCGCACCGCCATGTCCTCCGCATTTAGAAAACTTGTAACGGAACACAAACCATGAAAACCATACTGCTAACTTTTGCCCTGTTTCTGCTGGTGATTTTCGGCATGGCGGTCGGCTATATTTTTTCCCGCCGCACCATCAAAGGAAGCTGCGGCGGCATTTCCTCGCTGGGCATGAAAAAAATGTGCGACTGCGACACGCCCTGCGACACCTTGCAGAAAAAATTAGACGAAGCGGCGGCACAAAACAGGCCGTCTGAAAACGGCATCCGTGTCGATCGCTGATTTCTCATATCCACCACACGCAAACCATGAACAAAACCATACGCCAAGAAATTTTCGAGCGTTTCCGAGCCGCCAATCCGCACCCGACCACTGAGTTGAATTTCAGCAGTCCGTTTGAGCTGCTGATTGCCGTGCTGCTCTCGGCGCAAGCCACCGATGTCGGCGTGAACAAAGCTACCGCCAAGCTGTTTCCCGTTGCCAACACGCCGCAGGCGCTGCTGGATTTGGGCTTGGAAGGCGTGATGGAATACACCAAAACCATCGGCCTCTACAAAACCAAGTCCAAACACATTATCGAAACCTGCCAAATCCTGCTCAACCGCCATCAGGGCGAAGTTCCCGAAAACCGGGAAGCCTTGGAAGCGCTGCCGGGCGTGGGTAGGAAAACCGCCAATGTGGTACTCAATACCGCTTTCGGTTGGCCGGTGATGGCGGTGGACACGCATATTTTCCGGGTGTCCAACCGCACCAAAATCGCCCCCGGCAAAGACGTGCGCGAAGTGGAAGACAAACTCATGCGTTTTATCCCCAAAGAATTTCTGATGGATGCCCACCACTGGCTGATTTTACACGGCCGCTACACCTGCAAAGCCCTCAAGCCGCAATGCGAACGCTGCCTGATTAACGATTTGTGCGAATACAAAGGCAAAACCGTCTGACCAATCAAGCCGCCGTACGCAGGCCGTCTGAAAATGAGCAGAGCGAATTTCTGCGCAGCTAAAACCGTAGGTTTCGCCAAAATAAGCGGAGCTAAAATTCGCTCTGCTCATTTTCAGACGGCCTTGCGGCAACAGTTACACCGCTAAAATATCTTGAAAAAATATCCATAAGCTGTAAAATTCAAAAGCATATTTCCAAAATAAAGCAGCAGGGGTTTCCTGCCGCACACACCATCCGCATCCAAAGGAACACCGTGAACAAACCCGCATCTTCCTACCTCGCCCTTGCCACCGCCGCCCTGTTTGCGCTGGGCGGGTGCGACAAAGTCGATCATTTTTTCGGCAACAGCCAAACAGACGAAACGCCGGTGCAGCGTATCGAACCGAAAAACGACAACACCATCGGTATGCTGCTGCCCGACTTTGCCCAACTGGTACAAAACGAAGGCGCAACCGTCGTCAATATCCAAGCCCTGCCGAACCGCCAAAACTCAGGCAACGAAAGCGGCATGGATTTGAGCCAGTTTCCCGAAAACGATCCGTTTTACGAATTTTTCAAACGCTTGGTGCCGAATATGCCCGACATCGGCCAAGATGACAGCCCCGAGAGCAACGCCAGCTTCGGTTCGGGCTTCATCATCAGTGCCGACGGCTATATTTTAACCAATGCCCACGTTGTCAACGGCATGGACAACATTAAAGTCATGCTCAACGACAAACGGGAATATTCCGCCAAATTAATCGGTGCCGACAGCCAGTCTGACGTAGCCCTGCTGAAAATCGATGCCGACAATCTGCCGACCATCAAAGTCGGCAACGCCCACGATTTGAAACCCGGCGAATGGGTGGCCGCCATCGGCGCACCATTCGGATTTGACAACAGCGTAACCGCCGGTATCGTGTCCGCCAAAGGCCGCAGCCTGCCGAACGAAAACTACACGCCGTTTATCCAAACCGACGTTGCCATCAACCCCGGCAATTCCGGCGGCCCGCTGTTTAACCTGAAAGGTCAGGTTGTCGGCATCAATTCACAGATTTACAGCCGCAGCGGCGGCTTTATGGGCATTTCGTTTGCCATTCCGATTGACGTGGCGATGAATGTTGCCGAACAGCTCAAAACCACCGGTAAAGTCCAACGCGGCCAACTCGGCGTGATTATTCAGGAAGTATCGTATGCCTTGGCTCAATCCTTCGGTTTGGAAAAAGCCGGCGGCGCACTGATTGCCCGAGTACTGCCCAACAGCCCCGCCGCAGCCGCAGGCCTGCAAACCGGAGACATCGTATTGAGCGTCAATGGCGAAGAAGTGCGTGCTTCCAGCGATTTGCCGGTGATGGTCGGCTCGTTTACACCGGGTAACGAAGTGAAACTGGGTATTTGGCGCAAAGACAAACAGATCGACATCAGCGTCAAACTTGCCAGCGTCGAGCCGCTGAATGCCGGCGGCAAAATCATTCACGACGACCCTGCTTATCAGGACGACGTACGCAATTTCAGCGTGGAAGAAGCCGGATTAACCCTGCAAACCCGCATTGCCGGCGGCAAACAGTTGGTAGTGGTAACCGGCGCAGCAGGTGCAGCCGAACGTGCCGGACTGAAACGGGGCGACCAGATTCTCGCCATCGGCCAAACAGCGGTTGAAGACGAAACCACGCTGCGCAATGCCTTGGCAAAAAGCGGCAAAAATGTTCCGCTGCTGATCCAACGCAACAACGATACTGTGTTTTTAGCCCTAAATCTGCAATAAAACAGCATATTTCAGGACAAAACAAACGGTTTGTAATAAAACTGAAGCGTATCAAACCATAATCGGTTAAGCCGCTGCACAATCTGCGGGCATCGTTTTGAATATGATTGACGATACCCGCCGACTGCGGTTATGTTACAGGCTGCCCGTTTCGGCTTTATTTGTAGCAAACTCACTGTCAAACAGCCGTTTTCAGACGGCCTGTTTTCCACCAAGCCGATGAACGTCCCCTATTCTGCCGTACCGCAACGTACGGCGGAATATAGCTGTATCCGCCGAACGCAAGGGAGAAGCAGCGTCCGGCACGGCTCGGGTAAATGGCGAGACAATAACTATTTTAATAACTTGATGATATTAAATACCATGCAACTAATTGACTACTCTGATTCTTTTTTATCCGTCGTACCGGCTTTTCTGGCGCTGGCACTGGCGATTATCACCCGTCGGGTGCTGCTTTCACTGGGTATCGGCGTTTTGGTCGGCGTGTTTATGCTGGTCGGCGGTGCGCCGCTGGACGCTGCAGCGCAGTTGAAATCAATGGCGGTTTCGCTGATTTGGGACGGCAACGACTGGTCTTTGGGCAAACTCAAAATCCTGATTTTCCTGTTGCTGCTCGGCATTTTCACTTCGCTGCTGACCTATTCCGGAAGTAATCAGGCATTTGCCGACTGGGCGAAACAGCATATCAAAGACCAACGCGGTGCCAAAATGCTGACTGCCTGCCTGGTGTTCGTAACCTTTATCGACGACTATTTCCACAGCCTGGCCGTCGGTGCGATTGCCCGTCCGGTAACCGACAAATTCAAAGTTTCCCGTGCCAAGCTGGCGTATATTCTCGACTCAACCGCTGCGCCGATGTGCGTTTTGATGCCGGTTTCCAGTTGGGGCGCTTCGATTATCGCCACACTTTCCGGCCTGCTGGTTACCTACCACATCACCGGCTACACGCCGATGGGGCTGTTTGTTTCCATGAGTCTGATGAACTACTACGCCCTGTTTGCCCTGCTGATGGTGTTCACCGTGGCCTATTTCTCTTTCGACATCGGCTCGATGGCGGAATTGGAACGTGCCGCCCGTGAAAGCGAAGCCGGTGATTCAACAGAAAGCAGCCACGGCCAAGGTCGGGTTTATGCACTGATTATTCCGGTTTTGGTGCTGATTTTTTCAACTATTGCCGCCATGCTCTACACCGGTGCGCAGGCCTTAGACAGCTTCAGCCTGCTGGGTGCGTTTGAAAACACCGATGTGAACACTTCTCTGGTATTCGGCGGCGTATGCGGCGTATCGGCGGTGTTGCTGTGTACAATCGGCACGATTGCGGGCAAAGACTACCCGCACGCCGTATTCCAAGGCATGAAATCCATGATCGGGGCGATTACCATTCTGATTTTGGCATGGCTGATCAGCATCGTGGTCAGCGATATGCACACCGGCGAATACCTTTCCAAACTGGTTGCGGGCAACATCAACCCTGCCCTGCTGCCGGCGATTCTGTTCCTGCTAGGTAGCGTGATGGCGTTTGCCACCGGCACCAGCTGGGGTACGTTCGGCATTATGCTGCCGATTGCCGCTGCAATGGCGGTGAAAGTCGATCCGTCGCTGACCGTACCGTGTATGTCTGCGGTGATGGCGGGCGCAGTATGCGGCGACCACTGTTCGCCGATTTCCGACACCACCATTCTGTCGTCCACCGGCGCACACTGCAACCACATCGACCACGTTACTTCGCAACTGCCTTACGCCCTGACCGTCGCCGCTTCGGCCACCGTCGGTTATCTGGCGCTGGGCTTTACCCAATCTGCCCTGCTTGGCTTTATTGTCAGCGGTATCGCCATGTTCGGCCTGATTCTGCTGCTGAAAAACAAACAAAACCGGCCTGCCTGATGATGTCGGTATCATGTCGGTTTTCAGACGGCCTCTTGAGGCCGTCTGAAATTTTAAAGCCGAGCTGTTTCGGCAATATTACGGAAACCCAACCATGTCTGCACCCTCTCTGCCGCGCGGCCCGGTGATGGCCGATGTCGAAGGCCTTGCCCTGACTCCGGAAGAAAAAAAACGCCTGCTCGATCCGGCCATCGGCGGCATTATTCTGTTCCGCCGCAATTTTGAAAATATTGACCAACTCAAGAATCTGATTCGGGAAATCAAAGCCCTGCGCCAACCCGAACTGATTATCGCCGTCGATCACGAAGGCGGACGGGTTCAACGCTTTATCCCCGGTTTCACCCGCCTGCCCGCCATGAGCGTATTGGGCGAAGTTTGGGATACGCAGGGCGAAGCCGCTGCCAAACATTATGCCGAACAGGTCGGCTGGGTTTTGGCCGCCGAATTGAGCGCCTGCGGGATAGATTTATCGTTTGCCCCCGTATTGGATTTAGACTGGGGCAAATCCGCCGTTATCGGCAACCGCAGTTTCCACCGCAATGCCGAAATCGTGAGCGAACTGGCGCTGGCGCTGCAGCGGGGCTTAAACCGCGGCGGTATGAAATCCTGCGGCAAACATTTTCCCGGCCACGGTTTCGCCGAGGGCGACAGCCACCTCGACCGCCCGTCAGACAAACGCACGCTGGCGGAATTAGCCGCTGAAGACATGTTGCCGTTTCAACGTTTGAGCGACGCAGGCATGGCTGCCGTGATGCCCGCCCACGTTGTTTATCCGCAAATCGACAGCCGTCCTGCAGGTTTTTCCGCCGTATGGCTGAAAGACATTCTGCGCAAGCAAATCGGCTTTCAGGGCGTCATTTTCACCGACGATTTAACCATGGAAGGCGCTTGCGCCGCCGGCGGCATTTGCGAACGTGCCGACAGCGCCTTTGCCGCCGGTTGCGATATTGCGCTGGTGTGCAACCGCCCTGATTTGGTGGACGAATTGCGTGCCGCATTCAAAATGCCTGACAACCCCGATTTGGCACGCCGCTGGCAATATATGGCCAACACGCTGGGACAGGCCGCCGCCGAAAAAATGCTGCAACAGACGGATTTCCAAGCCGCCCAAGCCTTAACCGCCGCCCTTGCCTCGCCGAAAGACACCGCAGGCGGCGTTCAGGTCGGCGAAGCGTTTTAACGCAACAAACCACACCTGTTTTCAGACGGCCTGACAGTCAATCTTTCAGCCAAGCCGTCTGAAAACAGGTTTTATAGTGAAATAACCTCAAAGCACTACAGCGTTGGCTTCGCCTTGTATTGCTTTGGGGTTATTCCGCTATACATTTTGCCAAAAATCCCCAACCAAGGCGTAAGTTTCTGCAAAAGCCGCCCATGCCTGCGGCAAATTCAGGTAAACTGCGCGCTTTGGAAAATCGGTAAACTGCTTTTTCCGCCCGTTTTCTGCTTTCAAACCTTCTAGGAACACATCATGGCATTTGCCTCTCTGCTCACCCTATTGGACGACATTACCGCCGTTTTGGACGATGTGGCACTGATGACCAAAGTGGCCGCTAAGAAAACCGCCGGCGTGGTCGGCGATGATTTGGCGCTCAATGCCAATCAGGTTACCGGCGTTCCCACCGATCGGGAATTGCCGATTATTTGGGCGGTTGCCAAAGGCTCGCTGGTCAATAAACTGATACTCGTTCCCGCCGCCCTGTTGTTCTCGGCCTTTGCACCGGCGCTGATTACGCCGCTGTTGATGATCGGCGGCGCATATTTGTGTTTTGAAGGCGTGGAAAAAATCCTGCACAAACTGCTGCACCGCCATGAAAACAGCCGCACCGACCATCGCCCTGATGAATTGATAGACGAAAAAGCCAAAATCAGCGGTGCCATCCGCACCGATTTTATCCTGTCCGCCGAAATCATCATTATTGCACTGGGCGTGGTCAGCGAATACAGCATCACCACCCAATGCCTGACCATGGCCGCCATCGGCTTGGCGATGACGGTGTTGGTGTACGGCTTGGTCGGCATCATTGTCAAAATCGACGATTTCGGCCTGTATCTGATAAACAAAGGCCGTGCCGCCCGTGCTTTCGGCCAAAGCCTGATTGCCTTTATGCCGTGGTTTATGCGGCTGTTGAGCATAGTCGGCACACTGGCGATGTTTTTGGTCGGCGGCGGGCTGATTACCCATAATTTTGCGCCGCTGCACGACTGGCTGCACGCCGTCCATTGGGACGCAGGTTGGGCGGGACAAACCGCCAATCTCGCCGCCGGACTGCTGGTCGGTGCCGCCGTGTGTGCCGTTGTTCTACCGATTAGTGCCGCATTCGGCAAAAAACATTCGTCATAAACCAAACAGAAAGACACCGGGCGGCAAAGCAAGCCGCCGCAACCGCCCCGATTTAAAGTACCGAATATGATCCGTACCCTCAACCACTACTGGAAACACCCGCTGATTTACTGGCCGTCGGTAATCATCACCGCCGCCGCCACGCCGCTGACGTTTGCCCCTTATTACTGGTTTTGGCTGATGCCGCTGCTGTTTGCCGTTTTGATTCATCTGACCGAATTGCGCCCCGAACGCAGTTTTCAGACGGCCTACCTGTTCGGCCTTGTCGGCTATACCGCCCAGTTTTACTGGATTCACACCGCCCTGCACGACATTTCCGGCCTCTCCGACCTGTTTGCCTTGCCGCTGACCCTGTTGTTCCCCGCCTATCTGGCGCTCTACCCCGCCGCCTGTTTCTGGCTGCTGAAAAAATTCCACCTTCCCCGCAGCCTGAAAATCGGTTTGGCCTTGCCGGTATTGTGGACACTGACCGAATTTGCCCGCGAACGCTTCTTAACCGGCTTCGGCTGGGGCGCACTGGGCTACTCGCAAATCACCAAAGACAGCCCGCTCGCCGGTTTTGCCCCTTTGGGCGGCATACACTTGGTTACATTCACCACCGCCCTGATCGGCGCATGGCTGCTGCTGATGTTCGCCCGCAGCAAATCGCCGCAACGCCGCCTGATTCCGCTGTGCCTGTCGCTGCTGCTCTGCATTGTCGGCTACACCGCCCAAAACACCGAATTTACCCGCCCCGACGGCAGCACCCGCACCGTCGCTCTGATTCAGGGCAACATCGAACAAACGCTGAAATGGGACAGCGATCAAACCTTCCCCACCATTCAGAAATATTACGAACACATCGGCCGCACCACCGCCGATTTGGTGATTTTGCCCGAAACCGCCATTCCCGCAATGCGGCAAAATCTACCTGAAAACGTTTTAACCAACCTTGCCGACCAATCGCAAAAAAACGGCAGCGCATTGGCAGTCGGCATCGCCCAATACACGCCCGACGGCAACCATTATGAAAACGTCGTCATCAACCTGAGCAACTACAACAACAGCGCCAGCAACGAAATCCCGTATTACGCCAAAAACCACCTCGTGCCGTTTGGCGAATACAAACCGCTTCCTTTCATCACCGAACCGCTCTACCGTATGATGAACATGCCGCTTTCCGACATGAAAAAAGGCGGCGAAGGCCAAGCGCCGCTGCAGATGAAAGACCAAAAAGTCGCCTTCAACATCTGCTATGAAGACGGTTTCGGCGACGACTTAATCGCCACCGCCAAACAGTCCACCCTGCTCGCCAACAGCAGCAATATGGCATGGTATGGCGACTCCAATGCCATGTACCAACAGCAGCAGCAATCTCAGGCACGGGCAATGGAATTAGGACGTTATATGGTGCGTGCCACCAATACCGGCGCAACCTCCATCATCTCGCCACAAGGCAGCATCGTCGCCCAAGCCGAGCCGAACACCGAAACCGTGTTGGAAGGCCACATCAAAGGCTATACCGGCGAAACCCCGTATATGAAAATGGGCAGTTCGTGGCCGTTAATCGGCGCTCTCGCCGCCCTCGCCGCCCTGCTCTTCCTGCTCGGCAGATTTGCTCTGCACTTAACCAAAACCCAAACCGCCGGTCCGGCAGCGGAAGACGAAACCGAAGCAACAGAAAACTAAATGCAACACCCTGTTTTCAGACGGCCTGTCCCCAATCAGGCCGTCTGAAAATCAAAGCAAACCAATTCCCAATAAAATCAATTTATTATTTGTTAATTCTTTTTAAGTTATCCCCAAACATTTTTACCCTGTTCCCGCCGCCAAACGCTATACATTCATCAATGAATGTTTTATAATTACCCAATCCCGACAAAATTACTCAGATATTTTAAGCATCGCCAAACACACAATAAAAGCAACAAAACATCTCCATTTAAACACACCGGCGTCTGACACTACCCAAAACATCAAGAGCAATGCTATACTGCACCGTTCAAGCTGCAACAGCATCTCGACAGAGCCATTCTGAAAGGAAACCCACACTGATGAATCACGCTTTCGCATTACCGGCCGTCCACAGCGGCAACGGCAGCCTCGAGCAGTATATTCATACCGTCAATAATATTCCTATGCTGTCGGCCGAAGAAGAAACCCGACTGGCCGAGCGCCAGCAAAAAGGCGACCTCAACGCCGCCAAACAACTCATTCTTTCCCACCTGCGTGTCGTGGTTTCCATCGCACGGGGCTACGACGGCTACGGCCTCAACCAAGCCGACCTGATTCAGGAAGGCAATATCGGCCTGATGAAAGCCGTAAAACGCTACGAACCCAACCGCGGTGCACGCCTGTTTTCCTTTGCCGTGCATTGGATCAAAGCCGAAATCCACGAATTTATCCTGCGCAACTGGCGCTTGGTGCGTGTTGCCACCACCAAGCCGCAGCGCAAACTGTTTTTCAACCTGCGCAGCATGCGCAAAAACCTCAATGCCCTGTCGCCGAAAGAAGCGCAGGACATCGCCGACGATTTGGGTGTCAAACTTTCCGAAGTATTGGAAATGGAACAGCGCATGACCGGCCACGACATCGGCATTATGGCCGACAGCAGCGATGACGACGACAACTTCGCCCCCATCGACTGGCTCGCCGACCACGATGCTGAACCGACCCGCCAAATCGCCAAAAAAGCCCATTACACCCTGCAAACCGAAGGCCTGCAAAACGCCTTGGCGCAACTGGACGACCGCAGCCGCCGCATTGTCGAAAGCCGCTGGCTGCAGGACGACGGCGGTCTGACCCTACACGAATTGGCCGCCGAATACGGCGTTTCCGCCGAACGCATCCGCCAAATCGAAGCCAAAGCCATGCAGAAACTGCGGGGCTACCTGAGCGAAGAAAGCGAAGCCGTCGCTTAAAATTACCGCTTCCCGTCAGAGGCCGTCTGAAAACCGATTTTCAGACGGCCTCCGGCTTCAGCAGCATATAGCGGATTCATTTTAAAAGCATGACTGTGTTATAGCGGATTTAATTAATTTTCGATACAAGGCAGCAAGCCGCAGACAGTACAAGTAGTACGGCAAGGCGCAGCAACGCCGTAGCGAAAGTTAAGTTAATCCGCTATAGCTCGCCCGGCCGTATTATTCATACTGTCGGCGGCTCACCGCCTTGTCCTACTTTCAAATTGAATTCACGATAGTCTTTGCCCCTCAAAGATATATTTCAACGCCAACTTAGGCTATAATACGCACTCTATCGCTTTTCAACCCATTATCAGCCCACCATGCAACTTACCGCCGTCGGACTCAACCACCAAACCGCACCTTTAAGCATACGCGAAAGGCTGGCTTTTGCCGCTGCGGCGCTACCCGAAGCGGTCAGCAACCTGATTGGCAGCCGAGCGGCCAAAGAAGCCGTGATTCTCTCCACCTGCAACCGCACCGAACTTTACTGCGTCGGCGACAGCGAACACATCATCTCTTGGCTGGCCGAGTTCCACCAGCTTCCGATTGAAGAAATCCGCCCCTATCTCTACACGCTGGACAGCACCGACACCGTCCGCCACGCCTTCCGTGTGGCCTGCGGTCTGGATTCCATGGTATTGGGCGAACCGCAGATTTTGGGGCAGATTAAAGATGCCGTGCGCATCGCACAAGAGCAAGGCAGCCTCAACAGCCGGCTCAATTCCCTGTTTCAAAAAACCTTTTCCGTTGCCAAAGAAGTACGCACCGATACCTCGGTGGGTGAAAATTCGGTATCGATGGCATCGGCTTCGGTCAAAATGGCCGAACAGATTTTCCCCAATATTGCCGATTTAAACGTCCTTTTTATCGGCGCAGGCGAAATGATTGAATTGGTCGCCACTTACTTTGCCGCCAAATCGCCGAAACTGATTACCGTTGCCAACCGCACCCTACCCCGTGCGCAGGAATTGTGCGACAAACTGAGCGTACACGCCGAACCGTGCCTGCTCAACCGCCTTCCCGAAATCCTCCATGAATACGATGTGATTGTATCTTCCACCGCCAGCCAGCTCCCGCTGGTCGGCAAAGGCATGGTCGAACGTGCGCTCAAACAGCGTATGAATATGCCTGTTTTTCTGCTGGATTTGGCCGTACCGAGAGACATTGAAGCCGAAGTCGGCGATTTGAACGATGCCTATCTCTACACCGTGGACGACATGATGGGCATTGTCCAAAACGGCAAAGAAGCCCGCCAAAAAGCCGCCGCCTCCGCCGAAGCAATGGTAGAGGCCAAAGTCGGCGAATTTATCGAGTGGCAGAAAAGCCGGGAAAGCGTGCCGCTGATTCGGGCATTGAGAGACGAAGGCGAAAAAGCCCGCCGCCAAGTGTTGGAAAACGCCATGAAACAGCTGGCCAAAGGCACATCCGCCGAAGAAGTATTGGAACGCCTGTCGGTGCAGCTTACCAACAAACTGCTGCATTCCCCGACCCGCACCCTCAGTCAGGCAGGCTCGGCCGACAGCAATCTGGTGGAAGCTGTCGCCCAAATCTACCGCCTGGACCAACACGAGTAATCCGCATGAACTGCTTCCGCAAAACCCTGTGTTTTACCGCCGTTTTATCAGTACTGGCCGCCTGCGGCTCGTTTGCCTCGCAATACCTGCTGGGCATGAACCCCTGCGTCTTGTGCATTTTGCAGCGGCTCGCCGTATTGGCAGTCGGCCTTGCCGCCCTGCTGACGGCATTCAACCGCCAACGCAGCGCCTGCGTCCGCACCTTCAGCGCCCTGCTGCTGATTGCCCCCGCCGCCGCCGGTGCCGGTGTGGCCGCCTATCAATTATGGCTGCAAAGCCTTCCCCCCGGCACCGCCCCCGCCTGCGGCGCGCCGTGGACCTTCCGCCTGCGCAACTGGCCGCTGTTTGACTATTGGGAATTTGTGGTGCGTGGCTTCGGCGATTGCGCCGTCCCCGACTATTTCCTCGGCATCGCTTTACCGGTATGGAGCATCGCCTATTTCGGCTTCGTAATTGCCTTGGTGGCTTTTGCTTGGTGGAAAAGCCGCCGCTGCTAAACCTCTAAACCGAAGGCCGTCTGAAAACACGATTTTCAGACGGCCTTCGGTTAGACATGAAACAAATCCCAAGTAAATTTCCCGATCATCAAACACAGCAGCACCATAAACCCGACCCGCAAAAAGCGTGTGCCGCAGCGGATGGCTACTTTAGCGCCGATAAAACTCCCGAACAGATTGGCCGCCGCCAGCGGCAGCGCCCATGCCCACACCACATGGCCGTGGGGAATAAAAAACGCCAGCGCCGCCAGATTGGTGGTCGAATTAATCACCTTGGCCGAAGCGTTCGCCGCCAGAAAATCGTAGCCGTAAAAACGGACGAACACAAACGCCAGCAGGCTTCCCGTTCCCGGCCCGAAAATGCCGTCGTAAAAACCGATTAATGCGCCGAAAAACAGTCCCCAGCGTTTTTCGCTGCGGCTTAAAGGCTCGGTGCGCACCAACTGTCCCAAATCTTTTTTCAGAAACGTGTAACAACACATCGCCACCATAATCACCAGCATCAACGGTTTTAAATACTGCACCGGAAAATACGCCACCGACTTTGCGCCAAAATAAGAGGCGGCAAACGCCAACACCGCCGCCGGTAACAGCATGCCCCACGGCATCACGGTGCGCCGCACATATTGCTGCGTCGCCATTGCCGTTCCCGAAAACGAAGCCACTTTGCCCACGCCCAACACCGTCGCCACCGGCGTGGACGAGGGCAACAGGTTAAACAGCCCCGGAATCTGCAGCAGCCCGCCGCCGCCAATCGCCGCATCCATCAAACCGGCCAGAAAGCCGATTACCAGCAAACCGTAAATCATCTCATCCATTTTGTTCTCCGATTGTTTGGCGGTATTGTACAGCGAACATCGATAAAGTACGACAGATACTCAAATAGAATGCCGTCTGAAAACAGCGTTTTTAGACGGCATGATTTCGGCTGCGGTTTAATACAGAATGCTTGCCGCAGCCCGATTCAGCCCCTGTTCCAAAGATTCGACCATGGCCGTGTAGCCGTCGCCCTGCTGCGGCGTGCGGATTAGGAAAGGCGTGCTGCGGCCGTCGGGCCATTGGGCGTAGCCACCGACTTGGGTTTCGCCAGTGTAGCTTCCATTAAACGATTCGATATAGACGGTCAGCGTTTTGCTGCTTTGGCTGCGTCCGGCGGGAACAAAGAGATAGCGGCTGTCCAAGCGGTTGAGTTTGTTGCTCAGGCTGGCCGCTAAGGCTTCGTTCAGAGATGCCGCCCATAAATGGTTGCGGGCGAAATTGATGTGGTAGGCATCGGTTTGGTACACCAGCCCGCCGTTGTTGAGCGGCTCGGCGAGTATCACTTTTAATGCCAGCTCTTCGCTGCGGGCGGCGGGTTTGCTGTATTGGCTGTCGGGCAAAACAAAATACTGGGGCGCTGGTGTGGCGCAGGCGGCGAGCAGCAAGGCGGCTGCGGCGGCTGTCAGGCGGCGCATTATCGGCTTCCTTTCGGGATCGGGTCTTGAATGCGGCTGTTGAAAATCAGTGCATTCGGTTTTTCTTTCAAGGTATTGACCAAAGGCTGCACGTCTTGCAGCGTTTTGTCCAAGCTGTTGAGCGTATTTTGAACGTCTCGGTAAACCGGCGACTGTGGCGACACGCCTTGCAGGGTTTGGCGCAATTCTTTCAAGGTTTGGTTCAACTCGTTGGGAATGTTTTGGGTTTGCGGACGGCTTACCAAAGTATTGACCGAACGCAGGGTAGTGTCGGCGGATTTCAGGGTGTTTTTCAGTTCCGCCAGCGAGCCGTTTAATCCGGCAACGGTTTGTTCCAGCGGCAATTTGTTGAATTTCGCCAGCAAATCGCCCAGCTGCGCCTGCAAGTCGTCCAAGCCGCCGTTTTGGGTGGCAATCACGGTATGGCCGCCGTACACGCCGTACGGTTTGAGTTTGGGCGACGCACCCGCATGGTCGGTCAGTTCAATCATTTTGCTGCCGGTCAAAAGGTTATTGCTGGCAATCACGGCGCTGAGGCCTCGGTTTAAGGCCGTCTGAAACTGCTGTTCCCAATGGGCTTTGCTTTGGGTTTCGGCATTGATTTCCAAACGGGACGGCTCGATGCGGATACGCACCGGCACCATGCCGTCTGAAAACAGCTTCAAGCTGGCGTTGCGCTCGAAATAAGGCACATCCGACACCACGCCGACATTGATGCCTTTGTATTCCACCGGTGCGCCGACCGCCAAGCCCCGTACCGACTGTTTGAAAAAGGCGGTGTAATACAGCGAACGTTCGTCAGGAAGATTGACCACTTCACTGCGGCTGCCGTAAAGCGTAAACTGCGCTTCGTTTTCCACTTGGCGGCTGTCGGCTTTGGGGTTGGAATCAAACGAAATCGCACCGGAAAGCAGTGCCGGCAACGGCGGCGAATTGAGCTGGATGCCGCTGCCCGATGTTTCCACGCTCAAACCGCTGTCGAGCCAGAAACGGCTGTCGGAACGGATCAGTTTATCGTTGGGGCTTTGGATAAAAATGGTGTAGTGAACCGTTTGGTCGCTCGGCTCGAATCGGGCGGATTCGATTTGGCCGACCATAAAGTTTTCGTATAAAACCGGGCTGCCCACGCCGAGGATTTTGTCGTTTTTGCCGACCAGTTTCAGCCGCACGCCGCTTTGGCCGATGGCGGCAATCGGCGGAATATCCTGCACTTCAAACACATCTTTCACCGCCTCGCCCGTTCCCGGTGTAAACGCAATATACGAGCCGGAGAGCAGCGTCCCCAAGCCGGTTACGCCGCTTTGGTCGATACGGGGTTTCACCACCCAAAACTGGGTGTCGCTGCGCATCATTTCCTTGGCATCGGCATTGAGCTGGGCGGTTACTTCCACACCTTTTCGGTCTTCCCGGAGTTTGATTTTGGTCACCCGGCCGACATCGACGCTCAATACTTTAATCACCGTATTATTGACTTCGATACCCTCGGCGCTGTCCATCAGCAGCGTGATTTTCGGACCGGTGTTGCGGATATGTTTCACCGCCAGCCAGCCGCCGGCCGCCAGCGCAATCAGCGGCACAATCCAGACCACCGAAGTAAAAACATTGGTTTTACGGGTGCGTGCCGTTTTGACCGGCACGGCTTTGTTTGCTTTATCGTTCATCGTGTTTTATGCCGTCTGAAATCTTGTCCCAAATCAGGCGAGGGTCGAAAAAATAGGCGGAAAGCATGGTCAGCAATACCACCAGACAGAAATAAACCGCCGCCTCGCCCGGCACGACCCGTGCCAGATTGGTGTGAAACGCACTCATCAAAATAATAATCACAAAAATATCAATCATCGACCACCGCCCCACCGCCTCGGTAATCCGATACAGGCGGGACATTTTGCCGCCATCGAGCGGCGGTTTGAAATAAGCGGACGCAATCAACACCGCCATCGCAATCAGTTTCAACACCGGCACCATAATGCTGGCGCTGAAAATAATCGCCGCAATCAGCTTGTCGCCGTCGTTCCACATATACACAATGCCGTTGAAAATGGTATTGACCTGCAGATTGGTCGGATTGGACGAAATCATAATCGGCAACAGATTTGCCGGCACATAAAGAATCGCCGCCGTCAGCAGAAATGCCGACGACAGGCGCAGACTGTGCGGGCGGCGGCGGTATAAATCCGCACCGCACACCCCGCAGGTTTCCTCATCTTTATCACGGAAATACAGACAGCGGCTGCAGCAGATTTTATCTTCAGAAGCCTCTTGAACGGCATTGTTGCCCAAAATCTGATGAATTTGATAATACACCCAATGCTGCGGAATCGACACCGAAGTACGTATCAACATCACGCCCAAACCCAACATCAGATAAAATGCCGGCCCGAACGTAACCTGCGCCACCGCCGAAAGTTTGATATACGCCACCAGCGTAGAAATAAAAAACACATCGACCATCATCCAATGCCGCAGCCGCACCAGCAGACGGGTCGCCCGCAACAGGCCGGGCAGCATCAGATTGCGGATTAAGGCAGTGTACACATACACGCACAACAGCAAAAACAGCAGCGGCGTGCCGAATGTCAAAACAAACATCACATCCGCCAAAAAACCGAAATCCTGCGCAATCAGCAGCCGCATCATTTCCGGCAGCGACAAAATCGATGCCACACCCGCCATTTCCACCTGCACAAACATCATGCCGCTGACAAACGCCAGCAGAATCAGCGAAGCAACGGCATACGCTAGCGGCGCAACATAAGGATTGTCCTCCACCTGCACCACCTCATGCCCGCACGCCGGACAAAACGCCTCCCGCCCCTGTTTCAAAGGAGGAATAGCGATACGGGTACCGCAATCGGGACAGTCCACCGTATGCGCCGGCAACACCGCATCATCACGGTAAGCCTTCACCCGCCAGCGGGATAAAGTGTTGGCAATCCAATTCATAAAATAACAATTCCGGCACTCGAAACAGCGCCGCAAGGCCGTCTGAAAATGCGTCCGGCACATATTCCGGACGCAATAGCGTGAATTTACAATAGAGCAAGTATTCGGGCGGCTATTATAATGGAAAAAACCTTAAGAAATACACGGCGGAATGTAAATTTAAACATTAATACAGGCAGATGCCGTCTGAAAACCCAATTTTCAGACGGCATAGTTCACCTGCAAAGGCATAATTCCCCGTTGTTCAAATGCGGTATGGGCGGCGAGTTCGTTCAGGCGGCGGCAGATGGTTTGGGTAACGGCTTCCGCCTGTTCGAGGTGTTGCGCCGTCAAATTCGGGTTTTGTATGCCGAACAGGGCGGAATCGAGCAGTTTTTCAGCGTGGATACCGGGGCGGTAGATGTGGTGGACGGCGGCATCTTGTTCGGAAAACAGTGTTCCGACCACGCTGCTGCGGGTCAGGGCGATGCCCAATGCGGCATCTTCGCCGCCGAAGCGGCGGAACAGTTCGTCTTGCGGGAAGCCGCCGCAGGCGAGAAACAGGCTGCGGCGGCAGACCATATTGCCGCCGACGGTCATTTCCAAACGCCGCCATGCTTCGGCAAAACCGCTGTGTGCCAAATAATGTTCGGGGAAACCGACCGGTTGCAATTTTAACCGCACAGCACCCAAGTAGCCGAATTGCGCCAATGAATGATAGGCGGCACTCAATACGCTGGGTTCGTACACATCGTCTGCGTCCAAAAATGCCATAAAATCGGCCTGACTTTGCAATGCGCCCCAATTTCGGGCTTTGGCTGCGCCGCCGTTTTGCGCCAGATATTCGCAGCGAACTTGCGGATAGTGTGCCGCCAGTTGCGCCATAACACTGCGGGTAGCGTCTTGCGAAGCGTCGTCCACCAGCCAGATGGTTGCGACTGTCGATTGCGCCGCCGCCGAAGCCACCGCCTGAGGCAGCGTGGCTTCGGCGTTGTAACAAGGGATCACGACATCTAATTTCGGAGGCATCAGGTCTTCCGTTTCAATATCGAAGTATTCAACCGAACAGCCATGCGGCGCTATGCAGCACCAGCATGGTCATCAGGGCAGCGATAATGTCGTCCAGCATAATGCCGAAACCGCCGTGTACCCGCCGGTCAAACCATTTAATCGGCCACGGTTTGGCGGCATCGAAAATCCGAAACAAGACAAACGCCGCCAGCCACCACGACCATTTAAACGGCACGCAGGCGAGTATCAGCCACATGGCGACCATTTCGTCCCACACGATGCCGCCGTAGTCCTGAATACCCAGTTCCCGCTCGGCACGGTTGCAAATGCCGATACCGAGAATAAACAGCAGCATGCTCACTATTGCCAGCAATCCGCCGGAAATGCCGCATAAATGGGCAACAAAGGCAATCGGCAACGCCGCCAGCGTGCCGAATGTACCGGGGGCTTTCGGTGCCAAGCCGCTCCCGAAGCCGAATGCCAGCAGACACTGCGGCCGCTGGCGCAACCATGAGAAAGTCGGTTTAAATGGAGTCAAAATGATCAAATCCTGTATTCGTTAATTGAATTTCGCTATCGTCATCGGCCGAACGGGTGATTTTCAGACGGCCTGTTTCGGTAATAATGCCGATTCTGCTGACCGGCGTATTGCTGCGTTGTGCCGCTTCCAAAATGGCACGGCGTTGCTCGGCGGGTGCGGTAAACACCAGCTCGTAATCATCGCCGCCCGCCAACACACAAGCTTGCCATTGGGCTTCGGGCAACAGCGTTTTTAATTCAGGCAAGGTCGGCAAAGCGTCCAGCCACACTGTTGCGCCCACACCCGAAGCCTGCAGAATATGCCCGAGGTCTTGGGCAAGGCCGTCTGAAATATCTAAAGCGGCACGGGCAAACGGCAACACGGCTTGCCCTAACGCCACACGGGGAAACGGCCGCAGTAGCGCCTGTTCGCAAACGGCAAACACCGCCGGCGGCAATTCGCACTTTTTCAGACGGCATTGCAACGCCGCCGCCGCCAAGCCGATTCTACCGCTGACCCAAATATCGTCCCCCGCCTGCGCCGCATGTCGCTGCAAGCCTTGCCCCTGCGGTAACTCTCCGGCAATCGTAACATTAAACACCAAATCGCCCCGTGTGGTATCGCCGCCAATCAGTGTAACCCCGAAACGCTGCGCCAAGGCAAACAGACTGTCGCAAAAACGCTGCAGCCAATCGGCTTCCAATTCTGGCAAACCGGCGCTGAGCAGCGCCCAGCGAGGCACTGCACCCATCGCCGCCATATCGGAAATATTGACCGCCAACACTTTCCACGCTAAATCTTCAGGCGAAACATCGGCAAAAAAATGGACGTTTTTCAGCAGCATATCGCTGCTGAAACACAAATCGAAGCCGCTGCGGGGTCGGACAATCGCCGCATCATCGCCGATACCCAACACCACATCAGCATCGTTTTGCTGTTTTAAATAACGCCGGATAAAATCAAATTCCGTCATCGTTTATCCTTTCCGAAAGCCGGTTATCATACCAGCCGATAAAGCAGGCGTGAAGTTTTGCCCTGTTGCGAATACATCTCCACCCAACAAAAAATCCCCGCAAAAGCGGGGATTTTTCACAAACCTGATTAAGGTTTAGCGTAACCGTGTACGCCGTTGTATGGAGAAGGAATCCAACCTTCATCAACAGCAGGACGCTCGCCTTGGCCTTCAACAGATTGACCCGGAGCAACTTGGCGGGTTACCACGCTGCGGATTTTCACATCTACACGACGGTCAGGCTCGATACATGCGATCAGAGCAGCACGTTTCTTAGCTTTAGAAACTTTTTTACCCAGTTGGGCAACTTCGGCTTCACAAGCAGCAGTCATGCGTGCTTGAGATTCACCCAAACCTACAGCAGAGATTTTGCTTGAAGGTACGCCTTGAGCCACCAAGTAGTTGGCTACAACATTGGCACGACGCTCAGACAGGGCTTGGTTGTACTCGTCAGAACCCATAAAGTCGGTGTGGCCTTCAACACGTACAGTTTGTACTTTAACATCGCTCAAACGTTGAGCCAAAGTATTCAGGTTCTCTTGAGCTTCTACACGCAGAGCGTCTTTGTCGAAGCCGAACAGAGTTTTAGAAGACAGAGATACGGTTTCTTCAACGTACTCAGGAGCTTGCTCAACAGCAGCAACGGCTTCACGGTCGCCACATTCGATACGGCCTTGAGAGGCTTTGTCGAAGTATGTGTTTTTCCAGCACTCGCCGTAGTTGTTGCGAACAACTTCTTGAGATTTGCTGCTTACGGTGTAACCGTGTTTGGTATGTGCTTCACTTGCCATTGCAGTACCAGATGCAACCAAGGCAACAAACAATGCGCTTAATTTCAGCTGTTTGGTCATTTTATTCCCTCATCAAAATTTATTATGCAACGGATACTGAAGGCAACCGCCGCAAATTACCAATATACAGGCCGCATATAAAATGTCGGCAAATCGGATATGTCGGATTACACTATAAAGAAGCAAGGGGCAAACGTCAAGACTGAATGCCTCTGAACCACTCTCCGACCGTCTGCTTCCTCAGCGTTAATCATGCCGAAAAATCAACGCCGTGTCATTTATTTAAGCGGAAATTGCCGCTCTGCTGCCATTCTCGTTGTACAAAAACAACATTAGCTTTTTCAGACGGCCTACCGCCTATCAAACCGTACGGATAATTTTTTTAAAAACAAAAATTTAATCCATTAATTATCGCAACCGGCGCAGAAGCGGGGAAAATATGCTAAATTAGACACCGTTTTGTCGCATAAAACCCACACCGATTATTATGAAATTACAACAGCTCCGCTACGCCCTCGAAGTTTACCGCCACAACCTTAATGTATCGGAGGCGGCGGAGGCGCTGTTTACTTCGCAACCGGGCATTTCCAAGCAAATCCGGCTTTTGGAAGAAGAATTGGGCATTCAGATTTTTATCCGCAGCGGCAAGCGGGTGGTATCGGTTTCGCAACCGGGCAAGGCGGTGTTGGAAATTTCTGAACGGATTTTGCGTGATGTGCAAAACATTAAAAACATCGGTAGCGAATTTACCGACCACGACAGCGGCTCGCTGGCGGTTGCCGCCACGCATACGCAGGCACGTTATATCTTACCGGCGGTGGTGGCGGCGTTTGTCAAACGTTATCCCAAGGTAAATCTGACCGTCAAACAGGGTAGCCCGTCGGCGGTGGCGCAGATGGTCGGTAATAATGAGGCGGATTTGGCCATCATCACCGAAAGCGTGGAAATCCACCCCGAACTGCGCAAACTGCCTTGCGGCGAGTGGGGACACGCCGTTATCGTGCCGCACGACCACCCACTGCTTGAGTGCCGAAATCCTTTGAAAATCGAAGATTTGGCAACATTTCCGCTGATTATGCACGAATTCGGCTTTCATCCGCAGAGCAATATCTCCCGTGCATTTCAAAAAGCACGCCTGCCTTTGCCGGAAAAAATGTTGTCGGCGGACGATACTGATGTGTTGAAAACCTATGTCAAACTGGGTTTGGGGGTCGGCATTATCGAGAAAATCGCTTACGACCCAACTATCGATGCCGATTTGCAGCTGGTCGATGCCGGCCATTTGTTTGATGCTTCGCCGATTTGGGTGGCGGTGCGTGCAGATACCTATCTGCGCGGCTATGCTTATGATTTCATCAATATGTTTGCGCCGAAACTGACCCGTGAAACGATTGACCGTATGCTGTATGCGCCGATTGAAGAGGATTTCTCGATTTAATATCCGGTTTGATGTTAAGAGGCCGTCTGAAAACCGTAGGTTTCGCTAAAACGGGTAATGCGAGTTTCTGCGAAGCTAAATCAGGTTTTCAGACGGCCTTGGTGATTTATCCGACACTAAAAAACAGCAGCATTCCGCTGCTGTTTTTGTATTCCAAATCTTGTCTTAAATCGCCTGCGTACATCCGGACACGATTTTTTTCAGCGCCTGCGGGTCGAGGATTTTAATGTGTTTGTGTTCCACCGAAATCAAGCCTTCGTTATGGAACTTGGACAATGTGCGGCTGACGGTTTCCAGTTTCAGGCCCAGATAACTGCCGATTTCTTCACGGGACATTCTCAAGACAAATTCATTAGCGGCAAAGCCACGGGAATACAAGCGGTTGGACAGGTTCAGCAGAAATGCGGTCAGCCGCTCTTCGGCACGCATATTGCCCAACAGCAGCATTACGCCCTGATCTCGGACGATTTCCCTGCTCATCAGACGGAAAAAATGGGTTTGCAGGCTGGGGATATTTTGACCCAACTCTTCCATATGGGCAAACGGCAGCTCGCACACTTCACTGTCTTCCAGCGCCACCGCATCGCAGCTGTGGACATGCGAACAAATGCCGTCCATACCGATCAGTTCGCCCGACATAAAAAAGCCGGTTACCTGATCCCGACCGTCCTGACTGGCAACGGTGGTTTTGAAAAAGCCCGCACGAATGGCAAACAGCGAGGTAAACGGCTCGCCGGCACGAAACAGGTATTCACCCTTTTTCAGACGTCGGCTTTGGCGGATAACGGCATCGAGTTGCGAAAACTCGCCGGGCAGCAGGCCGACAGGCAGGCAAAGCTCACGCAGCGAACACGTTGAGCAGAGTGCTTTCATCTGAGACGGAGGGTTGTGAGCGGTCATAACGCAGAATACCTTTTTTCTAAACTTCTTGCAGCGGCTGATTGAAGTAGCGGCCCGAAAGCGGGCATACCCCGTTTGAAGGGAACTTATCCATGATTGACATACATCAATGCAGGTTTACCATAATATGGTAGTGTGGCATTCTATCAAATTATCTGCTTTTTTACTAATCCCTTCATTAACACACACTGCTTTTTATAATATGAAAATCATTACCATCAAAAACAGCGAACAACCCGAGTTCGACCGCGACCTGATTGCCAGCCTGCCCCAAAGCGGCCCCCGCTATACTTCATACCCTACCGCCGACCGTTTCCACAGCGGCTTTGACGAAGAAAAATACCGCCACGCTCTGAGCTTGCGCAACTTAGGGGCTTTAAACAAGCCCCTTTCGCTTTATATCCACATTCCTTTTTGCAACACCATCTGCTACTACTGCGGCTGCAACAAAATCATCACCAAAGACAAATCCCGTGCCGATGCCTATATCGAGTATCTCGAAAAAGAAATGGCACTGCTTGCGCCGCACCTCAACGGCCGGCAAAAACTGGCGCAACTGCATTTCGGCGGCGGCACGCCCACTTTTTTGAGCGACGACCAGCTCGAACGGGTTTTCGCCATGATCCGCACCTACTTCGAGCTGATTCCCAACGGCGAATACTCCATCGAAATCGACCCCCGCAAAGTCAGCCGGGAAACCGTGCTGCATTTGGGCAAACTCGGCTTCAACCGCATGAGCGTGGGCATTCAGGATTTCGATCCCAAAGTTCAAGAAGCCGTGAACCGCATTCAGAGTTTTGAAGAAACCAAAGAAGTGATTGATGCCGCCCGCGAAGCCGGTTTCAAATCCGTGAGTGTCGATTTGATTTATGGCCTGCCGCACCAGTCGGTCGAAAGCATCAAAACCACCATCGACACCGTATTGAGCCTCGACCCCGACCGGCTCGCCCTCTACCACTACGCCCACCTGCCGCACATTTTCAAACCGCAGCGCCGCATCGACACCGCCGCCGTTCCCGGTAGCGAAGAAAAACTCGATATGCTGCAATACTGCGTACAAACCCTGACCGAGCGCGGCTATGTCTTTATCGGCATGGACCATTTCGCCAAACCCGACGACGAGCTTTCCATCGCCCTCAGAGAAGGCTGGCTGCAACGCAACTTCCAAGGTTATTCGACTTATGCCGACTGCGATTTGGTGGCCATCGGCGTATCCAGTATCGGCAAAATCGGTAGTACCTACGCCCAAAACGAGCGGGACATCGATGCCTACTACGCCGCCATCGACGCAGGCCGCCTACCCGTTATGCGGGGCTACCAGCTCAACCAAGACGACATCTTGCGCCGCAACATCATTCAAGACCTGATGTGCCGCTTCGTACTGGATTTTTCCCTGTACGAAGATATGTTCGGCATCCCGTTTCCCGTTTATTTCAAAGACGAACTCGCCGATTTGCAGCAGATGGCGGAATTGGGACTGGTGCAGCTCAAAGCCAACGGCCTGCAGGTTACGCCCAAAGGCCGCTTCCTAATCCGCAATATTGCAATGGTGTTCGACTACCACCTGCGGCATAAAGAAACCACCGCCAAATATTCGCAAACGGTTTAGATAAAACCGAAACGATGATGCCGTCTGAAAACCCGATTTTCAGACGGCATTGATACATCAGACAGATATTTTCGGTTTGTCTTTTTTACCGATTCTGCTATAGTGAATTTACTAAAAGTAGGACAAGGCGGCGAGCCGAAGACAGTATGAATAATACGGCTAGGCGAGACAACGCCGTCATACTTTTAAAGTAAATTCACTATATACAATCAAACCATTATTCCTGCGTATCCGACACCCTTATGCAGCAGCCCGATTTTTTTACCATTCCCAGCCCGTGTATCGGCGTATGCCAAGCCAATGCCAAAGGCTATTGCAAAGGCTGCCTGCGCAGCCGTGAAGAACGGCTGTATTGGCTGCAGATGTCGGACGACCAAAAACACCAAGTAATGCGGCTGTTGGCACAGCGGCGGGCAAAAATCCGCCAGCGTGCCGCCCAATCCGGCGAAACCGTGAATCCGGACGATATTCAGATGGATTTCGGGTTTTAAGACTGAATGGAACTATATTTTCCAAACAAAACCAGCGTAGGCTGCGGCGGGCGAAGTACGAGCGTAACCCAACAAAATATTATATCGTGAATTCACTTTAAAAGTATTACAGCGTTGGCTCGCCTTGTACTACTTTTAAAGTGAATCCACTATATTTCAAGGTTTTTTCAATAATGTTGGGGCGAGACCCAACCTACGCCCTATAGCTACCGATTTTTACGGAACATTCGGGATTTCAACCATAAATCAAGCCCGTTGCACGATCACGATTTTAGCTTCGCAGAAACTCGCTTTGCTCGTTTTAGCGAAACCTACGGTTTTCAGACGGCCTCTCTTCTTTTATTTATTCCGCTGCTTTTTCTTCCCCAAACGCTGCTGCCATTGCCGGTGCCAGCATATCTTCAATCAGATGTCGGAACAGCGGCGTTTCCACCGGTTCTTGTTCATCATTGCCGAACACCAGCGCTGCTTCGGTATAGCTTTTTTGGGCGGTTTGGTTTTTCTTGCCGTGATACAGCGTCCATGCTTCTTGACGGGCGGTATCCCAATCGGATTCGGATTTACAGTATTTTTCCGCCGTCTGCCAGCTTAGGCGGGCGAAAAACGGTAGCGGGCGTTGTTGCCCGATTTGGAAATACTGCACCCAGCTTTCCAGAAATGCCGATGCCTGCTGCTGCGGAATGTCGTTCAGGATTTGGGTTTCGCCGCCGATAACCCAATAGGTGCGGCAACTGTCGGTTTCAGACGGTCTTACGGCGCAAAACAGTAAATGTTCGAGCAAAGCGGCGACTTTGTCGGGATAGCTTAGATTGCGGTTTTTAAAGATGATTCTGCCCGCCTGATGCAGATGGCTGAGACTGCCGTGCAGCGTTGCGCCGCCGATGGTCAGTTCATAGGTTTGCGGCGGTAACAGGCGGCTGTCGAGCAGTTCGCCGTCGATTTGTTTGGCGAGCGTTTGGAAATCCTGCTGCCACAATTTGCCGAGTTCGCCCGAAGGCAACAGGCTTTCGGCCTGCAGGCGGGCGGCGGTTTCGGCAAAATCCTGCCGGTTGCGGCGGGCTTCGAGATAAGCGTCCATGATTTTTTCGGTATGTTCCGGCTCAAACGGTTCGCCTGCAGCCAATGTTTCGTCAAAATACGGTTCCCGCCACGCCAGATTGTGTTGCAGCCAATATTTCAGCGGATTGCGCCAGAATGCGGTCAAACGGTGTTGGGCGATGATGGTTTCGGGTTCGGCTTCGTTTAATGCTTCCACCCAAAACGGCTGCGCTGTTTCAGGTGCTTGGGCAAGGGCTTGGGCGTAGTCGCTGCGGGTGCTGATAAAGGCGGAAACGCCGTTTTCAGACGGCCTTGCGGCAAAATAGCGGTGCGAAAACGCCTGCAACGGGTGTTGCTCTATCCAGTTTTCCAACAGGTTTTTGCCGGAAACGCCGGTCATGGCGGCCACGGTATCGACCAGTTCGTTGAGCAGCGGCGAGGGGGCAAGTGCTTCATCGGTGCGGATATTGCGGCCGACATACGACAGATACAGCACGTCCCGTGCGCTGATTAAGGCTTCTAAAAACAGATAGCGGTCGTCATCGCGGCGGGCGCGGTCGCCTTTTTGCGGGTGGCGGGCAATCAGGTCGAATTCGGCGGCACGGGTATTGCGGGGGAAACTGCCGTCGTTCAGTCCCAGCAGGCAAATCACTTTAAACGGTAGGCTGCGCATCGGCACCATGCTGCAAAAAGTAATCCCGCCCCGCAGGAAGCCTGCCTGACTTTCGCTGTTGAGAAAACGGCTGATGTGGCGGATTACGGTATGCAGCGGCAAATCTCCGTTGAAACCGGCGGTATCGGTATCCTGCTGCCACGCCGCCAGCGCCTGTTCAAACTGTTGCAATGCTGCCTGATCTGCTTTATCGGGTGCAAACAGCGCCGCCGACGTATCACGGATACGCTGCACCCAAACCGCCGTATCGGCCGGTTGCTGCCAAGCCTGATAGATTTCCGCCAACGTGCGGACAAATGCGGTAAAACGGGCAAACACCGCCAGCCGGTTGATGTCGGCATGCCATGCGCTGATGTTGTGCCACATCGCCGCCCCTTCGGGCATCAGCCAGCCCGACACCAAACGTTCCAGCGCCTGCTGCCAAGTAAACAGATTGTCGCCTCCGCCACGCATACTGCCGTCCCAGCCCCAATGGATATTGAGCTGCGCCGCCGTATCTTTCAAAAGCGGCATATCGTCTTGCGACAATTCAAAGCGTTCCCGCACCAAACGGTTGTCCAGCAAAGCCAACACCTGATCGACTTCAAACCGCCCTTCCAAACATGCCAGCAGTTGCGCCAATGCGGTCAGCAACGGCTGGTTGCGGCTGATTTTGACATCGGAAACAGAATACGGCAACGGCTGCCCGCCGCCCGCCGCCTTGCCGAACACTGCTTCGATAAACGGCGTGTACGGGCTGATGTCGGGTGTCAGCACCGCAATATCGTGCGGCTGCCAATCCGGATGGTCGGCAAGCATTTTCAACAGTTTATCCCGCAGAATCTGCAATTCCCGCAGCGGACTGTGTGCCGACACAATCTGAATCGAACCGTCGTGCAGACTGCCGACATTATCCTCACGATTTTCAGACGGCATCCGAAGATTCTGAATATCCTGCTGCAAACGGTGCAGCAGACCGGGCGCACCCTCAACGTCATCGCTTTCAAACACCGGCGTTTCCATCTCGATTTCCGACAGAAAATCAAAAAAGTCCCGCCCCTGTTTGCCCAACGAAGCCAGCAGCGGGTGGCCGCTCTGCGTCAAATCCGCCTCGTCGCCGCCCTGCAGAATCTGCGCCGGTTCAATCACATTGCCCCAATACTGCGCACTCGGGTTCAAGGCAAACATAAACACATCACAATGTTCGGCAATCTTCTGCAAAAGCTGCAGATACATCGGCGCCATCGTCGAAATCCCGAACACAAACAGCCGTTCGGGCAAATGCCGTTGTTCCAACCGCTGCAAAAGCTGCGCCCACAACGCCACACGGTGCAGCGCCGACTGCGAACCGTCGTCAAGATAACGCCACAACTCCGCCTGCCAGCCCTCATCGCCGCCCAAATCCAGCAGTTTCCCCTGCCGCCACGCCTCAATCCACTGCGGGCGGTACACCAAATACTGGTCGAAAATATCCGCCAGCAGCCCGCCCAACTGATAATCCGCCGACTCGCTGCCCGCAAGATAACTCTGCAACGCTGCACGGCTGAGCGCAAATTCAGAGGCCGTCTGAAAACCATCACTGCGGAACAAATCCACCAGCCGCCAACGCATCACCTCCGGCGCAAACGGACTGTTTTCCGGAATATCCAGCAACACCCGCCGCATCAGCCGCCACGTCAGCCCCGCCGGCAAACTGAATTTCAAATTCGCCGCCACCCCCGTTTCCCTTGCCAAACAAGCGCTCAAATAACGGCGCATGCCCTGACTCTGCACCACCACTTCCTCTTCCGCCCACGGATCAGACAGCGGATTGATTTTCTGAATACGGCAAAACAGCGCCGCAAGCGATTCCAAACGGTTGGATTGATACAGATAAAACATAAGATAGCGACCCGGCAAAAATAGTAGGTTCATTATAGCCGAAATCACCGTATTTCAGACAAAGCAGGCCGGCAAAACGGCAAACTCTTGCTATGAAAAAAGCCGTCTGAAAATTAAGTTTTCAGACGGCTTGGTTTATGCACGCTAACCTAGCGGCAATCAGCTTTCGTAGGATTCAATCGGCGGGCAGGTGCAGATTAGGTTGCGGTCGCCGTACACATCGTCCACCCGATTCACGCTCGGCCAGAATTTGTTTTCACGGACATACGGCAGCGGGAATACGGCTTCTTCTCGGCTGTATGGGTGCGTCCATTCTGCGGCGGTAACGTTGGCGGCGGTGTGCGGGGCGTTGACCAGCGGGTTGTCGTCTTGCGGCCAGCCGCCGTTTTGCACTTTCAACACTTCCTGTTTGATCTGTTTCAGGGCGGCGATAAAGCGGTCGAGTTCGGCTTTGCTTTCGGACTCGGTCGGTTCGACCATCAGTGTGCCTGCCACAGGGAAGGACACAGTTGGGGCGTGGAAACCGTAGTCCATCAGGCGTTTGGCGATGTCGGTTTCGGTGATGCCGCTTTCGGCTTTGAGCGGACGCAGATCAACGATACATTCGTGCGCTACTCTGCCGTTTTTGCCGGTGTAGAGAATCGGGTAGTCTTCGCTCAGGGATTTGGCAACGTAGTTGGCGTTTAGGAGCGCCCAACGGGTTGCCTGTTTCATGCCTTGTTTGCCCATCATGGTGATGTACATCCAGGTAATCGGCAAAATGCTGGCGGAACCGAATGCGGCGGCGGATACTGCGCCTTGGGTGGCGCTTTCGCTGCCGTTGTCGGTCAGGACATGGCCGGGGGCGAATGGGGCGAGGTGGGCTTTCAAGCCGATCGGACCCATGCCGGGGCCGCCGCCGCCGTGCGGAATGCAGAAGGTTTTGTGCAGGTTCATGTGCAACACGTCTGCGCCGACTTCGGCCGGCTGCATGATGCCGATTTGGGCATTGAGGTTGGCACCGTCCATATACACTTGGCCGCCGTGGTCGTGGATAATGCTGCAGATTTCGCGAATGCTTTCTTCGTACACGCCGTGGGTCGATGGATAGGTAATCATCAATGCGCCGAGGGTGTCGCTGTATTGTTCGGCTTTGGCTTTGAGATCGTCCACTTTGACGTTGCCGTGTTCGTCGGTATCGACCACCACGACTTTCATGCCGAGCATGGCGGCGGTGGCGGGGTTGGTGCCGTGTGCCGATTTCGGAATCAGGCAAACGTTGCGGTCGGGGTTGCCGTTGGCTTCGTGGTAGCGGCGGATGGCGAGCATACCGCTGTATTCGCCTTGTGCGCCGGAATTCGGCTGCATGGATATGGCATCAAAACCGGTAATTGCTTTCAGGAAACCGGTCAGTTGCGCCAGCATTTCACGGTAGCCTGCGACCTGTTCTTGCGGGGCAAACGGGTGGATATTGGCAAATTCTGCCCAAGTTACCGGCAACATTTCGGCGGTGGCGTTGAGTTTCATGGTGCAGCTGCCCAGTGAAATCATGCTGCGGTTCATCGCCAAATCTCGCTCTTCGAGTTTTTTCAGGTAGCGCAGCATTTCGTGTTCGGTATGGTAACGGTTGAACACTTCGTGGGTGAGAATGTCGTCGCTGCGCAGCAGGTCGGTTTTCAGACGGCCTTCAATGCTTTTTGCGGCAAAGGCTTTTCCGGTAAAGAGCTGCACCAGTTCTGCCAATTCCTGCGGGTCGGATTCTTCGCTGAATGCAACGGCCAAGCGGTTGCCGCCGACACGGCGCAGGTTGTAGCCTGCGTTGAGGGCATTTTGGTACACACTTTCGGCACGCTCGCCCAAGTCTGCCAATACGGTGTCAAAGAAGACTTCATGCACCACTTGAATGCCGTCTGAAACCAGCGCATCGGCAAATGCGGCGGCCAAGGCGTGAATGCGGTTGGCAATGCGTTTCACGCCTTCGGGGCCGTGGTACACGGCATACATGCCCGCCAGATTCGCCAGCAGCGCTTGGGCGGTACAGATATTGGACGTGGCTTTTTCGCGGCGGATATGCTGTTCGCGGGTAGAGAGTGCCATACGCAGCGCCGGTTTGCCGGAAGCGTCTTTGGACACGCCGATGATGCGGCCGGGAGCAGAGCGTTTGAACTCGTCTTTAAAGGCGAAATAGGCGGCGTGCGGGCCGCCGAAGCCCATCGGTACGCCGAAACGTTGGGTGTTGCCCAGTGCAATATCGGCACCGAGTTCGGCCGGCGATTTGAGCAATACCAAGCTCATGATGTCGGCGGCAACGGCAACGATTGTGCCTTTTTCTTTCAAACCGGCAATCACGCCGCCCAAATCGGCAACGTCGCCGTCTTTGCCGACATATTGCAGCAGTGCGCCAAAATATTCGCCCTCGGCGGCTTGCGCCAGACTGCCGACCACCAATTCAAAGCCGAAGTATTTGGCACGGGTTTTCATCACGTCTAAGGTTTGCGGATACACCCGTTCGTCAACGAAAAACTGATTGCTTTTGACTTTGCCGACCCGTTTTGCCATTGCCATGGCTTCGGCGGCGGCGGTGGCTTCGTCCAGCAGCGATGCGCCCGCTACTTCAAAGCCGGTCAGGTCGATACAGACTTGTTGGAAATTCAGCAAGGCTTCCAAACGGCCTTGGGCGATTTCTGCCTGATACGGGGTGTAGGCGGTGTACCAACCCGGATTTTCCAAGACATTGCGCAAAATCACGTTCGGCAAACGGGTCGGATAATAGCCCAAACCGATATAGCTTTTCGCCACTTTGTTTTTGGCGGCAATGCTTTTGAGCTTGGCCAATGCCTGCGCTTCGGTCAGCGCTTCGGGCAAGTCGAGTTCGGACGGCATACGGATACTCTGCGGCACGGTGTTGTCCACAAAAGTTTCCATGCTCTCTTCGCCGAGTGCCGCCAAAAGTTCCGCTTCATCTTTGAAGCTCAAATGACGGGCGGCAAATTCGTTGGGGTTAAAAAGTTCGTTCAAGTCCATATCGTTTCTTTCCTTTACAGTAAACAGCAATGCCGTCGGCAACGGCCTGCCTTATTTTCATGGGTTGTTGGCGGCACGATGCCGTCTGAAAATGCGGTTTGCGGAACAATGCGGTTTTCAGACGGCCTGCATGCCTTTTTTGGCAATCAGCAGGGCGGCGGTCTGCACCGACAGCAGCACGCATATCACCGCCGTCCACTGTCCGGCGGCATACGCCAGCCCGCACAGCCATGCGCCGATGGTGCCGCCGCTGTAATACGCCATGTAATACAGCCCTGAAGCCAGCGATCGGCCTTCTTTCACATGTTCGGCGATGTAGTTAATCGTTGCCGCCTGCGTGATAAACACGCCGGACGACATCATGGTTAAGCCGACAACAATCAGCCACAGGGGTTGGGCATACGCCAGCAATACGCCCGCCATCGACAGGCCGACGGCGATAAAAATGGTGATTCGGCTGCCGAAGCTGCGGATGAGTTTTGCCGACAAGGGCGTAATCACCATACCGATTAAATACACGGTAAAAATATTCGCCAAAGCGCTGCTGCCCAAGGCATACGGCGGCTGCGCCAAGTGCAGGTTGATATAGGTAAAGCAGCCGACCAGCGAAAACAGCACGCAGCCGCCCAATGCGCCCGCCGCCAGTACCACCCGATTGTGCAAATGGGATTTCAGCGTTGCCAAAGCCGTCTGAATATGCGGTTTGGCGACAAAATTCTGCGATTTGGGCAACTGTTTCCACACAAACACGGCGCAGGCGGCGCTTAATGCCGCCATCACCAGAAATGCGCTGCGCCAGCCCAGCCATTCGGTCAAATGTCCGAGCATAAATCTGCCGGAAAAACCGCCGAACACTGTTCCCGACACATACAGTGTCATCAGTTGCACCACTTCGTGTTTTTTAAATTCCTCGCCGATATAGGCAATCAAAACCACAGTAATCCCCGGCACGGCCAAGCCTTGCAGCAGGCGGAACAGGGTCAATATTTCGATATTCGGCGCAAACGCCAGCAACGCCGTAGGCAATGCCAGATACAGTACCGAGCCGACAATCAGCCATTTTCTGCCGAAAGCGTCCGAAAGCATACCCATAAACGGCGACATCAGCGCCACGCCCAACACCGTCGCGCCCACCGCCAAACCCGCCTGCACTTCTCCGGCGTGTAATTCCGCCATCAACAGCGGCAACACCGCCTGCACCGAATACACTTGGATAAAGGCAGACATGCCGACCAGAAAAACGGCATATTTCAATAAGCGGTTGAGTTTCATTAGGTTTTCTTTTATTCTCCACCCGCTTGATATGGCTCAGATTATTTCGGGCAGCAATGGATTAACTGAAAAAGCCGGTGTTGAAAACAATACCGTCCATAAGGTAAACCAGCGTGATACTTTTTAGTTAAGCCACTGTCAAATCAGCTTTTCAGACGGCTTCCGCCCATTTAGGCTTACGCTTCATCACTTCGGCAAAAACCGGACAACAGGTTTCATGCGCACCGGGCAGGTAGCCGATACTCATCAGAAATTCGCCAACGATTTCGCCGCCGACAAATTTGAAATGCTGTTTAAACAGTTTCACCCATTCGTTTTTAGAACAGGGATGATGCGCCGCCAGCCAGTTGTAAAACGATCCGTGCGTCTGTTGCAGCAACAGGATTTGGCGGGCGTTGTAGATTGCCGCCTCGATTTTCAGGCGGTTGCGCACGATACCGGCATCGTTCAGCAGCCGTGTCCGTTCCGCTTCGCCAAATGCCGCCACGGCGGCAATGTCAAAACCGCAATAGGCCGTCTGAAATTCGGCCTGTTTGTTCAATATCAGCGTCCAGCTCAATCCCGCCTGATTGATTTCCAACACCAGCCGTTTGAACAGCTCATTATCGTCTGTAACCGGAAAACCGTATTCGCAATCGTGATAATGCTTGTTGGGGTTATCCGTGTCTTCAGGCAGGGCGGCAACAAAACGGCAATATGTCATCGTTTGTTCCAATCGGCAGACATTGTCAAAGAAGGCCGTCTGAAAAACGGTTTTCAGACGGCCTTTTTTTAATTAATCCACTTCTTTAGCGTATTCGTCGGCACTCAACAAGCCGTCCAAATCGGCAGGGTTGGCCGGTTTGATACGGAAGAACCAGCCTTCGCCGTAAGGATCGCTGTTGGCCGCTTCAGGGGCGCTCGGCAAATCTTCGTTTACCGCCACCACTTCGCCGGCAATCGGCGCATACACATCGGAAGCGGCTTTCACCGATTCCACTACGCCCGCCTGATCTTCAGCCGCCAATTCGGCACCGACTTCGGGCAATTCGACAAATACGATGTCGCCCAACAATTCTTGGGCATGGTGGGTAATGCCGACAGTTACCGTACCGTCTGCTTCAGGGCGCAGCCATTCGTGGCTGGCAACGTATTTCAATTCTGCTGGGATATTGCTCATGGTGGTTCTCCTTTTGGAAAATGTTGCGGTAAATGTGTTCGGAACGAATGAACGAATTTAATAACTTTGATAACAGTGTTCAGCGCTTATGCAGGGCGTTTTTGATTTTCTGATCGGTTTTATACTGACTCAAAGCATAAACCGACCAAATCGCCGCAGGCAGCCAGCCGACCAGCGTAACCTGCAAAATCAGACAGATAATGCCCGCAAACGGGCGGCCGATGGTAAAAAACTGCAGCCACGGCAGCAAAATCGCTAAAATCAAACGCATTCTTGTTCCTTGTAAAATCAAAAGCCGTTTTCAGACGGCCTGACTCAATAGCTATGCCGTCTGAAAACAGGGGTTGAGATTTAATCAAACTGTTTCTGACCGTTGCGGACAAACGGCAGTTTCAAGACACGCACGTCCACTTCTTTGCCGCGGATAATCACTTTGGCAGCGTCGCCGTCAAAATCTTTCGGCACACGGGCGATGGCGATGGACTGTTTCAGGCTCGGCGAGAATACGCCGCTGGTGGTTACGCCGTTGCCCTTGTCGGTAACCACTTCCATGTGCGAGCGCAGAATGCCGCCTTTTTCCAGCAGCAGGCCAACCTGTTTCACGGCAACGCCTTTTTCTTTCAAGGCTACAAGTGCGGCTTTGCCGACAAAATCACGGTTTTCGTCTTTCAAATCAACCGTCCAGCCCATACCGGCTTCCAGCGGGCTGGTGTCGTCGTCCATATCGTTGCCGTAAAGGTTCATGCCCGCTTCCATACGCAGCGTATCGCGTGCGCCCAAGCCGCAAGGCTGAACGCCTGCGGCATGCAGGGCTTTGAAGAATGCGCCGGCTTCGGCGGCAGGCAGAATCACTTCCACGCCGTCTTCGCCGGTGTAGCCGGTGCGGGCGACAAACCAATCGTTGCCCAAATCGGCACCTTGAAACGGCTTCAAGCCGTTCACGGTTTCCGCCCATTCGGGTTTGACGGCCAGCAGTTTTTCAACGGCTTTCGGACCTTGCACAGCCAGCATACCCAAGTCGTAGCGAGGGTTTAATTTGATGCCGAATGCTTCGCCGACTTTGGCAAACTGGGCAGAGTCTTTTTCACGGGTTGCGCCGTTGGATACGATACGGTATTGGGTTTCGGCTTCGTTGGTGCGGTACACAATCAAATCGTCAATCACGCCGCCGTTGTCGTTGAGCAAAGCGGAATAGAGGGCTTTGCCGACAAAAGAAAGCTTGGCGACATCGTTGGCAATCAGTTTGCGGAAAAAATCTTTGGCTTTGTCGCCGGTAACATCGGTTACCAGCATATGGGATACGTCAAACATACCGGCATCAGTGCGCACGGCTTCGTGTTCGACGATTTGCGAACCGTAATTGACAGGCAGATCCCAACCGGCAAAATCAACCAGTTTGGCGCCCGCATCGATATGGGCTTGGTGGAACGGGGTGGTTTTCAGGGCAGTCATCGCTACATTCTCCGATATTATTGTTACACCTGCAAACGCAGGAATAACCCTATCTGTCCTTTCAACCTGAGATTTTCGGCTGCGCAGTCTGCTCACTGGCGCATTTCTGAATGGTGGTTCAGAGCCTTCTCCCCTTCGGTGGGCAACGGGTGCCTCTCTCCAGATGTTTTATTTCAGCGTGCAGTCCCTGATACCTGAGCGATTTAAGGGCATTTGCGCCTTCGGTGGCTGCATTAGTCAGACGCAGCACTCTCCTGCACACAAGCCTGATTATGGAGAAATTCTGTTTTTTCGGCAAGCCCTGAACCAAATATTTCCGCCGCCGCACCCAAAAACCGCTGAAATTAAACGAAACTGAACAAAACACCGCCGCTTAACACAGAATATTTTTAAAATTTCGGCTATTTTGGGGTTGTATATCAAATATATTTCCAATACTATTCAGTTTAACCGCCGTTTGCACGTTATTCAGATTGCAAACAATCCGGTTCCGACCATACGGCAAAGCAGATTCATGCCGTATCCAACCGGCATTTCGGCTGTATCATTTGCAAATAAACGACACACAAAATACCGGCGGCCAAGCCGGTTGCAAAAGGAGAAAACATCATGACGCAAATCACTTTAGACAAAACCGACTTAAAAATCCTGCAGGTTTTACAGGAAAACGGCCGCCTGACCAATGTCGAGCTTTCCGAACGGGTCGCCCTCTCGCCCTCGCCATGCCTGCGCCGCCTCAAACAGCTTGAAGATGCCGGCATTATCCGCAAATACGCCGCCCTGCTCTCGCCGGTTACCGTCCAACTGGGCCTGCAGGCATTTATCCGGGTATCCATCAGCAAAGCCAAAGACGCACGGGAAGACTTCTCCAACGCCGTCCAAACCTGGCCCGAAGTCTTAAGCTGCTTCGCCCTCACCGGCGAAACCGACTACCTACTGCACGCCTTTTTCACCGATATGAACGCCTTTTCGCATTTCGTATTAGATACCCTGCTCTCCCACCACGGCGTACAGGATGCCAAATCCAGCTTCGTCTTAAAAGAAATCAAACACACCACCGCCCTACCGCTGCAGCATTTGCAGAAAGACTGAAATTCGGGTTGGAACTGGTTTGAATTAAATTCTTAGAATACAACCAAAGCCGTCTGAAAATGCACAACTCGGCATTTTCAGACGGCCTTGGCTTACATTTTAAATGGTTATAGTGGCTTCACAATACAGGTTGCACCAATACCCAAGGCGCAACCACCACTGCCCACATTTCCTGATTAGCCGCTAAAAACGTCTTTGCCTGTTCATCACTGACAAGCTGAAACTGACCTGCTGCCATCAGCGGTGACAATTTTGCTGCGCAATCATCGGCCACATAACGAGCCACGGTTATCAAATCCAAATCCGGTGCCACATACACCGCAGCACCACGGGCAAAATGCGGCTGCAACATCTGCCAGTCGATTTTTGCTGTTTCCAAATTCAGCTTTTCATTTAACAAATCTGATGACATATTTTTCCTAAATTAAAAATTTTACTTGTACACAAAAATATTATATTTTTATCCTACTATAACTTTTCCGAAACAGATTTCATCATTTTTCCCTCATTATTGTTCAACCTATCCTTAACAAAAAAGTTAAAAACTGGCTTAATGGACATTTAGGTTGGTAAAAACTGCTGAAAGCCTTACCATACGGACATTTCAGTAGTTTTTTGCCAATGTTCGTAAAAAATGCCCGTTTTGCAGTCAAAACACCCTCATCAAATACGGTCGCAGAAAAGGCAGACAAAGATACAGATGCTCCGTCTGCAGCAAATTCTTACCCGTTTCCAACAAGCCTGACAGCCGCCAACTCCTATACGAATACATACATCCCAAACAAACCTATGCACACGCCATCAATGCAGCATCAAAACCATACAACGCCGTCTGAAACAAAGTATACCGCCACCTGATGTCAAATTGCATCCTGTTGCCGACATCATCATGGATATCACCTATTTCGGCAGAGGTTTCGGCGTTATGGTATTGATGAACAGCCTCAATAATCAAATCATTCATAAGCAATGCGTCAGCCGAGAAAATGCAGCACTTTATGAGTCAGGATTGAGGGCTGTGATGGATAAAGGCATCCATATTCAAAGCATCATTGCAGACGCTTTTAAAGGATTGGCAAAACTCTTTCCCGAAATTCCTTTCCAACTGTGTCAATTCCATCAACAGCAAACCATCCGCCGTTACCTGACTCGCCGCCCAAAATCTGCTGCAGCGAAAGAATTAAAAGCATTGACAGACAGTTTGTTCACAGCGTCTTATTCCGACTTTGAACAGGAACTGAAGCTGTGGCATAGACGGTATAAAAGTTACTTGGACGAAGTCAGGTATAGCTCTGACGGAGGACAGAAACGGTATACCCATAAGAGATTGAGAAGTGCCTACAACAGCCTAAAACGCAATCCGGGCTATTTATTCACATATGAGCAGAATCAGGAGTTGATGATGCCGAACACTGCCAACCGGCTTGAAGCAAAGTTTGGTAAGTTAAAAACCAAAAAAGCGCTGTCATGCGGAGATTAGTAGGGAAACTAAGAAACTGTTTATTGATAATTTTTTTGGGATCTGAGGGTATCTGAACGGACAAAATGGTTGGAAAACCAACCTAAATGTCCATTAAGCCTAAAACCTTAATACAAACCATGCCGTCTGAAAACTGCGTTTTCAGACGGCATGGTGAATAACCCTAAAGCAATACAGTGCTTGAAGTTATTTCACAATACCCAATCCCGAACAAATTACAGGCTGTAATACATTTCAAATTCCAGAGGGTGCGGTGCCATGCGGATGCGGCGGACGTCTTCCTCTTTAAATTCGATGTAGCTGTTGATCCAGTCTTGGCTGAACACGCCGCCTCGGGTTAAGAATTCGTGGTCGGCTTTCAATGCTGCCAAGGCTTCTTCCAAAGAGGCGCAGACGGTCGGCACCAGAGCGTCTTCTTCCGGCGGAAGGTCGTAGAGGTTTTTGGTGGCCGGATCGCCGGGGTGGATTTTGTTTTGGATACCGTCCAAGCCTGCCATCAGTAAGGCGGCAAATGCCAGATACGGGTTGGCGGTCGGATCGGGGAAACGGGCTTCGACACGCACGGCTTTGGGGCTGCTCACTGCGGGAATGCGGATTGAGGCCGAGCGGTTTTTGGCGGAATAGGCCAGCTTGGTCGGTGCTTCAAAATGCGGCACGAGGCGTTTGTAGGAGTTGGTCGAAGGGTTGCAGATGGCGTTGAGCGCTTTGGCGTGTTTGATGATGCCGCCAATATAGTAAAGTGCTGTTTCACTCAAACCGGCATAGCCGTCGCCAGCAAACAGGTTTTGGCCGTTTTTCCAGATGGATTGGTGAACGTGCATTCCGCTGCCGTTGTCGCCCAAAATCGGTTTGGGCATAAAGGTGGCGGTTTTGCCGAAGTTGTGTGCTACGTTTTGAATCACGTATTTCATGTCTTGGGTTTGGTCGGCACGGCGCACCAGTGTGTTGAAGCGGGTACCGATTTCCATTTGGCTGCCGGTGCCGACTTCGGCGTGGTGTACTTCGACTTCTACGCCGATTTCTTCGAGAATGTTTACCATGGCCGAACGCAGGTCTTGGCCGCTGTCCACAGGGGCAACCGGTGCGTAGCCGCCTTTGAGTGCCGGACGGTGGCCGGTATTTTGGCCGTCAAGATGTTTGCCGCTCGACCATGCGCCGGATTCGGAGGTGATTTCGTAACGGGTTTTGTTGATGCCGGTTTCGTATTCTACGCCGTCAAACACGAAAAATTCCGGTTCGGGGCCGAAGAATGCGGTGTCGCCGATACCGGAAGATTTCAGATAGGCTTCGGCACGGCGGGCAATCGAGCGGGGGTCGCGGTCGTAGCCTTGGCCGTTGGCGGGGTCGATAACGTCGCAGGTCAGCACCAACGTGGTGTCGTCGTAAAACGGATCGATAAAGGCGGTATCGGGATCGGGGCGCATCTGCATATCAGAAGCCTGAATGCCTTTCCAGCCGCCGATTGACGAGCCGTCAAATGCCTGACCGTTTTCAAACCACTCTTCCGGATCGTCTAAAACAATGCGTGCCGGAATGGTAAAATGATGCTGTTTGCCTTTTGTATCGGTAAAACGCAGGTCGATAAAACGCACCTCGTTTTCTTCTATCATCGTTACTACATCTTTAATCGACATTCTAAAGCTCCTGTGGCGAAAATAATGAAGAATTGAACGGGTTTTATTGTGCCACAATCGCCGTTGCTGCGGTAGTAAAATATCTTGCCAGAATAAAAGTGAACGCCGATATTTTGAAAACCGTCAAAACAACGTACAATCTGAAAAAACTGATCCATGCCGTCTGAAAATGAGTGAGCCGCATTTTCAGACGGCATCAGATACATTCAGCAGCTAAGGAAACGCCATGTCCGACCGTTACGCCGTATTCGGCAACCCGATTGCCCACAGCAAATCGCCGCAAATCCATCAGCAGTTTGCCCTGCAGGAACACGCCGACATCGAATACGAACGCATTTACGCCGAAATCGGCGCATTTGATGAAGCGGCACACCGTTTCTTCGCCGAAGGCGGTTTGGGCGCAAACATAACCGTTCCCTTCAAAATCGATGCTTATCACTTTGTGGACGAACATTCCGAACGGGCAAAAGCCGCCGGTGCCGTCAATACCATCATTCCGCTGGGCGGCGGCAAGTTTCTCGGCGACAACAGCGACGGCGTGGGCTTGGTGCAAGACATCACCCGAATACGGAATATCCCGCTCGAAGGCAAAAAAATCCTGATTTTGGGTGCAGGCGGCGCAGTACGCGGCGTTGTTCCCGTGTTGCTGGCCGAAAATCCGGCACAACTGGTCATCAGCAACCGTACCGACAGCAAAGCCACCGACATTGCCGCCGCATTCGGTGTCGAAGCCCTGCCTTTGGCACAACTGCCCGCCGCCCATTTCGACATCGTCATCAACGGCACATCGGGCGGCCTCAGCCAGCAGCTTCCCGACGTTGCCGCCGGTGTTTTCCAAAACTGCACCCTCGCCTACGACATGGTTTACGGTAGCGGTGCCGAAACATTTTTACAGTTTGCCCGCCAATCAGGCGCCCGCCAAACAGCAGACGGCTTGGGAATGCTGATCGGCCAAGCCGCCTTTTCCTACCAATTATGGCGGGGGTTCCAACCCGATATCCGTCCGGTTTTCGCCTATATGAAGGAACACGTCTGATGTTGCGTCTGCTCAAATGGCTGCTCGCCCTGCCCGTTGCCCTATTTATTCTCTTCAACGCCTACGTTTACGGCAACATCATCACCTACCGTGCCGTCGCCCCGCACCAAACCGCATTTATGAGTATGCGCATGAACCAGTTTGCCCGAGAAGGGCGGGACATCGAACTCGACTACCGCTGGGTTCCCTACAACCGCATTTCCACCAACCTCAAAAAAGCCCTGATTGCCTCTGAAGATGCCCGTTTTGCCGAACACGACGGCTTCGACTGGAGCGGCATCCAATCCGCCCTCAAACGCAACCAAAAAAGCGGCAAAATCCAATCCGGCGGCTCGACCATCAGCCAGCAGCTTGCCAAAAACCTGTTTCTCAACGAAAGCCGCAGCTATATCCGCAAAGGCGAAGAAGCCGCCATCACCGCCATGATGGAAGCCGTTACCGACAAAGACCGCATTTTCGAACTCTACCTCAACGCCATCGAATGGCATTACGGCATCTTCGGTGCCGAAGCCGCCGCCCAATATTTCTACAAAAAACCCGCCGAATCCATGAGCAAACAGCAGGCCGCCAAACTCGCCGCCCGAGTTCCCGCCCCGCTGTTTTACGCCGACAACCCCAAAAGCAAACGGCTGCACAACAAAACCAACATCATCCTGCGCCGCATGGGTTCCGCCGCCCTGCCTGAAAGCGATTTGGAATAGGAATAATTGCCGACACAAAATTTATGCCGTCTGAAAAATGAATTGCTGCGAAATATAGTAAATCAACCGAATTTCCAGCACATTCCAAACCCAACACGCCCGTTTTCAGACGGCCTCAATCCAAAGGAAACCCCCATGTCCCGCCCAACCAAAATCTTCCTGTTCGTCCCCGCCACCCGCCCAGAACGGTTTGACAAAGCCTTTGCCAGCGGCGCAGACGACATCATCATCGACTGGGAAGACACCGTCGCCGCCGCCGACAAAGCCGCCGCACGTACGCACACATCAGCCTACGCCCGCAGCAGCAATGCCCCGTCGTTCTGGCTGCGGCTCAATGCCGCACGCAGCCCGCACCACGCCGACGATTTGCGTGCCGCCGCCGAAATCCCGAATCTGAAAGGCGTGATATTGGGCAAAACCGAAACCGCCGCCGAAATCGAAAGCGTTTATCAAGCACTGGGCAAACCCGTCATTGCCGACATCGAATCCGCACAAGGCATGGCGGCGGTAGCCGAACTGGCACAAGCCAAAGGCACGTTCGCCCTGACCTACGGCTGCCTCGACTTAGCCAACGATTTGGGCATACGCTACGGCTCGCCCGCCGCTGCCGCATTCTTCGACCGCCTGCGCAGCGACCTGCTGCTGCACAGCCGCATCAACCGCCTGCATCCGCCGCTGGAAACCACCCTGCCCGACTTCCAAAACCCCGACATCATGCACCGCCACACCCGCCACTGGCACGACATGGGATTCGGCGGCGTATTGTGCATCCACCCCAAACAAGTCGCCGCCACCCAAACCGCCCTCGCCCCCACCGAAGCCACCCTCGCCTTTGCACAAGAAGTCGTGCAACAGGCCGAACACAGCGGCGCAGCCGTGTTTCAGGTAAACGGGCAAATGGTGGACGAACCCGTCATCGCTTGGGCCAAACAGGTTTTGGCGGAAAACCGGTAATCCGAATAAACAAGGCCGTCTGAAAACGGGGTTTAATACATAGTGAATAACCCCAAAGCAATACAAGGCGGCAAGCCGCAGACAGTACAAATAGTACGGCAAGGCGAAGCCAACGATGTCGTGCTTTGAGGTTATTTCACTATAACCCGGTTTTCAGACGGCCTTATCTACATGTCGATATATAGTGGCATTAATCCTGCTTGCGTCGGCAATATTCCGACCAGAAAGCGGCGTTTTCTATACCTGCCCGTTCGGGATCGAATACTGGATCCAGCCCTTGTTTTTTCTGGCGGTCGTAATCTTTCAAGGCTTTGAATGCCGGTTTGCCGAGCAAAACAATGGCGATGAAGTTGAAATAACACATACTGCCGAAGCCGATGTCGCCCAATGCCCACATCATACCGGCGGATTTGATGCCGCCGAAGGCACAAACACCCAAGAAAATGATTTTCAGCAGCGGCCGAATCAGGGGATAACGCATTTTTTGGTCAAGATAGGCCAATGCGGTTTCGGCAATATAGTAATAAGCAATCAAACAGGTAAAGGCAAACAGAAACACTGCCAATGCCACAAAACCTGCGCCGAAATCGGGGAATACGGTGGACACGGCGGCTTGGGTAAATGCCGTTCCGGCACGCACGCCGGGTAGGTTTTCAACCAAAAACGAACCGTCGGCGGCGGCAACGTTGTACATTCCGGTCGATAAAATCATCACTGCCGTTGCCGTGCAGACCATTACGGTATCGACATACACGGAAAAACTCTGTACCAAACCCTGTTTGGCGGGGTGCGATACTTCGGCGGCTGCCGAACTGAATGTAGCCTCGCCTGCCCCTGCCACGTTGGAAAATACCGCACGGCGTACGCCCCATGATACCGCAGTGCCGACCATACCGCCGAAAACGGCATCCATGCCAAACGCACTTTTCACAATCAGGGCAAACATCGCCGGAATGTTCGGCAAATTAACCAGCAGCACCACGGCCATCATCACCAGATAGGCAACCGTCATAAACGGTACGACAATATCGGCAAAACGGGCAATGCGTTTAATGCCGCCGAAGACGATAAACGCCAAGGGCAACACCACCAACGCCGTGGTTACGCCTGCGGAAAGGCCGAAGGCCGTCTGAAAAGAGTCGGTAATTGTATTGACCTGCACGCCCGGCACCAGCACGCCGTAGGATACGCCGGTAATAACCGATGCCAATACGGCAAACCGTTTCCATTTCAAGCCTTTGGCAATATAGTAAGGCGAGCCGCCCCGATATTGTCCGCCGAGGTCTTCTTTATAAATCTGCGCCAGTGTCGATTCGATAAAAGCGCTGGCGCTGCCCAACAGACCCATCACAATCATCCAAAACACCGAACCGGGGCCGCCCGAAAAAATTGCAGTCGCCACACCGGCAATATTACCGACACCGATCCTGCCGGATAATGCCATACAGAATGCCTGAAACGATGTAATCCCCTGTTTGGAATGGGATTTATCAAACAGCAGGCGTATCATTTCCCGCAAATAGCGAAACTGCACGCCGCGCGTGGCAACGGTGAAATAAATGCCGACCGCCAACGCCAGATAAACCAGCGCATCACTCCAAATATAGCCGACTATGTCGTTGATGATTTTTTCCATGATTTTCTCCTTTATCGCCGTTTATGGCTGAAACGTATTTCAGCCGGAATACGTTTTTTGTCGAATGGATACCGTTTTCATCAATTTATCGGGCAAGGCCGTCTGAAAACAGACAAAGCGGTTTTCAGACGGCATCGTGCCTGCTTTATTCACACACCCATACGGTTTTGGTCTGACAATATTGTTCCAGCGCTTCCAAACCTTTATCCCGACCGCCGAAGCCGGACTGTTTGTAGCCGCCGAAAGGTGTGGTGATGTCGCCTTCGGAAAAACCGTTTACCGACACTGTGCCTGCCTGAAGCGCAGAGGCCACCCGCAATACCCGTTTCACATCCTGCGTGTAAAACGAAGCGGCTAAACCGTAAACGCTGTTATTGGCCAGTGCCACAGCTTCTTCTTCGCTGTCGAACACCGTCAGCGCCAGCACCGGCCCAAACACTTCTTCCTGAAACAGCGACGAATCGGGGCGGACATTGTCAAATACGGTCGGTTCGATATACCAGCCGCCCAAATCGGTGCGGACGCCGTTGCCGATAATCCGCTGTGCGCCTTGCTGTTCGGCGGTTTGCAGATATGCCGCCACTTTGTCGAAATGCGCCTGTTCGATCATCGGCCCCAAAGCCACGCCCTCTTCTCTCGGGTCGCCCAAACGCCAGCCCGACAAACCGGCTTTGAGTTTTTCCGCCAATTCATCTTTGCGGCTGCGGTGTACCAGCAATCGAGAGCCGCAGCTGCAGTTTTCGCCCATATTCCAAAATGCCGCCGACAGAATATTGCCGACCGCCGCTTCGTCCAATACTGCATCTTCAAACACAATCTGCGGGCTTTTGCCGCCGCATTCCAACACGATTTCTTTCAAATTGCTTTGGGCGGCATAAGTGAGGAACAGCCGTCCGACTTCGGTCGAACCGGTAAACGACACCATATCGATGTCCATGTGTCTGCCGATGGCGGCACCGACGGTTTCGCCTCGTCCGCACACCATTTGCAGTGCCGCTGCGGGAACACCTGCCTGATGCGCCAGCTCGATCATGCGGTAGGCGGAAAGCGAGGTCAGCTCGGCGGGTTTGACAATCACGCTGTTGCCTGCAATCAGTGCCGGGGCGACTTTCCAGGCAAACATCTGCGCCGGAAAGTTCCACGGCAAAACCGCTGCCACCACGCCTATCGGCTCTTTGACAATCCACGACCAAGCATTGCCTGCCGGAGCGGTTTTACCGAACACTTTGTCTGCCGCTTCCGCATACCAGCGGAAGGTTTCCAAAGTCGCCGGCAAATCGGTGTTCAGGCACTCGGTAATCGGTTTGCCTGCATCAATACAGTCCAACGCTGCCAATTCTTCGGCATGCCGGGTCATCAGTTCCGTCCATGCCAGCATAATCTGTTTGCGCTCGGCGGGAGCAAGCTGCCGCCATTCGCCGTTTTCAAAACAGCGGCGGGCGGCAGCAACGGCAATATCGACATCTGCAGCGACGGCATCGCCGATTTTGCCGATAACGCTGTTGTCAATCGGCGTGGTGTTATCGACCGTGCCGTCCGAACTTGCTCCGGCAATCAGATTTCCGGCAAACAGGCTGCCTGCGGCCGCTCGGGCAAATACGGTTTCTTTGCTTACAACGTGTGTCATCATCTGCTCCTCAAACATGTTTGACCAAGGCAAGAAATGCCTGTTTTTCATCCGCCGCCATATTGCTCAACGGCAAGCGCACGCCGCCTGCGTCGGCTTCGCCTTTCAGACAGCCGGCTTTGGCTTTTTGGTTGTAGTTGCCTGACTCCATAGACTGAATCGCAGGATACATAGCCCGCATAATCCGGCGTGCTTCTTCCCAGTTACCCGCCAATGCTGCATTCAGCAAAGCCACCTGTTCTTCGGGAAACACGTTGGCGGCACCGGCAATCCAGCTTTTTGCACCCCAAAAGAAGAAATCCAATGCCTGATCGTCGCAGCCGCACACTACTTCGAAATTTTCAAAATCCGCCTGCAGCAGCCGCAATGCCTGACTGAAGTCGCCGCTGCTCTCTTTAATGCCGATAATCGAAGGGTGGCGTGCCAGCCGCTGCACGGTTTCAAATTCGATATTCACGCCGACCCGTGCCGGAAAGTTGTACATCACAATCGGCATGTTTACGGTGTCCGCCACTTTTTCAAAATGGGCGGCGATGCCGTTTTGATCGGGCAAACTGTAGGGATTGGCGGACAACATCAGTCCCTGATAACCCAAGGCTTTTGCCTGCTCCGCCAATTCGATGGAATGGTCGGTGGAAAGGCTGTTGATGCCGGCAATCAGTTTCACTCTGCCCTGTGCCGCTTCGGCAACGGTACGCAATACCGTTTCCCGCTCCTGTGGGCTGAAGGTGTAATATTCGCCGGTCGTGCCGCAGGCAACAATACCCGCCACGCCTTTGTCGACAAATGCCCGCACCAGTTCCGCCAGTTGTCGGGTATCAATCTGCCCGTCAGCATCAAACGGGGTAACGATGGGAACGAAAATACCGGTCATATCCATGATGAATTGCTCCTGTGTAGTCAATTAAATTTAAAATGCTGATTTTCAGACGGCCTGATGATGCCGTCTGAAAATCAAATCTTCGGTTTGCCGAAGCGGGACAAGGCATACGGGGTCAAATCGGCGGCGCAACGGCGGTTGAAATACAGATCGGCAATCCATTCGGCACTGACCGCCGCCTGTGTCAAACCCAAATGCTGGTGGCCGAAATTGCACAATACCCGCCCGACTTTATCGATTACCGGCAAAGAATCGGCGGTGGACGGTCTGAATCCCATCCAAGGATTTTGTCCGCCTGCGTCCAACGGTCGGGCAAACATCGGCTGCGCCAGCCGCAGCAGGTTGTGCGCCCTTTCCATATTCGGTGGGGCATTCAGTCCTGCGTATTCGACCGTTCCCGCCAGCCGCAACCCGCCGTCCATCGGTGTCATGATAAACCGCCGCTCCCAACTGGTTACAGGAAGATTCAGCCTGCCGGTTTCGTTGGGCAACATCAGGTGGTAGCCCCGCTCGGTATCCAGCGGCACACGCACGCCGGTGAGCTGTTCGGCAAACGGTTTGGCAAATGCTCCTGCCGCCAGTAAAACATGGTCTGCTTTAAACTGCCCCGCTTCGGTATCCAGCACGATGCCGTCTGAAAACGGGGTTGCCGCATGAACACGGCAATGCTCGTACACCGTGCCGCCCGCTTCCAAAAAGTGCCGCAGCAACACCGCTGCAACGCCCGACAAATCGGTAACGTGTCCCGTTTGGGGAAACAGCAATGCCCCCTGTTGCGCCGCAGACAGAGACGGTTCGGCGGCGGCCAACTCCGACTGCGTCAGAAAACGGTTTGCCACGCCGATTGCCGCCAGTTTTTCACCGTGATGCCGGAGTGCCTGTACTCCTGCCGCCGTTTCGCTGCACAACAGCGAACCTTGAAAGCGGATATACGCCGCCAACTGCCATTCCTCTACAAACCGCTGCCACGCCGCCATACTCAAACCGTTTATCTGCCGCAATGCCTGATGAATCCGCTCAAACGCCTGCGGCCGCATATTCCACACCAGCCGCAACGCCCACGGCATCAGGCGGGGCAAATAGGCGGCATCCAGACGCAGCGGCCCCAAGGGATCGAGCAGCATGGCGGGAATACGGCGGATAACCTCCGGCCCGGCAATCGGGAATACCTGTTCCGAGGCTAAATGTCCGGCATTTCCGAATGATGCGCCGCTGCATACGGTCTGCGCTTCCAGCAACACCACCGGCACACCCGAACTTTGCAGTTTTAATGCACTGCACAAGCCGACAATGCCGCCGCCGATAACATAAACCTGCGCATTCTGTTTCATTACCTTTTCTCCACCAACTAAGCCGTCTGAAAATCGGATTTGCCGTTTTTAATCTTGCGAAACCGTTTATTTTCTGCGTCCCATACCAAAGCAGGCTGACTGTTCTGCGGTCAATTTAAAATCCGTAAGCAAACGGATCGTCTGCCTGAATAATCAGACGGCTTTCGGCACACACATGCGCCCGCCCTTTGATGGTCGGAATCACCGCATTCGGCTTATCCTCACCTTCCGCCGCAACAAAATCTGCTTCAAAAATGCTGCCGATTACGCTTTCCTGCCTCCATTTCTGCTGCGGCTGCAATTTTCCGTCCGCCGCCAAGCACGCCAGCTTGGCACTGGTTCCCGTGCCGCAGGGCGAGCGGTCGTATGCGCCGCCGGGACACAATACAAAACTTCTGCTGTCTGCTGTTTCGCTGCCGCCGAAGAGTTCGATATGGTCAATGGCGGCACCGTCTTCGCCGCAAATACCGTTTTGTTCCAAAGCCCGTTTAATCTGCAATGCGGTTTCAGTCAGACGCTGTACATTGTCGGCGGTGATGCGCTGCCCGTGGTCGTCCACCAGAAAAAACCAGTTGCCGCCCCATGCAATATCGCCGTGAACCCGCCCGATTTCCGGCACATCAAGCGCTACTTTCGTTCGATAGCGGTAAGACGGTACATTGGTAATGCCGACGCTGCCGTCTTCATGCAAAACCGCCGTTACCGTACCGACCGGCGTTTCCAACAGATGCGTACCCGGAGTGATTTTCTGCTGATAAAACAAAGATGCCAGCACGCCGATACTGCCGTGGCCGCACATGCCGAGATAACCTTCGTTGTTGAAAAAAATCACGCCGGCCGCTGCCTGCGGATTTTCCGGCCGGCACAACAGCGCCCCCACCATCACATCATGTCCTCTCGGTTCGAGAATCACGGCACGGCGCAGATGGTCGTAACGGTTGCGGAAGTCTGTCAGTTTTTCACGCAGCGAAACGCCCTGCAGTTCGGGGAAACCGTCATAAACCATACGGGTCGGCTCGCCGCCGGTGTGGGAATCAATGATGTGGAAGGTGTGCAGTGTTTCGGTCATGGCATATTCCTTGGCAATCAAACTGTTTTTGATATTACGGGATTTTTTCAAACGGCTCTTGTCGCTTCTTGACGAAAAAAAGCCGATTTCTGCACAATTTTCAGACGGCATGGCTTTTTTGACGGAAACGTTTTATAGTTTTCGGATACAAAGACATCAATAAATCAGAATATTGGAGAAAATAATGAACCCGCCGACCGCCGTTGGATTAATCAGCAATTTCCACCGCTGCAGCGATCCTGCACAATTTATCCGGCACATCGAAATACTGATGCCGCTTTTCGACAGCATGAACCATGTGGTTTTTTTCATCAAAAATCCGCAGGCACAATATATTTTAGTCAATCAAACCCTGCTGGAGCGTTCGGGTTTCAGCAGCAAACAAGACCTGATCGGTTTGACACCGGGCGAAATTTTCAGCGGGCAACAGGGTTTGGAATACACTTTGCAGGATTTGAAAGTATTGGCGGGGAAAGTGATTGAAAACAAGCTGGAACTGCACAATTACCGTTCCGGACAATTAGGCTGGTGCATGACCCACAAAATTCCGATTTACGATTCAGCAGGCAATATTGCGGCGATGGCGGGCGTGTCGATTGATTTGGCACCAGACGACAGCCACCAGCTTCGGCGGCACAAAAAACTGGCGGCGGCCGTGGACTGTATCAGGGAACATTTGGATCAGAAACTGAGCGTTGCGCTGATTGCGCAGCACACCGGCATCAGCGTTTCCCGTTTGGAACGGCTGTTTAAATCGGTGTTGCAGATTACACCGCTGCAAATGATTCAGAAAATGAGATTGGAAGCGGCACTGAACTTGTTGAAAGACACGCAGCACCCGATTGTCGAAATTGCCGTGATGTGCGGCTATGCCGACCACAGCGCATTCAGCCGCCAGTTTAAGCAGCTTACCGGCGTTTCGCCGCTGACCTTCCGTAAGACCCATCAGGAAAGAAACAAGGCCGTCTGAAAATCACTTTTCAGACGGCCTGTTGTGAAACAACCCTTTGATTATCCGCCCAAGGCGGCAACCATAACGGCTTTGATGGTGTGCATTCGGTTTTCGGCCTGATCGAAGACGATGCTGGCGGGGCTTTCGAATACGTCTTCGGTTACTTCTACGCCGTTGAGACCGAAGGTTTGGTAAATCCATTCGCCGACGGTGGTTTCTCGGTTGTGGAAGGCGGGTAAGCAGTGCATGAATTTGACATCGGGATTACCGGAGGCGGCCATCAGTTCGGGGGTAACCCGATAGGGTTTGAGCAGTTCGATGCGTTCCTGCCATACTTCTTTCGGTTCGCCCATGCTGACCCATACGTCGGTATGGATAAAATCAACGCCGGCGACGGCGGCCTGCGGGTCTTCGGTAAGCAGGATTTTGGCACCGCTTTCGGCAGCGATTTTACGGGCTTCAGCAATGATGTTTTCAGACGGCCACAGGGTTTTCGGAGCGCCGATGCGTACGTCCATGCCGAGTTTTGCGCCTAAAATCAGCAGGGAATTGCCCATGTTGTAGCGGGCATCGCCGACGTAGGCGTAGGCGGTTTGCGACAGTGGTTTGCGGCTGTGTTCCTGCATGGTCAGGGCATCGGCCAGCATTTGGGTAGGGTGGTATTCGTTGGTCAGGCCGTTGAAGACGGGAACGCCGGCGTGTTGCGCCAAGGCTTCGACGATTTCCTGCCCGAAGCCGCGGTATTCGATGGCATCGTACATTCTGCCCAATACTCTGGCGGTGTCTTTGATGCTTTCTTTGTGGCCGATTTGGCTGCCGCTGGGTTCGAGGTAGGTTACGCCTGCGCCTTGGTCTCGGGCGGCGACTTCAAAGGCGCAGCGGGTGCGGGTGGAGGTTTTTTCAAAAATCAGGGCGATGTTTTTACCTTTCATTTTTTGCTGTTCGCAACCGGCTTTTTTGGCGGCTTTGAGTTCGGCGGCCAAATCGATCAGGTATTGGATTTCGGCTTGGGTAAAATCCAGCAGTTTGAGAAAATGGCGGTTTTTCAGGTTCATAAAACTTCCTTTGTATATCGTGAATTATTGTTCAAATAAATCCGGCTCAACCTGCCGCTGCTCGACCGCCAACAGAAACTGTTTGCGTTCTACGCCGCCGGCGTAGCCGGTGAGTTTGCCGTTGCTGCCGATGACCCGATGACAGGGAATCAGAATGGAAATTTTGTTTTGGCTGTTGGCGGCGGCAACCGCCCGCACGGCACTGGGTTTGCCGATAAATTCTGCCTGCTGTTTGTAGCTGCGGGTTTCGCCGTAGGGAATCGCCAGCAATGCCTGCCATGCCTGCTGCTGAAACGCTGTGCCGATCATTTCCAACGGCACGCTGAAGGTTTTCAGACGGCCTGCGAAATAGTCGGCCAATTCCTGCCGCAGCAGGCCGCTGTATTCGCTTTCGCTTTGGACAAAACCGCTGCTGCCGTAAGCCTGCTGCACGGCGTTTAATTCCCGATCCAGCCATTTTTGTCCTGAAAATTCCAAGGCACACAAACCCTTGTTGCCGAAAATGGCGAGCATAGTACCGAGCGGCGTGTCGATCAGGCTGTACGGCAAAGGCGTGCCGCTGCCGCTCGGGGCGGCGGTCAAAATAGCGGGCAACTCGGGGGAATTGCGGTTTTCAGACGGCATATCAGGCATGGTCGTTCCCGCTCAACAATGCTTGCAGCATGGCTTCGTAAACGGCGGAGAGCTTGGGAATATCGTCCAACAATACGTTTTCGTTGATTTGGTGGATGGTGGCATTGCTCGGCCCTAGTTCAATCAATTCTTTGGCGATGGCTTTGATAAAACGGCCGTCAGACGTGCCGCCGGTGGTGGACAATTCGGCCTCGACACCGCAGATTTTGCTGATGGCACTGCGGGCGACATCGGTCAGGCGGCCGGCGTGGGTCAGAAACGGCTGGCCGGAACACGACCACTGTATATCGTAATCCAAGCGGTGTTTGTCCAAAATGGCGTGTACCCGCTGTTTCAGGCTCGCTTCGCTTGATTCGGTGGAAAAACGGAAGTTGAATTTGACGTTTAATTCGCCCGGAATCACGTTGGTTGCGCCGGTGCCGCCGTTGATATTGGAAATCTGGAAACTGGTCGGCGGGAAATATTCGTTGCCCGCATCCCAAACTTCCTGCGTCAGTTCCAAAAGCGCCGGAGCGAAGGTATGCACGGGATTGACCGCCAGATGCGGGTAGGCGATATGGCCCTGTTTACCTTTTACGGTCAGATTGCCCGACAGCGAGCCTCTGCGGCCGTTTTTCAGCATATCGCCCAAACGGCTGACGGCGGTCGGCTCGCCGACCACGCAGTAATCAATGGTTTCGCCCCGGTTTTTCAAAACGTCCACGACTTTGGTGGTGCCGTCCAAAGCGTCGCCCTCTTCGTCCGAAGTAATCAGCAGGGCAATGCTGCCTTGATGGTCGGGATGGTCCGCCACAAATCGTTCGCAGGCGGTTACGAAACAGGCGATGCTGGTTTTCATATCCGCTGCGCCCCGCCCGAACAGCCGGCCTTCTCGCTCGGTCGGCTCAAACGGCGGCGAATCCCATTTTTCCAGCGGGCCGGTCGGCACAACGTCGGTGTGTCCGGCAAAACACACCAGCGGTGCGGCGCTGCCCCGCCGCAGCCAGATGTTTTTGGTGTCGCCAAAATTCATTTCTTCAACGGTAAAACCGATTTTCTGCAGACGTTCTGCCAAAAGCTGCTGACAGTTTTGGTCGTCGGGGGTAACGGACGGGCGGGCAATCAGTGCTTTTGCCAGTGCCAGAGATTGGGTTTCGCTCATGATGGTTCTTTTTTCATATTCGGGCGGCGCAGGTGTTTGGCCGCTGCGCTGCAAAAGGAAGGAATGCCGTCTGAAAACAGGTTTTCAGACGGCCTGTATCGGGAAACAAAGATGATAACGATAAGCGGATTGGCGGGTCAAGGCGCAAATTATAGTGGGTTCAATTCAAAAGACTACGGCGTTGGCTCACCTTGCCGTACTACCTGTACTGTCTGCGGCTCGCCGCCTTGTCCTCTTTTGAATTGAACCCACTATATTTATTTAAAACAGGCTTCGTATAAAGGCGTTAATGCCCTGATGCTGTCTGCAATCCAACGTTCTTCGTCCTGTTTGCCCAAATCGTCCCGCTCGATGTGTTTGCCGATGCAGAAAAAATCATCGGCATTTTGCAAAATCCGTTGGCTGTCGTTTTGTTCGCCCACACGGGCATAGTCGGCATATTCGCTCTCACTGCCGTGCCACATATCCCAATCGGCATAACGCTGCGTGTCCAGCCCGTCCAGCCACTGATTGTATTGCGGCAAGGCAATCGGCGACACGCCGGCTTTGTAGCAGTGCCAATCCAGACTGACGGTCAGGCGGCGGCGGTTAAGCAGCACCGATAAAATGGCGGCGGAATTTTGATATTGGGCATATTTGAAATAGGCAAAAAAGTGCGCCCGCACCTGCCAGCCGTTGCACCAGCGTTCGATATGCGGCGGCGCAAACGGTTCGCCCAAATCCGCCGCCACCGCCTGAATCAGCTGCTGCCACACCTGCCAGCGGGCTTTGTATTCCGCTTTGAACGGCTCGATAGTTTCAGGTTGGTATTTTTTGAGTTGGGCAAACTGGAAAAACGGGATATTGAATAAGTCGCAACTTGCGGGACTCAGCATGGTTGTTCCTTGATTAATGGTTGTTTTTCAGACGGCCTTGTTTACTTCGGGCGGCGGCGGGCGGCCATACGTTCGCCGATTTTTGCCAGTTCTTCCTGCGGTACAAACTGTTTGCCCAGCTCGAACAGCGGTTCTTCAATGCCCAAATGTACATCGTAGCTGCCGACAAACCTTGCCAGCACTTTTTCAGACGGCCTGTAGCTGCGGTCGTGTTCCAAACGCTCGAATTCGGCGGCCACTGCCTGCCAGTTGTCGTGCAGTGCGGCGTGTTGGCGCAACAATTCGTCCACGCCTTCCTGCGCCTGCGGTGCATAACGCAGCAGCAGCGGGAAAAAATCGTTTTCTTCGTCCTGATGGTGCAGCGGTGCGGCAACATCAAAATACTGGCGGATACTGCGTATGCTCTGCAAAACCACATCGTTGCAGCCGTTTTCTTCAAGATAGGCCGACAACATGCCGACTTGTCTGCAAAAACGGCGTACTTTGCCGTGACAGGCATACAGCATTTCAATCGGCTCGGCAAAGGTTACGCTGCGGGTTTCAAAAGGATTCATGTTTTTTCCAATCGGTTCGGGAAGCAAAACAGCCTGTGTTCGGACACAGGCTGCAAGGCAAATCATGCTTCGGTCGGATTAGTCAACCAAAGTAACGGTACCGGACATCAAAGCGCCGTGACCTGGGAAGGTGCAGGCGAATTTGTAGCTGCCTTCGGCCAGTTTGGCTGTATCGAAGGTTACGGTGTCTTCTTCACCGCCGCCGATCAGTTTGGTGTGGGCAACGATGCGCTCGTCGCCGGCTTTGATGTAGTCTGCATCAGGACCTGCGCCCACGCCGTCTTTAAATACGCCGTCCATATCTTCGGCTTTGGCGATTACCAAGTTGTGGCCCATGCTGGCTTTAGGCTGGGTGCCGGTGTGTTTCAGGGTTACGCTGAATTCTTTACATGCTTTGCTGACTTGAATGTCTTTGGTGTTGAACTGCATATTGTCGTTGGATTCAACAGTTACTGCGCAATCACCGGCAGGTGCAGCAGCATCGGCAGCAGCGGCCTCAGCTTCGGCAGCAGGCGCAGCTTCAGTTTCAGAAGCAGGCATTTCGGCAGAAGCGGCTTCAGAAGCAGCAGCTTCGGCAGCAGGCTGCTCGGCAGGAGCAGGTTCTTGTGAGCAGGCAGCCAAACCGATTACGGCGGCAGAAATCAGAGCCAAATAAGCTTTCATCAAAATCTCCTAAATCAAGGGTCAAATCGTTTAAAAAGGATTAAAACAGGCATTTTCCTGCAGTATTATCCCATACTGCGGTCAGTATGCTGTTTTATTCTGCTACAAACTTTAATCTAAATCAAAATTTCAACCGGACTTTACATCCGTTTACATAAAACATTCACCCATATCACCCATCACCCCGATACTCACAGAACGTTATTTACACAATTTAACTTCCGTTGCGGTGTTTACCCGCCAATGCCGACAACGCCGCCGACAACTCGGGATGTTTTGCCCCAACCTGCTGCGCCGTCTGTTCCAAAGCCGAAAGCGCCGCCGTACTCAACTGCAAACGGTTGGTCTTGGGCGGCGGATTGTTACGGGGCAGCACCCGAATCTGCACTTCGTCTATCCGGTCGTCCAAACGCTGCAACTGCGGCAGCAATGAAGGCACAATCATTTTCAGGCGGGACGAAGCCATGCCGTTGGCCGCCAGCAACACCAAACAGCCCTGCTTGACACAGGCCGTCTGAAAATGGGGGCGCAGATTGGCGGGCAGCAATTCTTTAATCCGGCCATCGAGCAGCCGCCACTGCTGCGCCTGCTGCAGCAATCCCGACAAATGGTGGTCTTTCCTACCGAAGCGGGTTAAATCCATGATATTCCTTTTTTGTTTTTCAGACGGCCTGAAGCGGTGCGGCAACATTCAGCCGCCATGCGGCCTATGCCAAAACCGATTTTGTTTCAAACCCATATTGAAATCCGCCAAACCGCCATCATTTTACAGCCGTTTCCACTTTATCCCGCCGCTTGTGTTAAAATCACAGTTTCGCCACATTCCGCCCCGACAGGGTCTCGGTCAAAAGCACCGTTTTTCATGCACCGCAGGTTTGCCCTGCATGGAAAATCAGGCGTTTCACCGGTTATTTTATCAGAATCAGGCGTAGGAATTTCTATACATGCTGACAAATATCGCTAAAAAAATCTTCGGCAGCCGCAACGACCGCCTGCTGAAACAATACCGTAAATCCGTAGCCAAAATCAATGCGCTGGAAGAAGGCCTCCAAGCCTTGGACGATGCCGCATTGCAGGCCAAAACCGCCGAATTCAAACAACGCCTTGCCGACGGTCAGACGCTGGACGACATTTTGGTCGAAGCCTTCGCCGTCTGTCGCGAAGCCAGCCGCCGTGTGCTGGGTATGCGCCACTTTGATGTGCAACTGATCGGCGGCATGGTGCTGCACAACGGAAAAATCGCCGAAATGCGTACCGGCGAAGGCAAAACGCTGGTTGCCACACTGGCAGTGTACCTCAACGCCCTGTCCGGCAAAGGCGTACACGTTGTTACTGTCAACGACTACCTCGCCGCACGGGACGCTGCGACCATGCAGCCGCTCTACAACTTCTTAGGCCTGACTGTCGGCGTGATTCTTGCCGACCTGCAGCCGTTTGACCGTCAAAACGCCTACGGTGCCGACATCACTTACGGCACCAACAACGAATTCGGTTTCGACTACCTGCGCGACAATATGGTAACCGACCAATACGACAAAGTGCAGCGTGAACTGAATTTCGCCGTTGTCGATGAAGTGGACTCGATTCTGATTGACGAAGCCCGCACGCCGCTGATTATTTCCGGTCAGGCCGACGACAATATCCAGCTTTACCAAGTAATGAACACCGTACCGGCCCATTTGGTACGCCAAGAAACCGAAGACGGCGAAGGCGATTACTGGGTGGACGAAAAAGCCCACCAAGTGATTTTGAGCGAAGCCGGCCACGAACACGCCGAACAGATTCTCACCCAAATGGGCTTGCTGCAGGAAAACGATTCGCTCTACTCCGCCGCCAATATTTCCCTGATGCACCACCTGATGGCCGCCCTGCGCGCCCATTCGCTGTTCCACAAAGACCAGCATTATGTGATTCAGGACGGCGAAATCGTGATTGTGGACGAATTTACCGGCCGTCTGATGGCGGGTCGCCGCTGGTCGGAAGGCCTGCATCAGGCCGTAGAAGCCAAAGAAGGCGTGGACATCAAGCGTGAAAACCAAACGCTGGCATCCATCACCTTCCAAAACTATTTCCGCCTCTACACCAAACTCTCCGGCATGACCGGCACCGCCGACACCGAAGCCTTTGAATTCCAAAGCATTTACAACTTGGAAACCGTGATTATCCCGACCAACCGTCCGGTACAGCGCAAAGACTTCAACGACCAGATTTTCCGTTCCGCCGAAGAAAAATTCGAAGCCGTTGTCAAAGACATTGCCGAATGCTACGGACGTGGGCAACCGGTTTTGGTCGGCACCACCAGCATCGAAAATTCAGAATTAGTTTCCCGCCTGCTGCAACAGGCCGGTCTTCCACACAACGTGTTGAACGCCAAAGAACACGAACGTGAAGCCCTGATTGTGGCGCAGGCAGGCAAAGTCGGTGCGATTACCGTGGCCACCAATATGGCGGGTCGCGGTACCGACATCGTCTTGGGCGGCAACCTCAAGCACCAAATCGATGCCATTCATGCCGATGCCGCACTCAGCGATGAAGACAAACAGGCAAAAATTGCCGGACTGGAAAACGGCTGGCAGGCAGAACACGACCAAGTAATGGCCGCAGGCGGCCTGCACATCATCGGCACCGAGCGCCACGAAAGCCGCCGTATCGACAACCAGTTGCGTGGTCGTGCCGGCCGTCAGGGCGACCCCGGCTCCAGCCGCTTCTACCTCTCGTTTGAAGACCCGCTGCTGCGCCTGTTTGCCCTCGACCGAGCCGCCGCCATTCTCAACCGCCTCGCTCCCGAGCGCGGCGTAGCCATCGAACACAGCCTGCTGACCCGCCAAATCGAAGGCGCACAACGCAAAGTCGAAGGCCGCAACTTCGATATGCGCAAACAGGTATTGGAATACGACGACGTTGCCAACGACCAGCGCAAAGTGATTTACCACCAACGCAACGAAATCCTGACCAATCAAGACGTAAGCGATTTAGCGAAAAACATTCGCGAAGAAATCATCAGCGATCTTGTCGATCTGCACATGCCGCCGGATACCATGGAAGAACAATGGGAAATCCCAGCGCTCGAGCAGCAGCTTGCCGCCGAATTCCGCCTTGCCGCCGACATTCAAGGCTGGCTGAAAGCCGAAAACACCTTGGACAACCAAGACATCAAAGAACGCCTGATTGCCCAAGTCGAACAGGAATACGCCGAAAAAGTCGAACTGGTCGGCAAACACGCCATGGCCGGTTTCGAACGCAACGTCATGCTGCAGGTCATCGACAACCAATGGCGGGAACACTTAGCCGCAATGGACTACCTGCGCCAAGGTATCCACCTGCGCAGCTACGCCCAGAAAAACCCGAAACAGGAATACAAACGGGAAGCCTTCGCCATGTTTGAAAACCTGTGGCAGGGCATCAAGCAAAACATCGCCTCCCTGCTGATTGCCGTCCAAATCGAACGCAACGAAAACGTCGCCCAAGAAACCGCCGAACACGCACCAACCGACATCCAGACCGTCCACTCCCAAGCGCCGGATATGGAAGAGCTGCTCGGCAACTCCAAAACCGACTTAGTAACCGAAGCATTCGACCCCAACCAAACCGCCGACTACAGCGCCGATGCCCTCGCCGCCGCCGGCATCGTCATCCACCGCAACGACCCGTGTCCGTGCGGCAGCGGTTTGAAATACAAACAGTGCCACGGCAAACTAAGCTGATAAAAGCATCAAACAGGCCGTCTGAAAACCGATTTTCAGACGGCCTTTTATGCTAAAATCCCCATCTTATTCCTTTATCTATCCAATCCACAGAGCAGAAATATATGGCAGGCAATACTTTCGGACAACTTTTCAGCGTAACCACTTTCGGCGAGAGCCACGGCCCGGCGTTGGGCTGCATTATCGACGGCTGTCCGCCGGGGCTGGCTCTGAGCGAAGCCGATATTCAGAGCGATCTCGACCGGCGCAAACCCGGCACCAGCCGCCACGTTACCCAGCGCCGCGAAGCCGACCAAGTGGAAATCCTCTCCGGCGTATTTGAAGGCAAAACCACCGGCACGCCGATTGCCCTGTTAATCCGCAACACCGACCAGCGCAGCAAGGATTACGGCAACATCGCCCAAAGTTTCCGCCCCGGCCACGCCGATTATGCCTATTGGCACAAATACGGCATTCGGGATTATCGTGGCGGCGGCCGCAGCTCCGCCCGTGAAACCGCCGCCCGTGTTGCCGCCGGTGCTGTGGCCAAAAAATGGCTGCGGGAAACTTTCGGCGTAGAAATCACCGCCTATGTTACCCAAATCGGCGAAAAAGAAATCGCCTTTGAAGGCTACGAATGGATTGCCCAAAACCCGTTTTTTGCCGCCAACCACAGCCAAATCGAAGACTTGGAACAATATATGGACAGCGTGCGCAAATCTTTGGATTCGGTCGGGGCCAAGCTGCATATCGAAGCGAAAAACATTCCGCTGGGCTTGGGCGAACCGGTCTTCGACCGCCTCGATGCCGACATTGCCCACGCCATGATGAGTATTAACGCCGTCAAAGGCGTAGAAATCGGTGCCGGTTTCGGCTGCGTGAGCCAAAAAGGCAGCGAACACGGCGACGAGCTGACACCGCAGGGCTTTTTGTCCAACCATGCCGGCGGCGTAGTCGGCGGTATCAGCACCGGACAGGATATCCACATCAATATTGCCGTCAAACCGACCAGCAGCATTGCTACGCCCCGCCGCAGCATCGACATCGACGGCAATCCGGTCGAACTCGCCACCCACGGCCGCCACGACCCCTGCGTCGGCCTGCGTGCCGCCCCGATTGCCGAAGCCATGCTGGCTTTGGTGCTGATCGACCACGCCCTGCGCCAGCGTGCGCAAAATGCCGATGTATCCGTAGCCACGCCCGATATTACACGGGCAAAATAAACCGCAACACACGAATCGTTAGCCAAAACCCGAGTTTTTATAATACAATGGCAACCATTATCGTGCCGTCGGACGTGCACGCCTTTCATTGACAGGAATACAAGCAACATGACACAAGAAACCGCCTTGGGCGCCGCATTGAAATCTGCCGTCCAAACCATGAGCAAAAAGAAACAGACCGATATGATCGCCGATCATATCTACAATAAATACGACGTGTTCAAACGGTTCAAACCGCTGGCCGTCGGCATCGACCAAGATCTGGTCGCCGCCCTGCCGCAATTCGATCCGACGCTGATTGCCCGAGTGTTGGCCAACCACTGCCGCCGCCCCCGCTACCTCAAAGCCTTGGCACGAGGCGGCAAACGTTTTGATTTGAACAACCGTTTCAAAGGCGAAGTCAGCCCGGAAGAGCAAGCCATCGCCCAACAACACCCGGCCGTACAGCAAACCTTAGCCGCCCAAGCCGCTAAAAAAGCCGAACAAGCCTCAGCCGAAGCGCCTGTAGAAACCCCTGCTGAAGCAGCAGAAGCAGTTTCCGAAACCCCTGCTGCGGAATAAGCCTGCCGCTTTGATAACCATGCCGTCTGAAAATTCGCTTTGCGTATTTTCAGACGGCCTTTGCCTGTCTCTGAAATATTCCCACCATAGTAAATCCACTCAAAAATCCATACAATTTCCAAATACACTCGTCATTCCGACGAAAGTCGGAATCCATCTATCAGATTCGGAAACCGTAAAGAAAAAACAGTTACTTGAGCCGACAAATGGATTCCGACTTTCGTCGGAATGACAGGTGCATTAGATTTTAAGTGTACTGGAAATTCGGTTGATTCACTATATAAAAACGGCGGTTCGCCCGAACCGCCGTTTTCTGTATCTGTCAGTTTTTCATCGACTGCACCGGTGCGGGGATTCGGCCGCCCCGATTCACGAATACTTCGCACGAGCCTTCTTTCACCGGCATAATCGGTGCATAGCCCAGCAAACCGCCGAATTCGACGCTTTCGCCGACGGTTTTACCTGTTACCGGAATGATGCGCACGGCGGTGGTTTTGCTGTTAATCATACCGATGGCGGCTTCGTCGGCGATAATGCCCGAAATCGTGTGCGCCGGTGTGTCGCCGGGAACGGCAATCATGTCCAACCCGACGGAGCAGACGGCGGTCATAGCTTCGAGTTTGTCCAGCGTCAGTATGCCTGCTTCGGCGGCGGCAATCATGCCCTCGTCTTCGGAAACGGGGATAAATGCGCCGCTCAAACCGCCGACTGCGCTTGAAGCCATCATACCGCCTTTTTTCACGGCATCGTTCAGCAATGCCAAAGCCGCTGTCGTGCCGTGCGTGCCGCAGACGCTCAAGCCCATGGCTTCGAGAATGCGGGCGACGGAATCGCCGACGGCGGGAGTCGGGGCAAGCGACAAGTCCAAAATACCGAACGGAATATTGAGGATTTTAGACGCTTCATGTCCGATTAATTCGCCGACACGGGTGATTTTAAAAGCGGTTTTCTTCACCACTTCGGCAACTTCGGTCAGCGTTGCCGCATTTGAATTTTCCAAAGCCGCTTTCACCACGCCCGGACCGGATACGCCGACGTTAATCACTGCATCCGCTTCGCCCGAACCGTGGAATGCGCCTGCCATAAACGGATTGTCTTCAACGGCATTGCAGAATACGACGATTTTGGCACAGCCGAACCCTTCGGGGGTGATTTCCGCCGTACGCTTGATGGTTTCGCCCGCCAGTTTGACCGCATCCATATTGATACCGGCACGGGTGCTGCCGATATTGATGGAGCTGCACACAATATCGGTGGTTTTCATGGCTTCGGGAATCGAGCGGATCAGGATTTCGTCCGCCGGCGACATGCCTTTCTGCACTAAGGCGGAAAAGCCGCCGATAAACGATACGCCGATGGCTTTGGCGGCTTTGTCGAGCGTTTGGGCGATGCTGACGTAAGAACCGGCTTTGGTCGCTGCGGCAATTTGGGCAATCGGCGTAACGGAAATGCGCTGGTTCACAATCGGTACGCCGTATTTTGCCGACAGATGTTTGGCGGTTGCCACCAAATCTTTGCCGACGGTGGTAATTTTGTTGTAGATATTTTGGTTTAACTCATTGATGTCGCTGCTGATACAGTCGTGCAAATCAATGCCGATGGTGATGGTGCGTACGTCAAAATTCTGGTCGGCAACCATTTTGACGGTTTCTAAAATCTCGTTGGACTGGATACTCATTTTTCAGACGGCCTTTCAAATACGGTGCATGGCTTGGAAAATTTCCTCGTTCTGCATACGGATATCCAGTGCCAGTTTTTGGCTCTCGGCCGCAAACACGTCCAACATTTCCTGACGGGATTTCGGACATTGCGCCGTATCCACCAAGATAATCATGGTGAAAAAATCATCCATCAGCTGCTGGCTGATATTGAGGATATTGATTTGATTTTCCGCAAGAATTTTGGATACGTCATAGACAATGCCGACACGGTCTTTGCCGATAACGGTAATCACAGAATGGCTCATGGGTTTGCTCCGCAAATGAAAATGTGGTTCATTATATAGTGAAACAAAACCGGAAAGCTATCGTGAATTAAGCAAAAAATATGATGATACAACGAGCCGCCCTTCCCCTAACCCCCTTCCCGTCGGCGGGACGGGGAACAGATTGCAAAATTGATGAGATATATCGTGAACCCACTAAAAAGCCGTCTGAAAATGCGATTTTCAGACGGCCTTATCGTCAAAACCAAACGGTTTTATTCATAATACGTGAATTTTGCCCGTTTGATGTTGCACAATAATTCGTAGGCAATCGTACCGGCGGCTTGGGCGACTTCGTTGATATTGACCACATCGCCCCACAGTTCGACTTCATGCCCTAAGCCATCTTGGGCGGCATTGAGTTCGATGGTCATCATATCCATCGACACTCGGCCGATCACACGGCTGCGTTTACCGTCCACGGCAACGGGCGAGTCGGTGGAAGCACGGCGGGGATAGCCGTCGGCGTAACCGCAGGCAATCAGGCCGACACGGGTGGATTTGCTGGTGTAAAACGTTGCGCCGTAGCCGATTGGGGAGTGTGGCTGCAAAACCCGTTCGCCGAATACCTGCGTAACCAGCCGCATCACCGGTTTCAGGCGTTCGTCTGTGCCGCCGAACGGGGAAATGCCGTACAGGGCGATACCGGCACGCCCCCAGTCCCGCCGAGCCTGAGGCACGTTCAAAATGGCGGCGGAATTGGCGAGGCTTTCTTCGCCTGCCAAGCCCTCGCAGCCCAAATCAAAGGCTTCGAGCTGCATTTCGGTCATGCCGTTTTCGGGTTCGTCGGCACAGGCGAAATGGCTGAATTTGACGATATCTGCAACATTCGGGCATTGTTTGAGGGCGGTATAGGCGGAAGAATAGTTGTGCGGGAAAAAACCGGCCCGGTGCATACCCGAATCCATTTTCAGCCAGACTTTGACCGGCTGCTGCCACGGATAGGCAATCAGGGCTTCAAGCTGCCATTGACTGCCGACCGCCGGCCACAGGCGGTATTCATCGACTTTGGCGTATTCTTCGGCTTCAAACACGCCTTCGAGCAGCACAATCGGCTGCTTGATACCGTGTTTCCGTAGTTCGACCGCTTCGTCCAAAGTGGCGACAGCAAAACCGTCTGCCAAATCGGCCAAGGCGTGGGCGCAGCGTACTGCACCGTGGCCGTAGGCATCGGCTTTGACCACCGCCAGCATTTTGCCGCCGTGAAGATTTTTCAGGGTTTGATAGTTTTCTCTCAGATAATCCAAGCGGATTTGGGCGTTTAGTGGGCGCATAATCGGTTTCCTGTTGCAAAATACAGTGAATTCAATTCAAAAGTAGGATAAGGCGGCCAACGCCGTTATGCTTTTAAAGTGAATTCACGATAGGTCAGGCTGCGTAGCGTGTCAGTGCCAAATCATCATAGCGCACTTCCGGCTGCACGCCGCAGATTAAATCGGCGGTTATTTTTGCCGAACCGAGCGACATTGTCCAGCCCAAAGTGCCGTGGCCGGTGTTTAAAAACAGATTGTCGAAACGGGTAGCGCCGATAATCGGGGTGCTGTCCGGTGTCATCGGACGCAGGCCGCTCCAGAATTTTGCCTGCGACAAATCGCCGCCGTTCGGGTAAAGGTCATTGACCACCAAGCTCAGGGTTTCGTAACGCTCTTGCGGCAATGCCAGACCGTAGCCCGACAATTCGGCCATGCCGCCGACACGGATGCGGTTGTCGAAGCGGGTAATGGCGACTTTATAGGTTTCATCCAAAATGGTGGACACCGGCGCTTCGTCGCTATTAACGACCGGCAAGGTCAGCGAATAGCCTTTGACCGGATACACCGGCAAATCCAAGCCCAGCTGCGCCATTGCCTGACGGCTGAAGCTGCCCAAGGCGCAGACAAAATGTTCTGCTTCAAAACGTTCGCCTCCCGCATAAACCGCCGTTACCCGTTTGCCCGCCGTTTCAATCCGCTCGATGTTGCGGTTAAAGGCAAACACAGCGCCTTTTTCTTCGCACATTTTCTGCAATCGTTGGGTAAACAGATGACAGTCGCCCGTGGCATCGTTTGGCAAATGCAGCGCACCGGCGATTTTGTTCACCGCATGATGCAGCGCCGGTTCGAATTGCAGGCATTCTTCGGCTTTCAGACGGCTGTATGGCACGCCGTAAGCCGCCAATACTTCAATATCTTTCTCTGCCGCCTGCACTTCTTTTTCGGTACGGAAAATCTGCAGGGTTCCCTTGTTGCGGCCTTCGAAATTCAGGCCTGTTTCGGCTTCGAAGCGGCGGAACATTTCACGGCTGTATTCCGAAATCCGCACCATGCGTTCTTTGTTGATGTGGTAGCTGGCCTCGTTGCAGTTTTTCAGCATTTTCAGCAGCCATTGCAGCTGATACAGGCTGCCGTCCGGACGCAGAATCAGCGGCGAATGTTCTTTAAACAGCCATTTTGCCGCCTTGGTCGGAATCCCCGGCGCAGCCCACGGCGTGGTATAGCCGTAGGAAAGCTGGCCGGCATTGGCAAAACTGGTTTCCATCGCCGATGATTCGGCACGGTCGATAACGGTTACTTCATGCCCAGCCTGCAGCAAAAACCATGCGGTGCTGACACCGGCAATACCGGCACCCAATACAACTGTTTTCATTGTTTCTCTCCTTTGCGGGTATCGTCAGGCATAAAATATCTGGGAAATATCGCTGCCAACGATCACCGGACACTCTGTTTATTTGCAATCAACAGCAGTTTTCCTGATATACTGCTGCCGGCTGCTTCAAGCAGCAAAACGTAGTCTAGTGTAGTGAAATTTTCATAGTTTATTTCACTTTATTTTCCGATTTTTTTTGGTTTTATCCCTAAATAATATCCGGTAAAAAGAGATTGGCAATATGAAAAAACTCGATAAAATCGATTTGAAAATCCTCAAGCTGCTCCAACAAAATGCACGCCTGCCGATGACCGAGCTAGCGGAAAAAGTCGGCCTCTCGACCACGCCGGTTACCGAGCGGGTGCGCCGCTTGGAACGGGACAATTTCATCACCGGCTACCACGCCCGCCTCAATCCGAATGCGTTGGGGCAAAATCTGCTGGTTTTTGTCGAAATCAAGCTGCGTTCCAAATCGGGCAATATTTTTGAAGACTTCCGCCGCGAAGTACTCCGTATTCCGCAGATTTTGGAATGCCATCTGGTTTCGGGCGAATACGACTATCTGATTAAAGTGCGTCTGTCGGATATGTCGGCTTATCGGGATATGCTGGGCAATATTCTGCTGCAACTGCCCGCCGCCGCCGAAAGCCGCAGCTATGTGGTGATGGAAGAAGTCAAGGAAAACGGGGGATTTTTGGAAATCTGAAAACAAGAACAGGCCGTCTGAAAACCGTGGTTTCAAGTTTGCGAAACAAGAAACACGGTTTTCAGACGGCCTTTGTTGTCGGCTTTATGCCCGATTAAGGCTTATCGCTGCCCGATTGCTGCTGCGATTTCGCCAGCATTTCACGATACCATTTCGGGTGGTGTTTTTTCGCCCAAGCCTGCGTTACCACACCTTCGACCATCGCCCGAATCGTGCCTTTAATCCAAATGGCGGCATACACATGGACGATAATACCCGCAATCAATACCGTAGCCGCCCAAGCATGCGCCAGCAGCGCCAAGCGGATAACGGGAATCGGAAAATGCGGGGCGAAATACGGCCGCCAAGCGATAATGCCGGTTACCACCAACACCAGCATACACGCCGTCATCAGCCAAAACATGCCTTTCTGACCGCCGTTGTATTTGCCGGTATCGCCGACTTCGTGGCCGTTTAACACTTTCCACACCGACATCATCCATTTGAAGTCATCGCCGCTGAAAAAGTTATGCCGCCAATAACGCAGAAACTGGCGGGCAAAGCCCAAAAACATCACCACGCCGATAATCGGATGCACCATTCTTGCCAGCTGCGGCGTACCGAATACGCCGGTCAGCCAGAAAAAGGCGGGATAGAAAAATGCCAAACCGGAAATCGCCAGCAGCACAAAACACAGGGCAACCACCCAGTGGTTGATCCGTTCGGGACGCGTATAGCGTTGAATCAGCTTTTCTTTCATTATGCGTCCTCCTCACGCGATAAGATTTTGCCGTCTTTGCCGATTACTTCCGGCTCTTCGCCCTCCTCTACCGCACGGTTCGGGCCGACGGTAATATAGTGCATCCAGCCGGTTACAGCGGCGGCGGCAATACCGAACGTCGCCAATGGTTTGAGCAGGCCTTTCCACAGTTTGACCGTGGTGCTGATGCTCGGATTTTCCGGCAAACCGTGATACAGATTCGGCTTGTCGGCATGGTGCAGCACATACATCACATGCGTACCGCCCACGCCTTGCGGGTCATACAGGCCGGCATTGGCAAAACCCCGGCGGTTCAAATCTTCAATCCGCTCTTGAGCCACGGCTTTCATGTCTTCTTTCGAACCGAATTGGATTGCACCGGTCGGACAGGTTTTCACACAAGCAGGCTCTTGGCCGACCGCCACCCGGTCGGAACACAGCGTGCATTTATAGGCACGGTTGTCTTCCTTGTTGATACGGGGAATGTTAAACGGACAACCCGCCACGCAATAACCGCAGCCGATACAGTTTTCCTGATGGAAATCCACAATCCCGTTTTCATACTGGATAATCGCCCCCGGCGACGGACAGGCTTTCAAACAGCCCGGATCGGCGCAGTGCATACAGCCGTCTTTGCGGATCAGCCATTCGAGCTTGCCGTTTTCTTCGGTTTCGCTAAACCGCATCACCGTCCAGCTTTTTGCCGTCAAATCGACAGGGTTGTCGTACACACCGATGTTCTCGCCGATTTCGTCACGGATATCGTTCCACTCCGAACAGGCAACCTGACAGGCTTTGCAGCCGATACAGCTGCTCACGTCAATCAGCTTGGCCACTTCTGTCGGCTTACGTACGCCCGGCGGCGGGGTAACGCCGGAAGTAGCAGAGCGGCGTTTGATGTCTAATGATTGTAATGCCATTTTCCGCTCCTTATGCTTTCTCAATATTGACTAAGAAGGTTTTGTATTCGGGGGTCTGCGTGTTGCAGTCGCCGACAAACGGGGTCAGCGAGTTCACCAAAAACTGCTGGCGGCCCGAAACGTTTTCCCAACCGCCGTGCAGCGGAATACCGATTTGATGGACGGTTTGGCCGTTTACGGTCAGCGGTTTCACCCGTTTGGTAACCACCGCTTTGGCTTTGATAAAGCCCCGTTTTGAGCTGACTTTAACCCAATCACCTTTGACAATGCCTTTTTCCTGCGCCAATTCTTCGCTGATTTCGACAAACTGTTCCGGCTGGGCAATCATCAGCAGCTTCACGGATTTCGTCCAGAATTGGAAATGCTCGGTCAGACGGTATGTCGTGCCGACATACGGAAACTCTTCTTTGTTGCCGATACGTTCTTTCACGCTGTCAAACAGGCGCATGGCCGGTGTCTGCACCACTTTCGGGTGCAGCGGATTGGTCGCAATCGGCGATTCGACCGGCTCGTAATGTTCCGGGAACGGGCCGTCCACCAGCTTGCGGGCGGCAAACAGGCGGCCTACGCCCTCTTCGTTCATAATAAACGGATTCATACCCGAATCAGGCGCAGCGTCGGCTTTAAAGTCCGCCACATCGGCACCCGTCCATTTTTTGCCGTCCCAGCGGATTAATTCCCGCTGCGGATTCCACGGCTTGCCGCTCGGGTCGCAGGAAGCACGGTTATACAGAATGCGGCGGTTGGCCGGCCATGCCCACGCCCATTTCGGCGTGTTGCCCAAACCGGAATCGGTATTGTCCCGACGGTCCATCTGGTTGCCCGCCTGCGTCCACGAACCGGAAAAAATCCAAGTGGCGCACGATGTGCTTCCGTCATCCCGCAACTGGGCGAAACCGTCAAGCAGCTCGCCTTTGCGGCGGACGATATTGCCGTCTGAATCTTTGATGTCGGCAAGTGCATAGCCGTTTGACTCTTTTGCCATTTCTTCCGGCGTCGGCGCATTCGGATTTTGATAATGCCATGCCAGTTTGGTAATCGGCTCGGGCGCTGTGCCGCCCTCTTTTTCATACATTTCTTTAAGCAACACGTGCAATTCGCCCAAAATATCCAAGTCAGGCAATGCTTCGCCCGGCGGGTTTTGACCCGGATGATGCCATTGCAGCCAGCGGGACGAGTTCACAATCGAACCGGCCTCTTCGGCAAAACACGGAGTCGGCAGGCGGAATACTTCGGTTTGGATATTGGCAGGATCGGTTTCGTGGGCTTCGCCGTGGTTTTCCCAAAACGAAGCCGTTTCGGTTTTCATCGGGTCCATCACCACCATATATTTCAGCTTAGAAAATGCCTCGGTAACCCGGTTAGTATCGGGGAAAGAAGCCTGCGCATTGAAACCCTGCACCAGCAAGCCGTTGATTTTGCCTTGATACATCAGCTCGACCAACTGCATCACATCATACATTTTGTCCCATTTCGGCAACCAGTCGTAACCCCAGTTGTTTTCTTTCTGCGCATGTTCGCCATACATCCATTTCAGGAAGCTGACCATAAACGCCGGCGTATTCTGCCAATAGTTCAACTGTCCCGGACGCAGGGCTTTCGGTGTCTGCTTGGCCAGATAATCTTGGAAAGTCGGATGGTTTTTCTCGTTCGGCAATACCAAATAGCCCGGAAGCGAAGTAGAAAGCAGTCCCAAATCCGACAAACCCTGAATATTCGAGTGGCCGCGCAAAGCATTCACGCCGCCGCCCGACATACCGATATTGCCCAACAGCAGCTGAATCATCGCCATGGTACGGATAATCTGGCTGCCTGTAGTGTGCTGCGTCCAGCCCAACGCATACAGAATCGTACCCGCCTTGTCCGGTGCCGACATTTCGCCCCATGCTTCGGCCACTTTCAGGAAATCTTCCTTGCTCGTGCCGCAGGTCGCCGTCATCATATCCAGCGTATAGCGGGAATAATGTTTTTTCATCAACTGGAACACACAGCGCGGGTGTTGCAGCGTCGGATCGGTTTTAGCATGGCCTTCGCCGTCCAACTCATAAAACCACGATTCATTGTCGTAGAAACCGCCTTTTGCCGCACTCGGCAAATCGCCTGCACCCGAAAACAAACCTTCATTGAAATCAAAACCTTCCGCCACAATAAACGAAGCATTGGTATAGGCTTTGACATATTTCCATTGAATTTTATCGTTTTCGACCAACCAATTAATCAATGCACCCAAAAACGCAATATCCGAGCCGGAACGTATCGGCGCATAAAAATCCGCTACCGAAGCCGTACGGTTGAAGCGGGGATCGACCACAAATAATTTCGTGCCTTTTTTCTTTTTCGCCTCAATCACCCATTTAAAGCCTACAGGGTGCGCTTCTGCCGCATTGCCGCCCATCACCATAATAAAATCAGCGTGTTGGATATCGACAAACGTATTCGTCATCGCACCCCGACCGAAAGTCGAAGCCAGCGCCGCCACCGTCGGACCGTGGCACACCCGAGCCTGCGCATCAGTCGCCACAATCCCCAGCGAACGCATCCATTTTTGCGTCAGAATACCGGTTTCATTGGAAGAAGCCGAAGCCGTGAGCATCCCCAAAGTCGGCAAACGGTGAACCGGCACGCCCGCTTCGTTCTGCACAATCAGATTGGCATCACGGTCGGCCTTAATATGTTTGGCAATGCGGGTCAGCGCCTCATGCCATGAAATCCGTTTCCACTCATTGCTGCCCGCCTCGCGCACCTCCGGAAACAGCACACGGTTGGGACTATGCACAAAATCCAGCAGCGAAGCCCCTTTCGGACACAGCGAACCACGGCTCACCGGATGATCCGGATCACCCTCAATATGGAAAATTACCTTTTTCGCATTTTTCGCACCATCGCCCATGCTGTACAACAGCGTGCCGCAGCCTACCGAACAGTAAGTACAGTTGTTGCGGGTTTCGGTCGCACGGGCGAGCTTGTACTGCCGCACTTCCGCCCACGCATTGGTCGGCATCGCACCCATCACCGCCAAACCCGTCGCCCCTGCGCCGGCGGCGGTAACTTTAAAAAACTGCCGTCTTGATACATTCATCATTGTGTTCCTCAATCACCAAGCCGCTTTTCAGACGGCCTTTTACTGCGCCAATACCGTTTTGCAGATATTTTTGCAGCCATATCTATTATTACTATCAAAGCTGTTACCCTAAATTGTAAGGCATTCATACTTCATAGTCTAATTTTATTTAGTTTAAATTATTGATTTTTATTCTTAATAACAGAGTAAATCGCTCAAGTAATACAAGACAGAAAACGGCAACGAACGGCCTTGCCGTAAATGCCCTAAAGCAATATGGTTGAAACACCGAATTTTTTATAGAAATCCAGACACAAGTTGAGACACGTGCGTGCTGCGGCACACACGCCACACCAAACTCAGTGGTAGCGTGCATACCAAAACATGCACGTGTTCGTGAATATATATAGTGAACGAACCAAATTTCTAACACACTCTAAATTCACTATAGTGAATGAACCAAAAAATATTACCCCCCAGTAAACCACCCTTCCCGCCAGCGGGTCGGGGAACAATGTGTAGCGTGCTTGCCTAAGCAGGCACGTGTTCTTTAAATTCTACATGAATGCCGTCTGAAAACGAGCAAAGTGAGTTTCTGCGAAGCTAAAACCGAAGGTTTCGCCAAAACGAGCAAAGCGAGTTTCTGCGCAGCTAAAATCAGATTTTCAGACGGCTTCGACATAAAACTCACAGAACAGGTGCGTGCTTTGGCTCGCACTCTACACGTACCGGATTAAATGGTATGGATTATTCAGTTAATCCACTATATATAAAATGATTTTCAAATACCTGCTTTTCCAAAATACACAAAGGCCGTCTGAAAATCCGATTTTCAGACGACCTGCAATCTGTTTAGAGATTAGAATTTCACACGTACACCACCGTGGAATTCGTTGCTGTGCAGTTTCACATCACCGAATTTACCCCAGTAGTTGTAGCGGTAACCAGCGTCCAGTGCAATGTTGCTGGTAACATCATAGCTGACACCAACTAAAGCACCGATACCGGTTTTGGTTTCACTATAAGAAAGATCTCTGCCAGGAATTTTTACTTTTGCTGAAACATGGTTAATGCCCAAACGCGCACCAACATAAGGTTTTACAGGCAACCCTGTTTCAATATCATAAATCGCAGATACGCCTACACCATAAGGCTTAAATTCGCTGCTAAAATTTTCAGAATTATTTTTACGATTTTTGTAGTGTGTATAATCTACTGCTGCACGAATGTTGTTGCCAAAATCATAACCGACGGAAACTCGTGGACTAAAGCCTTTTACTTTATTATTTACACCATTGGCTACTTTACCATTCAAAGTCGCATGGCCTACATCGCCTTGAACGTAAAAACCCGGAGTGCTTTGTGCCAATGCGGCAGCAGGTAATGCGATTGCCAGTGCAGCGGCGAAAATTTTTTGTTTCATGTCTCTGTTCCTTATCAAAATATCGGTATATTCAACAGCTTCAGACTTTACCAACAAGTGTGTTGGTGTTTTTCATTCTAACCGCCGCTTCCGGTGTTGGCAATCAAACGCCGCCTTGATGCCCGATGATAACGGTTTTCAGACGGCATATTTACTTACCTAATTGTTTTATCTACTCTTTTTCTGATTTTTTTGTTGCACCAATACAACAAAGGCCGTCTGAAAACGGAAATTTCCCTATTTTCAGACGGCCTTAACAATCAACGGTCAGCGGTTTGAGCCTTTGACCATGTCCATCAGAAACAGCCGGCAATCAAGATTGCCGTTGTAGAGCGGGATTTTGCGTTTCGGCGACAGGCGCATGAATTTGGGCATTTCCCGATCGCCGGTAAACATACCGACCAGCCAGCCGGCGTAATGTTGTTTGAGCCACGAGCCGAGTTGCGGATACAGGGCCTGCAGGGCTTGGACTTCGGCGAGGCGTACGCCGTAGGGCGGGTTGGACAGCATGATGCCGTTGTCGCCGTTGGGTCGGACGGCTTGGGCATCTTTGATTTCAAAATCAATATATTCTGCCACTTCTGCAGCTTCGGCATTGGCTTTGGCGGCGTGTATCATGCGGCGGTCGTTGTCGCTGCCGCCGATGGGAGCGGCAACGGGACGCAGGGCGGCTTTGGCTTCTTGGCGCAGTTTGACCCACAGGGCTTTGTCGAAGTTTTGCAGCTGCTCGAAACCAAATCGGCGCATCAGTCCCGGCGCACGGTTGGCGGCAATCCATGCGGCTTCGATGGCGAGCGTGCCGCTGCCGCAAAACGGGTCTTGAAAGGGCCGGCTGCCGTTGTAGCCTGCCAAAAGCAGCAGTCCGGCGGCAAGGTTTTCCCGCAGCGGGGCTTCGCCGGTGTCTTGGCGGTAGCCCCGTTTGAACAGGGCTTCGCCTGAAGTGTCGATAAAGATTTCGATTTCCCGCTCGGCGATAAAGGCATGAATGCGGATATCGGGGTGGATTTTGCCGACATTCGGGCGTTGGTCGTAGATTTCACGGAAAGCGTCGCACACGGCATCTTTGATTTTCAGGGCGGTGAAGTCCAGACTTTTAACATTGGCCCGCTTGCCTTCGACTTTGACTTTGAAGGTTTGTTCAAGGGTAAACCAGTTGAACCAGCGGATATTTTTCGCCAGTTTGTAGATGTCGTTTTCGTTGCGGTAAGCGGCTTTGCTCAGGCGCAGTAAAACACGGCTGGCAACCCGTGAATGCAGGTTGATGCGGTACACCTGCTCCAACGTGCCTTTGCAGGCCACGCCGCCCTCCACAGGGCGGATTTCTTGGCACGCTAAGGCGGCCAGCTCGTCTGCCAAAGGCTGTTCCAAACCTCTCGGACAGGTGGCAAACAGGGAATATTGGGTCATGGGGTTTCCTTTCGGGGTTGGGCAACACAGGCTTTCTGTATTGTGTTGTGAATTTACTGTATTTTAGAGGGGAATAAATGTAAAGCGGCGGATTCTAGTGCAGATTACGGTTTCTCAAATTTTTATTTTTCAGATTTTTTATTCTCGTTTTTTTAAAGTGCATCAATCTTATCGCAGATTTTCAGTACATGATCCAAGCCGTAAAACAAACCGTCGGTATCCACGCTCATATCTTTCAACATATTGATAATCAGCTGATATTTTTTGCGGACATAATAGGTATTTTTGCGGGTATGTCTGCCTAATCGGCGGTTAAAACAAATCGGTTCATGATGTGCGATTCTATTGCGTATTTGGTTGATTTCACCCAATACTTTATGGATTTGCTCACGTTTGTTGTCGCCGGAACAATTTATCAAAGGCAAAACCGATGACAATACTGCAATCCGACTAATGTCCTTACCGGTATTCAAAACAGCATTGTATTGATTCGGCTGAAAAAGATTGGTCCACAAACCAAAATTCAGTTCGGCAATCAATTTTCCATGTGAATATGATCCGTTGCGATGAATTTTTCTATATTTTTTCTCAATGATTTCTTTGGTTTTGATGCAGGCCGGCGTGTCAAAAATTCCCCCGCTCTGCACGGCATCTCTAAGCCAGTCGCTTTGCGACATTTCTTGGTCGATTTTATTGCGCAAAATGATTTCAAATATGGAAATCATGCTGAACAACTCTTGCGAAAGCTGCAAATTATAGCGGTACAATATCATTGCTTTGCGATTATTATATGCACTTGCTGCCTGATAACGTAAAAAACGTTCGCTGGAAATCAGTTGTTCAAAAACCCTGCTTTTCATGAATTGATTTGTAATTGGGAAAAATCTGATTTATAATTGTAGCATTAATTCCTGCACAGCAGGTCATGACGATGGGGCAATTTCATTAATAATGAAATTGCCCCATACCATTTTCAGACGGCCTATTCCGCACTAAAGGCCGTCTGAAAAACCTGTCCGCCGATATTGATGTCGGCGAGGTAGTCCCGCCGTCCGGCAACGCACAGGGGAAGGCGGATATGGTCGGCCTGCCATGCGCCGTCTGTGCTGCGTTGCAGCGGATAGCGGTTGAAGCCCATATCCATATCTTTCATGGCGAAGCTGACGCTGACTTCGCCGACTTCGGCGGCAACGTTGCGCAGTTCGACGCTAAATGGTGTTTTTGCCGAGACAGTGCCGCTGAATTTGACGTATGCGCCGTTGGGCAAGGTGCAGCCTTGTCGGACATCGCAGGCGGTTTGTTCGGCGGCGCTCTGCTGCCAGAAAATATCCAGCAGGATCAGTTTGATGGCGGCAAACACCAGCAGCGCAATGCCGATGGTGAATAATTTGCGTGTACTCATTTTTGCAAAGCCTTTGTTTTTCGCTGCAGGTCGTTTTCAGACGGCCTCGGTTTCTTCGTCTGCCAATACGGCGTGCGCTCCTGCGGCCAGCCAACGTGAACGGTATTGCGCCAGCAGGGGCGGCGGGGCGGCGACAACCAGCGGCAATGATACGCCCTGCGTCAGCCGTGCCGCCACGGCTTCTGCCGTCTGCGGATCGGCAACCTGCCACACCACGACATCGGCATCCTGCACCTGCGGCCATTCTTCGGGCGAACGGATCAGCAGCCAGATGCTTTCGGCTTGGGGCAAGGGTTTGCCGCCCCATTCTGCTGCGTCTATCAGTAGGCGGCGGTGGTGCGGCTCTGCCAAATGATACGGCACGACACGGTATTCACCCATGCGGTTTTCGCCGCAAACGGCGGTTTTCAGACGGCCTGTCAATACGGTCGGCACCGACAGGGATTTGAGCAGAGGGCCGTTGGCGGGCAACATCGGCGATACGGTGAAATCGCCTGCTTTCTGCCAGCTCCACTGCTGCCCTTCTTTTGCCTGCAATTCGCCCGACCATTCGTGTGCCGCCACCCGCAGGAAACGCAGGTGGACATGGGCGTGTTCGTAGGCGTGGATTTTGGTCAGCCACGGCGTGGCTCGGTGAATGCGGATACCGAGTTCTTCGGCAAATTCACGCTGCAGGGCGGCAAATTCGCTTTCGTCGGCTTCGACTTTGCCGCCGGCAAATTCCCAATATCCGGCATAGGGTTTGCCCTCGGGGCGGGAACTGAGCAGATAGTCGCCGTTTTCGTTCAACACGATTCCGGCAACCACCCGAACTAAGGGGCGTGGGTCGTTTGGGGTCATTTGGGGTTTGCTTTCCGATTGATGGTCGTGCAATAAAATGGTCGCAGCTTAGTCTGCCTGTTCGGCAACGGCAAACGCCACCACCATGTCTTCTTCATCGCTCAAACTCAGGCTGACACAGCCGATTCCCTGTTCTTGCAGCCATTGTTCCAGCGGCGGGGCGTAGAAAAATTCCGGTTTGCCCAAGGCATTATGCCCGACACCGATGCGGTCAAACGCCACTGCGCCCCGAATGCCGGTGCCGACGGCTTTGGAAAACGCTTCTTTGGCGGCAAACCGTTTGGCAAGATAACGCTCCGGCTGCGCTGCCTGCGGAAATTCCAACAATTCTTCGGGCGTAAGAATCCGCTGCGCCAGCGCCTGCCCGTATTTGCGGTAGAGCCGCTCAATGCGGCGCAGCGACACTATATCTGTTCCGATACCGTAAATCATGGCTGTTCCTCTGTTTTTTCAATATATAGTGGAATAATCAAAAAATGATAATCCAACGAGCCACCCTTCCCCTATCCCCTTCCCGCCAGCGGGACGGGGAATAGTGTGCCGCATAACGCAATGTTGCACACCAATTATTTTCAGATTGTCATCAGTTTACCGATTTGCATAGAAACTTCGATGTTTCACCCAAGGCAAATCCACTAAAAACACGGTTTTCAGACGGCCTCAAGGTAATTGGCGGGCTTTAAACATCACGTCTTTCATCTGGCGGATGGCTTCGGGCAAACCCAAAAACACGGCTTGGGCAATCAGGGCGTGGCCGATATTCAGTTCCCGAACCGCTAAAATGCGGGCAATCGGGGTTACGTTGTGAATCGTCAGCCCGTGTCCGGCATTGACCACCAAGCCCAAATCATTGGCAAAATGGGCGGCGTTTTCAATCCGCTGCAACTGCCGCATTTGTTCAGCATGGTTGGCGGCATCGGCATAAGCGCCGGTGTGGATTTCAATCACCGGTGCGCCCGCCTCTTTCGCCGCCCGAATCTGCGCTTCGTCGGCATCAATAAACAGCGACACCCGAATGCCGGCATCGCTCAAAATGCGGGTAAATTCCGCTACTTTTTCCTGCTGCGCCAAAACGTCCAAACCGCCTTCGGTGGTTACTTCCTGCCGTTTTTCCGGCACGATGCACACGTCTTGCGGCATCACGTTCAAGGCATTTTCCAGCATTTCTTCGGTCAGCGCCATTTCCAGATTCAGGCGGGTGCGAATCGCATTTTTGACTGCGAACACATCGGCATCTTTGATATGGCGGCGGTCTTCACGCAAGTGCATGGTAATCAGGTCCGCCCCGTGGGTTTCGGCAATCAGCGCCGCCTCTACCGGACTCGGATACACCGTTCCCCGTGCATTGCGTACAGTCGCCACATGGTCGATATTCACGCCCAACAACATAACAATTCCTTTCGTTCAATCATGGTTTTCAGACGGCCTTAATGCCGTCTGAAAAGATACAGGCCGGCAAACGGTTACGGTATGGCCAACACTGCACAGTTACACAAATCATCGCTTTCAAACGCCGTAATCTCTCCTGCCTGCAAATCCGGTACGGGAAACAGGCGCACGGTCAGCGGCTTGTTCAGGCGGAATGCCATGGTGCCGGTATCCCGCATGATGGCGGCGATTTTATCGGCCGACGTATTGCCCTCGACCGGCACAGTGTCCAAACCGATGCCGCACACGCTGCTGTATGTCAGCAAGGCACGGATATCGAATTGTCCGGCACGGGTCGCCGCCGCCAAGCCCTCATCTTCGGTTACTGCCAGCATCAGGCCGGAAAAACCGACGGCTTCAACGCCTTTCAGCGATTTAAACACCCGTGTCAGCAGCGCCGAGGCTTCTACTGTTCCCGCCGCACCGAAATACGGCACACGCAGCAATTTATACACGTCCACCATCGAAGCGCAGTTTTTCGACGGCGCAGCGGACGTATCCATGCCGATATACTGCCAGCCTGCCGCCAAAGGCGTTGCTGCCACGACTGCCTGAACGGTATCGACATGCTGCTGCAGGGCGCAACTCATTGCCTGATAAGCCGCTTGGAAATAGTCGGCATGCTCGGTAGGACGGTTTTCCAAATCCTGCAAAGCGGCCACCAGCAAATCGGGCGTTTCCAAACCGATAACAATACATTTACCCCGCTCGCCCCGATGATAACCTGCTGGGAAATAAGGGATATAGGATTTGCAGTTGAAATTAACGGTAAAATTGAAATTCCCTTCACCGCGCGGCGTAATCGCCCCGATTTTCTGCACAGCTTCCACGCAGATTCGGATTTTTTCCTGATTGAGAAAACCGTGTTCATCGGTTTCGACATTAACGCAGGCATTGCACAAGTCGCCGTAATCCCGAATCAGTTCGGGCAACAGCGCAATTTCCTGCTCATTGCGTGCCTCTCCGACGGCAAAACGGATACGCAGCCCGCCCCGGTTAATCCGTTGCAGAATATCCTGAATCTGCGCCAAATCCCGCTTGGCCGCCGCACTGTCCGACGTATCGATGTATTCGCCGAACGGGTTGGACACAATCCGCACCGACTGCACCGTATAACCCGCCGCCGCCAATGCGCCGCTCAAGGCATCGCATTGCTGCTTGGCTTCGGTCAGCACTGCTTCCCAAGTATTGCGGTCGGGGGAAAGCGAGGTAAAAGCGGTAATCGCCCGCACTCTGCATAATTCGTTCATCAGTTTCTCCTTTATTTAATGACTACTTGCTTAACAATGCCGTCTGAAAACGGGCAAACCCGATTTTCAGACGGCCTCAAATTGATGTTTCAACCGTTTCCGCCCTGCGTTCCGCCGAATTCGAGCTGCTGAAGCTGTTGCAGCACTTGTCGGGACTTAATCCCTTCGGGAATGCGGAAATCAAGCAGGAAACGGGTAATCCGCAACGCCTGCTGCAGGCTGTTGCCGGTTGCGAAATGTTTTTCCCGCAAAGCAATCAGGGCTTCGCCGGCGACAACCAGTCCCCGGCTGCGGTGGACATCCAAACGGTGTGCCAAGGCCAGCGGCATCACGGCTTCTTCGGGGCGCAGCCAGTATTGCATTTCGGGATCGATGGTGCTGCCGTTGCTGTCCTGCGTTAAATCGGGGGCATAGCCGATGCGGCCGAGCAGTTCCCACTCAAAGGCACGCAGGGCGGCGGCGTGGTCGTTGCCGCTGCAGATTTGCCGCATGGTGTGTGCCAAACTGTCGTAAAGTTCGGGCAACGGGTCTTCGCGGGTGGTCAGCTTGAGCATGATTTCGTTGAGATACAAGCCGCTGAACACCGCCCTGCCCTGCGGCTGCGGCCAGCCGCCCACCCATTCGGCACGGTGCAGCGTTTTGAGTTCCTGCGAGCCGTACCACGAAGCGTCTATCGGCACAAACGGCACCAATACGCCCCTGAGTTCGCTCTGCCGCTTGCGGGCGCTGCGTGCCAACAGCGCCACCCGCCCGTAATGGCGGCTGAATACTTCCAGCCGAAGACTGCTTTCCCGCCACGGCGCAGCGGCGAGCAGGAAAACGGGTTCGTGGTTGATACGGTGTGCGGTCATGGCGGATTATCAAAGCGGAAATTCGGGTTATTGTTAAGGGAACTCAGGGCTATCTTACCTTGTTTTCAACTGTCCGACACGCAGGCGGGATATAGCTGAACACGATATTTCCCTACAAAATCGGGGGTAGATTGCGGTTATAGTGGATTCACTTTAAAAGTAGTACAAGGCGGCGAGCCGCAGACAGTACAGGTAGTACGGCTAGGCGAGCCAACGCTGTAATACTTTTAAAGTGAATTCACGATAGCGAAACACGAGCGTAACCCAACAAAATCTTATGTTTCAAGGTGTTTAAATAATGTTGGGTCTCGACCCAAGCTACGCCTGCTGTTTTTAGCCGCCCGACACACGGCTGGCGGCACAACAGGCCGTCTGAAAACAGGGCGGCAAATTCAGACGGCCTGTTATCGGCCGACAAATTCAAAACCGTTTTTATCATATTTCAAAATCGAAGCGTAATCGCTTTTCCAATCGCCCAGCACAATTCTCGTCCAACCGTTTTCACGATGAACCGCCTCGCGATGGGTGTGGCCGTGAATCAGTAGCGGCACGCCGTATTGCCGCACGGTGGCGGCGGTAAATTCGGGGTTCACATCCATAATTTCGGCGGATTTGTGCTGTTTGTCCTGTTTGCTCACACTGCGGATTTTGCGGGCGATGTGCAGCCGCCATGATAAAGGCAAGCACAAAAACAGCCGCTGCCGCCATTTTTGATGGACTTTGCGGCGGAACTGCTGATAGCGTATATCGTCAATGCACAACGTATCGCCGTGGCAAATCAGCGCCTTAGTGCCGAACAGGTCGAGCGTATGATATTCCGGCAACAGCGTCATGCCGCATTTTTCGGCAAACTTGCGCCCGATTAAAAAATCCCGATTGCCGTGGACGAAATAACAGCGCACGCCGCTGCTGCTGACCTGCCGCAACGCCTGCGCCACGGTATCGATGAGTTCGGAATGCTCGTCATCGCCAATCCAAAAATCAAACAAATCGCCCAGAATATACACCGCCTCCGAGCGCAACGCCCGCCCCTGCAGAAACTGCAGAAACAGCGCCAGCAAATCCGGCCGCCCTTCGCTCAAATGTAAATCGGCAATAAAATAAATCGGCATGGGAATATTCTGTGATGGAAACGGAACAGGCATTATATAGCGGAATGCGGCGGCATATGGGGAAAAGTGTTGCGGATTATTGGCAATCCGGCTCGATAAACCAAATCGACCGCCTGCCATACCGTAAAAAAGCCGTCTGAAAACTGTGTTTGAATATTCAAACCCGTTTTCAAACGGCCTCGCTGCGCTTCAATTACGCTTCTTTGTTTTCCGCAGCTTTCTGACGCAGGCGCAGGCTCAGTTCGCGCAGTTGTTTTTCATCAACCGCATTCGGTGCGTTGGTCAGCAGACATTGCGCACGCTGGGTTTTCGGGAAGGCAATCACATCACGGATGGATTCCGCACCCGCCATCAGCGTTACCAAACGGTCTAAGCCGAAAGCCAAACCGCCATGCGGCGGTGCGCCGAATTTCAGGTTGTCCAACAGGAAGCCGAATTTTTCCTGCTGCTCTTCCGGGCTGATTTTCAGGGCGGAGAATACTTTTTCCTGAACGTCGGCACGGTGGATACGGATTGAACCGCCGCCGATTTCCCAGCCGTTCAATACCATATCGTAGGCTCGTGCCAAGCAGTTTTCCGGTTCGCTTTCCATCAAATCTTCGTGGCCGGCTTTCGGGGCGGTAAACGGGTGGTGGACGGCGGTATAGCGGTCGGCCTCGTCGTCGTATTCGAACATTGGGAAATCGACCACCCACAAAGGTTTCCATTCATCGGCAAAATAGCCGTTTTCTGCGCCGTGTTCCAAGCCGACTTTAATGCGCAATGCGCCGATGGCTTCGTTAACGATTTTGGCTTTGTCGGCACCGAAGAAGATGATGTCGCCGTTTTGCGCCTGAGTGCGCTCGATGATTTCTTTCAAGGCCGCTTCAGACAGGAATTTGACAATCGGGCTTTGCAAGCCGCTGTCTTCGCCGTTGCTCAGGTTGCTTACATCATTGACTTTGATATATGCCAGACCTTTTGCACCGTAAATGCCGACAAATTTGGTGTATTCGTCGATTTCTTTGCGGCTGAGTTTGGCACCGTTCGGCACACGCAGCGCCACCACACGGCCGCCTTTCATATCGGCTGCACCACGGAAAACTTTAAATTCTTCGGTTTTCATCAAGTCGGTCAGCTCGACAAATTTCAGGCTGATACGCAAATCGGGTTTGTCCGAACCGTAATAGAACATGGCTTCGGAAAACGGCATACGCGGGAAATCGCCCAATTCGACACCGATGGCATCTTTAAAGACTTTTTTCGCCATGCCTTCGGTGATGTCCATAATTTCGTCCTCGTTCAAAAACGAGGTTTCCAAGTCGATTTGGGTAAATTCGGGCTGACGGTCGGCACGCAAATCTTCGTCACGGAAGCATTTGGTGATTTGGTAATAGCGGTCGAAACCGGCCACCATCAGCAGTTGTTTGAACAGCTGCGGCGATTGCGGCAAGGCGAAAAATTCGCCGGGGTGGACACGGCTCGGCACCAGATAATCCCGTGCGCCTTCGGGGGTGGAACGGGTCAGCATCGGGGTTTCGATGTCGATAAAGCCCTGTTCGTCCAGATAGCGGCGTACGCCCATGGCAACTTGGTAACGCAGTTTCAGATTGTGCTGCATCACCGGACGGCGCAGGTCAATCACACGGTTGGTCAGGCGCACGTTTTCGCTGATGTTTTCATCGTCGATTTGGAACGGCGGCGTTGCAGCGGCATTCAATACTTCGATTTCTTTGGCCAGAATTTCGATTTTGCCGGAAACCATTTTGTCATTGGTCGTGCCTTCGGGACGGTTGCGCACCCGGCCGGTAATGCTCAAAACGTATTCGTTGCGCACGGAATCGGCGGTTTCAAATGCTTCTTTGGTATCAGGGTCGATCACCACCTGTACGATGCCTTCACGGTCGCGCAAGTCGATAAAAATCACCCCGCCGTGGTCGCGGCGGCGGTGTACCCAACCTTTTACGGTTACGGTTTGGTCTAAATATTGCTCGCTGATCAAGCCGCAATAATTGGTACGCATACAATCACCTTTTATGATGTTGATTTAAAATCAGGGATAACGGACAAACCGCCTGATTTTCAGACGGCCTGTGTATTTATATTGCTGCAAAACCGCATCCACGGCTTTGCCTATGGTTGTTTATTCGGTTTCGCTTTCGGTTGCTGCAGGTTTGGCAAGCAGAGCGGTTTGCTGATCCGGTTGCACCATGCCCAGCGAAATCACATATTTCAGGGCTTCATCCACACTCATATCGAGCGGGCGGACATCGCTTTTTTTCACCATGATGTAATAACCGCCGGTCGGATTGGGCGTGGTCGGTACATACACGGAAACATATTCGCTTTCGGGCAGCGCAGCGGCAACTTCGGTCGGAATATTGCCGGACACAAAGGCAACCGTCCAAATATCGGGCTGCGGAAACGGCACCAACACCGGGGTTTTAAACGAACGGCTGCTGTCGGAAAGCAGCGATTCGGAAACTTTTTTGACGCTAGAATAAATTGATTTGACAACCGGAATCCGCCCCAACACGCTGTCCCACAACGAAATAATGCGTTTACCCAGCACATTGGCGGCAAACAGGCCGGTTACAAACAAAACCACCACCGCCACAATCACGCCCAAACCAGGCAGATTGAAGCCGAAAACCTGTTTCGGTTGCCATTGCTGCGGCAACAGGTTAATCAGTTGGTCGGAAGCCGATACAATATAGGTTATCACCCAAATCGTAACCACAATCGGCAGCCACACCAACACGCCGGTAATCAGATATTTTTTCAATGCGTTCGCTACTTTTCCGCTGTCAGCCTTTTTTTCAGCCATGTTCATCTACCCGAAAAATCTTCCGGCCAAGCATAAGGGGCAATCCGGCGCAATCGACTTACGCCGCTCTGCTTCCCAACCGCCGACCATAAAAACCCTGCGGCCAAGCGAACCATTATACGCATTTGACCGCCAAGAAACGAGTATTTTTAATAAATTTTTCAGCTTTCCCTCTGCGGCCTGCGTTACAGACCGTCGCCCCCGTTAAACATCAAACCGAAGCCCAGACCGTTTTGTTTGTGGTTATAGTCGATCAGGCTCTCGCCATAGCCGTGGAAACCCCGTACCACGCCTTTGAGTTTACCTTTAATCGGAAAAGTATAGGCCGCTTCCACCGCCCCATACCCTGTTTTCGGATTATAACGCAACACCGAATACACGCTGCGCTGATTGTTCAGGCGGTAATGCAGTTTCACATCGCCGTAACCCATATATTGGTTGATGTCGGGATTGTCGTCGTCATTGCCGTTGGGGTCGGTGCGCATCCATACTCTCGGCAACACGGTCAATTTACCCCATTCCATGCCCGCCATGGCGTAAATTCTATTCCACGAACGGGATTCAGGGCGGCTCTGGCCGTTGGACTGGTGGACAAAACCGGCACCGACCATTCTCAATTTACCGCCAAACGGCAAATCGGCTTTCACCGGCTGGGTCAGGAAAATTTCCGGCTCGTAATCGGTATTGCGAAACGGCGCAGACTTGCGGCCTTGGTTGTAAATTTGCCAGTCGGATTTCTGCGTGTAGCCGAACCACAAATCGGCACGGGTTTTGAACAGATCTTCCATAATCTTGCTTTTGAAAGAAATCTGCATTTTGGTTTCCAGCCGTTTTTGGGTTTTGAACCGCTCGGCAGCGGTAACGCCGCGCGAAGGTGATTCGGGCGTATAGTTCGGGCTGGAATGATACCAAACCGGCAGCAGATACATCGGGTTGTGTTCCCGTACACTGAGCAGGCCGGAGGCATTATTGGCATCCAAATCATACAGTTCGCTCAAAGGCGTGTAAGCATCCGCCGCCTCGATTAAATCCTGTTGCGAAAAAATCGGCTGATTTTGGTCGAATACAATGGTTGCCGATTTGCCCTCCAAACTGGCATCGACCGTTTTTTCCAAATCCACCGGCGTTTTTGGGGCAACATCGGGGGATTCGGTAAGCGGCGATTTCGGCGGTAATTGGGCAGCGTAGATTTTGTCGTAACACGCCAAACGCAGGGTATTGTCGGTAATCGAAGTACACGCCAGTGCCGGCGCTTCGCCCCACGCCGCCGATACCGCCGTCAGCAATAATGCACCGGCAGGCAGATAATGTTTCAGCCTGTTCATTCGCAAATCTTTCTACTGCAAGGCAGCCGTTAAGCGCCGCCATTCATATTTCCATACAACAATGCCCCTGAAACTGGAAAGGTTCGTCAGGGGCATTTGGCCGGCTGCGCATCAGGTGCAGCCGATTCTGCAAAAATTAAGCCAAGGCTTTTACTTTGGCAGACAAACGGCTCTTATGACGAGCTGCTTTGTTTTTGTGGTAAACGCCTTTGTCGGCGATACGGTCGATGACTTTAACAGATTCTTGGTAAACTGCTTGAGCAGCAGCTTTGTCGCCGGCTTCAACTGCTTTCAACACTTTTTTAACTGCAGTACGGAAAGCGGTACGCAGGCTGGCGTTGTGGGCACGTTGTTTAACCGACTGGCGGGCACGTTTGCGGGCTTGTGCGCTGTTTGCCATAGTGAATATCTCCTAAAAATAAATTCTGTAAACGCATTATTCTAAAGAGGAACACCGCTTTGTGCAAGTATTTTATCCGCAAATCCGCCAAATCGGCGGATAATTTTACGCAAAAGCCACACTCACCGCCCGAATCACGATTTTCAGACGGCCTCAAAGCCGTTTTAAGGCACGGTATCCGGTTTTTCGGCGTATAAGACAGATTTTGCTTTGCGTTTCATTACACTTACATTACAATAGGCCTGCACTGTGCTGGGGTATTTATGGGGCACAAGTGTTGTTTATTTTTATCCAACCTTTCATCAGGAAAACAACCCGTATGAAAAAATCTGTATTAGCCGTATTGGCCGCATTTTCACTGGCCGCCTGCGGTGGTAGCGAAAACAAAGCCGAACAACCTCAAGCAGGTAGCGAGCCTGCTGCCAATGTTCAATCAGACGCTACCGACACTTTAAATATCTACAACTGGTCCAACTACGTTGATGAAAGCACGGTTGAAGACTTCAAAAAAGCCAACAACCTCAAGCTGACCTACGACTTGTATGAAAACAACGAAGCTCTGGAAGCCAAAATGCTGACCGGTAAATCCGGCTACGACTTGGTTGTACCGGGCATCGCCTTTTTGCCTCGCCAAATCGAAGCAGGTGCTTACCAAAAAGTCAATAAAGACCTGATTCCGAACTACAAAAACATTGATCCCGAGCTGCTGAAAATGCTGGAAAGCGCCGACCCGGGCAATCAATATGCCGTGCCTTACTTCTCCGGTGTCAATACCTTGGCGATTACCGCCAAAGGCAAAGAGCTGCTGGGCGGCCAGTTGCCTGAAAACGGCTGGGATCTGCTGTTCAAACCGGAATACACCAACAAGCTGAAATCATGCGGCATCGCCTTGTGGGATACGCCGTCTGAAATGTTCCCGCTGCTGCTGAACTACTTAGGCAAAGACCCTAAAGGCAGCAACCCTGACGACATCAAAGCCGCAGCCGAAGTCTTGAAAGCCATCCGCCCTGACGTGAAACGCTTCAGCCCGTCTATCATTGACGAGTTGGCACGCGGCGACATCTGCTTGGCGGCCGGTAACGGCGGCGACCTGAACTTGGCCAAAGCCCGTTCGGAAGAAGTGAAAAACAACGTCGGCATCGAAGTACTGACCCCGAAAGGCATGGGCTTCTGGATTGAATCTTGGCTGATTCCTGCCGATGCGAAAAACGTTGTCAATGCCCACAAATACATCAACTACACGCTGGATCCGGAAATCGCTGCGAAAAACGGTATCGCCGTAACCTTCGCCCCTGCCAGCAAACCGGCACGCGAAAAAATGCCTGCCGAACTGGTCAATACCCGTTCCATCTTCCCGACTTCGGAAGATATGCAAAACGGTTTCGTAATGCCGCAAATGAGCAGCGATGCGAAAAAACTGACCGTCAATCTGTGGCAAAAAATCAAAGTCGGCTCAAACTGATTTAGTCCGCCGATAAGCAAAGCCGTCTGAAAATCTGATTTTCAGACGGCTTTAATATGAAGTTCACAGAACACGTGCGTACTGAGGCACGCACGCTACGACACATTCAGCGCCAGCATACCGAAAAGTCGTAGCGTGCATGCCTCAGTATGCACGTGTCCGTTAATATATAGTGGATTCACTTTAAAAGTAGTACAAGGCGGCGGGCCGAAGACAGTACAGGTAGAATTAACCAAAAAAATATTACAACCCAAGTGAACCACCCTTCCCGCCAGCGGGACGGGGAATTGTGTGTAGTGTGCATGCCAAAGCATGCACGTGTTCTCTAAATTCCCCATGAATGCCGTCTGAAAACAAGCATAGCGAGTTTCTGCGCAGCTAAAATCAGATTTTCAGACGGCTTCGATATAAAATGCACAGAACAGGTGTGTGCTTTGGCTCGCACCCTACGAGTGCCAGATTAAATTGTATGGATTATTCAGTTAATCCACTATAGTACGGGACAGGTTTTGTCCGGATTGTTGTTTAATCCGGTTACAAAAACCGTTCTCTTTGAGCTGGGCGAGCCAACGCTGTAATACTTTTAAAGTGAATTCACGATATATAGTGAATTAACCAAATTTCTAGTACACTCCAAACCCAACACGCCCGTTATTCCGACGAAAGTCGGAATAACGGGGTATCTGCAAATCGTATGGATTATTAAACGGATTTACACTATCGTTTTCCCGATTATTTCCCCATAAAAACAGGCAACCGAACCGTTGCCTGTTTTTTATTTATTCCCGCAATCAAGCCAAGATGCCGACGTAGTTCAGGATAAAAATAACCGAGAAGCCGATTAAGTAAATCAGGCCGATAATGCTCAAGGCTTTCATGCCGGTGCTTAAAACGTGTTTTTTATCGTCGCATACCAAACGGTAGTTCAGCCATGCGAACACGGGGGCGGCGAGGAATGCGGTAATCATGGCAAATTTCAACAGTTCTGCCATGGCGCTGTTAAACCACAAAATGATGGCCATGCCGCTGCCGGCTACCCAGATGTCCCATGCAAACAGCTCTTTGCTGCCGACTTCTTCCTGTTTGCGGCGTGCCAGACGCACCGATTCCGAAATGGCACGGGCGTAGCCGTCCACCACGGTAATCGTGGTGCCGTACATGCAGGCAAAGGCGATAAACGCTACCAGCGGACGGGACCAGTCGCCGATGGTTACGGCATACATATTAATCAGCTGGCCGACATATTTGCCGCCTGCCATCTGCACTTCTTCGCCGTTGCCGTATTGCACATACGCACCGAGTGCCAAAAACACCACTGCCAATACGGCGCTGGTAATAAAGCCGACGTTGAAGTCGAAAATGCCGTCGCGATAGCTGGACGGGTTGATTTTCTGTTTTGCCGTTACCCACAGCGAATTGATGGCGGAAATCTCAATCGGTGCCGGCATCCAGCCCATCAGGGCAATCAAAAAGCCCAAGCCTGCCAGATTCCAAGGCGACGGCTCGATGAAGTCGGGCTGCATCTGCATACCGCGCGACATGGCAATGCCCGCCGCCGCCACGGTGGCAATCGTCAGGCTGACGATGATGATTTTGGAAACATTGTCCAAAGCCTTATATTGGCCGCTGACCAAAATCAGCAAGCAGGAAAGCATCACCAGCCCCGCCACCATGCCGGTGTCCAAGGCCAGCCCCGGCAACGCCATTTTCACAATCGCCGCCGTTACAATCGCCACCGCACCGGCATTAATGGTTCCCGCTGCGAAACATAAAATCAGAAACACCCACAGATACAGCCGGCTTTTTTCGGCATAGCCTTCAATCAGGCTTTTGCCGCTGTCGAGCGTATAGTGTGCGCTGAAACGGAAAAACGGATATTTGAACAGGTTGGTCAGGATAATAATCAGCGCCAACTGCCAGCCATAGAGCGCCCCCGCCTGCGTGGACGCAATCAGGTGCGAGCCGCCCACTGCCGCCGAAGCCATCATAATGCCCGGCCCCAGCGCATTCATGCGGCTGCGCCATGTTGAAGTGTGTGAAGAAGATGTGTTCATGATGACCTCCCGCCTTTTCAGACGGCATATAAAATCAGATTGAAAATAATTTAAATAAATCGGCATTTTAGCGTAAATTAATCTTAACACTTTCCATCGCATTAAAATAATCTGCCTGAAATTTTAATACTTTGGTTAAATGCTTCACTAAATGAAGAAATATTATTTCTATATTTCAATAATCTGAAAATCAAAATGTAAAATTGTTTTTATCGTGAACGGGTTATTTTTCAGGCAAATCCGAACTCACCATCTGAACGACTGCGTAATGCCGCCTGCGGCACCATTGTTGGACGCACCGAAAAAACCGCCGGTGCGGGCGTTGCTGCAGGCGGCGAGTATCAGTGCGGTCAAAACGGCGAGAAAAAGATGTTTGTTCATAATGTTTGATTCTTTCATTATTCTAAAGCCAATGCCGTCTGAAAACGCATTTCGGCATTTTCAGACGGCATTCAGACCATCAGCGATTAGTGGCGGAAATGGCGCACGCCGGTAATCACCATGGCGATGCCGTGTTCGTCGGCGGCGGCGAACACTTCTTCGTCCCGCATTGAGCCGCCGGGCTGGATAATCGCTTTAATGCCCTGCTCGGCAATCACGTCCACGCCGTCGCGGAACGGGAAGAAGGCATCGGAAGCGGCACATGCGCCGTGCAAATCCAAACCGGCATCTTGGGCTTTGCGGGCGGCAATGCGGGTGGAATCGACACGGCTCATCTGACCAGCACCGATACCGTAGGTTTGGCCGCCTTTGCCGAACACGATGGCGTTGGATTTAACGTATTTGGCCACATTCCACACAAACAGCAAGTCTTTCAGCTCTTGTTCGGTTGGTTGGCGTTTGCTGACCACTTTCAAATCGGCTGCTCTTAATTGGTGGATGTCCGGCGTTTGCACCAGAAGGCCGCCGCCGACACGTTTCAGCTCGAAGCGGTTGGCACCTGCGCTCAACGGCACTTCCAACACCCGAACGTTTTTCTTGGCGGCGGCGATTTCCAAGGCTTCGGCGGTGAATGCCGGTGCCATCAATACTTCCATAAACTGATTGTCGGTAATCTGTTTGACTGTTTCGCCGTCCACTTCCCGGTTAAACGCAATAATACCGCCGAAGGCGCTGGTGGTATCGGTGGCGTAGGCAAGGCGGTAGGCGGTGAGCGTGTCGGCGGCAACGGCAACGCCGCACGGATTGGCGTGTTTGACAATCACGCAGGCGGGTTCGTCAAATGCTTTGACCGCTTCCCAAGCAGCGTCGGCATCGGCAATGTTGTTATACGACAATTCTTTGCCCTGAAGCTGGCGGTAGGCACTCAGGCTGCCTGCCGCAGGGGCAATATCACGGTAAAACGCCGCCTGCTGGTGCGGATTTTCGCCGTAGCGCATATCCTGAACTTTAACCCAGCTTTGGTTGAATTGGCTTGGGAACAGGCTGCTTTCAGGCTGTCCGCTGAGTTTTTCGTCCGACAGCGCAGTCAGATAATTGGCAATCATACCGTCGTATTGAGCGGTGTGGCTGAAGGCTTTGCGGGAAAGGTTGAAACGGGTTTTGTCGCTCAATGCGCCGTTTACTTCCAATTCGGCGGCCACTGCAGGAAAATCGGCGGTATCGGTTACAATCGCAACATGTTTCCAGTTTTTCGCCGCAGAACGCACCATGGTCGGGCCGCCGATGTCGATGTTTTCAATCGCATCTTCCAGCGTGCAGTCGGGCTTGGCGATGGTGGCGGCAAACGGATACAGGTTTACGCACACCAAATCGATGTTGCCGATGCCGTGTTCTTCCATTTTGGCAACGTGTTCCGGCAAATCCCTGCGGCCGAGAATGCCGCCGTGGATTTTCGGGTGCAGCGTTTTCACACGCCCGTCGAGCATTTCCGGAAAGCCGGTGTAATCCGCCACTTCAATCACGGGAACGCCGCTTTCAGCCAATAATTTCGCCGTACCGCCGGTGGACAGGATTTCCACGCCCAAGCGGTTGAGGGTTTGGGCAAATTCGACCACGCCGGTTTTGTCGGACAAACTGATCAGGGCACGTTTTACGCTTGCCATTTGTATTCCTTTTTAATAAAAAACGGGAAGATATAGTGAATTAACCTAAAAAATATGACACCGCAGCGAGCCACCCTTCCCCTAGCCCCTTCCCGCCAGCGGGACGGGGAACAGTGTGTAGCGTGCATGCCCAAACATGCACGTGTTCTTTAAATTCCACATAAGTGCCGTTTGAAAATAGGGAAAAGGTGGTATGCGTTGTAATACTTTAAAAGTGAATTCACTATTATGATGAATTCACAATAGAGAATGAAAACCGCCGCAAAGCAGCAGGCCGTCTGAAAACGTATCATGCAAACGGCTGCACCCTTAAAACAGGCCGATTTTCCAGCCGCCGCTATTATCCGTTATTTTGCGTTTTTTTGCAGTAAAAATGTTGACAATTTTCAGACGGCCTCTGTTGCCGTTTTCCGTTAAAAATAAGTTTAACGGTTATTTTTTAAGATGATTTTCGGAATCAGCACGGCAAAGAATGTGGCGGAAATCACAATAAAAATGCCGATTCCCGATACCGGCGAAATCCGTTCGCCCAACAGCAGCACCGCCATACACACGCCGAACACCGGTTCGAGCGCCGTCAAGATACCGGACACGTTCGCCGACACGCTGCCGATGCCTTTGTTCCACAAACGGTATGCCAGCCAGCTTGCGCCCACGCCCAAATACAGCAGCGCCGCCATGCCCTGCCAGTTCCAATTAATGCGGTAGCTTTCCGCCAAAAGCAGCGAAAACGGCAAACACAATACCGCAGCCGCCACAAACGAAACGGCGCTAAAGGCCGGTGCGCCGACTTCGGCGATAAATTTCTGCGTCGGGCGGAACACCATGCTGAACGCAAAACCCGACAGCAGCACCAGCAGACAGCCCCGCAAATCAATCCCGCCGCCCGCTTCCGACCCGCCCGCAATCATCACCGCCACACCGGCAAACGCTGCCAGCCCGCACACCCAGTGATACCATGCCGCTTTGTCGCGAAAAAAGAAATGGCCGACAAACACCATCAAAACCGGTTCCAAACCGACGATGGTCGCCGCACTTGCCGCCGAAGTGTATTTCACGCCGATAAACTGCCCCAGCAACACCAGCACATAATTGACAAATACCAGCCACAACAGCGTTTTGCGTTTGTTTTTCGGAATTTTGCCGAAATGGCGGCGGCAAAACGGCAATGCCAGCAAAGCGGCAATCAGCAGCCTCGCTTCCACCATCAGCGCCGGATCGAGCATGGTGTAGGCATATTTCGCCGCCACAAACGAACTGCTCCAAATCAGCAGCGCCGCAATCAGGTAAAGCATTTTGTTCTCCTTTGATTCGCTTTGACAGGCCGTCTGAAAACGGGATTTTGCGCCACTCGGTTTTCAGACGGCCTCGGCGTATTTTTATTTACAACACTTTACCCATACTACGCCGATTATCGTGAATTCACTTTAAAAGTATTACGGCGTTGGCTCGCCTTGCCGTACTACCTGTACTGTCTGCGGCTCGCCGCCTTGTACTACTTTAAAGTGAATCCACTATAGCGGCTTTTCCAAGCCTTTTCGGCGGCAACGGCGGTAGCCATGCCTGCGCACAGCGGCATTAAGAGGGCGGCGGGCGCACGGGTCAGCTCTAAGATAAACACCACGGCGGTCAGCGGCATGTTCATCGACACGCCCAAAAATACGGTTGCCCCGACCACGGCGGCGGTTTCAGACGGCATGTGCGGCAAAAATGTGTTCCACAAAGCGGCGGACGCAAACGCCAGCGTGCTGCCGAGCATCATCGAGGGCGTAATCAGGCCGCCGTATGCACCGGCCGCCAGCGCCAGCAAAACCGCCGCCCATTTCAATGCCGTCAGCGTCAGGCTGCCCTGCCAGTCAATCAAACCGGCAAACACCAGCTGATTGCCCGCTTTGCCGTTGCCCAGAATTTCGGGAACAAACATGCTGATGAAACCAATCGCAACAAATGCCGCCAATGCCAGCGGCACCATGCGGATATTGTCCCGCTTGAGCAGGGGAAACGGTTTGGCCGTACGCTGAAACAGTATTGCCGCACCGCCCAGCAGCGGCCCGACTGCCGCCGCCCACCACAGCAAAGCCTGATTGACTGCCAATTCGGGCAAGGGATATTGCTGCACATCGCCCAAACCGAGGCGGGCCACCGCCGTTGCCAATACCGAAGTGAGCAACGCCGCCGCCACCGCCTGCTGCGTCCACACGCCCAGCAGGGTTTCCAGCACAAACAGCGTTCCTGCCAGCGGCACGTTATACACCGCCGCCAAACCGGCACCGGAAGCGCAGGCAATCAGCAGGCGGGCGCTGTCTTCGTCCAGCCCCAAGCGTTTAATCCACAGCGAGGCAAACGCCGAACTCATTTCCCTCGGGGCAACTTCCCGCCCCAACGGCGAACCCAGCGCCACAGTGATAATCTGCAGCAGCGCATGGCACACGGTTTCGCCAAACGGCAAACCTGCCAGCGGCCGCTTCAAGGCCGTCTGAATACTGACCAGCGGTCTGCCGAAACGCTGCAAAGCCCACCAGCCGCAGCCGACTGCAACCCCGCAGCCTGCCAACACCGCCAAACGCCGCAGCGGTGCGGCCTGTTCTGCGCCCTCCCGAAAAGAAATAGGCGTTCCGTCTGCCCCGAATGCGGTATAGCCGTAGGCGTGGTGCTGGATAAAGTGCATCAGTTCGGTCAGCACCATGCCGACCACGCCGCCGACAATGCCGGTCAGCAGCAGCGCCGCCCATAGTTTCTTCTGCTGCGTCATACGCCCAACATACCGTATTGCGCCAGCTTTTTACGCAGCGTATTGCGGTTCAGCCCCAATACGGCGGCGGCTTTGGATTGATTGCCGCCGCATTGCGCCATCACGCATTCGAGCAGCGGCTTTTCTACTTGGGTCAGCACCATATCATATACATTGCACGGCGTTTCCCCCTCCAAGGCGTGAAAATACTGCTGCAGGTTTTGGGTAATACATTGAGCGATATCGACTGTTTGCGTATTCATATTCGGTCTTTCTGTTGGATTTTGAGATTTCAATAATGAATGATGAGATTGTAAAAAAATATGGATATCAATATTTTGCGCAAACGCAATATATCGGTTTTCAGACGGCCTCGGCGGTATGGCGGACACGCTGTTCAGCTGGTTTACCGATAGCTGCACGGCCAAGAATCCGTATATTCCGGCAAGCGTTCCAAATAAGCCGCCAAAGCATCATATTGGGCGGCGGCTTCGTCCACCGTATTTATCGCCCGGCGGGCGGCTTCGCCTTCGGGCAAAGCGCCGATATACCAGCCGATGTGTTTGCGGGCAATGCGCACACCGGCATAGTCGCCGTAAAAATCGTGTATCGCCCGCAAATGGTCTAAAGCAGTTTGGCTGCATTGTGCCAAATCCAAAGGCGGCGGCAATTCGCCGTGTTCCAGAAAATATTTGATGTCCCGAAACAGCCACGGCCGCCCCTGCGCACCCCGCCCGATCATCACCCCGTCGGCAGCGGTTTGCCGCAACACAGCGGCGGCTTTTTGCGGCGACGTGATGTCGCCATTGACCCACAACGGGATTTTCAGACGGCCTTTCACCTCGGCAATCAAATCATATTCCGCCTCGCCCCGATACATCTGCGTACGGGTACGACCATGTACCGCCAGCGCCGCAATGCCGCTCTCTTCGGCGATTTTGGCAATCACCGGCAGATTTTTATGCTCATCATGCCAGCCCAAACGGGTTTTCAGGGTAACGGGAACGTCCACCGCCGCCACCACCGCCTGCAAAATCGCCGCCACCAAAGGCTCGTTTTGCAGCAACGCACTACCCGCCTGCACATTGCAGACTTTTTTAGCAGGGCAACCCATATTAATATCAATCACCTGCGCCCCCAACGCCACATTATAACGGGCCGCCTGCGCCATCTGCTCAGGAACACTACCGGCAATCTGCACCGCCACCACCCCGTTTTCACCACTGAAATCACTGCGGCGCAAAGTTTTACGGGTATTTCTCAACGTCGGATCACTGGTCAGCATTTCCCCAACCGCCCACCCCGCGCCGAAATCACGGCAGAGTTTGCGGAACGGTTTGTCGGTAATCCCCGCCATCGGCGCAAGCGCAACCGGGCAGGCAATGGAATAATCGCCGATTTTCATCATGGTAACGGAACAGAAAGGCAAAAAGGGTAGGGATTGTACAATTTTTAAGCAGTTTTTCCAATCTTTAGCGACAGGGAAAATGGAAAAAACAGAGCATTCGGACAATCAAATTAAAACAAAAAAACCAAGTCGTCTGAAAATTAAGTTTTCAGACGGCCTTACTTTAATGTTTGGAATATTGAACAAACTATCCGCCGAGCAGGCTGACCAGCAAGCTGACGAGACCGACAATCAGGGTGTAGAGCGGTTGGATAATGCTGCCCAGCAGGCCGCTGATGAGCAACAGGATAACAATCAGCGTGCCGTATGGTTCGATTTTGCGGTATTGTTGCGACAAGTGGGCGGGGAGGAAGCTGTCGATGATGATGCCGCCGTCCCACGGTAAAATCGGTAACAGGCTCAGGGCGGTCAGTACGGCGTTGATCTGCACGCCGTATTTTGCCATTTCGCCCAAAGGATATTGGAAATCGGTCGGGGCGTGCGGCACCAGCACCAAAATCAGTCCCCAGAAAAACGCCATCGCCAGATTGGCCAGCGGGCCGGAAGCCGCCACCCAGCGCCATGCCAGACGGGTGTTGCGGAAATTGCGCGAATCGATGGGAATCGGTTTGCACCAGCCGAACATAAACGGTGTGAGCATAAAGGTGAACAGCGGCACGATGATGGTACCGACGATGTCGATATGCGGCAACGGGTTGAAGGTTAGAAAACCGTGCTGCTCGGCGGTCGGGTCGCCCCAATGCCTTGCCATATAGCCTTTTGCCACTTCACGCCCGACCAGCGCCAGCAATACCGGCAACACGGCCAATAAAAAGATGCCTAAATCGAATTTTTGAAACATATTTTTTATTTTTCCTGATTTGAGGCCGTCTGAAAATGTGCAGGGCGTATTTTCAGACGGCTTTATTTTTAACAATCATAGTAAATCAACCGAAAAAATATGACACCACATCGAGCCACCCTTCCCCTAGCCCCTTCCCGCCAGCGGGACGGGGAACAAAGTGCAGGTGGACCAACTTAGCTTGTCGCCCACCACATATGACGACTGTCATTAGCTTGCCGATTTGTACAAAAAATTCGGTATTTTGACTATAGTTATATTTTTTCCAAACAGCTTATTCCAAATCTGTTTGGTCTTGTTTTTTTCGTCAAACTGCCAGATTATCTCATCAACCGAAACGGTTTTTGCCGATTGTTTCGGGAAAGTAAACAGCGGTTTGCCGTAGCGGCTGAACACAGACAACATGATTTTCAGACGGCCTGTTGCGGCTTAAAATCCGAACAGGCTTTTGTCGCCTTTGCCTTCCCGAATCAACTCGGTGCCGTCGGTCATATCCACTACCGTGGTCGGCTCGGTGCCGCACCAGCCGCCGTCAATCACCAAATCGACGCTGTGTTCCAAACGGTCTCGGATTTCATACGGATCGGTCAGCGGCTCGCCGTTGTCTTCGGGCAAAATCAGGGTGCAGCTCAACAGCGGTTCGCCCAATTCGGCCAGCAGCGCCAGAGCGGTTTTGTTGTCCGGCACACGCAGGCCTATGGTTTTGCGTTTCGGGTGCAATGTGCGGTTCGGCACTTCTTTGGTGGCTTCCAAAATAAAGGTGTAGCTTCCGGGTGTGGCGGCTTTGAGTTGGCGGAACTGGCTGTTGTCCACTTTGGCATAAGTTCCCAATTCGCTCAAATCGGCACACATCAGCGTGAGGTGGTGCTTGAGGTCGATTTTGCGGATCTGCAAAATCCGTTCCATCGCCGCCTTGTCGCCCAAACGGCAACCGAGGGCGTAGCAGGAATCGGTAGGATAAACCACCACGCCGCCGTTGCGGACGATTTCGGCCGCCTGTTTAATCAGGCGCTCTTGCGGATTATCGGGGTGAATGGCGAAAAATTGTGCCATGAGGTTTCCTTACATTCAATCACAGCCTACATCATAACAGAATGCCGTCTGAAAACGCAGTTTTCAGACGGCATGGGCGGAAACGGTTTATACCGCCGCTTCTTCCGGCACCCGCACCCAACCTTCCATAATCACTCGGGCGCTGCGGCTCATCACAGCTTTTTTCACCGCCCACTGTCCGTTTTCCACAGCGGCGGCGGCACCGACCCGCAACGTGCCGGACGGGTGGCCGAAGCACACGCTTTCACGTTCTCCGCCACCGGCGGCAAGATTGACCAGCGTATCGGGAATGGCGGCGGCGGTGGCAATCGCAACCGAAGCCGTCCCCATCATTGCATGATGCAGTTTGCCCATAGAAAAAGCACGCACCAGCAAATCGATGTCTTGCGCCGCAACGGTTTTGCCGCTGGAAGCGCTGTAGCTTGCAGCGGGGGCGACAAAGGCGACTTTCGGTGTATGCTGGCGGGTTTTGGCCTCGTCCAAATCGGCAATCAGCCCCATTTTCAATGCGCCGTAGGCACGGATTGTTTCAAAAAAGGCGAGTTTTTCGGCATCACCGTTGATGTCGTCCTGCAGTTCCGTACCGCTGTAACCGATGTCGGCGGCATTGACAAACACGGTGGGAATGCCCGAATTAATCAGTGTCGCCTGAATATTGCCGATACCGGGGATTTCCAAAGTATCCACTACATTGCCGGTTGGAAACAGGCTACCCGCATCGTCGGCGGGGTCTAAAAATTCAATTACCACTTCGGCGGCGGGAAAGGTTACGCCGTCCAGCTCGAAATCGCCGGTTTCCAGCACTTCGCCGTTTTGTATCGGCACATGGGCAATGATGGTTTTGCCGATATTCGCTTGCCAGATTTTCACCGTGCAAATGCCGTTTTCGGGAATTTTGTCCGCGTCCACCAAGCCCTGCGACACGGCAAACGCACCGACCGCCGCCGTCATATTGCCGCAGTTGCCGCTCCAATCGACAAACGGTTTGTCAATCGACACTTGTCCGAACAGATAATCCACATCGTGATCCGGCTTGGAAGATTTATCCAAAATCAAGGCCTTACTGGTGGACGAACTGGCATTTCCCAAACCGTCTATCTGTTTACCGTAAGGGTCGGGACTACCCAAAACCCGCAGCAAAATCTGATCGCGCACCCGCCCCGCCTGCTGCGCTTGCTGCGGCAGGTCGCTGCGTTTGAAAATCACACCTTTTGATGTACCGCCCCGATAATACACGGCGGGAATTTTGATTTGCGGCATGGTATTTCTCCTTTGTTTTGTGTTTTAAAAAATCAACAAACAGCCTATATTACCCTTAGACAAAACGGCATACCGCCCGAAGGCCGTCTGAAAACCAAGTTTCTGCAAAGTTCACACCGGTTTCAAGTGTCATCGGCTTCGGCGTTTGTCCCAAAAGGCAAACAGATTGCCCAACACCGTTCCCGAAACTGAGTGCCACACGCAGGCGACTGCGGCGGCAACGGCGGATTCGGCATTGCCGGGGAAGAATTTGGCGCTCAATCCGGTTGCCAAACCGGCATTCTGTACGCCGACTTCAATCGCCAGCGTGCGTTTTTTGGCGGTACTCATGCCCATCAGTGCGCCGCTGTAATAGCCCAAAACATAGCCGCCAATATTGTGAATGGCAATCGCCACCAGCATCACGGCAACGGAATTTCGGAAGTGATGTCCGTGTACCGCCGCCACACCGCCGACAATGCAGGCAAACGCCAGCACCGCTACGCCGGGCATAATGTTGCGGACATCTTCAAACCAGTGTTTGCGTTGCAGCAGGATATTGGCAACCGAACCCAACACCACCGGCAACAGCGTAACCAGCAGCATAAAGCGGAACATGCCCCAGCCGTCCATATCCACGGTTTGGCCGACCAGAACCGTCATCCACAGCGGTGTCATCACCGGCGCTAAAATCGTGGAAACCGTGGTCATGCCCACTGAGAATGCTACATCGCCTTTTGCCAGAAAACTCATAATGTTGGACGACACACCGCCCGGGCAAGTGCCGACCAGTACCAAGCCCAAAGTCAGCCCCGGCGACAAACCCAATATTTTCGCCACCGCAATCGCCAGCAGCGGCATAATGGTGTATTGCGCTACAGCGCCAATCAGAATATCCAGCGGCCGCTGCACCAAAATGCGGTAATCCTCTTTACCCAGCGTCATGCCCATGCCGAGCATAATCACGCCCAACACGGCAACCTGCGTATCGCCTTTTACCCAAGCAAATGTTGCCGGTTCGGCCATCGCCACCAGTGCCGCCAGAATAATCACCCATGCGGTCAGGCGGGTTAATTGCCGGCTGATCCATACTAAAGACTGCATATATTTTCACCTCGTAAAATCAAACAGATAAAACATCGTCCGGCTGCTGAAAACGGTTATTTCCATACTGCATCGGTCGGCAATATGGAATTTATATTTTGGCTATATAACCGTTTTGGCAATGATACAAATCCAAATACACAAAAACCAACCGTGTCTGTTTTCAGACGGCCTCAAGGCCGTCTGAAAACCGGTATCGGATTGCGGAAACCCGAACGGATTACACAGCGGATAAGCCGCCTGCAGACAACTTATCCGCCGATCTGTTTCATTTTACACAAATTAACCCGAAGTTAAACATTCCCCGCCAAAAAATCTTGGGCAAAGCGCTGCAACACGCCGCCGGCTTCGTAAATCAACACTTCTTCGGCGGTATCCAAGCGGCAGGTTACGGGAACTTCCAGTGTTTCGCCGTTTTTGCGGTGAACCACCAGCGTCAAATCGCAGCGGGCTTCACGTTGGCCGATAACATCATAAGTTTCCGTACCGTCCAGTTGCAGCGTGTGGCGGTTGGTGCCGTCTTTAAATTGCAGCGGCAACACGCCCATGCCGATCAGATTGGTGCGGTGGATACGCTCGAAACCTTCGGCAACAATCGCTTCCACACCGGCCAAGCGTACGCCTTTTGCCGCCCAGTCGCGGCTTGAGCCTTGCCCGTAATCCGCACCCGCCACGATAATCAGCGGCTGTTTGCGGTTCATATAGGTTTCAATCGCTTCCCACATGCGCATCACCTTGCCTTCTGGTTCGACCCTTGCCAGCGAACCTTGGCGGGTGGTGCCGTCTTCATTTTTCACCATTTCATTAAACAGCTTAGGATTGGCGAACGTGGCACGCTGGGCGGTCAGATGGTCGCCGCGGTGGGTGGCGTAGCTGTTGAAGTCTTCTTCGGGCAGCCCCATTTTCGCCAGATATTCGCCGGCTGCACTGGTCGGCAGAATGGCATTACTTGGCGAAAGATGGTCGGTGGTAATGTTGTCGGGCAAAATCGCCAGCGGGCGCATACCTTTCAGTGTGCGCTCTCCGGCCAATGCGCCTTCCCAATACGGCGGGCGGCGGATATAGGTGGACATCGGCCGCCAGTCATACAGCGGCGACGGTGCTTTTTCCGCTTCGCCGGTGTCAAACATCGGGATATACACATCACGGAACTGCTGCGGTTTCACATATCGGGCAACGATTTCATCGATTTCTTCATCGCTCGGCCAAATATCTTTCAGGCGGATTTCTTTGCCGTCTGAAATGCCCAATACATCGTTTTCAATGTCGAAACGGATCGAACCGGCAATCGCATACGCCACCACCAACGGCGGCGATGCCAAAAATGCCTGTTTGGCATACGGATGGATACGGCCGTCAAAGTTGCGGTTGCCCGACAATACGGCAGTAGCATACAAATCACGGTCAATGATTTCCTGCTGGATGTTCGGATCGAGTGCGCCCGACATGCCGTTGCAGGTGGTGCAGGCAAAGGCGACAATGCCGAAGCCGAGTTGTTCCATTTCCGACAGTAAACCTGCTTCTTTCAAATAGATTTCCGCCACTTTCGAGCCGGGAGCAAACGAAGTTTTCACCCACGGTTTGCGGCTCAAGCCCAAACGGTTGGCATTGCGAGCCAACAGAGCGGCGGCCACCACGTTGCGCGGGTTGGACGTGTTGGTACACGAAGTAATCGCCGCAATAATCACTGCGCCATCAGGCATTTTGCCGTCGGCCGGAATTTCATAAGGCTGCGCCAAACCTTTGGCCGCCAAATCGGCGGTGGCAAAACGGGCGTGCGGATTGCTCGGCCCCGCCATATTGCGGGTAACCGACGACAAATCGAAAGTCAGCACACGGGGATAGCGGGCGGTTTTCAAATCATCGGCCCACAAACCCGCAGTTTTGGCGTATTGTTCCACCAATTTGACCTGCGCCTCATCACGGCCGGTTAATTTCAAATAATCAATGGTTTGTTCGTCAATCGAAAATAAGGCGGCGGTTGCACCAAATTCGGGGGTCATGTTGGAAATCGTGGCTCGGTCGCCGATAGACAGGCTGCGTGCGCCTTCGCCGAAAAATTCGACAAATGCACCGACTACCCGTTCTTTACGCAGAAATTCGGTCAGCGCCAACACAATATCGGTGGCGGTAATGCCCGCTTGGCGTTTGCCGGTCAATTCTACGCCGACAATATCGGGCAGGCGCATCATGGAAGCCCGACCCAACATCACAGTTTCCGCTTCCAAACCGCCCACACCCACCGAAATCACGCCCAAAGCGTCCACATGCGGCGTGTGGCTGTCGGTGCCGACACAGGTATCGGGAAAGGCAATGCCGTTTTTCACCTGAACCACGGGCGACATTTTTTCCAGATTGATTTGGTGCATAATGCCGTTGCCCGCCGGAATCACGTCCACATTTTCAAAAGCGGTTTTCGTCCAGTTGATGAAGTGGAAACGGTCTTCGTTGCGGCGGTCTTCGATTTCACGGTTTTTGCGGAAAGCATCGGGGTCGTAGCCGCCGCATTCCACCGCCAGCGAGTGATCGACAATCAACTGGGTTTGCACCACGGGATTGACTTTGCTCGGATCGCCGCCTTTGTCGGCAATCGCATCACGCAGCCCCGCCAAATCGACCAATGCCGTCTGTCCCAAAATATCATGGCACACCACACGGGCGGGATACCACGGAAAATCCAGCTCCTGTTTGTTTTCAATCAACTGCTTCAGCCATGACTGCAAGGTTTCCAGCGGCACGTTTTCAGCACGGTTAATCAGGTTTTCCGCCAGAATACGGCTTGTATAAGGCAGCTTGTCATAAGAACCCGCCTGAATATCTTCGCAGGCTTGGCGGGCATCGTAATAATGCAGATTGCTGTCGGATAAGGGTTTGCGGTAGGTTTGGTTGGCAGACATGCGTTACTCCTTCAATTATGTTTTTCTTGTTTGGGGAAAATGCTTTCAGTCGGGAACTGTGATTTAAAATAATATCCGACTGTTTTTAATAAAAATTTATCATTATCTATACTGGTAAACAAAAAAGGCCGTCTGAAAACAGGGTTTCAGGCAGCCTTTTTGCGGATTAGCGTTCTTGCAGCGGAACGAAAGCCAATTCGTCAGGGCCGGTGTAGTTGGCACTCGGACGGATGATTTTGCCGTCTTGGCGTTGTTCCAAAACGTGGGCAGCCCAGCCGGTGGTGCGGGAAATCACAAACAGCGGCGTAAACATGGCGGTCGGTACGCCCAGTTTTTGGTAGGAAACGGCGGAGAACCAGTCCAGATTCGGGAACATTTTTTTCTCGTTCCACATCAGGGTTTCCAAACGATCGGCAATGTCAAACAGGCGCATATCGCCTTTTTCTTCGCTCAGGCGGCGTGCCACTTCTTTAATCACCACATTGCGGGGGTCGGAAATGGTGTACACCGGATGGCCGAAACCGATCACGATTTCTTTGCGGGCGATGCGTTCCCGAATATCGGCTTCGGCTTCGTCGGCATTGCGGTAGCGTTTTTGAATATCGTATGCCACTTCGTTGGCACCGCCGTGTTTCGGGCCTTTCAATGCGCCGATGGCACCGGTGATGGCGGAATAGATGTCCGAGCCGGTACCGGCAATCACACGGGAAGTAAAGGTGGAAGCGTTGAATTCATGTTCGGCATACAGAATCAGGGAAACGTGCATGGCTCTGATTTGCGATTCGGTCGGGCGTTTGCCGTGCAGCAGGTGCAGGAAATGGCCGCCGATGCTTTCTTCTTTACTTTCCACTTCGATGCGTTTGCCGTTGTGCGAGAACTGATACCAATACAGCAGCATACTACCCAAGCAGGCGATCAGTTTGTCGGCAATGTCTCGGGCTTCGCTCAAAGGCTGGCTTTCACGCTCGGGGTGAACGCAGCCGAGCATGGATACGCCGGTACGCATCACGTCCATCGGGTGGGTATGCGCCGGCAGGCTTTCCAATACCTGAATCACCCGAATCGGCAGGCCGCGCAGCGATTTCAGTTTCTGTTTGTAGGCCGCCAGTTCAAACGTATTGGGCAGATGGCCGTGAATCAACAGGTGGGCGACTTCTTCAAATTCGCAGTGTTCGGCCAAATCCAAGATGTCGTAGCCTCGATAGCTCAAATCGTTACCGGAACGGCCTACGGTACACAATGCGGTATTGCCCGCCGCCACGCCTGAAAGAGCTACGGATTTTTTCGGTTTGAAAGTCGGGGTTTCGGTTGTCATGATTTTTCTCCTTTTACTGGAAACAGCGTATATTTAAGCCGGAACGACAATGTTGCAGCACCGGTTGAAACAGTTGCAGACATCGGGCGGCTTCCTCTCTAACCGACCGTTCGGGCTGTCCCGCCCTTTTTATCGTGAGTCCACTTTAATATTGTGTTTTGCAGTTTTCAGACGGCCTCTCTCATCAGGCCGTCTGAAAACCGAATTTATTTTTGAAACAGTTGGTCCAGCTTCTGTTCAAATGCGTGATAATCCAAATGTTCGTAGAGTTCGGCACGGGTCTGCATGGTCTGCACCACGTTTTCCTGCGTACCGTCCCGCATAATCGCCTGATACACATTCAAAGCCGCCTGACTGGCCGCACGGAAAGACGACAATGGATACAGCACCAGCGATACGCCGTTTTCCGCCAATTCTTTTTGATTGTAGAGCGGCGTTGCGCCAAACTCGGTAATATTCGCCAACACCGGCACTTTTACCGCTTCGGCGAATTGTTTGTACATGCCCAAGTCGGTCATCGCTTCCGGGAAAATCATATCGGCACCGGCCTCTACGCAGGCTTGCGCCCGTTCGATTGCCGAATCCAAACCTTCCACCGCCAAAGCGTCGGTGCGGGCCATAATCACAAAGTTTTCATCAACACGGGCATCAACCGCCGCTTTGATTCTGTCCACCATTTCGGCTTGCGAAACAATGGCTTTGTTCGGACGGTGGCCGCAGCGTTTTTGCGCCACTTGGTCTTCGATATGCACCGCCGCCACGCCGGCACGTTCAAACTGGCGGATGGTGCGGGCGATATTGAATGCGCCGCCCCAACCCACATCGATATCCACCAGCAGCGGTGTATCCACATTGTCGGTAATGCGGCGGGCATCAATTAACACGTCTTCCATGGTGGTAATGCCCAAATCGGGAATGCCGCACGAACACGCCGCCACGCCGCCGCCCGACAGATAAATGGCTTTAAAGCCGCTTTGGGTTGCCAAACGGGCAAAATAGGCATTGACACAGCCGACAACGGCCAGCGGATTGGAATCTCGAACGGCCTCGCGGAAACGCAAACCGGCAGATGATTGAGTCATGTTTTTCTCCTCTATTTATATTCGGAATACTTCTTGTGAAACAGCCGGTTGTGTTTAAGGCTGCTTCCTGCGCCGCACAGGGTTAAGATACGGCAAAACAGAAAACGTTTAACGGAAAACGGTTTCGGTCATTCAAATCGGGTGGGGATTGGTTAATATGCTGCTGCGGGCTGCAGCGCTGCATGGGCGGAACGGAAAAGCGGTTGCCGGAAGCGGCGGTGATGAGATTGGCTGTTCATGGTTGCTCCTGTGTTTTTCTTATGTAGTATGGTGTAGTTTTATTATTAACAAAATTTAATTCATAATTATTTGAGTGTCAAATACTTTTTTAGCCTTTCCATACTAATTTTCAGACGGCCTGAAAAAAATTGGGGAAACATTAATAACAATTACTCATTAACTATTATATATATAATTGAATTTAATATAATTTAAATGTAACTTTTTTGAAACTTGAAGTTTTTAATTTATTTTAAACAGTTTGCAAAAAGCCGTTTTCAGACGGCATTTTGTCGATATTTTTACAAAATAACGACAAAAAAGCCCGCCGCTGTTGCGGCAGGCTTTTGCAAAACAAACGTTTTATGCGCCCAAGAACCAGAATTTCACGGCCCACAATACGGTAACAATCCACACCATAGGCGGCACGTCTTTGGCACGGCCGCAGAGCAGTTTGATCAGGCTGTAGCTGATAAAGCCCATGGCGATACCGTCGGCAATCGAGTAGGCAAACGGCATGAATACGATGGTTAAAAATGCCGGTGCCGCTTCGGTCATGTCTTCCCAATCGATATCTTTGGTACTGCGCAGCATCTGCACGCCGACATACAGCAGCGCCGGTGCGGTGGCAAAGGTCGGCACGCTTTGCGCCAGCGGCGAGAAGACCAAAGCCGCCAGCATCAATACGCCGACTGTTACCGCCGTCAGACCGGTACGGCCGCCGACGGCCACACCGGCGGCGCTTTCCACATAAGGCGTGGTAGAAGACGTACCCAATGCCGCACCCGCCACAATGGCGCTGGAATCGGCCAGCAATGCACGTTTCAGGCGGGGCAGTTTGCCGTTTTCCAACAAGCCAGCACGGTGCGACACGCCGACCAGCGTGCCGGTACTGTCAAACAAGTCCACCAAGAAAAACACGAAAATCACGCTGACCATACTGGCGGTAAACAGACCTTCAAAATTCATCTGCATAAAGGTCGGTGCAATGCTCGGCACGCTTCCGACAACGCCTTTGAACTCGCTCAAACCCAGCAGCGTAGAAACCGCAGTAATCGCCAGAATGGTGATGATGATGGCGGCACGGATACGGAAATAGCCCAACACCGACACCAGCACAAAGCCGCCCATCGCCAGCAGCACAGACGGTTGGTGAATATCGCCCATACCGACCAAAGTTGCCGGATTGCTGACAATCACGCCCGCCCCTTTCAGCGCAATCAGTGCCAAAAACAGGCCGACACCGGCGGCAATCGACATTTTCAAACCGGTCGGCAACGCATTGACCAGCATTTCACGGACTTTAAACAGGCTAAACACAATAAAAATCAGGCCCGATACAAAGACCGCACCCAATGCTACTTGCCAAGGTACACCCATGCCTTTGACCACAGCAAAGGTAAAATACGCATTCAGCCCCATGCCCGGTGCCAGCGCAATCGGATAATTGCCGACAAAACCCATCACAAAACAGCCCACAGCCGCTGCAATACAGGTTGCGACAAACACAGCGCCCACGTCCATACCCGCCTCGCCCAAAATCAGCGGATTGACAATGATGATGTAACACAGAGTCAGAAAGGTCGTCAGACCCGCCATCAGTTCCGTCCGTACGTCGGTCCCGCTGGCTCGCAAATTAAAAATTCGCTCAAGTAAATGATTATTTGAAGTATTCATATAAATAGATTGATAGAGAGAGGAAAAAATTCAGGCGCACATTATACTGAACTTTGCCCGGTTTCGGTAAAGTTTTGTTGACAATTTTATCGACAAGTAAAGAAATCGCACCACTCTCCTGTCAGGCCGTCTGAAAACAGAAGGAAGAGCGGCGCAACGCAACCATGCCGGCCACACCCCGTTTTCAGACGGCCTCACGCTTTCCCCCTTGCAGACTAAAGCGTACAATCCACCTTTTGTCCCGAATCAAACACTATGGAAACCGCCCTGCTGCTTGCCGGAAAAATTACCGAACTCACGCTGATTGTACTGATGGGCATTGCGCTGGTGAAATTCAAACTGCTCAAAACCGAAAACAGCTACCCGCTGTCCGTCATCGCCCTCTACCTCATCAGCCCCTCGGTGATGATACACGCCTTCCAAGCCGACTATTCGCCCGAAATCCTCGACGGCTTGTGGCTGTCGCTGAAACTGGCGGTATTATTCCATATCCTACTGATTATTTTAGGCAAACTGTTCAGCCATCTGCTCAAACTCGATGCCCTCGAACACGCCGCTACCATCTATACCAATTCCGGCAACCTCATTATCCCGCTGGTGATGTCCATTTTCGGGCCGCAATGGGTGATTTACACCAGCGGATTCATTATCGTGCAAATGCTGCTGTTTTGGACGCACTTGCGGCTCTTAATCTGCGGCAGCGGCAAAGTTTCATGGACAAGCCTGCTGCGCAACATCAATATTCTGTCCATGCTCTGCGGCGTAATCCTGTTCAGCCTCCAAATCAAACTACCCAAAATAGTGGACGGCGCATTGGCAACCGTCGGCAGCATGATCGGGCCGGTGGCCATGCTGGTGGCAGGTATGCTGATTGCCTCGTTGCCGCTCAAACAGATTATGCTGTCCAAACGCATTTACCTGATCGCCTTTCTGCGGCTGCTGATTCCGATGATTTTAATGTTTGCCGTCAAACTGTCCGGACTCGCAGGTCAAGACGCACACAGCCGCACCGTAGTCTTAATCAGCTTCCTCGCCACCATCAGCCCCGCCGCCGCCACCATCACCCAAATGGCCGTGGTGTATAAGCAAAACGCCGCCAAAGCCAGCGCCATCTACGGCGTAACCACCCTGCTGTGTATCCTGACCATGCCGCTGATTATCGTGCTTTATCAGTGGATTGTGTAGTGAAATAACCAAAAAATATTACCCCCCCAGTAAACCACCCTTCCCGCCAACGGGACGGGGAATGGTGTGTAGCGTGCTTGCCTAAGCATGCACGTATTCTTTAAATTCCACATGAATGCCGTCTGAAACCGTAGGTTTCGCCAAAGCGAGTTTCTGCGCAGCTAAAATCAGATTTTCAGACGGCTTCGACATAAAATGCACAGAACAGGTGCGTGCTTTGGCCCGCACCCTACAAGTGCCGGATTAAATGGTATGGATTATTCAGTTAATCCACTATATATCGTGAATTCACTTTAAAAGTATTACAGCGTTGGCTCGCCTTGCCGTACTACCTGTACTGTCTGCGGCTCGCCGCCTTGTACTACTTTTAAAGTGAATCCACTATATAACACAAGATAACACAAGATAACACAAGATAACACAAGGCCGTCTGAAAACTCGATTTTCAGACGGCCTCAATGATACGGACTATTTAAAACTCAAACCGTTTTAAATCCCCTGAGCCAGCATGGCATCGGCAACTTTGACGAAACCGGCGATATTAGCACCGTTGACGTAATTGACTTTGTCGCCCTCTTTGCCGTATTTCACGCAGGATTCGTGGATGGCTTGCATGATGTCGAACAGGCGTTGATCGACTTCTTCGCGGCTCCATGAAAGGCGGATGGCGTTTTGGCTCATTTCTAAGCCGGATGTGGCTACGCCGCCGGCATTTGAGGCTTTGCCCGGTGCGTACAAGATACCGGCTTTGATAAACTGCTCGACTGCGCCCAGTGTCGATGGCATGTTTGCACCCTCGGCAACCACGAAACAGCCGTTTGCCAGCAGAGTTTTGGCATCTGCTTCGTCCAGCTCGTTTTGGGTGGCGCAAGGCAGGGCGATTTCGCAGGCGACGTTCCACGGTTTTTGGTTTTCAAAGTATTTCAGGCCTTGTTCTTGGGCATATACGGCCAAACGTTCGCGGCGTACTTCTTTCAATTCAATCAGAGCAGCCAGCTGGGCTTCGGTCATGCCGCTGTCGGCAAACAGGACAAAGCCGTTGGAATCGGATACGGTCAGCACTTTTGCGCCCAAATGGATGGATTTTTCGGCGGCGTATTGTGCGACGTTGCCCGAACCGGAAATCACGACACGTTTGCCGGCAAAGCTGTCGTTGCGGGTTTCAAGCATGGATTGGGCGAAATAAACAGCGCCGTAGCCGGTGGCTTCAGGACGAATCAGGCTACCGCCCCATTCCAGACCTTTGCCGGTCAGCACGGAAGTAAATTCATTGCGGATTTTTTTGTATTGGCCGTATAAGAAACCGATTTCACGGCCGCCCACGCCGATGTCGCCGGCGGGAACGTCGGTATTCGGGCCGATGTGGCGGTAGAGTTCGGTCATAAAGGCTTGGCAGAAACGCATCACTTCGGCATCGGATTTGCCTTTCGGGTCAAAATCCGAACCGCCTTTGCCGCCGCCCATTGGCAAGGTGGTGAGGGCGTTTTTGAACACTTGTTCGAATGCCAGAAATTTCAATACACCCAAATCCACGGTCGGGTGGAAGCGCAGGCCGCCTTTATACGGGCCGATAGCTGAGTTCATCTGAATGCGGTAGCCTCGGTTGACTTGAACCTGACCTTTGTCGTCCACCCAAGTAACTCGAAACATAATCACCCGCTCCGGCTCGACCAAACGCTCCAGCAGGCTTTGCTGGGTGTATTTCGGGTTTTTCGCCAAAAACGGATCAAGACTCATAAAGACTTCTTCAACCGCTTGGTGAAACGGCTCCTGATTCGGGTTGCGGGCTTTCAGACCGGCAAACAGGGCATTTAAATCTGTCATTTTTAATTCTCCAAAGAAAAAAGTTGTACAAAACGTCTAAAATTATGAGTTTCAAATATAAACCTATTTTTTTTGCTTGCCAATATTTTTTTGTAAAATTGTTGACAATATTTCTTTACAATTTGATTATCGTTGGATTTTAAAAGGTATTTTTTCGTAAACCTCAAAATTTAATTTCAAATATGGAACTTTTTTAGACCTAAATTCCAAAGCTCCAAAGCCTTGCAAAGCTGTTTTAAGCCGTTTTACGCTGAAATCATGCCGACAGCGCAGCGGTTTTAGCAGCATATTCCGCCGCTGTGCTAAAATACCCGCCCCACCAACCTAAGGATTGCCATGAAAGCCTATCTCGATTTGATGAACCATGTGCTGACGCACGGAACCGACAAAGCCGACCGCACCGGCACCGGCACCCGCTCGGTATTCGGTTATCAGATGCGCTTCGATTTAAGCCAAGGGTTTCCCCTGCTGACCACCAAAAAACTGCATCTGCGTTCGATTATTCACGAATTGCTGTGGTTTCTCAAAGGCGATACCAATATCAAATATCTGAAAGACAACAATGTTTCGATTTGGGACGAATGGGCGGACGCAAACGGCGATCTCGGGCCGGTTTACGGCTACCAGTGGCGCAGCTGGCCCGCACCCGACGGCCGCCATATCGACCAGATTACCAATTTGGTTAATCAAATCAAAAACAATCCCGATTCCCGCCGCCTGATTGTGTCGGCTTGGAATCCGGCGTTGGTAGACGAAATGGCGCTGCCGCCATGCCATGCCCTGTTTCAGTTTTATGTTGCCGACGGCAAACTTTCTTGCCAGCTTTACCAGCGCAGCGCCGATATTTTCTTAGGCGTGCCGTTCAACATCGCCAGCTATGCCCTGCTGACCATGATGATCGCCCAAGTCTGCGGCTTGGAAACGGGCGAATTTATCCATACGTTCGGCGATGCCCATTTATACAGCAACCATTTTGAACAGGCGCAGCTGCAACTTCAGCGGGCTTGCCGACCGCTGCCGAAAATGAAGCTGAATCCGAACGTTGATAATCTGCTTGACTTTACTTTTGAAGATTTCGAGCTGACCGATTACGATCCGCACCCGCATATCAAAGCGGCGGTGGCCGTCTGAAAATATAGTGAAATAACCCCAAAGCGCTACAGCGTTGGCTTCGCCTTGCCGCCTTGTATTGCTTTGGGATTATTCCACTATACCATGCCGTTTTTCAGACGGCATTATCAGTCAAAACAAAAAAGCGGACGCTTATCACGTCCGCCTTTTCAGATTAAACCAATCCCATCAAACCTCGATTTTATTTGCCGTAAACGTTTCCCATTTATTGCACGCCGGGCAGAGCCAGAAAAATGCCTGCGATTTGAAATGGCAGTTGCGGCAACGGTGCATCACGGCTTTTTGCAGTTGGCGGCCGATCACCGAGCGCATCATATCGGCATCGGCTTTCCACGTCGGATTCATATCACTGAGTTTCAAACCGAGCAGGCGGTACACGCCGCCCAAGTCGGGTTTTTGCCGCACCAGTTCCAAGGCCAGCTGCGCTGCTTCGCTCTCGCCCTTGAGCAGCAGGGCTTTTTCGTAAATCACGTCTATCAGATTGAGATCGGGAAAGGTTTTCATATAACCGAACAACTGGTTCAAACCCTCTTCCCGCTTATCTTGTGCGGCGTAGGCTTCGTATAATTTTTCGCCCACCATGGTCAGATAGGCATGGTTTTGCTGTTCGATGGCGCTGTATGCGTCCACCGCTGCAGCGAAATTGCCCTGACGGTATTCGATGTCGCCCAAAATCATATTGGCACGGGTGCATTTTTTGTTGGCTTCCAATGCTTTGCCGACATGGTAACGTGCCACATCGAAATTGGATTTAAACAGCGCCGCTTGCGCCAATTCGCAATAAAATTGTGCAATTTCAAACTGATAAGTCTGATCGTCTTTATTCAGCCGCTGCGCCATGTCGATGGCTTTTTCCCAGTCTCTATCCTGCTGGTAAATGCTCATCAAATGCTGGCAGGCTTGGCGTGCCATATCGCCTTCGAGCAGGCTGAGAAAAATTTGTTCGGCACGATCGACCAATCCGGCGCTTTGGTAGTTTTGCGCCAGCTCAAACAATACCTGTTCCCGCTTTTCATGCACGGTATCCGGCGAATCGAGCAGGGCTTTGTGCATACTGATGGCTTTGTCGTTTTCCCCACGCTGGCGGTAGAGTTTGCCCAAAGTCAGGTTTAAATCGTAAGACTGAGGCTGCTGGTCAATCACTTCCGCCAGTTCCCGTGCGGCACGGCCGCTGTTGTGATCAACCAGCGCATCCAAGCTGCGGTAAAAGCCGCTGGGAATGCTTTTCGCCTGTTTCAACACGGTTTTCATGTCCACTCGTGCGGCAAACCAGCCCATGGCGAAAAACACCGGCAACAGAATCACCGGAAGCAGAAAAAACCATAATTCGTTTTCCATACTTATTCCTTAGCCGCCTGCTCTGCGGTTTGAACCGTTTGCACCGGCGCTGCGGCACGGATTTCCTGCTCGGTAATAACCGCCGTTTTTTTCACTTCGGCACGCAGGCGGTTGTTTTCGCTGCGCAGCGCCAGCAGTCTGCCAAACAGGGCAAACAGTCCGAATACGATACCGATCACAAAAGCGGCAAACAGCGCCACAATCAGCGGCAACTCAAGCGGCTGGCCCGGTAAGTAAAACAGGGAAACTGTCTGCGTATTGCTGACTGCCAGCAGCAAAAATACCAGCAATACCAAAATTTTAATCACATTTAATACAATTTTCATGAAATTCTCCGAAAATCCGGTTACGGCGAAATGTGTTTTCCAAATCAATCGGGGCGATACTGCACAGAAAAACATCTTTCGGCAATCAGGCCGTCTGAAAACGAGCAAAGCGGGTTTCTGCGAAGCTAAAACCAAAGGTTTCGCCAAAACGAGCAAAGCGGGTTTCAGCGCAACCGAAATAAGTGTAACGAATTTCAACACACCCGCCAATCATCACGGTGCAACAGTTTAAACGATTTGCCGCTTTTAGGATAGCCACCGGCCGCCGCATCCGACACGGTTATGGTCAAATCTGTGCTTATCCGCCCCGCAAAAATCCGCTTTTTCCGCTTGCCAAACTAAGGTTTTCAGGCGTATTGTTTAGCCTTTCATCTATCAAATGATTGCAGGCGGAATACACTGCCTGCCGACAACCGAATCCGATACCATCAGAAAAAAAGAAAGGCTACAAATCATGAGCAGACCCGTTCCCGCCGTATTCGGCAGCGTATTTCATGCCCAAATGCCCGTTATCGCTTTCCAAGACGGCGCATGGCAGCCGGTTCGCTGGCAATCTTCCCAAGACCTGACTCTGCCCGCCGGCGCACACGCCCTGCACTACGGCAGCGAATGTTTTGAAGGCTTGAAAGCCTTCCGTCAGGCAAACGGCAAAATCGTGATGTTCCGCCCGACCGAAAACATCAAACGTATGCAGCAAAGCGCCGAAATCCTGTCGCTGCCGAAACCGGAAACCGAGCCGTTTTTAGCCGCCTTGGTCGAACTGGTCAAACGTGCCGCCGACGAAATCCCCGATGCGCCCGCCTCGCTCTATCTGCGCCCGACCTTAATCGGCACTGATCCGGTTATCGGCAAAGCCGGTGCGCCGTCTGAAACTGCCCTGCTGTATATTCTCGCCTCCCCTGTCGGCGATTATTTCAAAGCCGGTTCGCCGGTCAAAATTCTGGTGGAAACCGAACATATCCGCTGCGCACCGCACATGGGTCGGGTGAAATGCGGCGGCAACTACGCTTCCGCCATGCCGTGGATTTTGAAAGCCAAAGCCGAACACGGTGCCAGCCAAGTATTGTTCTGCCCGAACGGCGACGTTCAGGAAACCGGTGCATCAAACTTTATGGTGATTAACGGCGACGAAATCGTTACCAAACCGCTGACTGACGAGTTTTTGCACGGCGTTACCCGCCAATCCGTTTTAACCGTTGCCGCCGATTTGGGCTACCGCATCAGCGAACGCAACTTCACCGTGGACGAACTGAAAGCCATGGTTGAAAACGGCGCAGAAGCCATCTTAACCGGCACCGCCGCCGTGATTTCGCCGATTACCTCGTTTGTGATTGACGGCAAAGAAATCGAAGTCAAAAGCCAAGAGCGCGGCTATGCCATCCGCAAAGCCGTTACCGACATCCAATTCGGTTTGGCGGAAGACAAATACGGCTGGCTGGTTGAAGTCTGCTGATTGCCGGTTCAACGTTTGACATAAAGCCGAGGCCGTCTGAAAACTGCATTTTCAGACGGCTTGTTGCGTAAGAGTGGTTCAATTTCAAACCAATCTGCACTTGTGTTCAATATGGAAAATTCATTTTTCCGGCGATATAATAAAGCAAATTTTACGAGGACAAACCAAATGCCAAACACCAGCCAACCGGTGGTGATTACACCGAAAGACCTACCTTTATACTGCTCCGGCCCGAATCATGAAACGTGGAACGGCCACCCAAGAGTGTTTCTGCCGATTGAATCCAACGGCGAAACCGCCTGCCCGTATTGCGGCACGGTTTACCGTTTGGACGGGGAAATTCCGCACCATCATTCTTAATCCGCTGATTAAATCCCAAATCAATGCCGTCTGAAAACTGCGTGTTCAAACGCGGTTTTCAGACGGCATGGTTTTATTCAATTATAGTGGATTCACTTTAAAAGTATTACAGCGTTGGCTCGCCTAGCCGTACTACCTGTACTGTCTTCGACTCGCCGCCTTGTACTACTTTTAAAGTGAATCCACTATATTTTCTACTCGCCCCAGCTGACCCAGCCTGTCGCCCAAGTCAGCAGAATCAGGCCGCCGAAGGCGATCCGGTAATAGGCAAACGGTACATAGTTTTTGCTCGATACGAATTTCAGCAAGGCTTTCACTGCCAGCAGGCCGGCGAAGAAGGCGGCGGTAAAGCCGACAGCAATCAGGCCGATGTCCTGCAGAGTGAATAATTGGTAGTGTTTCAAAACATCATAACCTGTTGCCGCAATCATCATCGGCACGGCAAGGAAAAAGGAAAACTCAGTTGCCGCTTTGCGCTCGATGCCCCACAGCATACCGCCCATGATTGTACTGCCGGAACGGGACGTACCGGGAATCAGGGCGCAGATTTGGGCGCAGCCGACCATCAAAGCATCAATCGGACGCATTTCTTCTACGGTCTTCACTTTCGGCGTGCGGCTGCTTTGGCGTTTTTCCACCCACAAGATAAACAGGCCGCCCAAAACCAGCATTGCTGCCACGGTCAGCGGGTTAAACAGATATTGCTTAATCTGTTTGCTGAACAGCAATCCGACCACCGCCGCCGGAACAAACGCCACCGCCAGATTGACAACAAAACGATTTACCTGACGGTCTCTGCCGATACCGGTCATCACTTGCTGAAAACGCCGGCGGTATTCAAATACCACTGCCAACACCGCCCCCAACTGGATGGCGATTTCAAATACTTTGCCGTTGCTGTGGAAATTGATTAAATCGCCGAACACAATCAAATGGCCGGTGCTGGACACCGGCAAAAATTCGGTCAAACCTTCGATAATGCCCAAAATCAGGGCTTTGAATAAGATTAAAATATCCATAATGCTCTTTTCAGACGGCCTGCGAATACGGTTAATTCACTTAATAAAGAGAACGGGCATAGGTTGGGCCTAGACCCAACATCGATTTAAATCACCTTAAAATATAAGGTTTTATTGGGTTACGCTCATACCTCGCTAACCACAATCTACACACTGTGTTGTTATACTTTTTCGGCGAACTCACTATATAAGTACAACCGTCTGTTCTTTATTTATCGAAAATGAGTTAAACCGGTACAGCGTTATCCGCCTGCCCTGATTTAACTCATTCACAATGCTCACTGCAAAAACGGTTTAATGCGTTTTCAACCCCCGTTCGGCACGCACTTTGGCAATCAGCTCGTCCATCGTTTTCATGCCTTGCGGGAAACCTTTATCGAATTTGATTTGGTATTTGCCGCCGACAATCACTGTCGGTGTGCCGCTAATTTGGTAGGTTTCGGTCAGCTTCTGCATATTTTTGGCAACGGTTGCCGTTTGCGGCTGCTGATAGGCTACCCAAAGGCGTTTGCCGTCAAAGGTTTTTTGTGCCGTTGCCCATTTGCGGAACTCATCAGCATCGGCCAAATCCAGTTTCTGTTCGTAAACCGCTTTGAACACCGCCGGATTCGCCTGATATTTCAGACCCGAACGGTTCACCGCCGCCGCTACTTTTGCCAAGCCCAGCATATCCGGCTGCCACACCACATGCTCGGTGCGCAGATAGGTATCGGGCGCAAACGAGCGGCTGTGTTTCAACAGAATCGGATCAAGATGGTAGCAATGCACGCAGAAATAGCCGAAAAATTCCAACACTTCCACTTTATTGGGCTGAAGCTGCGGAATCGGTTTTGCCAAAACCGTGTAATCCTCGCCCACCACTGCTGCCTGAGCCAAAGCAGGTAAAAGCACCAGCCATGCTGCTTTTTTCATCGTTTATCCTCCCGATTACCGGCGGAAATCATTATTGAACGCTGCGGGTCAAACTGCTGACACCGTGTTTTTGCAAGGTTTGCTGCACACGTTTGGCGGCTTCGGCACTCATGCTGCCGCTTTGGACACGGTAGATTTTTTTGCCGTTTGCCGACGCTTCCGCCACATTCGACTGCACACCTAACAGCGCCAGTTTGGCACGCTGGCTGTCGGCTGCGGCACGGTCGCCGTAAGAACCCATCTGCACCACGACTTTTTTACCCGAAGCCGCTGTTGATGTGTCTTTGTTTTGCGCATTGGCCGCTGCCTTGCGGGCTTTTTCAATGCTGCCGGCATTTAAAATCTGCTCAGGGGTCGGTTTGGCTGCTTTTTGGGCGGCTTCTTTTTTCAAAGCAGCCTGTTTTTCAGCGGCACGGCGTTCGGCGGCCTTTTTCTCTTCCAGTTTGCGCTGTTCTTCCAAACGGGCTTTTTTCTTGGCTTCGGCCTGTTTTTCCAAACGGGCTTTCTCGGCTTTCAGGCGTTCGGCTTTGGCTTTTTCGGCCTGAACCCGTTTGCGTTCGGCTTCAGCGGCGGCTTCACGCTCCCGCTTGGCTGCTTCTCGGGTGGCGGCCTGTTCGGCGGCTTTGGCGGCGTTATCGGCTTCGGCTTCCTGCTTGGCCGCACTGTTTTCACGGCCGCCTTGCTCGGCTTTGGCGGTGTCCGGCGCTTCACTGCGTTCTGCCGGTGTCGGCTCGGCGGCTTTTTCAGACGGCCTATCGTCGGCTTTTTCTACCGCCGGTTTCCCGCTCTCGGCCGGTTTTTCAACCGCCGTCTGCGGTGCTTTCTGTTCTGCTGCTGTATCGGCTTTAGGCGCTTCCGGCTTGGCGGTGCTTTTCGGTTTCAAAACTTCCGGTTTGCCCGGTTTTTCGGGTTGCGGTAGTTCTTTAAAAACGTTCTGACTGCTTTGGTTGAGGAAATATAAAATGCCGGCGATGATGGCGGTTGCCAACAGCAGGCCTGATAAGAATCCGGAAAGTCCTTTGCCGGATTGTGCGTGTTTGTTCATAGCTTACCTTAATGTTTTCAGGAAAGTGAAACCGACTTTGCCGCCGGTTTCTGTCTGATGGGGGATATTCTACCAATAATCGCTACATTCGGAAAACTGCCCGCCCTGATTTGTGCGTTTGTGTTGCCGATTCGGCACGGAACATTAAATTTTACAAAGCCCGGCGGAAACCGATGGCTTTCAAAATATGGCGGCGGCTGACGGTTTCATCGCCCGCCAAGTCTGCCAGCGTGCGGGCGACCCGCAGGATTCGGTGGAAGCTGCGGGCGGAAAGCGAGAGTTTTTCCAGCATTTCCGCCAAGGCATTGCGGGCCTCGGCTTCGATGGCGGCGGCGTTGTCCAGCTCGGTTACGCTCAAATCGGCATTGACTTTACCCTGCCTTGCATATTGTCTGTCCCGTGCCGCCAGTACTCTTGCCAACACCGACGCACTGGATTCGCCCGCCTGCTGCTGGGTCAGCTCGGCCGCCGACAAGCTCGGTACTTCTATCGTTAAATCGATGCGGTCGAGCAGCGGCCCTGAAATTTTGCTGCGGTAGCGGGCGATGCTTTCGGGCGTGCAGCGGCACGGTTTGGTGTTGTGTCCCAAATAGCCGCACGGACAGGGGTTCATGGCGGCGACCAGTTGGAAACGTGCCGGATAGACGGCCTGTTTGGCGGCACGGGAAATATGGATTTCGCCGTTTTCCAAAGGCTCGCGCAAGACCTCCAGCACTTTGCGGTCAAATTCGGGCAATTCGTCTAAAAACAATACGCCCCGATGAGCCAGCGAAATCTCGCCGGGTCGGGGATCGGAACCGCCGCCGACCATGGCCACGGCGCTGGCGCTGTGGTGCGGCGAACGGAACGGCCGCTGCCTGCTCCAGTCCTGTTGGTGCTGGGGCAAGAGCGAACGCAGCGCCCATGCTTCAATCTGTTCTGCTTCGGTGAGCGGCGGCAAAATGCCGGGCAAACGCTGCGCCAGCATGGATTTGCCCGTACCCGGCGGACCGACCATCAGCAGGCTGTGGCCACCTGCGGCGGCGATTTCCAGTGCCAGTCGGGCGGTATGCTGGCCTTTGACATCGCTCAAGTCGGGCAAAACCTGATTTTCAGACGGCCTTTCGGCGGCTTGGGCAAGCGTCAGCGGCGCGATGCCGTTGAGATGGGCGGCTACTTCTGCCAAAGTGTTTGCGCCGTACACGTTGATGCCCTGCATGACCGCTGCCTGAACGGCATTTTCAGACGGCAATACAAACGAACGCCCTGCTCTGCCGCCCTGCCACGCCATGGCCAGCGAACCCCGTATCGGTCTCAACAATCCTGACAATGCCAATTCGCCGGCAAATTCGTATTGCGCCAGTTTGCTTGAATCAATCTGCCCCGAAGCGGCCAAAATGCCCAAGGCAATCGGCAAATCGAAGCGGCCGGATTCTTTGGGCAAATCGGCGGGGGCGAGATTGACGGTGATTTTTTTGGCGGGAAAATCAAAGCCGCTCTGGATAATTGCCGCCCGCACCCGATCCCGGCTTTCTTTGACTTCGGTATCGGGCAAGCCGACGATATTGAACGCAGGCAAGCCGTTGGCAAGATGGGCTTCCACTTCGACCAAGGGTGCGTCCATACCGCTGAGGGCGCGGCTGTAAACCAGAGCGAGCGACACGGCGGTTTATTCCGCTGCGGTTTCGGCTGCTTCGGCGGCCGGCGTTTCGGCTTGGGCGGCGGTTTCCTGCGGCAAGGCGGCTTCCAAACGTGCCAGACGGGATTCCAGTTCGATCAGTTTGGTACGGGTTTTAATCAGCACCTGCTGCTGGATATCGAATTCTTCACGGGTAACCAAATCCATGCGGTTAAAGGCGCTGCCGAGCATGGCTTTGACGTTTTTTTCCATGTCTTTTGCCGGGCTGTTGGCAATGGTTTCACTCAATTTGTTGCCGATTTCTTCAAATAACTGTTTACCGAACATGGCGGTAGTCCTTTTTTCAAATATCAGAATGGGCTTATTGTATAGTGAAACAGGCCGTCTGAAAACCGCCGTTGGCGAAAAGTAAATTGCCGTCTGAAAATCGGATTTTCAGACGGCATGGCTGTTGGGTTTGGTTTACAGACCGGCGGCGGCTTTCAATGCAGCGGCTTTATCGGTGCGTTCCCAAGTAAATTCCGGTTCTTCCCGGCCGAAATGGCCGTAGGCGGCGGATTTTTGGTAACGCGGGTGCAGCAGGTCGAGCATTTTCACGATGCCTTTCGGGCGCAGGTCAAAATGTTCGCGCACAATCTGAATCAGTTTTTCTTCGCTGATTTTGCCCGTACCGAAAGTATCGATGGAAATCGAAGTCGGTTGGGCAATGCCGATGGCGTAGGAAACCTGAATCTGGCATTGGCTTGCCAAACCGGCGGCCACAATGTTTTTCGCCACATAGCGACAGGCATAGGCGGCGGAACGGTCCACTTTAGACGGGTCTTTGCCTGAGAATGCGCCGCCACCGTGCGGCGCTGCGCCGCCGTAGGTATCGACAATGATTTTACGGCCGGTCAGACCGCAGTCGCCCTGCGGGCCGCCGATGATGAATTTGCCGGTCGGGTTAATCAGATATTTGGTGTCGTCGGTCAGCATTTCCGCAGGCAAAACCGGTTTGATAATCTGCTCGATAACGGCTTCCCGCAATTCGTCATACGATACGCTTTCATCATGCTGGGTAGACAATACCACAGTATCGATGCGTTTGGCTTTGCCGGTTTCGCTGTCGTACACCACGGTAATCTGCGCTTTGGCATCGGGACGCAGCCAAGGTAAACGGCCGTCCCGGCGCAACTCGCTTTGACGCTGCATCAGGCGGTGGCTGTAATAAATCGCCAGCGGCATCAATACCGGCGTTTCATCGCAGGCATAGCCGAACATCAGACCTTGGTCGCCCGCACCCTGTTCCAAATCCAAACCTTCGCCTTCGTTCACACCTTGGGCGATGTCGGGCGACTGCTCACCGTAGTTCAGCACCAATTTGAAAGTATCGGCGGCAAAGCCCAGCGCCGGATCGTTGTAGCCGATACGGCGCACGGTTTCCCGTGCCACTTGTTCGTAATCCACTTTGGCGCTGGTGGTAATTTCGCCCGCCAGCACGCACAAATCGGTTGCTACCAAGGTTTCCGCCGCCACACGGGCTTTCGGGTCCTGCGTCAAAATCGCATCCAAAATTGCATCGGAAATCTGATCCGCCACTTTGTCCGGATGGCCTTCGGATACTGATTCAGAGGTAAACAGAAATTCGCTCATTTTTAATGGTTCCCAAAAATAATCGCTGCAAACGCCGCCCGCAATCTAAACGGCGGCACTGTTAAATATAAATAGGTTTCAAATACGTTTTTCAGACGGCCTCGCTGCCGCCTGCTGTGCAAGATGCGGGGATTTTCAAACCGAGGCCGTCTGAAAATCAAAACACGTTTCAAACGGGCAAAAAAATACCCGCATTAAGCGGGAATGTCGGATTGTCTGCCGCAAAACCGCAGACCACATCGGCTCGAACCGCCGTCCACCTTACCTTGCGAAAACCGCAACAGCAGGTTGGCATGGAATTTCCCAACTCTTAATGCAGCGGCGATGTTAGCAGATTTCCCGCTGCGCTGCAAGATTGGGCGGCACGGCGTTGGCGGCGTGTTTAAGAAACAGGCCGTTGTTGGCGGGTTAGTGATACAATCGCCAGCACGTTCGTTTTCAAATATTTGGTATGACTCACACCCTACTCTCCTTTCTGTTCCGCCTGACCGCCGCTCTGCCGCTGCCGCTACTGCACAGGCTCGGCAATTTGTTGGGCGGTTTGGCGTATTATCTGCTGCCTGCCGACAGGCGGCGGGTGCGGGCTAATCTGGCGCAGGCGGGGCTGCCGAATCATGCGGCGGCTGTGAAAACCGTTTTCCGTGAAACCGCCAAAAGCGGCTTGGAATTGCCGGTGGCGTTTTTCAGACGGCCTGAAGAAATCGAAACGCTGTTCCGCCAAGTGTACGGCTGGGAATATGTCGAGGCGGCACTGGCGGCGGGCAACGGCCTGCTGTTTATCACGCCGCATCTGGGGAGCTACGATTTGGCGGGCCGCTACATCAGCCAGCGTCTGCCCTTTCCGCTGACGGCGATGTACAAACCGCCAAAAATCAAGGCGTTCGACCAAGTGATGCAGGCAGGACGGGTGCGGGGCAAGGGCAAAACGGCACCGACCAGCATTCAGGGCGTGAAGCAGATTATCAAGGCGCTGCGTTCAGGCGAGGCAACGATTGTGCTGCCCGACCATGTTCCCGATCCGGCCGAAGGCGGCGACGGCGTGTGGGTGGATTTTTTCGGCAAACCGGCCTACACCATGACGCTGGCGGGCAAGCTGGCGCAGGTTAAGGGCGTAAGCACCCTGTTTTTTGTCGGCGAGCGGCTGCCGAACGGTCGGGGCTTCGCCCTGCATATCCGCCCGCTCGAAGGGGAGCTGAACGGCGACAAAGCCCACGATGCCCGCACGGTCAATCAGAATGTGGAACGCTGGATACGCCGCTTTCCATTGCAGTATCTGTTTATGTACAACCGCTACAAACAGCCCGCCGGTGCGCCGTCTGCGCCGCAGGATTGAGTTGTTCGATACATCAAGGCCGTCTGAAAACCGGATTTTCAGACGGCCTTGATGTATCGTAAATTAACCTAAAAAATATGACACCGCAGCGAGCCACCCTTCCCCTAACCCCTTCCCGCCAGCGGGACGGGGAACAGTGTGCAGGTGGCATTAGCTTACTGGCTTGTACAGAAAATTCAGCGTTTTAACTATATCTGTTTTAAATCACAAAATCCAAATGTAAAATTTCGATATTCTGATTCATATCCGCAGACGGTACTTTCAGCGAACGACCCACGGGACGGGCGGGTACGCCGACCACGGTAATGGCGGACGGTACATCGGCCACCACCACGCTGCCGGCACCGATTTTGGCGTTTTCGCCGATTTTGATGTTGCCCAAAATCGAAGCGCCCGCACCAATCATCACACCGTCGCCGATTTTCGGATGGCGGTCGCCGCTCTCTTTGCCCGAGCCGCCCAAGGTTACGCCGTGGAGAATGGAAATATTGTTGCCCAATACGGCGGTTTCGCCGGCGACGAAACCGGTGGCGTGGTCGAGCATGATGCCGTGGCCGAAGCGTGCCGCCGGGTGAATGTCGGTGCCGAACACTTCGGACATGCGGTTTTGCAGGAAATATGCCAGCGTTTTGCGGTCGTTTTGGTAGAGCCAGTGGTTGATGCGGTGCGCCTGAATGGCGTGAAAGCCTTTGAAATACAAAAGCGGTAACGAATATTCGTCGCAGGCGGGGTCGCGTTCGTAAATGGCTTTTAAGTCCCGTTCCACGCAGCGGCTGATTTGGGGATCGCAACACAGTGCCTGCTGGTAGATTTCAAACAAGGCGCGGGCATCCATAATGGCGCTGCTCAGTTTGCTGGAAAGGTGGTATGCCAACACGGAATCCAAAGATTCGTGGCGCAAAACGGTTTGGTGCAGAAAACTCGCCAGCATCGGCTCGGCGGCGGCCGCTGCTTCGGTTTCTTCGCGAATGGTCTGCCAGAGGTCGAAATGTTCGGTGTTGAGATGATCTTTTTTCATAATTTCCCCTAAAGAAAGGCCGTCTGAAAACGGGCGGTCAATGCGTGTGTTGTCTGTTTTGCATGGTGAACCCGCTAATGGATTCACGATATATCTTACCTTGTCTGCACGCCCCCTGTACACCCAAAACACCCGCCGCCATACCAAACACGACTTGAAATTTTTTCAGACGGCCTTATATATCGGGCATTGACGTGTATCCCACATTAAGGACGAATAAAATGACCGAACAAAACCAAACCGTTGAAACGGAAGCCGCCGAAACTGCCGAAGCAGTTGAAACCGTTGAAACCGCCGTTGAAAACAGCGAAGCGGAAAAACCGTCTTACGAAGCGCTTGAAGAGCGTATCGCCGAATTGGAAGCCCAAGTCAAAGAAGAACAGCTACGGGGCTTGGCCAACGAGCAGAACCTGCGCCGCCGCCATCAGGAAGAAATCGCCAACACCCACAAATTCGCCGGTCAGAAATTCGCCGCCGAAATGCTGCCGGTAAAAGACTATCTGGAAATGGCACTGCTGGATCAAAGCGGTAATTTCGATGCACTGAAAATGGGCGTGCAGATGACTTTGAACGAGTTGCAAAAAGCATTTGATGCCACCCAAATCAAAGAAATCAACCCCGCCGTGGGCGACAAACTCGACCCGCACCACCATCAGGCAATGCAGACCGTGGTCAGCGAACAAGAGCCGAACACGATTGTCAGCGTAATGAAAAAAGGCTACACCCTTGCCGAACGGGTATTGCGTCCGGCGATGGTTACCGTGGCGAAAAAAGAAGATTGAAAGCACCGCTTGGCCTGTTTCATCAAATACACCGTTTTCAGACGGCCTAAACCCGTCAAACGCAGCACACCGGCACTGCCCAAGCCCGACAAGGCCGTCTGAAAACGAGCGAAGCGAGTTTCTGCAAAGCCAAAACCGAAGGTTTCGCCAAAACGAGCGAAGCGGGTTTCTGCGAAGCTAAAACCGAAGGTTTCGCCAAAACGAGCGAAACGGGTTTCTGCGAAGCCAAAACAAGTGGAACAAGTAGTGAAACCAGTTTTGCAACGCAAAGCAGCAAAACCGAAGCAGCCGCCAAGCCCGACCAAAACAAAAGAAACGGAAAACAGTTTACCCACAAGGCCCAATCATCATACCCATCTTGTGGATAAATAAATCAAGCACTTGAATTAAAATACAAAAAAATTTAAATCCAAGCCTTGAAAAATTCCCGAAAAACCCTATTTACTGGTCATCTGAGCGCAACGCTCGCACGGGCAAACCGCTTGCCCGCAACTGATTTGAAAATTGAATTTGATTTAAATATTTTTAGGAGTAATCAACAATGGCAAAAGTAATCGGTATCGACTTAGGTACAACCAACTCTTGTTTGGCCATCTCTGAAAACGGTCAAACCAAAGTAATCGAAAACGCCGAAGGCGCACGCACTACCCCTTCCGTGATTGCTTATTTGGACGGCGGCGAAATTCTGGTCGGCGCACCGGCCAAACGCCAAGCCGTAACCAACGCCAAAAATACGGTTTACGCCGCCAAACGTCTGATCGGCCACAAATTTGAAGACAAAGAAGTCCAACGCGACATCGAAACCATGCCGTTTGAAATCGTCAAAGCCAACAACGGCGACGCATGGGTGAAAGCGCAAGGCAAAGAATTGTCTCCGCCGCAAATCTCTGCCGAAGTATTGCGCAAAATGAAAGAAGCCGCCGAAGCCTACTTGGGCGAAAAAGTAACCGAAGCCGTGATTACCGTTCCGGCCTACTTCAACGACAGCCAGCGCCAAGCTACCAAAGACGCAGGCCGCATCGCCGGTTTGGACGTAAAACGCATCATCAACGAGCCGACCGCAGCCGCACTGGCATTCGGTATGGACAAAGTTTCCGGCGGCGACCGCAAAGTAGCGGTTTACGACTTGGGCGGCGGTACCTTCGATATTTCCATCATCGAAATCGCCGATGTGGACGGCGACAAACAGTTTGAAGTATTGGCCACCAACGGCGACACCTTCTTGGGCGGCGAAGACTTCGACCAACGCATCATCGACTTCATCATCGCCGAGTTCAAAAAAGAACAAGGCATTGATTTGAAAGGCGACCCGATGGCGATGCAGCGTGTCAAAGAAGCTGCCGAAAAAGCCAAAATCGAGCTTTCAAGCGGCCAACAGACCGAAATCAACCTGCCGTACATCACCATGGATGCCACCGGCCCGAAACACTTGGTGCTGAAAATCACCCGTGCCAAATTTGAAAGTCTAGTAGAAGACCTGATCGCCCGCTCTATCGAACCTTGCCGCATCGCATTGAAAGACGCAGGTTTGAGCACCGGCGACATCGACGACGTGATTCTGGTCGGCGGTCAAACCCGTATGCCAAAAGTACAGGAAGCCGTTAAAGACTTCTTCGGCAAAGAACCCCGCAAAGACGTAAACCCAGATGAAGCTGTGGCCGTGGGCGCTGCGATTCAGGGCGAAGTATTGGGCGGCGGCCGCAACGACGTATTGCTGCTGGACGTTACCCCACTGTCGCTGGGTATCGAAACCATGGGCGGCGTGATGACCAAGCTGATTCAGAAAAACACCACCATTCCGACCAAAGCATCGCAAGTGTTCTCGACTGCCGAAGACAACCAAAGCGCAGTAACCATCCATGTGCTGCAAGGCGAGCGCGAACGTGCTTCCGCCAACAAATCTTTGGGCCAATTCAACTTGGGCGACATCGCACCCGCACCGCGCGGTATGCCGCAAATCGAAGTAACCTTCGACATCGATGCCAACGGTATCCTGCACGTTTCGGCCAAAGACAAAGGCACCGGCAAAGCTGCCAATATCACCATCCAAGGTTCTTCAGGCTTGAGCGAAGAAGAAATCGAACGCATGGTGAAAGATGCCGAAGCCAACGCCGAAGAAGATAAAAAACTGACCGAATTGGTCGCTTCCCGCAACCAAGCCGAAGCCCTGATTCACTCCGTGAAAAAATCGCTGGCCGACTACGGCGACAAACTCGACGCTGCCGAGAAAGAAAAAATCGAAGCCGCACTGAAAGAAGCCGAAGAAGCCGTAAAAGGCGACGACAAAGCCGACATCGATGCCAAAGCCGAAGCACTGGGCGCAGCCAGCCAAAAACTGGGCGAAATGGTGTACGCACAGGCTCAAGCCGAAGCCCAAGCCGGCGAACAGGCACAAGATTCGTCAGCGAAAAAAGACGACGACATCGTTGATGCCGATTTTGAAGAAGTGAAAGACGACAAGAAATAATCAGGCCGTCTGAAAACCGAAAAGCACAAACCGTATGGTTTGTGCTTTTTTATTTTTCTGCAGGGAAATTATGGTTCAGGTAATAAGTAAATCAACCGAATTTTGTACCGCTCAACGAGCTAATAACAATCAGAATAGGGTTATAGTCAATTAACCTAAAAAATATAACACCGCAGCGAGCCACCCTTCCCCTAACCCCTTCCCGCCAGCGGGACGGGGGACAGTGTGCAGGTGGCATTAGCTTACTGGCTTGTACAGAAAATTCAGCGTTTTAACTATATCTGTACTGTCTGCGGCTCGCCGCCTTGTACTACTTTTAAAGTGAATCCACTATAGTAAATATACTGAATAATTCATACGGTTTTTAAACAGGACGTAGATACTATAAGCCCCCCAATAAATCAAGCCTTATCCAGACACATTTTCGCATAGCGTTCTTCGTTAAAGGGTTGTTGGTATTTCAATATGGATTGGGCAATGGTTACGAGTTTACGCATCAGAGCCACAATCACGGCTTTTTTCGCCAGTTTATTACGCTCTAGTAAGCGTTGGACAAACGGGCTGTAAATACTGTCCTTATATTTGCCAAAGCAAAACGACACGGCCGGCATATAGAGTATCTTCCTCAAATCACTCTGTCCGATACGGGAGATACCGACCCGCTTATCTACACTCGTTCCCGATTGTCTGACCATCGGGGTCAGTCCGGCGTAGGTCGCAGCAGCACGTCCGTTTTTAAACCGAGTGCCGTCGCCCAATATAGCGAGCAGCCAACAGGCTGTGGTTTTGCCGATGGCGGGAATACTGCTCAGCAGACGATGGTTGTATTTCAACTGCTCATCCTGTTTCACCAACTGATGAATATGTGTTTCAACAGTTTTGACTTCGCATTCAAGAAAAGCAATCAGACGTTCGGACGAAACCATTGCATACTCGTCCAACAGCATCTGCAGCCGGACTTTTTCTTTGGTCAGCGCTGTTTTTAAATGTTCGAGATGGCGAAGTTGGCGCAATAAGGCTTTTTCGTTATTGCCTTTCGGTTGCCACAGATCAAATTCATGAACGTAGCTTTCGGCTAAGCGGGCAAGTAATTTGGCATCCGCTTTGTCGGTTTTGGAACGTAAGTTCAAACCTTTGGCAAAGTTGGCGGCACATTTGGGATTAATCACCACTACTGAATGTCCGGCCGTATATAAGTATTCGCACAACCTTTCGTGATAGACGTTTGTCGCTTCCATCACGATATAGAGCGGCTTATCTGAAAAGCTGTTCAGCCATTCGCTCAAAGCAGCAAATCCTTGAGGATGGTTCTCAAACCGGTGGTGTTGATACACTTTTGCGGATTTTTTGACCGCAACATCGAACTTTAACTTGGCAATATCGATGCCGATAAAATAAAATGGGGTGTCCATCATGCTCCTAACCTTGTGAATGCAGACTATGCACAGCATGTCTATGATACTATTCGGGGTGTTTGGACATTGAAAACAGGCTTTTATCTACGTCGCGGGCTTTGAAGCCCAAGGTTGGCGTACAACTCTGTTTTCAATCCCGCCCCTGATAGCTGCTTCTGTCGGGGGCTTTTTATTTTATCTTGTGGTTGGTGTTTCTTATACAAGGTTGGGTCGCAACCCAACACGATTGGAAATACCTTGAAACATAAGATTTTGTTGGGTTACGCCCGTGCCTCGCTAACCACAAACTACGCCTGCTTTTGTATGGAAAATTCGGTGTTTTAACTATATAGTGGAAAACAAGCCGAACTGTCCTGCTTTTCATCACAAGGCCGTCTGAAAACTCGTTACACTCGTTTTCAGACGGCCTCACTCCATCGCCCGCTACTGTTTCTGCCATGCGCTGCTTAATACCCAGTCGGTCGGGCTGTAGTATTTCGGCAAGGTTGTGGGGATGCCCAAAGTGTTGCGGTAAATCACCCGATGGCGGTCGGCAAACCAATTCGGTACGATAATGTATTGGTGGCGCAATACCCGGTCGAGCGCACGGGCGGCGGCGGTAAGTTGGCGGCGGTTGTCGAAATGTTCGAAGTTTTTCAGGATTTTTTCAACAGCAGGGTGGCACACGCCTGCCCAGTTGTGGCTGCCTTGGGTTTGGGCGGCTTGGCAACTGAAGAAGTTGAACTGTTCGTTGCCGGGGCTTTCGCTGTTGGCGTAAACGGTAATCGTCATGTCGAAATCAAACTGCCCCAGCCGTTTTTGGAATACGGCGGAATCGGCGGTGCGGATGGCCATCTCTACGCCGATTTTTGCCAAATCCCGCTGCCATTTGGCATTGACCCGCTCGTAGGTTTTGCCCGGCGAGAGAAATTCAAAACGCAGCGGTTTGCCCTGTTTATCGACCAGTTTGCCGTTGTGGTAGCGGTAGCCTGCCTGTTCCAGCAAGGCTCGGGCTTTAAGCAGGTTGGGGCGTACGCCCTCGGCGGCGGTAGTCGGCGGTTCGGGAACGTTGCGGGTGAGAACTTCCGGCGGAAGCTGTTTGCCGACTTGTTCCAGCAAGGCTTTTTCGTCGCCCTCGGCTTTGCCGGTTGCCGCCATATTGCTGTTGGTGAAAAAGCTGTTGCTGCGGCGGTAGCTGCCGTAAAACAGGCGGCTGTTGAGGCTTTCAAAATCGAAGCTGGCGATCATGGCTTGGCGCACCAGAATATTGTCAAACGGCGGCCGCCGCAGGTTCATTACATAGCCCTGCATACCGGCGGTATTGCTGTGCCGCCATTCGTGTTTGGATAACTGCCGTTTCTGCAAAATGCTTTCGGGATAGGCTCTGGCCCAGTTGCGGGCGATGTTTTCCTGTACAAAATCATATTGTCCGCCTTTAATGCCTTCGATGCGGACGCTGTCGTCTTTGTAGTATTTGAAACGGACGGTATCGAAGTTGTAGCGGCCTTTGCGTGTGGGTAGGTTTTGCGCCCAATAATGCGGATCGCGGCGGTATTCGCTCAGGCGGCCGCTTTCGGCTTTGGCAAAACGGTAGGGGCCGGAACCGATGGGCAAACGGTTGGCGGCGGCGGCCAAGCCCTTGGGATAGCTTTTGTGGGAAAACACCGGTAGCGAGCCGAGCGTCATGTGCAGTTCGGCGTTGCGTTGTTTGAAGCGGAACACGACGGTGCGGCTGTCGGGCGTTTCGACTTTCGCCACATCGTTCCAATAAAAGCGGTACACCGGCGAAGCGGCTTTGTCCTGAGTCAGGGTGTGGAAAGAGGCCGCCACGTCTTTTGCCAGCACAGGGTCGCCGTTGTGGAAACGGGCTTTGGGATTCAGGCGGAAGGTAACCGAAAGGCCGTCTGCAGCGAGCGTTGCGTCCTGCGCCAGCAGGCCGTACACGGCAAACGGTTCGTCCAGACTTTTTTCCATCAGCGTATCCATCGTCAGCGAAATGCCGCTTTCGTGGTCGCCTTTGAGGGTAAACGGGTTGAGCGTATCGAAACCGCCCGCCACCGGCAACGACAGGCTGCCGCCTTTGGGGGCGTTCGGATTGACATAGTCAAACGCCTGAAATCCGGCCGGATATTTCGGCGGCTGCCCCAAGCTCAAGGCATACGCTGCCCATGCGGGCGAAACCGCCAAGGCCAGCAACGCCGTCCACAGTTTGTTCATGCTGTTCCTTTTCTGCTGTAATTTCTTATGCCGTCTGAAAATCCGATTTATAGTGAAATAACCTCAAAGCACTACAGCGTTGGCTTCGCCTTGCCGTACTATTTGTACTGTCTTCGGCTTGCCGCCTTGTATTGCTTTGGGTTATTTCATTATAGCTTCGCAAAAACTCGTTACCCTCATTTTCAGACGGTCTTGTTCTGCCTGTCGGTATGCACCCTGAATTCCGCCAGCGTCATATTCATAGCGTCCAAACACGGCTGCATGATGTGGTGTACCGACTGATTGACCCTGTCCTGCGCCTGCACTGCGGCGGGGTGGTATACAAACAGTTGGAACAGGCTGTTTAATTCGACCGCATCGGCACCGGTTTTCAATACCCAACCCTGCTGTCCGGAATAAACATAGCCGTGGCGTGCCAGTTTTTCCAAAAGCTGACCCAATTCATCGTAGCCCATATTGATGTGGCGGCGGAATTCCTGCACCGGCATCGCCCGCCCTTCCTGCTGCGCCGAATCGAGCAGCAGCAAAATCTTCAATACATCGTCAAACCGCCCGCGGGCATCGATATTGCGGCGGAAGGCTTCGCCCTGCCAGTAGGAAAGCGACGAGGTCAGCACCGCCCCCGCCAACACCAGCGACCACAGCAGGTTGAGCCACACCAAGAAAAACGGTATCGCCGCAAACGCCCCGTAAATCGACTGATAGCCGTCAAAATTGCGCATATACCACGCAAACAGCGAGCGGGCGATTTCCAGACACAGCGCCGTTACAAACGCCCCGATGGCGGCGTGGCGAAGCGGCACAAAACGGTTCGGCACGAAACAATACAGGCTGCCCAGCAAGATGGTGCTGAACGCCAGCGATGCTGCCGTTTTCAAGAGTTCCACCGCCTGTATCGGCAAACCGCCCACGCTCACGGCGTGTACCGAGCCGAACAGAAACGACAGCCCCACGCCCAGCGACAGCGGCCCGAACGTCAGCAGCGTCCAATACACCAAAAACTGATAAACCAGCGGCCGCTGCGTATTGACCCGCCAAATGCGGTTGAACACGCTGTCGATGGTCTGTACCAGCATCAGCGACGTAACCATCAGCATCACGCTGCCGATGGCGGTGAGCTTGGTGGCTTTTTCCTTAAACTGATTGATGTAGTCAAACACCACGTCCGCACCCTGCGGCACAATCGTGCGGTTGACAAATTCGACAAACGAGCCGCTCCATTCGTCAAACACCGGAAACGCCGAAGCCGCCACCACCGTAACCGTCAATACCGGCACCAGCGCCAGCAGCGTGGTAAACGTCAGGCTGGAAGCTACCTGCGGCACCCGCTCGTCACGGAAACGTTTCGCCACAAAGCCCAGAAACGCCACCGTTTTTTTATCCTTCAGCCCTTGCCAATGCTTGAAAAACCGCATACCCTTTTCCTCTTTATTTTTACTTTTGGTGCAAGTATGTGATTGCACTTTGTCGAAATACTGTTTTTCAGACGGCATGCCGTCTGAAAAACCATATTGTAACGGAAACCCGCCATGAACCCAAACCCATTAAAAATCCTTGTTTTATACTATTCGCAACACGGCGCTACCCGCAATCTCGCCCTGCAAATCGCCAGAGGCATCGAAAGCGTGGGCGGCTGCGAAGCAGTATTGCGCACCGTTCCCAAAGTTTCCACCGTCTGCGAAGCGGTCGAAGACAGCGTTCCCGACAACGGCGCACCTTATGCCGCCGCCGAAGATTTGCGCCATTGCGCCGGACTGGCACTGGGTAGTCCGACCCGTTTCGGCAACATGGCGGCGGCGGTGAAATATTTTATCGACGGCACGATTCCACAATGGATTGGGGCGGAACTTTCAGGCAAACCCGCCACCGTGTTCACCAGCACCGCAAGCCTGCACGGCGGACAGGAAAGCACGCTGTTGAGCATGATGCTGCCGCTGCTGCACCACGGCATGATTATCAGCGGCATACCGTTCAGCGAAACCGCCCTCAGCCACACCCGAAGCGGCGGCACGCCTTACGGCGCAAGCCATGTGGCGGGTTCGGACCACTCGGCGGAACTGACGGAAGACGAAAGCAGACTGGCATTTGCCCAAGGGCGGCGGCTGGCGGAATTGGCGGTGAAACTGGCGGCGGAATAATCAGAATTATTTTTTATATTAAGTGGATTAACTACAAAGCAATGCAGCTTGGGAATAGATAGCGTTGTGTCGTCAGCGAACCCGTGCATGCTTTGGCATGCACGCTACGCCGAGTTTGGTGTAGCGTGTGTGCCAAAGCACGCACGGGTTTTCTAAATTTCACATCATACCGGGGCATACTTAGCCCATGTCTTGTTCTCTTTTTAAGTAAATTCACTATGGCAAATTTGAACCGGCGAATAAGGTAATACACCGTTTATTTTGCAGAAACCGGCTTTCCGATACAGAAAACACCATTTTCCTGCCGTCTGAAAAATACGCCCGAAGCCCGTCTGTCGGGCGGTTTTGCTGTATAATTTCAGGCTTTCCGCCGATTGATGCCGTCTGAAAACGAGCAAAGCGAGTTTCTGCGAAGCTAAAACCGCAGGTTTCGCTAAAACGAGCAAAGCGGGTTTCTGCGAAGCTAAAACCGCAGGTTTTGCTAAAACGAGCAAAGCGGGTTTCTGCGAAGCTAAAACCGCCAAACCCGTTTTTCAGACGGCCTGTCGCACCGCATTTCAGGAAACGCTATGAAAATCACCACTTGGAACGTCAATTCGCTTAATGTCCGCCTGCCGCATGTGCAGAATTTCCTTGCCGACGGCCGCACCGATATTCTGGTATTGCAGGAATTGAAACTCGATCAGGACAAGTTTCCCGCCGCCGCCCTCAATATGATGGGCTGGCAAACGGTGTGGAGCGGTCAGAAAACCTACAACGGCGTTGCCGTCATCAGCCGCAGCCAAGCGCAGGATGTCCATACCGGCCTGCCGCTGATGCCCGACGACCCGCAACGGCGGGTGATTGCCGCTACGATTGACGGCGTGCGGATCATCAATGTGTACTGCGTCAACGGCGAAGCGCTCGACAGCCCGAAATTCGCCTACAAACGGGAATGGTTCGCCGCCCTCACGGCTTTTGTACGGGACGAAATGAGCCGCCACGACAAGCTAGTGCTGCTGGGCGATTTCAATATCGCTCCTGCCGATGCCGACTGTTACGACCCAGAAAAATGGCATGAAAAAATCCACTGCTCGTCCGAAGAACGCTCGTGGTTCCAAGCCCTGCTCGATTTGGGTCTGACCGACAGCCTGCGCCAAATCCACCCCGAAGGGGCGTTTTATACTTGGTTCGACTATCGGGGCGCAATGTTCCAGCGTAAACAGGGGTTGCGTATCGACCATCTGCTGATTACGCCGGCACTCGCCGCCGTTTTGGAAAATGTGGAAGTCGAACTCGATATGCGTGCCTTAGAGCGTCCGAGCGACCATGCGCCGGTAACGGCAACGTTTGCCGACTGATGTTGCAAACCATTAAAGCCGTCTGAAAACGGCATCGTAGCGGTTTTCAGACGGCCTGTTATAGTGGATTCACTTTAAAAGTAGTACAAGGCGGCGAGCCGAAGACAGTACAGGTAGTACGGGACAGGTTTTGTCCGGATTGTTGTTTAATCCGGTTACAAAAACCGTTCTCTTTGAGCCGGGCGAGCCAACGCTGTAATACTTTTAAAGTGAATTCACGATAGAAAAATAATCATTATTCAAGCGGCACCTCAACCTTTTATCCGTGTCCGCCATCCACCTCAACCCGATTTTCCCACTTCACAGGAGGCCCACACCTTTATGTCCAGCAAAACCCATTCTGCACTGCCCCTTTGGTCCGTTGTCCTGCCCGTCGCCGCTTGGGCGGTTTATTTTACCGGCATGAAAACCGAATTGATTTGGCAACTTGCCGCCGGTATGCTGTTGATCGGTAGTGTTTTGTCTGCCGTCCACCATGCCGAAGTGGTCGCCCACAAAGTCGGCGAGCCGTTCGGCACGATTATTCTCGCTCTTGCCGTTACCGTTATCGAAGTCGCCCTGATTATCTCGCTGATGGTCGCCGGCGGCGATAGCGCCGCCTTTTTGGCACGAGACACTGTTTTCGCCGCCATCATGCTGATTCTCAACGGCATTCTCGGCGGCTGCCTGCTGATTGGCGGCTTGAAACACCATGAACAGTCGTTCAGCAAAAAATCCATCAGCACCGCCCTCGTTACCCTGATGTCGATTTTGGTGCTGACCCTGATCCTGCCCAACTTCACCGTCAGCTCCAACGGCCCGACCTATAACGACTACCAACTGATTTTTGTCGCCATCGCCTCGCTGATTCTCTACGGCACATTCATTATGGTGCAGACCGGCCGCCACCGCGACTATTTCCTTGCCGAGAGCGACAACCCTCAACACCACGCTGCGCCGCCTTCGACACGGATTGCGCTGGCCAGCCTGTTGCTGCTGATTATCTGTTTGGGCATTGTCGTGCTGCTGGCCAAAGCCCTGTCGCCCGCCATCGAACAGATGGTTGCCGCCGCAGGTGCGCCGCAATCACTGGTCGGCGTGATTATCGCCGCCGTGGTTCTGATGCCCGAAGGCCTCGCCGCCCTCACTGCCGCCGGACGCAACCGCCTGCAAACCAGCGTCAACCTTGCCCTCGGCTCGGCACTCGCCAGCATCGGCCTGACCATTCCTGCCGTTGTTCTCGTCTGCCTGCTCTACGACATCAACCTCGTATTGGGGCTGGACTGGACATCCATGATTCTGCTCGCCTTATCTGCCTTTGTGGTGATGGTATCGCTCAACCACGGCCGCTCAAACATGCTCTACGGCGTGGTCTTGCTGGTGAATCTGGCGGCGTATATTTTCACCGTTATCGTTCCCTGACGGATTCAAACGATACAGCAAGGCCGTCTGAAAACTGCATCATGCGGTTTTCAGACGGCCTTTGGTTTGGTATATCAACCAAATCGGTTCTACAGCAAAAACATGGTCGCCAAGCCCAAGAAAATCAGGAAGCCTCCGGAGTCGGTAACGGCGGTAATCAAAACCGAGCTGCCCAGCGCCGGATCGCGGCCGGATTTTTCCATCAACACCGGAATCAATACGCCGACTGTCGCTGCCAGCAGCAGGTTGAGCGTCATGGCGGCCACCATCACCAGACCGATGCCGATGCTGTCGTAAAGCAGCCACGACACCAAGCCCATCACGCTGCCCCAAATCACGCCGTTTACCAGTGCCACGCCGACTTCTTTGCGCAACAGGCGGCGTGCCTGCGTGCCGGAAATCTGGCTCACTGCCATCGCCCGCACAATCATGGTGATGGTTTGGTTGCCTGAGTTGCCGCCGATACCCGCCACAATCGGCATCAAGGCGGCAAGGGCGACGATTTTTTCGATACTGCCTTCAAATGCACCGATGACCCGACTGGCGAGAAAGGCGGTGCAGAGATTGACTGCCAGCCACATCCAGCGGTTTTTCACCGAATCCCACACCGGTGCAAACAGGTCTTCTTCGTCCTGCAAACCGGCCATGTTCAACATATCGGCTTCGGATTCTTCACGGATTACGTCCACGATTTCGTCAATGGTAATCCGGCCGATGAGTTTTTTGTGTTCGTCGATAACGGGGGCGGTTACCAAGTCGTAACGTTCAAACGCCTGCGCTGCTTCTTCGACATCGTCTTCCGGACGGAAGCGCACCACATCGGTGGACATCACGTTTTCAACCAATTCATCAGGGTCGGCCACCAATAATTTGCGGATCGGCAACACGCCTTGCAGAATATCGTCTTCATCGACCACGAAGATTTTATCGGTATGGTCGGGCAAGCTGTCGAATCGGCGCAGGTAGCGCAGCACCACTTCGCAGGCGACATCGGCACGGATGCTCACCAGTTCGAAGTCCATAATTGCGCCGACCTGACTGTCTTTATACGACATCGCCGCCTGCACCTGCGCCCGCTCTTCTTCATCACGGGTCTGCAAGGCTTCAAAAACGACTTGGTGCGGCAAATCGTCGGCGAGTTCGGCCAATTCGTCGGCATCCAAATCGTCCACCGCCGCCAGCAGCTCGTCTTCGTTCATCGACTCAATCAGCGTTTCCCGCACCGAGTCGGACACTTCCAGCAAGACTTCGCCGTCGTCTTCCGGCGCAACCAGCAGCCAGACGATATGGCGTTCCCGCTGCGGCAAGGATTCCAACACCGCCGCTACGTCGGCCGGGTGCAGCGCTGCCAGCAGTGCCGATAATTCGGTAAACGGGCTGCGCAGGTTTTCGTCTTCAATCGGCTGTCCGGCTTCGATTTGGGCAAACGCCGGTTCTAAAACGGCACAAAGATTGTGAATACGCTCGAAATCGGCGGAAATGCGTTCTACATCGCGGCCGTTTTCGGTTTCTTGTTCGGGGGAAAGTGGTTGGTTTTCTAAGCTCATAAGCGCTCCGCCTGTCGCAGACGGCGGAACGTCGGGACAGGATGTCAGTCAGTTTTTAAAATACGGGGCATTATTGCCGAACTGGGATAATCCATAGCAGCCTGCCTTGTCAGGCATTGTTGAATGTGAATTGCAGCGGGTTCAGTAATAAACTGGCGGGCTGCATAATATAAAAATCTGCTGCTATTTTAGCACATCTTAACGTTTGCCCGCCAATGAATATGCCGTCTGAAAACAGAGGAACTGAATTTCTGCAAAGCAAAACCGTTTGCACCGTGATTTGTGTAGCAAAACAACCTCGACCCGATTTTCAGACGGCCTCAAAGCAAAACCTTATTTTCCGCCCTCTTTCCATTCCAATACCGTCAAACCCGGCAAGTCGGCAAAGCTGCGGTCGCGGACAATCTGACAGAAATTGTCCAGATAACTTTTGCCGCTGTCTTCGCTGCGGGTGGCGGCATACAGTTCGCTGTGCAGCCCCGTTTCGGTAATCTGGCGGGAAATCACATAGCCTTTTTCCAGATACGGCATCACCGTCCAATACGGCAACGCCGCCACACCCCGTCGGCTGGCCACCAGTTGGATAATCGCAATCGTCAGCTCGCTGTGGCGGCGGGGCGGATTGATGCCTTGGGGCAACAGCACTTTTTTCAGCAAATCGAGCATATCGTCGGGAACGGGATAGGTAATCAAGGTTTCATCGACAAAATCCCCGGCTTCCCACACGGCCTTTGCCGCCAACGGATGGTCTTTGGCACAAATGCCGACCATTTCGTAGGCAAACAGCGGCCGGTAGCGGATACCGGCTTGAGGTTCGGCTTCGGACACAATCGCCACATCGGCTTTGTGCTGCAGCAGAAGCCCGACCGGATCGACATGGAAACCGGAAACGATGTCCAATTCGACCTGCGGCCACAGCGGACGAAATTCGCCCATCGCCGGCATCAGCCAGTCGAAACAGGTATGGCATTCCACCGCCAGCCGCAATTCGCCCGCTTCGCCCTCGATAATCTGCGCCAAGTCCCGCTCGGCGGTTGCCACCAGCGGCAACAGTTCCCGCCCGAGCTGCAACAGCCGCTCGCCCGCCGGTGTGAAACGTATCGGCGACGATTTGCGTTCAAAGAGCGGGGTTTCATAATAGTTTTCCAACGCACGGATTTGGTGCGACAGCGCCGACTGGGTGAGAAACATACGCTTTGCCGCCAGCGACACGCTGCCGGTTTCTTCCAATGCCAGCAGCGTTTTCAAGTGCCGCAGCTCGATAATTGAATCCATAAATTCCTGTTGATGTTAATAAAGCCGTTATTTTTTACGCTCGGCCGATGCCGTCTGAAAAACGGATTTTCAGACGGCATCGGCTGCTTATCCGTTGTACCGGATTATAGTGAATTAAATTTAATTCACTATAAAATAATTCATGTTTCCATGCAAACCATTCATACAGAAACACCGACAAACCTGACCGCCATCAAACCGCCGCCGATTTTTCCGCCATCTGTGCCGGTTTTTCGCTACAATCCCGCCCGAACAAAACACATTTTGAAGGAGTACGCCTATGGTTTCCCGACAGGAAATCCTCGCATGGTGCGACAACGCCCTGCAAACCGCACAATTCAAAGACTACGCCCCCAACGGCCTGCAGGTCGAAGGCAAGGAAAAGATTGCCACCATCGCCACATCCGTTACCGCCAGCCTTGCCGCCATTGAGTTTGCCGCCGAACAGCAGGCGGATATATTGCTGGTGCATCACGGCCTGTTTTGGAAAAGCGAACCTGTAACCATCACCGGCTGGAAAAAAGCCCGTATTGAAGCATTGTTGCGCCACCAAATCAATCTGGTCGGCTACCACCTGCCGCTGGATGCCCACCCCGAATGGGGCAATAATGCGCAACTGGCGGCGGTATTGGGTTTACAGACCGACAACCGCTGCGGCGAACAGAATCTGTTCAACACAGGCCGTCTGAAAACCCCGCAGACGCTGGCGCAATTTTCAGACGGCATCGAAGCCGCCCTTGAGCGCCGTCCGACCGTCGTCGGCAACCCCGACCGGCTTATCACCACCGCCGCATGGTGTACCGGCGGTGCGCAAGGTTTCTTTCAGCAGGCGGTTGATGCCGGTGTCGATGCCTACATCACTGGCGAAATTTCCGAAGCGCAATACCACCTTGCCAACGAAAGCGGCACGGCCTTTATCAGCGCCGGCCACCACGCCACCGAACGCTACGGCGTACGGGCGCTCGGCGAAGCCCTCAAACAGGCATTTGCGGTCGAAGTCATTCATTTTGACGAAGCCAATCCGGCATGAGTGATTGAGAAATACCACAAAAACTTTACCTTATTTTAAATAATGCTTTCAGTATTACAACAAACTAGGTAGAATTACACTGTTTAATGGATCGGTATTCCCAAACATTAGGACGACTGAATATATGGATAATCAAGAAATCAATAACGGCCGCCGCCGTTTCCTGACACTCGCAACCTGCGGTGCGGGCGGTGTGGCCGCCTTGGGCGTGGTAACGCCTTTTGTGGCAAGTTTTTTCCCATCGGAAAAAGCCAAAGCCGCCGGTGCTGCCATTGAAGTAGATGTCAGCAAAATCGAAGCAGGCCAATTGCTTACCGCCGAATGGCAAGGCAAACCGATTTGGGTGCTCAACCGTACGGATCAGCAGCTCAAAGACATGAAATCGCTCGACAGCCAACTGGCCGACCCTGCTTCAGATGCAGACCAGCAGCCTGAATACGCTAAAAACGCAACCCGTTCGATCAAACCGAACATTCTGGTTGCCATCGGTATCTGTACCCACTTGGGCTGCTCGCCGACTTTCCGTCCCGACATCGCCCCTGCCGACTTGGGTGCCGATTGGAAAGGCGGCTTCTTCTGCCCTTGCCACGGCTCGAAATTCGACCTCGCCGGCCGCGTATATAAAGGTGTTCCTGCACCGACCAATCTCGTCGTGCCGCCTTATAAATATCTGAGCGACACCACCATCTTGGTTGGCGAAGACTAAAAATAAGGAACTGAACTATGGCAAACCAAACCAATAGCAAATCAAAAGCATTGCTGGACTGGGTGGACGCACGCTTCCCCCTGACCAAAATGTGGAACGACCATGTCGGTCAATACTACGCACCGAAAAACTTCAACTTCTGGTATTTCTTCGGCTCGCTGGCACTTTTGGTGCTGGTGATTCAAATCGTCAGCGGTATTTTCCTGACCATGAACTACAAGCCGGACGGTAACCTGAACAGCTACCACCTGCCTGCCGCCTTTACCGCAGTCGAATACATCATGCGCGACGTATCCGGCGGCTGGATTATCCGCTACATGCACTCTACCGGTGCATCATTCTTCTTTATCGTGGTTTATCTGCATATGTTCCGCGGCTTGGTGTACGGTTCGTACAAAAAACCCCGTGAATTAGTGTGGATTTTCGGCTCGCTGATTTTCTTAGCGCTGATGGCTGAAGCCTTTATGGGCTACCTGCTGCCTTGGGGTCAAATGTCTTACTGGGGCGCACAGGTGATTATCAACCTGTTCTCCGCCATTCCGGTAATCGGTCCTGACCTTTCTACTTGGATTCGAGGCGACTTCAACGTGTCCGACGTTACCCTCAACCGCTTCTTTGCCCTGCACGTCATTGCCGTGCCGCTGGTATTGATCGGCTTGGTAGTTGCCCACTTGATCGCCCTGCACGAAGTCGGTTCCAACAACCCTGACGGCGTGGAAATCAAAAAACTGAAAGACGAAAACGGCGTACCTTTGGACGGCATTCCGTTCCACCCTTACTACACTGTCAAAGACGTATTGGGCGTTGTGGTATTCCTGATCGTATTCTGTGCCGTATTGTTCTTCGCACCGGAAGGCGGCGGCTACTTCCTCGAAGCGCCTAACTTCGATGCAGCCAACCCGCTGAAAACCCCGCCGCACATTGCGCCGGTATGGTATTTCACCCCGTTCTACGCCATTTTGCGTGCCATTCCGTCTTTCCTCGGTACACAGGTTTGGGGCGTAATCGGCATGGGTGCAGCCGTGGTTCTGATTGCCCTGCTGCCTTGGCTGGATAAAGGCGAAGTTAAATCTATCCGCTACCGCGGTCCGATTTTCAAAACCGCCGTTGTCCTGTTCATCATTTCCTTCATCGGCTTGGGTATCTTGGGCGCAATGGTTGCTACCGACACCCGCACGCTGGTTGCACGAATCCTGTCTGTTATCTACTTTGCGTTCTTCTTGGGCATGCCTTTCTACACCAAGCTGGACATCAACAAAGAAGTACCGCAACGTGTAACCATGAGCACCGGCAAACAAAAAATCATGTTCTTTGTTTATGTTGCGATTACCGCAGTAGGTGCTTACCTGTTTGCAACCAATATCTGATGAGGGCAGCTAAAATGAAACAAACGCTTAAAAACTGGTTTGCTGCCTTGCTGTTGGCAGTACCGATGAGTGCAGCAGTTGCTTCCGGCGGCCATGCTGCGTATGAAAAAGTCGATATCGACCTGCGCGACCAAGTCAGCCTGCAACGAGGCGCACAGATTTTCACCAACTACTGTCTGTCTTGCCACTCTGCAAGCGGCATGCGCTTCAACCGTCTGAAAGACATCGGTTTGTCTGATGAAGAAATCAAGAAAAACCTGATGTTCACCACCGACAACGTCGGCGATGTCATGATGGGTGCAATGAACCCGAAAGATGCGCAAAAATGGTTCGGTGCCGCACCGCCTGATTTGACGCTGATTGCCCGTTCCCGCGGCGCAGACTACCTGTATGCCTACATGCGCGGCTTCTATAAAGACCCTACCCGTCCGAGCGGCTGGAACAACACCGTATTCGACAAAGTAGGTATGCCGCACCCACTGTGGGAACAACAAGGTGTGAAAGCCGTCGAGCTGGATGCCAAAGGCCAACCGGTTTGGGTTGAAAACGAACACGGTGTCAAAGAGCCTAAACTCTACTGGGAATCCACCGGCCTGCACAGCCGCCGCCTGCCAAACGGCAAAGTAATTGAAAAAGAATACGACGCTTACGCTCGCGACTTGGTCAATTTCTTGGTGTACATGGGTGAGCCTGCACAACTGCAACGCCACCGCACCGGCTATATCGTGATGATTTTCCTGTTGGCAATCATGCTGCCGTTGGCATACTTCCTGAAAAAAGAATACTGGAAAGATGTCCACTAATCCGGCAAACATCAAAAAGGCAAACCATAAGGTTTGCCTTTTTTTGTCCACTCAGCACCAAATATATAGTTAAAACACCGAATTTTCTGTACAAACAGGCAAGCTAAGTTGGTCCACCTGCACTTTGTTCCCCGTCCCGCTGGCGAGAAGGGGCTAGGGGAAGGGTGGCTCGTTGTAGTGTCATATTTTTTCGGTTGATTTACTATAGTGGAATAGCCCAAAAGCAATATAAGGCTGCAAGCCGAAGACAGTATGATTAATACGGGACAGGTTTTATCCGGATGGTCGTTTCATCCGGTTATAAAACCGTCCTCTTTGAGCCGGGCGAAGCCAACGCTGTAGTGCTTTGAGCTTATTTCACTATACCATTATTCCCATTAAAAACAATATACTAAAACGAAATCATGGATTAAACATTCATAATTGTCTATAATACCAAAATCAACTCAGCGAATAAACGTTTTCGATACAAGGCAATATCGCCCGAGACCTTTCGCCGTTACCCCTTTCCACAAAATTCAGTAAACCCAACACAAACAGGCCGTCTGAAAAGACGGTTTTGCCTCGGAGCTTCCGATTATGATGACTTTATACTCAGGCATCACCTGCCCGTTCAGCCAACGCTGCCGCTTCGTTTTATACGAAAAAGGCATGGACTTTGAAATCAAAGATGTCGATATCTTCAACAAACCCGAAGATTTGGCCGTGATGAACCCCTACAACCAAGTACCCGTTTTGGTCGAGCGGGATTTGATTCTGCACGAATCCAACATCATCAACGAATACATCGACGAACGCTTCCCCCACCCGCAACTGATGCCGGGCGATCCCGTAATGCGCGGCCGCGGCCGTCTGGTCTTACACCGCATGGAAAAAGAACTCTTCAGCCTGGTGCAAACACTGGAAAATCCCGAAGCCAGCGCCAAAGAAAAAACCAAAGCCCGTGAAGCTATCGGCAACGGCCTGACCATGCTTGCCCCCGCATTTGCCAAAAACAAATACATCTTAGGCGACGACTTCTCCATGATCGACGTTGCCCTCTCCCCACTGCTGTGGCGTTTGGACCATTACGAAATCAAACTGGGCAAAACCGCCGCCCCACTTCTCAAATACGCCGAACGCATTTTCCAGCGCGAGGCCTTTATCGAAGCCCTGACTCCGGCCGAAAAAGCCATGCGCAAATAAACCCGCAGCCACCATGCGGCAGCTTCCCCAGAGCTGCCGCCGTTTATTTCCCTAGCCAGCAAGGAAAAATATGAGCAGCTCAACCAAACCCTATCTGATCCGAGCCTTATACGAATGGTGTTTGGACAACAACCAAACCCCGCATATCGTCGTTTGGGTCAACCAACATACCAAAGTACCCATGCAGTATGTACGGGATAACGAAATCGTCCTCAACATCGGCCCAAACGCCTGCCGCCAGCTGAATATCGACAACGAATGGATCAACTTTTCCGCCCGCTTCGGCGGCGTGGCACAAGACATCTGGATTCCCATCGGCCACGTTGTCAGCATCTTCGGCAGAGAAAGCGGCGAAGGCATGGGTTTTGAAGTTGTTCCCTTGGAACAAAACGCCCCCCCTCCCCCCGAAGACACACCTAAAACCGACAAAAAAACCAAACTGCGTTTGGTCAAATAATCCGACTTCCAATACAAATACCATGCAACAAAGGCCGTCTGAAAATCAATTTTCAGACGGCTTTTTCCTTATCTCGACCACTCAAGCTCGAAACAAAACGGGCGGCAAAATCTAATTTTGCCGCCTGTTTTCCGGTATTCGGTTTAAGCCGAATATTTTAGCTTGAGGTTTTACAGATAAAACTTCTCAATCACGTTCAGATTGTCGTCCAGTTTATACACCAGCGGCTGACCGGTCGGGATTTCCAAGCCCATGATGTCTTCATCGGAAATGCCTTCGATGTGTTTTGCCAAGGCACGCAGGGAATTGCCGTGGGCGGCGACCAGAACCCGTTTGCCGCTCAAAATGGCGGGGGCGATTTGGTCTTCCCAGAATGGTAAAACCCGTTCCAATGTTACTTTCAGATTTTCACCGTCAGGCACGACATCGCTCGGTAAGTGGGCGTAGCGGCGGTCGTTGTGGGCGGAAAATTCGTCGTCTTTGTCCAACAATGGCGGCAGGGTGTCGTAGCTGCGGCGCCAGATGTGGACTTGTTCGTCGCCGTATTTTTCGGCGGTCTGTTTTTTGTCCAAACCTTGAAGCTGGCCGTAGTGGCGCTCGTTCAAACGCCAGGTTTTGATTTGCGGCACAAACAGTTGGTCGCTTTCTTCCAATACGATGTTGCAGGTTTTGATGGCACGGGTCAGCACTGATGTAAAGGCGATATCGAATTCGTAGCCTTTTTCTTTCAGTTTGCGGCCGGCTTCGGCGGCTTCGGCCAAGCCTTTTTCACTCAATTTGACATCACGCCAGCCGGTAAACAGGTTTTTTGCGTTCCATTCGCTTTGTCCGTGGCGGATAAATACCAATTCCATAGCTTCTCCCAAAAGTATTTGTGAAAAGTTTATTTATAACATATTTTGCGGCTTTCGGCATGGGGAAAGCCGATTGCGGTTTTAACTGCGCAGAAACTCGGCTTACTTGTTTTCAGACGGCCTAAGCGCTCCGACGGTTTAGCAGAAAAACCGGTTTTGCTTTACAATATGCCCATTCTTATTTCTATGTGCCAACCATGAACGATCAAACTGTTGCCGCGCCGATTGACGGCGAACGTCTGCTGCTCGGCCGCTATGCCGAGCGTGCTTATTTGGAATACGCCATGAGCGTGGTCAAAGGCCGGGCCTTGCCTGAAGTTTCAGACGGCCAAAAACCGGTGCAGCGGCGGATTTTATATGCCATGCGGGATATGGGCTTGGTTTCGGGTGCGAAACCGGTGAAATCCGCCCGTGTGGTCGGCGAAATTCTAGGTAAATACCATCCGCATGGCGACAGCTCGGCGTATGAAGCGATGGTGCGCATGGCGCAGGATTTTACCCTGCGTTATCCCCTAATCGACGGCATCGGCAACTTCGGTTCGCGCGACGGCGACGGTGCGGCGGCGATGCGTTATACCGAGGCAAGACTCACGCCGATTGCCGAATTGCTGCTGTCGGAAATCCATCAGGGAACGGTGGATTTTGTGCCGAACTACGACGGCGCATTTGAAGAACCGACCCAGCTTCCGGCCAGATTGCCGATGGTGCTGCTCAACGGCGCTTCGGGCATTGCCGTGGGCATGGCGACCGAAATCCCGCCGCATAATCTAACCGAAGTAACTCAGGCGGCGATTGCGCTGCTGAAAAAACCGTCTCTGCAAACCGCTGATTTAATGCAGTATATTCCCGCTCCCGATTTTGCCGGCGGCGGTCAGATTATCACGCCCGCCCACGATTTGCAGCAGATTTACGAAAGCGGCAAAGGCAGCGTGCGGGTACGCGCCCGCTATGAAATCGAAAAACTGGCGCGCGGCCAATGGCGGGTGATTGTTACCCAGTTGCCGCCCAACACCAGCAGCCAGAAAATCCTTGCCGAAATCGAAGAGCAGACCAACCCTAAGCCGAAAGCAGGCAAAAAACAGCTTTCGCAAGACCAGCTCAACACCAAAAAACTGATGCTCGACCTGATTGAAAAAGTGCGGGACGAAAGCGACGGGCAACACCCGATCCGCTTGGTGTTCGAACCGAAATCCAGCCGCCTCGACCCTCATGCCTTTATGAACACGCTGATGGCGCAAACCTCGCTGGAAGGCAATGTTTCCGTCAATCTGGTGATGATGGGCTTGGATCAGCGTCCGGCGCAGAAAAACCTGAAAACCATTTTGCAGGAATGGCTGGATTTCCGTGTTGCCACCGTTACCCGCCGCCTTGCCTTCCGCCTCACCCAAGTGGAAAAACGCCTGCACATTCTCGCCGGCCGCCTTATCGTATTCCTGCATATCGACGAAGTCATCAAAGTGATTCGGGAATCGGACGAACCCAAGCCCGAACTGATGGCGGCATTCGGCCTGAGCGAAATCCAAGCCGACGACATTTTGGAAATCCGCCTGCGCCAACTTGCCCGTTTGGAAGGCTTCAAGCTGGAAAAAGAACAAAACGAATTATTGGCGGAACAAGGCCGTCTGAATTTGCTGCTTGCCGATGAACACGAAAAGAAAAAGCTCATCATCAAAGAAATGCAGGCGGACATGAAACAGTTTGGCGACGAGCGGCGCACACTGGTGCAGGAAGCCGACCGTGCCGCACTCACACACACCACCGCCGACGAGCCGGTTACGCTGATTCTGTCGCAAAAAGGCTGGATACGCAGCCGTGCCGGACACAATCTCGACCTGAGCCAAACCTCGTTTAAAGAAGGCGACAGCCTCAAACAAGTCATCGAAGGACGCACCGTATGGCCGGTGGTGATACTCGACACCCAAGGCAGAACCTACACCCTCGATACCGCCGAAATCCCCGGCGGACGGGGCGACGGCGTACCCGTGTCCTCGCTCATCGAGCTGCAAAACGGCGCACAGGCCGCCGCCATGATGACCGGCCTTCCCGAACAACATTACCTGCTGGCGGGCAGCGGCGGCTACGGCTTTATCGCCAAACTCGGCGACATGAGCGGCAGAATCAAAGCCGGTAAAGCCGTGATGAGCTTGGACGCAGGCGAAACCGTCTTGCCGCCGGTCAGCGTATTCGCCTCCTCGCTGATTAACCCCGACTGCAAAGTCGTTGCCGTTTCAGACGGCCTCAAAGCCCTCGCCTTCACCCTCAACGAATTGAAAGTTATGGCAAAAGGCAGAGGTTTACAGTTGATGAGTCTCGACGCAGGCGACCAACTGGCGTTTACCGCCGTTGTCTCCACGCCCGAAATCCACGCCGAAAGCGAAGGCAAACGGGGTGCCGCCCATCAGCACCGCATTTCCCTTGCCGACATCGGCGGCAAACGGGGCAAAAAAGGCAAAGCCCTCCCGTTTACAGGCCGTCTGAAAACGCTGGGTAACCCGTTATGACCCCGTTCTACCTTGCCCCCGATGCACCCGCAAACGCCACAGCTCAAGCCGCCGCATTCGGTTTGCCGAGCATATCCGCCCCGCCGCCGCAAGGCGAATATCTGACGGCGGATTCAGACGGCATCAGCTTGTGCCGTGCCGGAGAAAAAGGCAGGGTGCGGGTGGACTTTGCCGGTGGTACAGCCCAATACCGGCGCACCAAAGGCGGCGGCGAACTGATTGCCAAAGCCGTTGCCCACACCGCCCGCCCCACCGTGTGGGACGCAACCGGCGGCTTGGGGCGGGACAGCTTCGTCTTGGCCTCGCTGGGTCTGAACGTTACCACATTCGAGCAAAACCCCGCCGTTGCCTGTCTGCTTTCAGACGGCCTCAACCGTGCCGCAGCCGCCGACAGCGACACCGCCACAGCAGCCGCACGCATCACGCTGCACTTCGGCAACGCCTGCACGCTGATGAAAGCACTCGCCGCCGAATGCCGCCCCGATGTGGTGTATCTCGACCCGATGTATCCCGAACGCAAAAAATCCGCCGCCGTCAAAAAAGAAATGGCGTATTTCCACGGCCTGATTGCCGAAGCCCAAGACGAAACCGGCCTGCTCGCCGCCGCCAAAGCCGTTGCCAAAAAACGGGTGGTGGTCAAACGCCCCCGCCTCGGCACACACCTCGCCGGCCAAACGCCCGCCTACTGCTACGAAGGCAAAAGCACCCGCTTCGATGTGTATTTACCCGACTTTCCCGAACATGATTAAACGGGGAATTGTCGGGGAGCAAAAGTATGCCGTTCAGCAATATATAGTGAATTAACCAAAAAAATATTACAACCAAAGTGAACCACCCTTCCCGCCAGCGGGACGGGGAACGGTGTGTAGCGTGCTTGCCTAAGCAGGCACGTGTTCTTTAAATTCCACATGAAAGCCGTCTGAAAACGAGCAAAGCGAGTTTCTGCGAAGCTAAAATCAGATTTTCAGACGGCTTCGACATAAAACTCACAGAACAGGTGCGTGCTTTGGCTCGCACCCTACAAGTATCGGATTAAATTGTATGGATTATTAAGTGGATTCACTATATTGTGAATTAACTAAATTTCACGCACACTTTTTAAATTCACGATACATTAACAGACCTGTGCTACTGATGAGTTCGGTGTAGCGTGTGTGCCAAAGCACGCACGGGGTCGCTGGATTTCACATTATGCCGGATTACAACCCAGCCTGCGCCTTGCCCTGCTTTTGTATGGAAAATTCGGTTATTTCACTATAGATTTTCAGACGGCATGAAATCCGACAAACTACGCCCCCAACCCGCCACCGATTGCCGATTATCATGATTTACCACCATATCGCCCTCAATGTGCCGCTTTCAGACGGCCTTTTGACTTATGTTCACCCCGAAGCATTGCCTGTCGGGCGGCGGGTGGTCGTGCCGTTCCGCAACCGGCCGCAGGTGGGGGTTGTGTGGGCGGCGAGGGTTGAGCCGCAGATTGCGGCGGCGAAAATCCTGCCAATACAGGAAGTTTTTGACGGCGAACCGCTGCTCCCTCCCGACTGGCAGGCGCTGCTTTCGTTTACGGCACGCTATTACCATTATCCGCTCGGGCAGGCGGTATTTACGGCGCTACCGCACGGTTTGAAAGAACCCAAAGCCGTTGCCCTACCGCAGCCGCCGCTGTTTTACCGCCTCAATGCCATCGGACGGCAACAGCCCGCACCGCCCGCCCGTTTCCGCAAACAGGCGGCGCTGTGGGCGGCATTGGCGGAAACGGCGCACGGCGTGGACATGGCAGATTTGAAACGGATTCATGCACAGGCGGAAAAAACCGTTGCCGCATGGCAGCAGCAGGGCTGGACAGACTGCACCGCCGAAATTCCGCCGCACGCCGCCGCCCCTCGCCATACCCTCAACGAAGAACAGCAGGCCGCCGCCGCCGAAATTCAGACGGCCTTCGGCCGATTCCAACCGTTTCTGCTCTACGGCATTACCGGAAGTGGCAAAACCGAAGTCTATTTCGATGCGGTGGAAAAAGTCTTGGCTTCGGGCAAACAGGTTTTGTTTCTATTGCCCGAAATCAACCTCACGCCGCAGCTTTTAAAACGCATCGGCGAACGCTTCGGCGATGTGCCGCTGGCTGTGCTGCACAGCCAAACCGCCGCCGGCAAACGTACGCAGGACTATCTGCGCTCGCTGCTCGGTCAGGCAAGGCTGATTATCGGCACCCGCCTTGCCGTGTTTACGCCGCTGCCCGATGTCGGGCTGATTGTGGTCGATGAAGAACACGATACTTCGTTCAAACAAGACAACGAGCTGCGCTACCACGCCCGTGATTTGGCGGTATGGCGTGCCAAACAGCACAACTGCCCGATTGTGTTGGGTAGCGCCACGCCGAGTCTGGAAAGCTGGCACAAAGCCCAAAGCGGCACCTACCGCCTGCTCGAACTTACCCGCCGCGGCCATGCCGCCGCCCGTCTGCCCGTAGTCGAAATCCTCAATGTAGGCCGCCTGAAAATGGACAACGGCTTCTCGCCGCAGGCGTTGAAACTGTTGCAGCAAAATCACCAACAAGGCGGCATGTCGCTGGTGTACCTCAACCGGCGGGGTTTTGCGCCCGCCCTGTTTTGCGGCGACTGCGGCCACACTTTCGGCTGCCCCAACTGCTCCGCCAAAATGGTGCTGCACCAGCGTGCCAAACAGTTGCGCTGCCACCATTGCGACTACCGCCAGCCCGTTCCCTACAAATGCCCCGACTGCGGCAATCAGGATTTGACTGCCGTCGGCTTCGGCACGCAGCGTGTCGAAGAAACCCTGCGGCTGGCCGTTCCCAATGCCAAAGTGGTGCGGGTCGATCGCGACAGCACCGCCCACAAAAACGACTGGGCGGAACTCTACCGCCAAATCGCCGGCGAAGAAATCGACATTCTGGTCGGCACGCAAATGCTCGCCAAAGGCCACGACTTCGCCCGCCTCAATCTGGTGATTGTCCTCAACGCCGACGGAAGCCTCTACAGCTCCGACTTCCGTGCGCCCGAACGCCTGTTTGCCGAACTGATGCAGGTTTCCGGACGTGCCGGACGTGCCGACAGCGCCGGACACGTGTTAATCCAAACCCAACTGCCCGATCACCCCGTCTTCGCCGCCGTCAAAGCGCAAGACTACCGCCGCTTTGCCGAACAGGCGCTGCTGGAACGCCAACCCTTTTCCATGCCGCCCTTCGGTTTCCAAACCGCTATCCGTGCCGATGCCCCGACCTTTGCCGAAGCCGCCGGTTTTCTCAATGAAATCAAAGCAGAACTTGAACTCCTGTTACCCGAAAACGTTGCCTGTTTCGGCGCAGTCCCCATGCTGATGGTGCGCCTCGCCGAACGGGAACGGGCGCAGATTTTCCTCGAATCCCCGTCCCGCAAAGATCTGCACCGAGCCGTTTCGCTGTGGGTTCAAATGCTGCAGCAAAACCGTCAGCCCAATATCCGCTGGTCGGTTGATGTTGATGTGCAGGAAATGTAGGAAGCATAAAAAAAGGCCGTCTGAAAATCGGGTTTTAGCTTCGCAGAAACTCGCTACACTCGTTTTGGCGAAACCTACGGTTTTCAGACGGCATCAATGTGAAATTTAAAAGAGGGCAAGGCGGCGAGCCACAGACAGTACAGGTAGTACGGGACAGGTTTTGTCCGGATTGTTGTTTCATCCGGTTACAAAAACCGTTCTCTTTGAGCCGTGCGAGCCAACGCTGTAATACTTTTAAAGTGAATTCACGATATAACTTCACTTTATCTGGCAAACAACCCGTTTTCGCTATATGATTTCCCATCATTTCATACAAAGGAACGACAATGCGTGCAGTGATTCAAAAAGTCAGCCATGCCCAAGTCGATGTCTGCCATGAGAACGGGGCGAAAGAAACGGCCGGTGCGATCGCTCAGGGGTTTATGGTGCTGCTGGGCGTAACCCACGGCGATACGGAAAGCGATGCCCGTTATATTGCCGATAAAATCGCTCATTTGCGAATTTTTGAAGACGATGCGGGCAAGCTGAATCTGTCGCTGAAAGATGTCGGCGGTTCGGTGCTGCTGGTGTCGCAGTTTACTCTGTATGCCGATGCCCGCAGCGGTAGGCGGCCGTCTTTTTCCGCCGCCGCGCCCGCCGCTCAGGCGGACACGCTCTACCGCCACACTGCCGATCTGCTCCGCAGCCACGGGCTGACGGTGGAGACGGGGCGTTTTCAAACGCATATGCAGGTGTCGCTGTGCAACGACGGGCCGGTTACGCTGTTGTTGGATTCGCAGAAGATGTTTTGATATAGTGAAATAACTTCAAAGCACTACAGCGCTGGATTCGACTTACTGCCTTGTTTTGCTTTGGAATTATTTCACTATAATGTTTCCAAAAAACCATGCCGTCTGAAAACGAACAAAGCGAGTTTTCAGACGGCATGGTTTGATTTGGCGATACGGAAATACTACAGCAGTTTTTCAGCCTGCAGCCAAGCCAGCATATCGGCTTCTACGGCTTCGGGACTGCCGGGGTTGCTGATTTTCACGCCGTATTCGTCGGCGGCGAGTTCTTCCAAAATCGCCAGTTGCGAGTCGAGCATACCGGCTTTCATATAATGGCCTTTGCGAGCCAGCATCCGTTCGAGGTTTACTGCCTGCGGCGGGGCGAGGTGGATAAAGGCAACCTGCCCTTGCGCCTGCCTCAGAATATCCCGATATTGGCGTTTGAGGGCGGAACAGGTTACCACGGAATACGCCGCCCCCTCTTCTGCCCGCTGCGTCATCCAATCCCGCAGATTACCGAGCCACGGGTAACGGTCTTCATCGGTCAGCGGAATGCCTGCACCCATTTTGTCGCGGTTGGCCTGCGTGTGGAAATCGTCGCCCTCGGCATACGGGCATTGGTTGAGTTTGTTTTGCAGCGAGCGTGCCGCCGTGGTTTTGCCGCAGCCGCATACGCCCATAATCACGAAATGTACGGTCATTCCACGCTCCTAAACGATGGCGAACATCAGTGCCGACAGGGCAAAGCCGATCAGGGCAATCAGAGTTTGGTTGAGCGTCCATGTTTTCAGCGTGGTCGGTACGTCCATATCCAGCAGGCGGCCGACCAGCCAGAAGCCAGAATCGTTAAAGTGGCTGCAGCCGACCGAACCGGCGGCGGTTGCCAAAACCACGCAGGCGAGCTGCCAGTCGCTGAAACCTGCCTGCGCCACTGCAGGTGCCATCAGCGCAGCGGCGGTAGTCAGTGCCACGGTTGCCGAGCCTTGGGCAATCCGCAGCGCCAGCGCTACCAAGAAGCAGCCCAGCAATACGGGAATGCCCAAATCCGCCATGCTGTCGGCCAAAGCCTGACCGATACCCGAAGCACGCAGCACGCCGCCGAACATACCGCCGGCACCGGTAATCAGAATCACCGAGCAGACCGGCGCAAGCGCACCGTCTATCGTTTTTTCCAAAGCGCCGGCTTTTTCGCCCCGTTTTGCACCCAGAATCAGCAGTGCCGCCAATACCGAAATCAGCAGTGCCACCGGTGTCGAACCGAGCATACGCAGCACCTGCACCCACGTTTCATCAGCGGCCACGGCTTTTTGGCTGATTAAGGTGGACAAACCGGTATTCAGGAAAATCAGCACCATCGGAATCAGCATAATGCCGACAACCGTTGCCGCACCGGCGGGCTGTTTCGGCAAATCGTCATCCTGCGCACCGCCGCTGAGCAAATCCGGCACCGGCACATGAATGGTACGGCCCAACACTTTACCCAGCAGAAAACCGCTGAAATACCAAGTAATCAGGGTAATCGGCAAACCGATCAACAATACTTGGCCGATGCCGGCGCCGTAAAACTCGGATGCCGCAATCGGACCCGGATGCGGCGGCAAAAACACGTGCATCACCGAAAATGCGCCGATAGAGGCCATCGCATACGGCAACACGTCCTGCTTCATGCGGCGGGCGGTTGCAAACACAATCGGCAACATCACCACCAAACCGGCATCAAAGAAAATCGGGAAACCGAAAATCAGCGATGCCACGCCCAAGGCAAACGGTGCCCGTTTTTCGCCGAACACACGGATTAAAGCGTCCGCCAGCGACTGCGCCCCGCCCGAAGTTTCCACCAAACGGCCGAGCATGGCACCCAAGCCGACCAGCAGCGCCACGCCGCCGAGCGTGCCGCCGAAATTTTTAACCAACACATCGTTCACAATGCTGTTCATCGGCAAGCCGGTCGCCACTGCCGTCAGCAGGCTGACCAACACCAACGTCAGCAGCGCATGTAGGCGGAATTTGACGATTAACACCAAAATCAGCACAATCGCCGCCGCCGCAATACCCAGCAAAGACTGGGTGCTTAGAGTCTGCGTCCAATTTTCCATTTTTTGAGGCCTTTCCCTGTAAGAAAAATACAGATTATTGTCGTCATTACATCAATCGGAAATACCTTATCACAGATTCCCCCTAAAATAATCTGCCATTTTTTAACAAAAAATAACCTGTTTATTTTTAATCACAAATTTTTCCGGCAATATCTGATTTACTAACCCATATCAAAACCGCAGCGTGAAACTTTGTATTACATCAGATTGGCGGCTGGCGGGTTTTTTGTTATCCGATATCGTTCGCCCGACAAAAGGCCGTCTGAAAATCGGACTATCCCGTTTTCAGACGGCCTGTTTACGCCGCTTACCAATTCACTCTGACGGCACGGCTGCCGAGCAGTTGTTCGAGGCGGTCGAATAAATCGACGTTTGCCTGAATCCGCCACTTGGGTGGAAGCACAAGTTCGCCGTAAGCGTGTTCGTTGCCGTAGGCGAGTTTGAGCGGAATCATGTTGCCGCCCGCCTGCGGTTTTTCACCCAACAATGCGGCCAATGCGGCGATGTCGTGTTCGGGGCGCAGGCTGAGGCTGAGGCTGCGGGCGTAGTTTTGGCGTGCCATCTGCAGGGTCATCACTTGGTTGCCGAGTATCCGCAGGCCGTCGCCGCCGCCATAGTCGTCTTTGCTGACTCTGGATTCGATAATCAGCACTTGGTCGGCTTTGAGAATGTCGGCGCAGTGTTCCAAGGCTTGGCCGCTAATCAGGATTTCGACTTGGCCGCTCAGGTCTTCCAAGGTAATAAAGGCGATTTTGCCCCGCTTGCCCATCATGGTGCGGATGGCGGTGGCAAATCCGGCAATGCGTACGCTCTCTTGCGGTTTCAGACGGCTGATTTTGATCGGGGCAATCTGGCGGACTTCTTCTTCATACGGGCCGAAGGGGTGGCCGGACAGATAAAAGCCGATTACGGTTTTTTCTTCGGCGAGTTTTTCCGATTCGCTCCACATCGGGGCTTCGAGCAGTCTGACCGGCTCAATCACATCGTCCATCATGTCAAACAGCCCGCCCTGATTGGCGTTGGCGGCTTTTTGGTCGGCGTTGCCCATCGCCAGTTCGATGTTGGCCAATAATTTGGCACGGTTGGGGTCGAGTGCATCGAATGCACCGCCCCGAATCAGTGCTTCGATGGTGCGGCGGTTCATGTGTTCTTTGCCGACCCGTTCGCAGAAATCCAATAAACCGGTGAATTTTCCGCCGCTTTTTCGGGCGGCAATAATCGATTCGACCGCCGCCTCGCCCGTGCCTTTAATAGCACCGAGTGCGTAGCGTATCTGCTTGCCGCCCAACGGCATGAAGCGGTAGTCGGATTCGTTGATGTCGGGCGGTAAAAATTCGATGCCGTTGGCGCAGCAATCATCGTAAAAATGTTTGAGCTGGTCGGTGTTGTCCAACTCGCTCGACATGGTTGCCGCCATAAATTCAGCGGGATAATGGGCTTTGAGCCATGCGGTTTGGTAGGAAATCAGGGCGTAGGCGGCGGCGTGGGATTTGTTGAAACCGTAGCCGGCGAATTTTTCCATATAGTTGAAAATTTCGTCGGATTTTTCACGGGGAATGCCCTGTTTCGCCGCACCTTCGGCGAAGATTTCACGGTGTTTGACCATTTCTTCGGGCTTTTTCTTACCCATGGCACGCCGCAACAAATCCGCACCGCCGAGCGAGTAGCCGCCGATAATCTGCGCCGCCTGCATCACTTGTTCCTGATACACCATAATGCCGTAAGTCGGTTCGAGGATACCTTCCAAAAGCGGGTGGATATATTCAAACTGCTGACCTTTCATGCGTGCCACAAAGTCGGGAATATTGTCCATCGGGCCGGGACGGTAGAGCGATACGAAGGCGATGAGTTCTTCAAACTTGGTGGTGTGCGCCGTTTTCAGCATTTTTTTCATGCCGGTCGATTCAAACTGGAACACGGCGGTGGTATTGGCATCACGGAAAATTTGATAGGCTGCTTGGTCGTCGAGCGGGATTTTGCCGACATCGACCGTTTCACCGGTGGTGTTTTTGATGTTGTTCTGCGCCATTTCGATAATGGTCAGGTTGCGCAGACCCAAAAAGTCGAATTTCACCAAACCGACATCTTCCACGTCGCCTTTGTCGTACATCGACACCGGCGAAGCGGATTCGTCCGCCTGATACACGGGGCTGAAATCGGAAATTTTGCCCGGCGCAATCAACACACCGCCGGCGTGCATCCCCAAGCCCCGGGTCAGGTCTTCCAGCTTTTTCGCCAAATCGATTAACTCGTGGGCTTCTTCGGCATCAATCACTTCCTGAATCTGCGGCTCGGCTTCCATCGCCTTTTCCAGACTCAGCGGCTTGTTGGCCTCCAGCGGAATCAGCTTGGACAGTTTGTCGCACAGCATAAACGGCAATTCCAATACCCGCCCCACGTCCCGCAACACGGCTTTTGACGACATCGTGCCGAAAGTAACAATTTGGCTCACCGCCTCTGCACCGTATTTTTCCCGCACATATTCAATCACCCGCCCGCGGTTTGCCTGACAGAAATCGACATCGAAGTCGGGCATGGACACCCGTTCCGGATTCAGAAAACGTTCAAACAGCAGCGCATATTTCAAAGGATCGAGATCGGTAATTTTCAGGGAATACGCCACCAGCGAGCCAGCACCCGAACCCCGTCCCGGCCCGACCGGACAGCCGTTGTTTTTCGCCCAGTTGATAAAGTCCTGTACGATCAGGAAATAGCCGGGGAAACCCATCTGGATAATGATGTTCAACTCAAAATCCAGCCGTGCCTGATATTCGGGCATTTTTGCCGCCCGCTCCGATTCATCGGGATACAGCTGCGCCATGCGTTCCCGCAGCCCCTCGTTGGACAATACCGTCAGATAATCGTCCAAACTCATGCCCTCGGGCGTGGGAAACTGCGGCAGAAAGTTTTTGCCCAAAGTAATATGCAGATTGCAGCGTTTGGCGATTTCCACCGTATTTTCCAAGGCTTCCGGCAGGTCGGCAAAACGTTCGGCCATCACTTCAGGCGCAATAAAATACTGGCTCGGCGCAAAATCACGGGGGCGTTTTTTATCGGTCAGCACCCAGCCGCCCGCCACGCACACCCGTGCCTCGTGCGCCTGAAAATCGGTTTCGTCCATAAACTGCGTCGGGTGCGTCGCCACTACCGGCAGGCCGAAACGCTCCGCCAGTTTCACGCTTCCCGATACCGACACTTCCCATTCGGGACGTTCGGGCAGGCGTTGCAGTTCCAGATAAAACGCATCGGGAAACCACGCCGCATATTTCCGAACCGCCGCTTCCGCCGCTTCCTCATTGCCGTTGAGCAAATTCGCCCCGACTTCGCCGTAATGCGCTCCCGACAGGCAAATCAAGCCGCTGTTGTCGCCCTCCGCCAGCCAACTCTGTTTCAATTCCGCATGATGAACATTGCGTCCCTCGCCCGCATACGCCGCCGTTAATAACTCGCTCAAACGCAGATAACCCTGCGTGTTGCGGATCATCAGCATGGCACGGAAAGGCTTGTCGGGCGCAGCCGGATTTTCAATCCACACATCCGCCGCACCGATGGGCTTAATCCCCGCCCCACGGCAGGCTTTGTAGAATTTCACCAGCCCGAATTCATTCATCAGGTCGCTGATGCCCAACGCCGGCAAACCGTATGCCTTGGCTTGGGCAACCACGTTTTTAATCCGCACCATACCGTCAGTAATCGAAAATTCAGTGTGCAGGCGCAGGGGAATATAGGTTGGGGCATTCATAGGGATTTATGTTGTGCAGAAGAAAATCGGAAACGGTATTGTAGCAGGTTTGACATACCGAAGGCCGTCTGAAAAATGATTTTCAGACGGCCTTTGTCGGCTGCGCCGCTTATTCAGACGGCGTGCAGTAAAACGAATACAGCAATTCAATCATTTTGCCGACACGATCATCGGCAATATAGTAAAGCCGCTCCCGATGATTGACTTCGCAAGCGACCAAACCCGCTTCCCGCAGCAAGGCCAACTGGCTGGACATGGCGGCCTGCGGCAGACCGGCAATCTGCGCCAGCTCGGTTACATTGCGGCGTTGCTCGTGCAGCTTGCACAACACGGCCAAGCGGTTGGAGTTGGCCAACAGTTTCAAAAAGTCGGCCGCCTCGGCATACGGTGGGGCTTCAACGTTCATAATGTTGCTGAAATGAAAAATATCGTGCCGTATTTTACCACAATGGCAGACACATCAGCTTGATTTTGCCTGTTGTCGCAAACTCCGGTTCCACGGCATCAGCAACAGCAGCCGTGCCAAGCCGCAAAAGCCGGTCAGCCCTGCAAACAAAAGCCCCGCACCGACCATACCGCACAACACATACAGCCACGGCGACACCAGCCAACCGCCCAATGCGCCGAACAAAGCCAGCGAGCCTGCACCGATTTGCACTTGCCGCATCAAATCAAGCGGCCGACTGCGGTTGATAACCGTGGCAAAACCTGAATCCTTCCAGCCCTGTATGCCCCGTTCCAAAATATACGCCGTTTTTCCCTGCGCCGACTGCGCCAATGTTTCCGCATTTTGCGCCGTACGCATACCCGACTGACAATGAAACACCACCGCCGCAGCACCGGCCAATCCGTCCGGCAAACCGTGTTTCCCGAGTTGATCCAGCGGCACATTGACCGCACCGTCAATATATTCCCGCCCGTATTCGGCCGCACTGCGTACATCAACCAACACCGCACCGGCAGCCAGCTTCTGCTGCACTTCTTCAGCCGAAATAGTTTGAATTTTCATCATTTTACCTTTTTCAGACGGCATGAGATCTTTGCAAAACCCTAGATTTGAGTACAGTTCGAAGTTATAGCAGCGCATAACGAAGAAATGTACCAAAGATAGGGAATTTGCAAAGGTCTCAGCCTATTTGCGGGGACACGTATTCACACCAAGCAAACTGTACAAACCGCAAAACGAAAACACCCCGCTGGCCAATACCAACACGCCCAGCCACCCCCACCAGCCAATCACACCGGCCGCCGCAGCGATGATTAATGTCAAGCCTACGATAATGCGGATTGCACGGTCCAAACCGCCGACATTGCGTTTCATATCCAACTCCTTTTATATCAGTTTTTTTAAATGTTACAAAAATATAATATGAAGCGGAATGCTTGTCAAGGCCGTCTGAAAAATGAGCAAAACGAATTTTAGCGAAACCTGCGGTTTTCAGACGGCCTATGCTACAATATTGCACAAAAATCAACAGGAAATCCCAAATGGAAGCCACGGTTTATCTCGAAGCCAACGAATACATCGCCTTATGCGACTTATTGAAACTGGCCGGTCTTGCCGAAAGCGGCGGACAGGCAAAAGCCCTGATTGCCGAGGGGCTGGTGTTGCGCAACGGCGAAGTGGAAACCCGCAAAACCGCCAAAATTCGGGGCGGCGAAGTGATTGAGTTTGACGGCGCAGTCTTGGAAGTTGCCGATGGATACGACCCCGAAGCCTGAAGCCCTGTTGGGCGAGCCGCTGCTGGCCGAACCCGTGCGCCCCGAAAGCTGGGAATGCTGCGGTTCGGACTGCGGCGATGCGTGCATCCAAACCATTTACTGGCAGGACAAAGCCGCCTATGATGCCCAACAACGGCGTTTGCAGGCTTTGTCGGCAGCGGAAGAACAACCAGCAGACATTGATTCCAAGGCCGTCTGAAAATCAATGAACCAAATTTCAGACGGCCTTTTCACAGAAAAAACCATGATAGACCTACATTGCCATTCCAATATCTCAGACGGCGCATTAAGCCCCGCCGAAGTGGTGCGGCTGGCACATGCCAACGGCTGCACCATGCTCTCGCTGACCGACCACGACCACACCGGCGGCTTGGCCGCAGCCCGTGCCGAAGCGGACAAACTCGGTTTACGCTTTATCAACGGCGTGGAAATCTCGGTAACATGGCGGGGCCGCACCATTCATGTGGTCGGCTTGGATTTTGACGAACGCTGCGACACACTGCAAAACCTGTTGGCACAAGTGCGCCAAGGCCGTCTGAAAAGGCTGGCAGCGATTGCCGAAAAGCTGGAAAAGAAAGGCATCACCGGCGCATACGAAGGCTCGCTTGCCTTGGCCGCCAACCCCGAAATGGCCAGCCGCACCCATATCGCCGAATTTCTCATCAACGGCGGCCATGTACGCAACAAACAGCAGGCGTTTACCAAATATCTGGGCGAAGGCAAACCCTGCGCTGTCAAACACGAATGGGCAACACTCGCCGACTGTGTTGCCGCCGTTAAAGCCGCCGGCGGATTGAGCGTTATTGCCCACCCGATGCGCTATTCACTTTCCGCCACCGCCAAACGCAACCTGTTTGAAGAATTCAAATCACTGGGCGGCAGCGGCATCGAAGTCCACAGCGGCAGCTGCAGCCGCAACGACAGCCTCAACTACGCCCTGCTCGCCGAACGCTACGGCCTGTCGGCAAGCTGCGGCAGCGACTTCCACCGCCAAGGCGATTTCAGCGGCGGCACCCTCGGCGCTTGCCCGCCCTTACCTGATAACTGTCGGGCAGTTTGGAAGGAATTTCGGGGAACAAGCAGGGGCTTGTCGGCAGATAGTTAAAACACCGAATTTTCTGTACAAATCGGCAAGCTAAGTTGGTTCACCTGCACTTTGTTCCCCGTCCCGCTGGCGGGAAGGGGTTAGGGGAAGGGTGGCTCGCTGTGGTGTCATATTTTTTCGGTTGATTAACTATAGGCCGTCTGAAAAACCATTCCGTAAACTTCCTCCTCCCAAAAAAACACGCAAAAAAAGCGGCAATGCTCTTGCCGCTTTTTATCTCCGTTCAGCGTTTAAATCAATCTACGCCGACATCCATGGTTTTTTCTTTGTAACGGGTATTCGGTACCAAAACGATTTTTTCGTCCACTTTGCCGATGGCTTTTTCGTCTTTGCCCGGATAGTCCAGCTGGTGCAGGAAGTAGCGGATACAGTTCAGACGGGCACGTTTTTTGTCGTCCGAACGGATAATCGTCCACGGTGCATCGCCGGTGTGGGTGTGGAAGAACATGGCGTTTTTCGCTTCGGTGTAATCGTCCCAACGGTCGAGGGATTGGATGTCCACAGGCGACAGTTTCCAGTGTTTCAGCGGGTCGTCGCGGCGGGAAATGAAGCGGCGCAGCTGTTCTTCGCGGCTTACGGAGAACCAGAATTTGAACAGGTGGATACCGCTGGCCACCAACATGCGTTCCAATTCAGGAGCTTGGCGCATAAACAGCAGGTATTCGTTCGGTTCGCAGAAACCCATTACACGTTCTACGCCGGCACGGTTGTACCATGAGCGGTCGAAGAATGCCATTTCGCCGGCAGTCGGCAGGTTTTGCACGTAGCGTTGGAAATACCATTGGCCGCGCTCGGTGTCGGTCGGTTTTTCCAATGCCACCACCCGTGCGCCGCGGGGGTTGAGGTGTTCCATAAAGCGTTTGATGGTACCGCCTTTACCGGCGGCATCGCGACCTTCAAACAGGCATACGACACGTTGGCCGGAATCTTTAACCCAGCTTTGTACTTTCAACAATTCGATTTGCAGCTTTTGCTTTTCTTTTTCGTAAACGCTGCGGCGCATACGGTGTTTGTACGGATAGTTTTCCGGCAGCGGCGCACGGTTGGAATCTTCGGCTTCGCCTTTACCTTCGTGTTCCAAAACGGATTTTTCAAAAATTTCCAATTTGTCCTGTTTGTCGTCCAACTGGATTTCTTCGAATGGTTTCAACTGATGATCGGTCATATTTGCTCCTGTTTGGTGTTTGAGAATGATATGATTGTCTTTTCTGGGTTTATTTTAACGCATACCCCGCCGATAAACACTACAGAAAATTACATTTCCGGTATTTTTCCGCCGTCATCTGATAATTTATGTAAAAACCATGTATAATGAAAATATTTGCAGCAAGGCTGCGTCTTTTTTTGCTGTGTTCGACGATGCTGTTTCGGGTCGGACAAAATGCTATCAAAATCATAAAGACAGTCGTTTCCTGACTGCGGATTCCCTACACCTTCTCGATAACGTTTTACAGCAGGGCTGGCAAAGCGGGCTGCATGCCGTGTTGTGTGCAGACTACACTTTCGGTCAGGCATTGATGGGCATGCCGTCTGAAAACGCATCCGGAGTATTGGCGGTGCATTGGTTTGCCGATTGCGCCGAGGTAGACATTGAAGACTGGCTGAATCAATTTTCAGACGGCCTTGCCGGTATTTCCACGCCGCAATCGTCCACAAACGAAGCGGATTATCTGGCGGCAGTGGCGGCGGTTCACGATGCCATCCGCCGGGGCGACACTTACCAAATCAATTACACCACCCGCCTGCATTTCGACACCTACGGCAGCCCGATTGCACTTTACCGCCGCCTGCGCCAACCCGTTCCCTACGCCGCCCTGACCTGTTTGCCCGATCAAAACGGGGCAACCGGCTGGACGCTGTGTTTTTCGCCCGAACTGTTTCTCAAAATCCATTCAGACGGCCAAATCACCACCGAGCCGATGAAAGGCACAGCGCCGATTTTGCACGACGGTTTGGACGAGCAGCGGGCGGAAATCTTGCAGAGCAACCCGAAAAACCGTGCCGAAAACATTATGATTGTCGATTTGCTGCGCAACGATTTGGGCAAAATTTCGCAAACCGGCAGCGTGCGTGTTCCCGAACCGCTGAAAGTAAGCCGTTTCGGCAGCGTTTGGCAAATGACCAGCACCATCAGTGCGCAGGCGCAGCCGCAAACCGGCGCAGCCGATATTTTTCGAGCGGCATTTCCCTGTGGCTCGATTACCGGCGCACCCAAACGCATGAGTATGCAGATTATTCAGGCATTGGAAAGCGAAGCAAGGGGGCTTTATACCGGCAGCATCGGCTATCTCAATCCCTGCGGCAGCGGCTTGGGTTTTGAAGGCGTGTTGAACGTGGTTATCCGCACCTTAAGCCTGACCCCAACCGAACGGGCCGACGTTTATCATGGTGTGTACGGTGTCGGTTCGGGGATTGTTATCGACAGCGACCCGCAGGGCGAATATCAGGAATGCGGCTGGAAAGCCCGTTTCCTGACCGAGCTTGCGCCGCCGTTCGGCATTTTTGAAACTTTAAACGTCCGCAACCGCCAATGCCGCCTGCTGCACCGCCATTTAGGCCGTCTGAAAACCGCCGCCCACGCCTTAAACCTCCGGCTTCCAAGCGATTATGTGCAGCAAATCGAACATTATCTCGCCGCCATGCCGTCTGAAAACAGCCGCCTGAAAATCAGCTTGAATTCAGACGGCCTCAGCTTCAGCCATGCACCGATTCAGCCCGTTTCCGGCATCCAAAACCTGCTGCTCTCACCAAACGCCCTACCCGTTTGCGACTATCTGCGCCGCTTCAAAACCGACCGCCGTGCCGCTTTTGACGCTGCGTGGCAGACCGCCGAGCAACACGGCGCATTCGACAGCCTGCTGTTCAATACCGACGGCGTGTTGCTCGAAGGCGGCAGAAGCAGCGTGTTTGTCAAAATCAACGGCCAATGGCACACCCCCGCCTTGGATTTGGACATTCTCAACGGCGTGATGCGGCAGGAAATTCTGGATAATCCACAGCATTATCTCGGTGCAGACAGCGTTGCAGAAAGCCGTATCAGCGCCGACATGCTGGCAAACGCCGAACACATCTGCATCAGCAACGCCCTGCGGGGCGTGATGGAAGCCCGCATTATCCGCCCCGAAACTTGAAATTTGCCGACACGTCCCGATTTATAGGCCACACAAACCCAGAACAGAGCAAACCATGAATATCCCAGCCATACAAAGCGCCCTCGAAGCCCTCGTTATCCCCGCCACACAACGTACTTTGGGCAGCGAAAAAGCCGTTCAAAACATCAGCCAAAATTCAGACGGCCTGCACATCGACCTGCAATTCGGCTTTCCCGTTGCCCACATCGGCAGCGACATCGCCAACCTCGTGCAAGAAGCCGTGTTCGCCCAAATCGGCGAAACCGACATTCATTTAAGCATACACACCGACATCGCCACCCACAAAGTCCAACCCGGCATCCAAACCATCAAAGGCGTGAAAAACATCATCGCCGTCGCCTCCGGCAAAGGCGGCGTCGGCAAATCCACCACCACCGCCAACCTCGCCACCGCCATGGCCAAAATGGGCGCCCGTGTCGGCGTGTTGGATGCCGACCTCTACGGCCCGAGCCAACCGACCATGCTCGGCGTAGCAGAACGCAAACCCGACCAAAAAAGCCAAAAACTGATTCCCGTAACCGCCGACAACGGCATACAGGTAATGTCGATCGGCTTTTTGGTCGATACCGACCAAGCCGTTGTCTGGCGCGGCCCGATGTTGAGCCAAGCCCTGCAGCAATTACTGTTCCAAAGCGAATGGGACGATTTGGATTACCTCTTTATCGACCTTCCGCCCGGCACCGGCGACATCCAACTGACCCTGTCGCAAAAAATCCCCGTAACCGGATCGGTGGTCGTAACCACCCCGCAAGACATCGCCCTGATTGATGCCCGCAAAGCCATCGATATGTTCCACAAAGTCAATATCCCGATTTTCGGCGTATTGGAAAACATGTCCGTCCACATCTGCAGCAACTGCGGCCACAGCGAAGCCATCTTCGGCAGCGACGGCGGCAAAAACCTCGCCGCCAAACTCAACGTCCCGCTCTTGGGCCAACTCCCCCTGAGCCTCCCCGTACGGGAAGCCATGGACAACGGCACCGCCACCGCCCTGTTTGAACAACAGCCGCAAATCGAAGCCGTCTATACCCAAGCCGCCTTCCAACTCGCCCTCGCCGTATCCGACAAAGGCAAAGACTTCAGCAGCCGCTTCCCGAAAATCGTGGTTGAATAAAGCTGAGAAAAACAAAACCGTTTGGATAACAAAAGGCCGTCTGAAAACGCAGCAACGCAGTTTTCAGACGGCTTTCTTTTTCGCCAGTATTATATATAGTTAAAACACCGAATTTTCTGTACAAATCGGCAAGCTAAATTGGTCCACCTGCACTTTGTTCCCCGTCCTGCTGGCGGGAAGGGGTTAGGGGAAGGATGGCATTAGCTTACTGGCTTGTACAGAAAATTCAGTGTTTTAACTATAGTGAATATACTGAATAATTCATACGGTTTTTAAACAGGGAATAGGTTGGGTCGAGACCCAACACGATTGAAAATACCTTGGAAACATAAGATTTTGTTGGGTTACGCTCGTGCCTCGCTAACTCAACCTTGTATAAGAAACACCAACCACAAGATAAAATAAAAAGCCCCCGACAGAAGCAGCTATCAGGGGCGGGATTGAAAACAGAGTTGTACGCCAACCTTGGGCTTCAAAGCCCGCGACGTAGATAAAAGCCTGTTTTCAATGTCCAAACACCCCGAATAGTATCATAGACATGCTGTGCATAGTCTGCATTCACAAGGTTAGGAGCATGATGGACACCCCATTTTATTTTATCGGCATCGATATTGCCAAGTTAAAGTTCGATGTTGCGGTCAAAAAATCCGCAAAAGTGTATCAACACCACCGGTTTGAGAACCATCCTCAAGGATTTGCTGCTTTGAGCGAATGGCTGAACAGCTTTTCAGATAAGCCGCTCTATATCGTGATGGAAGCGACAAACGTCTATCACGAAAGGTTGTGCGAATACTTATATACGGCCGGACATTCGGTAGTCGTGATTAATCCCAAATGTGCCGCCAACTTTGCCAAAGGTTTGAACTTACGTTCCAAAACCGACAAAGCGGATGCCAAATTACTTGCCCGCTTAGCCGAAAGCTATGTTCATGAATTTGACCTGTGGCAACCGAAGGGCAATAACGAAAAAGCCTTATTGCGCCAACTTCGCCATCTCGAACATTTAAAAGCAGCGCTGACCAAAGAAAAAGTCCGGCTGCAGATGCTGTTGGACGAGTATGCAATGGTTTCGTCCGAACGTCTGATTGCTTTTCTTGAGTGCGAAGTCAAAACCGTTGAAACACATATTCATCAGTTGGTGAAACAGGATGATCAGTTGAAACACAACCATCGTCTGTTGAGCAGTATTCCCGCCATCGGCAAAACCACAGCCTGTTGGCTGCTCGCCATACTGGGCGACGGCACTCGGTTTAAAAATGGAAGGGCTGCTGCGACCTACGCCGGACTGACCCCGATGGTCAGACAATCGGGAACGAGTGTAGATAAGCGGGTCGGTATCTCCCGTATCGGACAGAGTGATTTGAGGAAGATACTCTATATGCCTGCGATGGTGTTTTGCTTCGGCATACATAAAGACAGTATTTACAGCCCGTTTGTCCAACGCTTGCTGGAGCGTAATAAACTGGCGAAAAAAGCCGTGATTGTGGCTCTGATGCGTAAACTCGTGACCATTGCCCAATCTGTATTGAAGTACCAACAACCCTTTAATGAAGAACGCTATGCGAAAATGTGTCTGGATAAGGCTTGATTTGTTGGGGGGCTTATAGTATCTAATCCTAATTTGGCATAGAAATCCGGTATTTGAACGATATATTTTCAGACGGCCTTGGTTTCATCCATTTCGAGGCTGTTGAGGGTTTTTAGCAGTTTTTCGGATTTTTCGGGATCTTCGTTGCGCAGGAGTTTGGCGGTTTGGTTTTCGAGCTGCATGGTGTCGCTGTGTAAGACGATGTTTTTGACCGCCAAAAGGTTGTTGGGGTTCATGGAGAAGCAGCGCAGCCCCATGCCGAGTAAGGCTCTCGTGAAGGTGGTGTCGCCGGCCATTTCGCCGCAGACGGAGACGCTTTTGTCCATGCGGTTGGCGGTGCGGATGATGTGTTGCAGCATTTTCAATACGGCGGGGTGGCTGGGTTGGTAGAGGTGGCTGACGCTGTCGTCGCCCCTGTCCACGGATAAGACGTATTGAATCAGGTCGTTGGTGCCGATGGAGATGAAATCGACGAGTTTGAGTATGCTGCCGACGGTCATGGCGGCGGAGGGGATTTCGATCATGCAGCCGATGCTGACTTCGCCGAAGGTTTCAAAGCGTTCTTTGAGTTGTTTTTGGGCGGTTTCTAAGTGGGTCAGGCATTGGCGGATTTCGGATACGGAGGTAATCATCGGCCACATGATGCGGACGTTGCCGTGTTGGGCGGCCCGCAGTATGGCTCGCATTTGGGTGCGGAACATGACGGGTTCGGCAAGGCACAGGCGGATGCCGGTAAGGCCGAGGGCGGGGTTGAGGCTGCCGTTGGGTGTGCTGTTTTGGCCGAACCAGCGGGGGTTTTTGTCTACGCCTAAATCGACGGTACGAATGGTGATGGGTTTGCCTTTCATTTTTTTGACGATGGCGCTGTACACTTCGTATTGTTCGTCTTCAGACGGCATGTTGTCGCGGTTGAGATAGAGAAATTCGCTGCGGAACAGGCCGACACCGTCGGCACCGAAGTTGTGCAGGGCTTTGATGTCTTCGGCGGATTCGATGTTGGCGGAGAGTTCGATGTTGATGCCGTCGGCGGTGGTGGCTGCGGTTTTTTTGAGTTTGTTGAGTTCCCGTTTGTGGCTGCGGTAGGCCCGTTCGAGTTTGCGGTATTCCTGTAAGATGATTTCGTCGGGGTCGATAATCAGAATGCCGTTGATGCCGTCCACGATGACGACTTCGTTTTCGGTAATGAGTTTGCGGGCGTTGTGCAGGCCGATAACGGACGGTATGTCGAGGCTGCGGCCGAGGATGGCGGTGTGGCTGGTCGGGCCGCCGGCATCGGTTACGAATGCCATGATGTGTTGTTCTTTAAACAATACGGTGTCGGCGGGCGACAGGTCGTGGGCGATGAGTATGGTGTCTTCGAAGAGGTGGTTGGCGAGGTTTAATTCGTTGCTCAGGCCGACCAGATTGTTGTGGATACGCTGTACGACTTGCAGCATATCTTGTTTGCGTTCCCGCAGATAGGCATCGTCGATGCTGTCGAACTGGGCGGCGAGTTTGTCGCTTTGCAGTTTGAGCGCCCATTCGGCGTTGATTTTTTGGCTGCGTAAGATGTCCACCGGCTCTCGGGAGAGGGTTACATCGGTTAGGAGCATGATGTGCAGGGAAATAAATGCGCCTAATTCGGTGGGGGCGTTTTCGGGAATGGCGGTACGCAGCTGTTCCAGCTCCCGGCGGGTGGCCTTGACGGCGGCTTCAAAGCGGGCAACTTCGCTGTCTAGGTGTTCTTCGGCAACATCGTATTGCGGCACTTCTGCGCTGCCCCGGGTAACCAAATGGGCGTGTCCGATGGCAATGCCTTTGCCTGCGGCTACGCCGTGCAGCACGATACTCATTTTATTCGCCCTCGCCGAAATAGTCGTTAATCAGTTCTACCAGCGCCTGCATGGCGGCGGTTTCGTCCGGTCCGTCGGTTTCCAATTCGATAACCGAGCCTTTGGCGGCGGCCAGCATCATCAAGCCCATTATGCTTTTGCCGTTGATGCGGTTGCCGTTTTTGGTAACCCACACTTCGCTTTGGAATTGGGCGGCGGTTTGGGTAAATTTGCTGGACGCTCGGGCGTGCAACCCCAGTTTGTTGATGATTTCGATTTCTTGTTTCAGCATAAATTTTCTTTCCAAATCGGCGGTATGGTTCGGACTTTTATGGTTATACGGTATTGTGTCGCACTGTATAAACACTATTGTTTCGTTTTGATTTGCCGCCCTACTTTTTCCAACCGCAAACCCGTTTTTCAGACGGCCTCAAGTCAGCAGCACTGCAAATCGTCGGGTCTGGCGGTAATGGCGAAAATCCCTTTTACGGCGGCTTCCCGCACGGTTTCGGTAAACGCCTGCAAATCTTCTGCCTGCGGCGCATACTGCATGGCTTTAATCATCATCGGCGCATTCAGGCCGGTCAAAATCGCCGATTTGTTTTCCCGCACCATTCTGCGGGCAGCGTTGCACGGGGTCGCACCGAAAATATCGGTCATAATCAATACGCCGTGGTTGGGCGGGAAATCCTGCAGAGACGCAATCGCCCGATTGATGATGTCGTCTTGATCTTCGTCGGGCTGTACGCCGAGAATCTGCACATAATCAGGCAATCCTCCGGCAAAAAAATGGCGTGCCAAACCTTGGTAGGCTTCGCCGACAGATTCGTGTGTGATAACCAGCAAACTAATCATTTGTATTATTCTCGTTGCCCGCCGACCGCCGTTTTGCAGACAGCGGATCCGGCAAGGCTTGTATTTTTTTGATTACAAAGCAATAGATAAAAACCGCTCTACCTGATTGCAAACAAAACCGTTTTATTCTTGTTTCAGAGCGTAGATTTCGCCCAAATTGCGCCAGCAACCGGCGGCATCCATACCGTAGCCGAATACATAACGGTCCGGCACATCCAAGCCGACATAGTCCGCCTGAATCGGTTTTTCTTTTGAAATCAGCTTATTGGCAAATACCGCCGAACGACAGCTCGCCGCCCCCATTTCCAGCAGCTTGGAACAAATCGCCGACATGGTATGGCCTTCGTCGAGAATATCGTCCAACACCACCACATGGCGGCCTTTAATCTGATTTTCAGACGGCATCCGCTTCCAATGAAATGCACCGCCCGCCAATTTATCGCCGTAACGGGAAACATGCACATAGTCAAAATCCAAAGGAAAGCGTAACAGCGGCAACAACTGGCCGGTAAACACCACCGCCCCGCCCATCACCGGCAACAGCAGCGGATATTTGTCGCCCAAATCACGGCCGATTTCATTGGCAAGGCGCAAAAGTGCGGCACGGCACTGCTGTTCGTTGAACAATAATTCGGCCTGATCAAGCATGGCCTGCGTTTCACGGCGTTTGACTTCCAAATCCATCATCTTCCCGCATTCGTTAAAATCAGTGAAAACCTTTATTATAGAGGAATTCGGTACAAACCGATATATTGCGGAAATACTTTATTTTCCATATAAAATCAGGCGTAGCTTGGGCTTGGAAGGGTATAGTGGATTGACTATATCGTGAATTAACCAAAAAATATTACAACCCAAGAGAACCACCCTTCCTGCCAGCGGGACGGGGAACGGTGTGTATAGTGAATTAGCCAAATTTCCAGTACATATCAAACCCAACATGCCCGTCATTCCGACGAAAGTCGGAATCCATTTCGGCGGATTAGGTAACTGTTTTTCTTTACGGTTTCTGAATCTGACAGATGGATTCCGACTTTCGTCGGAATGACAAGTATGTTTGAAAATCGTACGGTTTATTAAGTGGATTCACTATAACGTGCTTGCCTAAGCATGCACGTGTTCTTTAAATTCCACATGAATGCTGTCTGAAAACGAGGGTAACGAGTTTCTGCGCAGCTAAAATCAGATTTTCAGACGGCTTCGATATAAAATGCACAGAACCCGTGCGTACTTTGGTACACACTCTACAAGTGCCGGATTAAATGGTATGGATTATTCAGTTAATCCACTATATCGTGGCGATTTTTTTGATTACCATGGAAAACAGCGTTACCAACGTCCACTCTTTTCCCATAGAAAAACGGGTATTGCTTAAGCAATACCCGTTTTCAGACGGCCTTAAATTACTTCCAACACAAAGTAGTTACGCAATTTATCGTAAACCGGGTTGGTAACATTGATGCAGCCGTTGGTCATAATCCGATCAGCGACCAGCGGCGAAGCAATGCGTTCCAAACGCCGCTCTGCCGGAATCCGAGTCCAAACCCGATGCAGGGCAAACAGAAAATCCTTATCCTGCTTGAAGCCGATTACTTCTCCGCCGTAGCCGGGTTTTTCGGTTTTCATCAACGTTAAATCAAACGTACCTCTGGGCGTGGTTTTACCGACCAGCACCGGATGGCACTGTTTGTCGTCGGCAAAACACAATTCCGCTTTGTCTTTATGGACAATCACTTTCTTAGACATGATGTAGGCATTTACCGCATCGTTTTCAGCATGTGCGTGCATACCCATACCAAGCAGCAGCGTGGCCGCCAAAGTCAGTTTTTTCAGCATTTTTTCCGATTATTGACGAATGCGTTTCGGTGTAGTCACGATTTCGCGGATAATCACTTGCGGCTCTGCTTTAGGTGCAGGTGGCGGACAAGCGGCATCTTTAGGGAATACCGGATTCCAGTAGAAGCTGCGTGCGAATTTGTCTTTGTCGTAAATCACTTTGTATTGACAGGTAGTAATGCCTTCAACACCTGAAGTGTTGTCAGGATCAACGCCTACGCCCGGAGTGTAGAAGTGGAACAGGTAATCCCATTCACGCACGCCGTACAGGCCTTCGTCATAGTGAGGGCGACCCAAAATTTTGTAGATGTCGTCTTTAGTCAGACCCGGACGCATTTGATCCAGTTCGTCGTAAGTCGGGAATGTACCGCGGTCGTTATTGAAAGTCAGCGAGTATGGTTTTGGGAACACCGGCTCGTCGGTTGTACCGTCCGGTTTTACATGGCTTTTGGTCGCACACGCAGCCAACAGGCCGGCTGCCAACACTGACAAACCCAGTTTGAAAATTTGCTTTTTGTTCATGATGTTATATCCTTTGGGAATTCTCCCGCCCTGTTTTCAAAAAATATCCGGGTGCGGTTGGTTTCCGTTTGCTAAATAAATTTCTCGACAGTCATACACACGGTACGTCTGGATAGTGTGCTTTTTATCAATTTAACGCAAAAATGTCAAGATTTACGGCCTTAGCCGTCTGATTATTGGTATTTTTTACAACATTATCTGCCCATTGCCGTTTTCTTCGCCCGAAAATGCTTTTTATGCTTGCAAAAACGGATTATGCCGTTTTTCGTGGCCGATGGTTGTCATTCTGCCGTGTCCGGCGATAACACGGGTTTCTTCGGGCAAGGTCAGCAGTTTTTCACGGATATTGTGGATTAAATCGGCGTGATTGCCTCTTGGGAAATCGGTTCTGCCTATGGTTTCGTAAAACAAGACATCACCGGCAATCAGCAACCCTGCTTCGCTGCAGTAAAACACCACATGGCCGGGTGTATGCCCCGGAATATGCAGTACATCAAACACATAGCGTCCGACCGCCAGTTGTTCACCTTCATTAAGCCAACGGGTCTGCGGCACAGGCGAAACGGGGAAACCGTATTGGGCGGTTGTTTCAGGAAGCGACTGCAGCAAAAAATCATCACCCTCATGCGGCCCCAAAACCGCCACATCGCAGTGTTTTAAAAATTCCACCACGCCGCCGGCATGGTCCAAATGCCCGTGCGTCAGCCAGATTTCTTTCAATTTCAAATTCTTATCTGCGACACTTTGCAGCAGAAACGGCACATCACCGCCAACATCGGTCAATACCGCCTCGCCGCTTTCATCGTCCCATAATAACGTACAGTTTTGCCGAAACGGCGTTACCGCATTGATTTCAAATTGCAGAGCCATAAAAAATACCTGTTTTTATTGTCGTTTTCATCTCAACATTCCGGTAAAAATCCACTCTCTTACCGGAAAAGCTGTTTTCAGACGGCCTGTTATACCATAAAATGCTTTATAAAATAAGCAGCAACATAAATAAAAGAGAGAAATATGAGAACCCTAATCCCCATATTGGCCATTGCTCTGGCCGCCTCCCCCGCCACTGCCGTTGATTTTCTGTTGGCCAAACAATATACCACCCAAGATGTTACCCATTGGGCAATGAGCGAAAAACTGGACGGCGTGCGTGCCTATTGGGACGGCAACAAACTCATCAGCCGCCAAGGTTACGCCTTCACGCCACCCCAAGGCTATACCGCCGATTTTCCGCCCTATCCGCTGGACGGCGAATTGTACAGCGGCCGCCAACAGTTTGAACACATTTCCGCCACCGTCCGCCGCCACAACAGCAGTTGGCACGACATCAAACTGCACGTTTTCGACGTACCCGCCGCCCAAGGCAACCTTTACCAACGTCTGGCTGTACTGCAAAAATGGCTGCACGCCCATCCCAAAGCCCCGATTGTCATCATCAAACAAATACCCGTCAAAAATCGGGAACATGTGTTCCAATACCTGAAACAAATCGAAGCCTTGGGCGGCGAAGGCGTGATGCTACGCAACCCCAATCTTGCCTATACCGGCGGCCGCAGCGACCAACTGCTCAAACTCAAAAGCATTCAGGATGCTGAATGCACCGTAACCCGCCACTACGAAGGCAAAGGTAAAAACAGCGGCAAACTGGGCGCAATCGGCTGTAAAAACCAACTGGGCGAATTCAAAATCGGTAGCGGTTTCAAAGATGCCGACCGCCTCAACCCACCACCCGTCGGCTCGGTCATCACCTACCGCTATCGTGGCTTTACCAAAAAAGGTACACCAAGATTTGCCACTTATTTCCGCAAACGCAGCGACCGTTAAGTATCAAAACAGGCCGTCTGAAAACCATGAACTGCACCCCAAAAGTTGGACACCCCTCCAACTTTAAAAGGTGCAGTTTTCTTATGTCCAAATATAACCTACACTTCAAATACCGAGCCGTACTCCATTATCACCAAGTGCACAGCCAACAGCGCACCGCAGAGCACTTCAACGTCTCGCGCACCCACCTGCGCCGTTGGATAGCCGCCTATCGGCAAGGCGGTATCGCCGCACTTCAACACCCGCAGGCTACGTTTATGAAGACCAAACGCAAAAACCCGTTTATCGCCGACAAACCCGACCACCAAAAAACCCGGGCGGAACTGATTGAAGAGTTACGTTACATGAGGGCGGAGAACGACTACCTAAAGCACATGAAAGCCCTCAACGAAAAGAACGCCGCCAAAGCTGCGAAACCGTTCAAACGTTGAGAGCGAAGCACCCGCTGAAATATCTGCTGCACAGTGCCGGCATTCCCAAAAGCAGCTTTCATTACCATATCGGCAAAGCCGATCCCGATGCGGCGGCCAAAACCGCAGTAAGTGAAGTCTATCGCCGACACAAAGGCCGCTACGGTCATCGGCGGATTGCCGCCGTATTGTCGTGGAACAAAAAGAAAGTGCAGCGCATTATGGGTTTGTTGGGACTGAAAGCCAAAGTCCGCAGCAAAAAAGCCTACCGTCCGCAGGTAACAGGAGAGGCTTCGGATAATATTCTTAATCGTGAATTTACTGCCGGCAAACCGGCAGACAAATGGCTGACCGATGTGACGGAGTTCAAATGCACAGACGGGAAGCTTTACTTGTCGCCGATATTGGATGTGTTTAATCGGGAGATTGCGGCCTATTCTTTAGGCCGCAGAGCAAACAGTAAAATGGTGGCGCAAATGTTGGATAAAGCATTTGGTCGTCTGAAAGGCCAAACGCCGCTGCTGCATTCCGACCGGGGTGTGCTTTACCGCACCGGGGCTTATCGGGCGAAACTGGCTGAGAAAGGAATGGTGCAAAGCATGTCGCGCAAAGGAAATTGCTGGGACAATGCGCCGATGGAGCGTTTCTTCGGTACATTAAAAGAAGAGAGCTTCTATCAGGAAGGTGCGTTGTCGGTGGCAGAGCTGACAGAGGTAATAGATGATTACATACGTTACTACAATCATGAGCGGATTAGTTTAAACTTAAAAAAGCTGAGTCCTGTCGGCTACAGAACCCAGCTTGAAAAGGCTGTTTGAGAAAGATTCTTAACTTGTCCAAGTATTGGGGGGCAGTTCATTTGGTTGTTGCCCAACCTTGGTTTTCAGACGGCCTGCCGACTACACATATAAAGAAAAACCGCCTGAAAATCAGACGGTTGACATCGAGACTTGAATTAATGAAATAAATATATGTTATTAAACAATATAACTTTGGTTAAATTCAAAAATACCCCCAAAAATACCCCCATTTTGTCAAAGTCAAAATTTCTTGGTGTGATAGTTGCAGGGGTAGATTAGCGGTTTTTTTGGTCTGGAAATGGTCAATCCGTGGTCAATCCGTGGTTAATCCGTGGTTAATCCGTGGTTAATCCGTGGTTAATCCGTGGTTAATTTTTTACCCGTTTTCAGATTTACCCGTTTTTTGGGGGTAAAAGTGATTAAATCGTGATTAAACCGTGATTACTTTTTTACCCGTTTTTCAGACGGCTTGCAGGGCGGTTATTTTCCAATTTGGAAAGTGTTGCCTGTTCAGATGGTCTGTAACTGTTCGGCCAGTTTGGGGGATTGGTGCAGCAGGTGCAGAAGTTTCAGGGCTGTGCCGCTGGGGTGGCGGCGGCCTTGCTCCCATGATTGGACGGTTTGCGCCGATGTGTTGAGCAGGCGAGCAAATTCGGTTTGGGTGGTGGTGTGCAGTGGGTGGCGGCCGGTCAGTTTGACGGTGTGCCGTATGGTGCGGATTTGTTCGGGGGTCATGTTTGTTCTCTCATAGGATTTCTTTGGCTTTTTCCAATAAGGCCATCATTTCGGCTGCGCTCAATGGCGGCGGCGGGCTGACGGCTGCGCCTGTGTGGTCGATTTCCTGCTTGTCGCTGTAGCCGTGCTTGGTAAGCAGCAGTTTGGCAAAGGCGGCGTTATATTCGCCTGTTAATCCGCCGTTAATCAGGCGCATTTCCTGCATGGTCTGCACTTGCTCTACTACGGCGGCGATTTCGGGGCTTTGGCGGGTATATTCGGCCAGTGTGCTGCGGTTTTTGCCTAGGTATAGGGCTAGGCCTGCTAAGGTGGGTAGGGTTTCGCCTGCGGGTAGGTTCGCAATGTAGGTTTGTGCGGCGGCGATAAGCTCCGCTGTTAGTTCGCTTGGTCGTGCCATGTTGGGTTTCCCTGTTGCTGAATAGGCCATTGTACGGCTTCCGTGCTGCGCTGCAAGTTTTTATGGGGTCTGAAAAGTAATGAAATGTAGGGGTTAGCCGCCATGCTGCAAGACAGGTTTTCAGACGGCCTTTGCCGGTGTTGATAGTGAAAACGGTAAAAAAGCGGTAAAAAAACGGCAATAAAAAAAGTGTATATATACAGAAACACCAGCGGTTACAGCGGTTACGCGGTTACTTTACAAATAATCTTCTGTTTTTAAACGGTTTAATTTTTTTCTTAACGTTTTTTAGCGGTTACATTAGCGGTTACCAACGGTTACCAGCGGTTACGCCTTTCCATAAATCTTTGTTTTTAAATGTGTAACCGCTGTAACCGCTCGGTAACCGCTGCTTTTTTTTGTAACGGTTACCGCTGTAAGCCTTATGGTATAAGGGTTTTCATAGTTAAGTTTTGTTATGTAACCGCTGTAACCGCTGTTTTTGCGTTCTTTATATATGCACTTTTTTTTCGGGGGTGTTTTTCGGGCTTGGGTGGGCATGAAAAAAGCGGGGAAATCCCCGCTGCTCTTAGGTTTGGCTGTTTACGGCTGCTCTTCTGCCAGCTCTTCGGGCGGTAGTTTGCCCTTGAATTTGTACAGGCGGCCTTTGCCTCTTAGCTGGTGTTTCCAGCGGTTGCCTGCTTGGTTGCGTTCCAGCCAGCGGGCGTGATGTAAAACGCTGCATACTTTGTCTTTGTCATAGCCTTGGCATATTTCTTCTAGAAAGATTTTGGGGACAATGTAGAACTGGTCTTCGTCTTGGTTGTCGGTAAAGCGGCGGTATCCTGCGAAGTTGTGCGGTAGGTCGTATGGTTGGGCGGCGGACAGGGAAACAAAGCGGCCGCTGTCAAAGTGGATTTGGGCAAAGGCTAGGGCGTTTTCCATAATGCGGCGGTCTTCAAATTTGCCGCTGCCGTTGCGTTCCAGCCAATCATCAAAGCATTGTTTGACGGCGGGAAAGGCTAGGCCGTCTGAAATGCCTGTGATGCCGTGGCGGGCGGCCAGCTCTAGGGCGGCGGCGACAAGGGCAAAGCGGGTGGCAACGGTGCGGGCTTGGCCGTCCATATCGGGTAGGGTTGCCATAAAGCCGGCTTGCAGGTGGCGGGCTTCGGCGATGGTGTCGGGCTTGTCGGTAAGCAGGCGGATAAATGCCCGCCCTGCTGTGCCGTGATAGCGTTCGGCGTTTTGGGTAATGGCTTCGGCTAGGTGGCTGCCTTTGTCGTAACCGTGCAGGGTGTCAAAGATGCCTTTGCCCTGCCCTGCATCTGAAGGGACAGACGGTAGGCGGGCGGCTTGGCCTGCGTTCCAGTCTTCTTTTGCGTTGTGCAGAAACATATCAAGCGGTTTTTCTCCGGTGGAAAGCAGCAGCAGCCGCCAACGGTTGATGTCTCGGTTGCCGCCGTCTTTTGCGCCTTGGATTTTGGAAACGCCGTTAATCACGGCATAGGCGGTTTGCGATACATGGCGGGGGTTGGCCTGCCCGATTTCGTCTAAGACTAACAGGTTATCGCTGCGGGCGTTGGCTAGGTTGCTGAAGCCTAGTGATGTGCCTGTCCAGCTTGCCATCAGCTCGGCGGGTTTGCCCCATACGCTTAGGGCGGCTTTGGCGGCGGTGCTTTTGCCGTCTCTGCTGTCGCCGAAGAGATGGAAGCCGCCCGATTCCATGCCCATCAGGTGCAGCAGCGGGGCGGCAAGGGCTGCGCCAATCATCAGGCATAGGCGGCTGTTGCCTGCGGCATAGCGGGCAATGTGGGTTTGCCATTCCTCCAGCGTGCCGCTGCTCTGATAGGCGTGGGCGGTGTCGCCGTTGTAGATGATGTTGGGGCTGTCGCTGTCGGTGGGGGCGATGATTTCGCCGTTGGGTAGGATATAGGCGGTTTTACACCAGCCGCTTTTGTCGGTTACGGTATAGGGGGTTTGTTTGCCCTCGGTTTGCAGATAGTCGGCCAGCAGCTCCCGTTTGCGGCGTTGGCTGTTGATGGCTATGCCGCTGCCTTGCAGCTTCTGCCAGCTCTGCTGTGTGCCGATTTCTGCCATGGGTAGGGCGGCGGTGCGTTTGGCTCGGGTAATGCGGTCTTGCCATTGGATAATGCGGTAATGGTTGCCGCTGTGGTCTGTGCCTCGGCCAATCAGGCGGATTGGGTCGGACAGGTGCAGCGGGGCTTTTTCGCTGGTGTTGCCCTCTTTGTCGGTTTCGATGGCGATATAGTTCACGCCGCCTGCGGTGCATTCATAGCGGGGCTTTAAGCGGTATTCTTCAATCAGGGCGGGATTGCCCTTTAAAAGTTTCAAATGTGGGGCTTGGCTCTTGTTTTGGTTGGTGTTTTTAGTCATAATATCCTCGTTTCTTGAGTTTTCTATGAATTTGGTGTGCAACTGGGGTTGGCCGTCTGGAAGTGATTTTCAGACGGCCTTTGTCCGTCTCAATCATCTATGCCGCCTGCCTGCTCTGCGGCTTTGCGGGCGTTGAGTAAATCCAGTGCGTCTGTATCGGGATTGGGCGGGGTCATGGTATAGACGTTGAGGCCTGCCAGTTTTGCCCGTCTTGCCAGCTTCTCGGCGGCGGCTAGGCCTGCTGTGTCATGGTCGGCACACACCAGCAGCGTTTGCAGGTTTTCAGGCCACTGGAAAGCGGCCATGCCGTTGGCACTCAAGGCGGCATAACACGGCCAGCCTGTCAGCTCCCGTGCGGCTAAGGCGGTTTCTATGCCCTCGCACACCAACAGTTCTCCATGATGGGGCTGATACAGCCTTACCGCCTTTCCTGTCAGCCAGCCTATACCGCTGAAACGGGTCTGCATTTTCTTGGCGGGCAATAATGCGCCTGTTTCGGGGTGGTGGGCGTTAAGTTTGGTATGACTCAAGGCATGGGCGGCGTTGTCGCCTGCGGGCGGGGTGTAGCAGGGTTTGAGGTAGGTTGTGTGCAGGCCTGCTAATGTGCCGTCTGCTTCGGTTATGGCGGCAATCATGGCGGGATAGCGGCCTGTTTCCTGCCAGCCGTCCGAACATTGCACCCAATAGGGCAAGGCTGCGTGATAGCGGATTGACTGCGGTAGCTCGCTGCCCATATCCAAGCCCCGCCCTGCCAGATATTGGGTTACGGGGTCGCCGTGTTGCAGCTCTTGGGCGGCGTGCCACACGGCGGCCAGTTTGTCGCTGCGGTCTTGGGGCGGCTCTGCGGGGGCTGTAGGCGGCAAGGGGGCGGCTCGGTAGGGTTCTGCCTTATCTATGCCCAACACGCCTGCTACGGCTCTTACTGCTTCGGGATAGGTGTAGCCGTAAACGTGCATTAACAGCGTGAAGCCGTCGCCGCTTAGGCCGTCCATATGGTTGCAGATAAAGCCGCCGTTGCCGTGGCGGTCGTCAAAACGGAAACGGTCTTTACCGCCGCAAGCGGGGCAAGGCTGGTGTTTGTCGGTCAGACTCTCGGCGGGTATGCCTAAGGCGGTCAGGATTGCCCGCCAGTTGCCCTGTGCCTGCTGCTTCACGGCGGTAAAGTCTAAGCGTTGGGATTTCATGGCTGTTCTCCTTCCATATCGTTTACAGGCTCGTAAACGATGGCTGCGGTGGGGTTTTCCGTCCAGTCCAAGGGGTTAGGCTTGGGCGGCTTCTTCTACGCTCTGCTGCGGCTCTGCTACGGCGGGGGCGGTGCAGTAGTGCAGGCATACAAAGGCGGAAAGCAATAACAGGATTTTGATAGTGGGTTTCATGATGGTTTTCCCATGTTCGGGCGGGCTGATTGGTGCTGATTAAAATCAATCACTTATAAACACGCCCGCCAAATTGAAGATGTGGTTTTGCCCTGCTGTAACGCATATCAGCAATAGCAGGGGCGGAAAAATCAGCCGTGCATTAGTTCGTTGATGTCTATGCTCGCCTGTTCGCCGTTGTGTTGTTCCAGTTCGATAAGATAGTCATTCAGTGCGTCTAGCAGGTTATCAGCCAGATAGGTTTGATTGTGTTGCAGCAGATGTTTTAAGACAGGGATATAAGAACGGGCGATGTTGTATCTTGCCGTTTCAAGAAAATAGGCGGCATTGCTCAAGCGTGCCAGCAGCTCTTCGCTTACTTCGTGGGTTTTTGGGGATTGGGTGTTGGGGATTTGGTTTTTTGAAGTCATGATGTTTTCCGATTTTAGAGATTGAGAAGCCCATTAGGGGGCGGTGCTCTCTCTGGTCGAAAAGTCCAGCCTGCGCCTTACGGTTAGCAGACACCGCCATAGCTTGAATAGCCGTCCGATAATTTCGCTGTGCCTACGATTGTGCATAGGTCGGGAAATTGCCGGCCGTCTGAAAAGATGGCGATAAAAAACCAGCGTTTACCCTGCTGATTTGGGTTTTCGATTTAGAGAGAACCGCTACTGTAATTCTCAATGCTCGGTTTGTCAAATGGTTTGGGGCTTAGGCTGCCGTATGGTGGCGGACAGGCTGAAACAGGGGTTGGGTAATGCTGGGGCGCATGGTTGCGCTGATGGCGGGCGTGGCCGCTGTTTGATGGGTATTCATGTGATGCTCTCTTTCTGTTTCGCTTAATCATGCCGCTACAGCTTTCCACGGCTGCGGGCGGCGGGCAAAGGGCAAAGGGTGGAAAACCGGCAAACAGAACCGGCAAGGCATGGCCTTACTTTGCCCCTGCCTACCATTGAAAGAGATAATGCAAGGGATAGCGCAAGCGTAAAAAATCCGCTTTGTCCTGATGGATTTGGGCGGCTGCTTGCCTGTTTGTTCAGCTTTCCACGGCTGGTGTCTGCTATCGAACAGACAGCCGTATTATTGCCCGATTGCGCCGCCTGCTGCAAGGGCTGCACGGCGGGAATTTGCAAAGGTGTTGATTGGGTTGGGGTTTTAGTTTGGCGGGTCAGGCTAAGGCCGTCTGAAAAGCGGGTTAGGCTCTCTGTATGCTCTGCGTTACACTGGGATAGGCTTGGTTATACTTGCCATTTCCGGTTGCGGCGGGCATAATGTGCATGTTTCCGGTAGCCATACCGGTAGGAATCTGATTCCCGAAAGGTTGAATCAGTCGCCCCGCAAAGCGATTAGCAAGCCTAGCGGGGTGTTTTCATTTCAGGCCGCCTTGTTGCGGCTTTTTGCTTGCCCGAAAAGGTGCTTTATGCCGCTTCCTGATTTTTACTACCCTAAACAAAGCCATGTTTTACGCTGCGATTTCAGGGGTTTTGTCGCTCCCGAAATGGTTAAAGTTCGCCCCGTGGTGGTGGTTTCTCCATCTGCCCGCCATGGTTCTAAGCTCTGTGCGGTTGTGCCGCTCTCTACTACCCCGCCTAATCCTGTCTGCCCGTGGCATATCAAACTGTCCAAAAATCCAAATCCGCTTGAAACTGATGATGTGGAAGTATGGGCAAAGTGCGATATGCTCTATACGGTCTCATTTGCCCGCTTGGATAAGTTCCATAGAAAAACCCGTAACGGTCGTGAATATCTGTCGCCGCCAATGAATCATGACGATTTTCAGCGGGTGCTTGACGGTATCAGGGCTTATCTTGGCTTGCAGGCCGTCTGAAAAGCGGGGTTATACGGTGCGGCCAGTTTGAACAACAAGGCTTTTCGCTCCTGATAGGGTATGCTCTGCCCGATTAGGGCGGCGTTACGGGCTTCCAAACGGGCTAATGCGGCAAGCTGGTGTTGGTTCAGGCTGTTGCGGTCTAGGGCTTGGCGGCGGCCTGTCAGGGCTTCGTTGCACAATAAGGCTTCGTTGCTGTAATGGTGGCTCTGCGTGGCTTTGCCCTCTGCCTGCCGTTTCGCCTGTAGGATTTCGCTCATCACTTGATAGCCGATTTTGCTCGCCTCCCGTTCGCTCTGCCATGATTTGCCTTGGCGGATAAGGGTATCGATTTGTTCATCACACCATACGGCAAATTCCACGTTACACCAGCGGGCAAAGGCTACGGCTAATTTCGGGTGCAGCCATGTACCGCCGTTATTGCCTCGCCTGCTTCTGATAAAGCTGCTTTTTGTAATACGGGAAAATCCCGTATTTGAAATTACCTGTTTTTCTTCTTCACGTTTGCACAAGGCGGCTATGTATTTCTCGGTTTCGGGTAGCCGTAACCATTCATAAACCTGCTTGCCGAACATGGCCGCTATTTCGGTGGCGTTGAACCATGCTTCGCCGTTGGTCGTCAGCGGGGTATCGTGATAGTTCAGGGTAATGGTATTCATGCGGCCGCTCCTTTCTCCGACACCAGCGAAAAGCTGCCCCGTTTAACGGTTTTGCCGTGCTTGTTGATGTGCGGCTGCATGGTGCAGGCGATGTGATAACCGGCATCCCGCAACTCTTTGATGCGGGCGTGAAAACCGATAATGCCCATCTGTGCGCCTTGGTAGCTTGTCAGGCTCTGCCCGCTCTTCAAGACGGCTAGGATTTCGCTGCATTGCGAATCAGGGGCAAATTGGGTATGATGGCGGCCTGCTGGTGTGTGGCCGTCTGAAATGCTTTGTGTGTTTCGGGCGGTTTTGTTTTGCATGGTTACGCTCCTACACGCTCGGCGGCCAGTTTGTCGATATAGGCGGTTATTTCGCTTGCTAGCCAGCCTGTGGCATTGGCGGAAATTTTAAAGGGCTTGGGAAAGTCGGCTCGGTAATGGCGGCTCTTGGGATTGCACCAGTTCCATACGGTGGATTTGGAAACGCCGAATGTTTGGGCGACTGCTTCGGCTCGTTGGATTGTGTTTGTCATGCTGTTACCCCTTTCTATCGGGTTGGTTTCGATGGGGTAATTATGGGGCTTCCTGATGAATAAGCTGTTATGCGGAAACGGGAAATTTCCGGTGTTTTGAAATTATCTGAAAATGAAGAAAAAATGATGTTTTCGCATAATGCAAAAAAACGCCCGCAATGGGCGTTTGGTATTTTTAATCAATTTGCCGTTATGGCATGATGAATATTGCTTTGTGTATTGGAATAGTTGCCCGCCGGTATTGCTATGCTGGCGGTTTTTTTTCGGCTTTTGATAATGTTTGGCGTTATCCTGATGCCGGTTTTATCTTTTTTGATGATTACGGTTTTTTCAGTTTCTGCAATTTGAGTTTTCAAATGGTCTATTTCTTGCTTAATGCCGTTTTTATTGGCTGCAATGTGTTTTCTGAAAAACTGATAATCGGGAAATTCTTTTAATTCTCCAATGGGTTGAATGATGTCGTACAGGTTGGAAATAACACCTATTCTTACTGAACTGATGTCTATATCCAAGTGATAGTAAACAGCCGCCATAATCCGTTTGATTGCCTGTACTTCACGCCCAAATGTGCCGTGTGTAGGTAGGCATTCTAGGTAGGTCAGCCGCTTTTCTTCTATAGCTCGCATTTCTTTTAGCTCTTGCCGCTGCTGCTCTGATATGGGGATTTTCATTAATTCCCATGCGTCTAATTGCCTCCTGATGCCTTGGTCAAACAGCCTTAATTCGGTTTTTACTGTCGGCTGCCTGCCGTTTTTTAGCGGGGATAATGTCAGTATGCCCAAAACAATCGAATAGGCGCATAGTGATAATTTTCTTTGCCATTCGATAGGGGGCGTTGAATTGCCATCAAATGGGGAAAGTCGTGCTGTAACAATTTCTATAAGCAATTTAATGATTTTTTCCAGCTCTTCTTTCAGGGTATCTGTTATCGTTTTTCTTTCATCTCCAAACAGTTCTAGTTGCTTTGGGGTGTTTAAATATCTAGGTGTGTGATGTATTACGCTCAATCCTGCGAAAGAATCGATTAGCATTAAACAACGGCCTTATATTTCCCCTGTTTTACTACACCGGCAAAGCGGGGAAACTTTGCGGCCTTTTGGCTGGTGTAGTAGTGAATTAGTAGGCTCTCCTGCCTTTACAGCTCGTTCAGCAGCTCCGGCCGCTTATCAATCAATTTCAACAGAGTAGCGGCCGCACCGCTGGGCATACGCCGCCCCTGCTCCCACGCCCTCAAAGTAGCAGGGCTGATATTCAAGGCGGCGGCAAATTTAGCTTGCGATAGGCCTGTTTTGTTTCGGGTTTGGGCGGCTGGGCTGATATTGATTTCGGTAATACGGCCGATAATGCCGTCTTTGGCGCATTGCAAGGCCTCTTTCAGACTGTTGATAATAACGACAGCTTCCGGGTCGTCTGCAATAACAGCGGCTGTTACAGCGTCTATATCGATATTGGCAAACGCTTTAGACAAGGCTTGTTCTGCTTGTTTCATGATTTATTTCCTTTCAATGCTTTGATTTCTTTTGGGCTTAGATTTTCTTTTTCGCTTTTGCTGTATATGTCGGCAACGTAAATAAAGCCGTCTGAAAGCATATTGAAATAGATAACCCTAACTCCTCCTCTCTTTCCTCGTCCTGCTAATTTCCATCTGATTTTGCGTAACCCTCCACCATTTGGAATAACATCACCGGCAAGCGGATTAAGGGCTAAGTATGTAAAAAACTCCAAACGCTGTTCTATTGTGAACAAATCAGCAGCCTTGGTTTTGAATGAGACTGATTCAACAATGGTATACATGCAATTACCTTTTTCTGTTCGTATTAATCATACTTCAATGTAGTAATTAATGCAATGTATTACAATATTCATGTGTTTCTATATTTTCGCCAAAACGCCGTTTTTACGGCCTTTTTCCTGATGATAGGGAAAAGGTATCACCAAGCGGGGCAATGTGCCTTGTGCTTCAAATTCGGGGCGGTAATATGGGTTTTCAGACGGCCTGCTTATGCGATGGCTTCAATGCCTTTGTTTTTAACCAAGGTCAGCAGTTTTAGGGCTGCGCCGCTGGGTTTCTTTACGCCCCGCTCCCATGCGGAAATGTTGTTTTTGCTGATGTTCAGATGAATGGCAAAGGCGGCCTGTGTCAGCTCTTCACGCTCTCTGATGGCTTTGATGTCGGCGGGCGCGAGCGGCTCTATTTGGGTCAGGCATGATTTATCAAATTTCCGCATAGTGGCGGTGCCTATCGCTCCTGCTTCGTGCAGGTCTTGCATGGTTTCGTGAATGGCTTCGGAAACTTCGCTTTTGTATTTCATGGCTGCATATCCGTTAATACCTATGTAATTCTAGGTATTATATGCGTGATGTTTTCAGACGGCAACAGACGGGATAAAACGCTATTAGACTGCTGCGATGGCTGATTATACAAACGGTGTATAAAAGCGTATAACGGCCAAATAAAGCACCGGCTGCGTGGCTGGTGTTTGCTCCCTGCGTTTGCTATGCGTTTGCATTAGCCCCTTGTTTCAGACGGCCAACCTATGCAATGGCTGATTTCCGTTACGTTCTCGGTTCTGTTTAAAGCTGTATCAGCAATTCGGCTGGAATTTTTAAGCCGTGATGCAGCTTTCTAATCATGGTAAGGCTCAAGGGGCGTTTTCCGCTCAATACTTCGCTTACTTTGCTTGGGCTGCCTAGATACTGCTGCATGTCTTTTTGGGTCAGGCCGTTTTGTTCCATGCGGAAATGAATAATTTCAAGCGGGGTAATGGTGTCTGTATTGATTTTGTGGTGTTTCTCTTCATAGGCGGCAATAAGGGCGGCTAAGGCTTGCAGCTCTAAATCATCATCTGTATTGGGGGCGGGGTTTAAATCCATTAATTCATCTAAACGGCTTAATGCCGCTTCGTGGTCTTGGGCGGTCTTGATAATTTTCACGGTATCCATTTTTAAAATTCCTTTTTGCTGTATTCTGCGTGTGTACCTATCCATTCGATTCTTACAATGCCGTTAATGTATCGGACTTTGACAACAAGCCTGTAATGGTTGCCCCGTATGTTGAAAATAACTCGGTTATCGGCTAGAAAATCTGCGGTTTGGTAAACGGCTTTAATGTCGTGCGATGTCTGCCAGTTTTCACGTTCTACATCTGCCAGCCATGTTGTCAGGGCTTTACGGCTGTCGGCATGTTTTGCCATAAATGCGGTTATTTTCTGCTTGCCTAAGATTTGCATTGCTGTATTCCTTTTTTGGGAATTATACACTTATTTCCCATTTAGGGAATGGAAATAAAACACCAGCAGGCGGCTGGTGTCTGCATTTTCAGACGTCCTTTGTTTCGCCGTCTGCTTCCAGCATGGCTAGGGCTTGGTGGTATCGTTCACGCAAATAGTCGCTGTACCATGCCATCATTTCTTTGCGTTCCGCCATATAGTCGGCTCGGTTGTATGCCGCTCTGATTCGGTTGCTTTCTTCATGCGCAAGCTGCCGCTCGATTGCGTCGGGGTTGTAGCCCTGCTCGTTCAGTATGCTGCTGGCAAGGCTGCGGAAGCCGTGCGGCGTTACCCGACCTTTATAGCCCATGCGTTCGATAATGCGGCTTAATGTTGCATCACTGATAAAACCTGTTGTCTGCGTGCGGCTGGGGAAAAGATACGGAGTATTCCTGCTCAAGCCGTGCAGCTCTTGCAGAAGTTCAAGCGGCCAATCGGCCAGCGGGATAATGTGCGGGCGTTTCATCTTCATGCGCTCGGCGGGGATTGTCCACGTTCGGGCTTCAAAGTCGATTTCATGCCATTGCCCGCCTCTTAGTTCGGTATTGCGGGGAAACACCAGCATAGTAAGCAGCATGGCTATACGGTTTTTATGGTCGATGTCGGCGGTTAACAAAGCGGCATAGAACGTCGTCAGTTCTTCACGGGGCAAGGCGGGCATATGGCTAACCGCTTTTTTCTCAAAATGCCCTCTAAGCGGGGCGGCTGGGTTGCGGTCGGTCAGCTCCAGCTTGGCTGCGTGTTGATACACTGCCCCTATCCATTGCCTGATTTTTTCCGCCGTAACCGTTGCACCCCGTCCGACAATATCCGCCAGCAGGTTTTTCACGTCGGCTACTCTGATTTCGTCAATCGGCTTATCCCCAAGCTGCGGAAAAACGTCTTTTTCCAGCTCGGCCATGATACGGGCGGCATGGTTGGGCTTCCAACGGTGCAGGTTGTCTTTGTGCCACTGCCTCGCCAAATGCTCAAAGGTATTCAGCAAGGCCGCCTGTTTCTCTTTCTTGGCCTGCTGCTTGGCTGCGGCGGGGTCTATTCCTGCCGCTATGCTTTTACGGGCGTTGTCGGCTGCTTCACGGGCTTCTACCAGCGAAACGGCGGGGTATTTGCCGATTGATAGTAGTTTTTCCTTGCCGTTGATGCGGTATTTCAGCCGCCATAGCTTCCCGCCCGATGGGGTAACAGCCAGATACAGGCCGCCGCCATCTGCCAGTTTGTAAGGCTTATCGGCGGGCTTGGCATTCTTGATTTGTCGGTCGTTCAGGGGCATTTGGGGGTATTTTTTCAGGGGTATTTTGAGACACCCCCAAATATACCCCCAATTTATGCTTGGTTCAATTAGACGGCATTAGATGATATTAGACTGAAAATAGAAAATCGGAAAGCAGGCAATCAGGCTGAAAGCCTTGCGGGTTGGGGGTTTGGTCGATTGGATTAGACGGTATTAGATGTAAAAAAACCGCCTGAAAATCAGACGGTTTTTCTGTTGATGGTGCCGACATCGAGACTTGAACTCGAACGACCTAGGGTCACTACCCCCTCAAGATAGCGTGTCTACCAATTCCACCATGTCGGCATTAAAGTTAAACTGTATTACTGCTGCTGAGGTTGCGGTGCAGCAGGTTGGGTATCGGTTGGGGTATCCGAAACTGCTTTGGTCTGAACCGGTGCGCTTTGTTTGACATTGCTGAAGTCCAAACCGTGGCGGGTTGTGTTGGAGTGAATATACACCATTGCCATGCAGGTTGCAAAGAAAATTGTAGCGGCGATTGCGGTTGTGCGGCTTAAAAAGTTGGCGTTGCCGGCCGAGCCGAATACGCCTTGGGCGCTGCCGCTGCCCGAACCGAAGGTTGCACCTGCGTCTGCGCCTTTGCCATGTTGCAGCAACACCAGCACGATAACAGCCAGTGCGGCAATGATATTGACAATCCAAATAACGGTTTTAAAGGCTTCCATAATTCTCTACGCAGCTTGTGCGGCATCAATGATGGCGGTAAACGAGTCGTACGACAATGAAGCTCCGCCAACCAGCGCACCGTCAACATGAGGCACGGCGAAAATATCTGCGGCGTTCTCCGCTTTCACGCTTCCACCGTAAAGGATGCGGATTTTAACAGACTCGCCGCACAAAGACAAGATTTCTTTGTGAATAAATCGGTGCATATCGGCGATTTGTTCGACTGTGGCGACTTTTCCGGTGCCGATGGCCCATACCGGCTCGTAGGCGACGGCAATATTTTGGGTGTCCAAGCCTTTGAGAATGGAGAGTTGGTGGGCGATAACGTCTTGTTCTTTACCGGCTTCGCGCTCTTCCAGACTTTCGCCGACACACAGTAGGGGAATCAGGCCGACGTTGAGGACGTTTTCCATTTTGCGGCGTTGGATTTCGTTTTTTTCGCCGAAATAGAGACTGCGTTCGGAGTGGCCGATTAAGACGATGTCTGTGCCGATGTCGGCCAGCATTTCGGCGGACACTTCGCCGGTGTAGGCACCGTTGTTCGGGAAACGGCTGACATCTTGGGCGCAGGTCAGAATGCGGTTGTTCAGCACAATCTGCATGGCGTTGTGCAGTTGCAGCAGATAAACGGTCGGTGCCGCCAGTCCGATCAGGACTTTTTCGGCGGTCGGCATCACTCGGAAGCGGTGCATCAAGGCGTTGTTGCTTTGCAGGCGGCCGTTCATTTTCCAGTTGCCGATGACCCATTTTTGGTCCCACATGCCGATTTCGTGATACATTTTCCTATGCTCCGGATGATTTTGGTTGTTTGTTGCGAAGTGTAGTTTATATGGCGGCGATATGCAAGATTCGTTTGCGGCGGGGCGGTTTTTCAGACGGCCTCGATATGGGAAAAGTGTTTGTGCTGCGCTTTCGGGTTTCGACGGATTTCTCTATAATCAGGGCTTTCTGTTTGAGGTGGTACGATATGCATACGGTCAATGTTACGGCGGCGGATAAGGCGGAACGTTATCGGGAAGTTTTGCCGCAGATTGAATGTGTGATTGCGGACGAAACCGATCTGATTGCCAATCTTGCCAATACGGCGGCGGTTTTGAAGGCAACGTTCGGCTGGTTTTGGGTCGGTTTTTATCTGATTGACCGGCGGCGCAACGAATTGGTTTTGGGGCCGTTTCAAGGGCCGCTGGCCTGTACCCGTATCGGTTTCGGTAAGGGCGTGTGCGGTCAGGCGTGGGAGAAGAGGGAAACGGTGGTGGTGGAAGATGTGAACCGCCACCCCGGCCATATTGCCTGCTCGTCGCTGTCGCAGTCGGAAATCGTCGTGCCGCTGTTTGATGCAGACGGGCAATGTTTCGGCGTGTTGGACATCGACGACGACAAGCTGGCACAGTTTGACGACACCGATGCGGTTTATCTGGCGCAGCTTGCCCGAATGCTGACGCAGGCACACGCTCGTCAGGCCGTCTGAAAATACGGTTTTCAGACGGCATCAAAGCAGCAAAGCGGCGATAATTGGATTATAATTATTCTTTCATTTGACATTATTTTGAGCAACGGAGCAGACGATGAACTTTGAACAGGCACGTTTCAATATGGTAGAACAGCAAATCCGGCCGTGGGACGTGTTGGATTTTGATGTGTTGGACGCACTGATGGAAATCCCGCGCGAACGGTTTGTTTTGCCCGAACACCAAGGATTGGCCTATTCCGATTTGGAACTTCCGCTGGCCAACGGCGGCAAAATGCTCGAACCGAAAGTCGTTGCCCGCTTGGTTCAAGGCTTGAAACCAAGCGCCGCCGAAACCGTGTTGGAAATCGGCACCGGCTCGGGTTTCGCCACCGCCCTGCTCGCCAAACTGGCGGGGAAAGTGGTCAGTTGCGACTGCGACCATGCGCAGCAGCAGGCGGCAAAAACCGTGTTGGACGGCTTGGATTTCGCCAACATCGACTATGTGCAGAACAATGGTTTGAGCGAACCTTCGCAAGGCGGCCCGTTTGACGCAATCTATGTCGGCGGCTCGCTGCGCAGCGTTCCCGAAAGCCTACTGGCGCAGCTTAAAGACGGCGGAAGACTGGTTGCCGTTATCGGCAAAGCGCCGGTGCAGCACGCTGTATTGCTGACCAAAAACGGCGATACAGTGCAGCAGAAAGTCTTGTTCGACACCGCCGTTGCGCCGCTGAACGATACCGCCGCCGATCCGTTTGACGACTTTGATTTTTAAAGCGGCACCGACCACCGACACCAAGGCCGTCTGAAAACCGTTTAACAATATAATATTTTTGTGAAATAACCCAAAGCCATTTTTCAGACGGCCTGTCCCACCCTTTCACACACACATCACACCGCCATGAACATTACCCAACTGCCCGTTACCGAGCTGCAACGCTGGCAACAGCAAGGTCAGGCCTTTCATCTGCTGGACGTGCGCACCGATGAAGAAACCGCCGTCTGCGCCCTGCCCGACGCACTGCATATTCCGATGAATCTGATTCCGCTGCGCCACAACGAGTTGCCCGACGACGGTCTGCCGATCGTCGTCTATTGCCACCACGGCATCCGCAGCCTGCACACCGCCATGTATCTGGCCGATGCGGGTTTCGACAATCTTTACAACCTCCAAGGCGGCATTGACGAATGGGCGAAACAGATTGCCCCCGACATGCCCCGCTACTGACCGCCGCCATGCTCACCGACTCTTTCGGCCGCACAGTCGATTACCTGCGCATTTCCGTAACCGACCGTTGCGACCTGCGCTGCACCTATTGCCTGCCCCAAGGGTTTAAAGGCTTTGCCGTTCCCAAAGACTGGCTGACGATTGAAGAACTCGCCCGTGTCGCCGCCGCCTTTGCCCGCCTCGGCACCAAACGCTTCCGCCTCACGGGCGGCGAACCCCTGTTGCGCAAAGGCTTGGCCGACCTTGCCGCCGAAATCAGCCGCCTGCCCGGCGTGGAAGACATTTCGCTCACCACCAACGGCACGCAACTCAAACAACACGCCCAAGCCCTGCGCAACGCCGGTGTCAAACGGCTCAACATCAGCCTCGACAGCCTGCGCCGCGACTGCATTACCCACATCACCGGAAGCGACTGTCTGCCTCAGGTTTTGGAAGGCATCCAAGCCGCCCAAAACGCCGGTTTCGAACGCATTAAAATCAATATGGTGCCGCTCAAAGGCATCAACGACATCGACTTGGACGACATGGTCGCCTTCTGCATCCGCCACGGTTTTATCCTCAACCTGATTGAAGCCATGCCGCTGGGCGCAACCGGCCAAGCCCACGCCAAAGTCAGCCTCCAACCCGTCCTAACCGAGCTGCAACAGAAATTCGACCTGCTGCCGCTGAAAGAAACCATAGGCGGCGGCCCTGCACGCTACTGGCACAGCAGCAACAACGGTTTCACCCTCGGCCTGATTACCCCGATGAGCCAACACTTCTGCGCCACCTGCAACCGGGTTCGCCTTTCCGCCACCGGCAACCTCCACCTCTGCCTCGGCCAAGAAGACAAAGCCCCGCTGCGGGAACTCTTGCGCAGCGGCTGCAGCGACAACGAACTCGACCACCATATCCGCCAAGCCGTGTTACGCAAACCCGAAAAACACGAATTTGTCGAAAATCCCAAAAAAATCATTCGGGTAATGGCGCTGACCGGCGGCTGAAGATAGGGTATGATGGATAAATTCCGTCCGCTTTTCAAAATGTATAGTAAATCCACCAAATTGGTAGCACATTCCAAACTCAACACGCCCGCCAGACCCCAAAAATACCGTTTTCAAACCAATTCCCGTTCCGCACCAACAAAAAATGCCGTCTGAAAATCCGATTCTGCACTGCAGAACCTGTTTTCAGACGGCATGGCTCAAGCTGTCCGGCTTATTTTGCTTTGGTTTCGGTTACAAAACCGACTTTGCTGATTCCGGCTTCCCGGACTGCGCCCAAGGCTTGATTGACGTAGTCGTATTCCACTGTTTTATCGGCGGCGATGGCGACTATCGTTTCTTCGTTTTCCGCCTTGGCGGTTTTCAGACGGCCTGCCACTTCTTCCAAACTCAATCCGGTGGCGGATTCTGCGCCGAAATAGTATTTGCCGTCGGCATCAATGGTCAGGCGCAGGGGATCGGTGGGCTGCCGGTCTTTTTTCGCCGCTGATTCGGAAGCAGTCGGTAGGGAAAGTGGAATGGAATGGGTCAGAACCGGCATGGTAATCATAAACACAATCAGCAACACCAGCATTACATCGACCAGCGGCGTAACGTTGATGTCGGCCATCGGCTCGTTATCGCCGGAATTCATCGGGCCAAATGCCATAATTTTAATCCTTTTGGTTCAACAGACGCACATGCAGGTCGTGGGCGAAAGCGTCCAAATCCTGCGTCAGCGTTTTTTTGCTGCGTGAAAGAAAGTTGTATGCCAATACGGCGGGAATGGCGACAAACAGGCCGATTGCGGTGGCGATCAGGGCTTCGCCGATCGGGCCGGCCACGGCGGCAATGCTCATTTGGCCGCTTTGGCTGATGTTGATTAAGGCATGGTAAATGCCCCATACCGTACCGAACAGGCCGATAAACGGGGCGGTTGCGCCGATGGATGCCAACGCTGTCATGCCGCCGTCAAAACGGCGCATAATCTGACTCATACTGTTGTGAATGCTGCCGACCAGATATTCGTTGAGCGGCAACGCTGTCGCCAGCGTGCCTTTGCCGCCTTGGCGGTAGCTTTGGAACGCACTCACCGACTCTTTGGTCAGCAGGGCAATCGGGGCGTTGATGCTGCCGACTTTTTGCGCTGCTTCGTTCAGGGTAAAAGCGTCCATCACGATTTTTTTGGCCGCCGCATTGCCTGCTTTGGCTTTGCTGTAGCTGACCAGACGGATAATAATCACGCTCCAGGTAACCACGCTCATCAGCAGCATCAATAAAAACACGCTAATCAGGACAAAATCGCCTGTTTCAAAAACCATTCCAAGATTCATTGTTTTTCCAACTCGTTAAAAAATAAAATTAAAAATCCTGCTGGGACGCAACCAGCACCATAAAGCGGACAACGCCCCACAACATCAAGGCAACCGACAGCAGCAGCGACAAGGCTGTTGCCCAAAAAAACATATCTGCCACGATTTTTCCCTTTTCTCTATCATTATGCAGACGCAGCGCTGCCCGATATTGCCGTTTTACGGAAGACTGAACCGTACCGGCACACGGAATTTCGTCCACACACCAGCGGAAAAATGGCCGGACTGCGCCGCTTTTTTCGCCGCACGGTCAAGGCGCGGGAAGCCGCTGCTCTTGGCAATGTCCACCGATGCCACTTTGCCGCCCGGTGCAACCAATACCGATAAAACCACTGTGCCTTCTTCTTCGTTTTCCTGCGACAATGCCGGATACGGCGGGGTCGGAATCGAACCGGAAGCGCTGACCGGATTGCTGCGACTGCTGCCCGGTCCGTCGCCGCTGCCTGAACCGCTGCCACTGCCGTGACCGCCTTTGCCTTCGCCTTTTCCGCTGCCCTCGCCTGCGGCATCGCCCTGCCCTTTGCCCGCACCTTTGCTGCTGTCGGCATGAGCGGCTTTGCTTTCACCGCCGCCGCTGCCTTCGGCCTTAGCCGCCGCTTTCGGCTCGGCTTCGGCTTTGGGCGCAGGTTTGCTTTCTACTTTCGGCTCGGGTTTGGGTTCGGGTTTCGGTTCAGGCTTAGGCTCGACTTTGGGCTTCACCGGCTCTGGTTTGACTTTCTCAACCGGTTTCGGTTTTTCAATCGGTTTCTCTTCTTTTTGACGGATATCCGCTTCGGCCTTTTTGGTTACTACCGGCTTGATAACCGGTTTTTCAGGCTTGGGCTGGACTTTAGGCTTAGGCGGTTCGGGCTGCGGTTTCGGCTGGGGCTTAGGCTGCGGCGCAACCGGCTCTTGCGTTTCCGAACCGCCGCCACCCGCTTCCATACCGCCCATGTCGAAAAACTCGATATGCTCGAGTTCGGCCAGTTTCGGCTCGCGTTGATGCCACAGCAGCGCCACCAGCCCGATATGCAGCAATCCGACTAAGGCGACAACTGTGGGTTTGAAAATTCGGTCTTGATTATTCATAGTTTGCGTATGGTAATAGCAATTATTATTATTTGCAAACTTTTTTCGCATTTATGAAAATTTTTTTCAATAAGCGTTTACGTCAAACAGCCGGTTTTGGGTTTGATTAGCTTGCTCTTATTGCTTCAACATATTGTTATAACATACAAAGTTTTTTAAAAACAAACCGAGGCCGTCTGAAAATCGGGTTTTCAGACGGCCTGTAAAAAAATCGGTGGGTTGCGCTCAGGCAACATGGAAATATTGAAAACAGCGGTTCAATGCGCCGCTCCTGTTTACCCGCACCCTTGGCTATTCTTCGGCATTAATGGGAATTTTTGAGAAATACAGTAAATCGTAAGTCGGCTTGTTGAGCAAATCGGCCAGCGTGAAACCGTCCAAATGATTGAAAAAAGACCGAATCGCCCCGCTCACGATGCCGACCAAGCGGCACGACGGGGTCAGCAGGCATTCGTTGTTTTGCCCCATACATTCCACTACCTGCATGGGTTCGAGATAGCGGACAACAGCGCCGATATTGATTTTTTCGGCGGGCATCGCCAGTTTCAAGCCGCCGCCCTTACCCCGCACGCTGGACAAAAAACCGCCTTTAACCAAAGTGGTTACCACTTTCATCAAATGGCTTTTGGAAATATTGTAGGTTTCGGCAATGGTGCTGATATTGACCAGCGCATCATTGTTGATGGCGGTATAAATCAACACCCGCAAACCGTAATCGGTATGTTGCGTCAAATACATCTTGTAAAATCCGTCTCTTTTTGCCACCGGCGGCAAAACGCAGCTTGCGCTTTTTTTGTTCCGATGGCTTTTCTCTCTATTATTTATGGCTTGCCGCAAGTTGCCGGTTTGACTTCATGCGGCAATAAGTTTCATAATATATGAAACTTATTAAATAATCCAACACAAATCCACAAAAGGTGCACCATGCAACCCTTAAAACGCCACCCGAAACTGATTCAGATTTCCCGCGAACATCATCACTCGCTGGCTTTGTGCGTGCGTATTCTGCGTATGCCGTCTGAAAACCACCGCCACGAAATCGAACCGCACATTATTGAATTAAAAGAACATTTCAAAGAGGAGGAGCAACAGTTCGCCCCGCATTGGCAACATATTGCGCCCGAGCTGCGCCAACGCTTTGAACACGACCACGCCAAACTGCGTGCGGCAATGGCTGCGCCCGACTACGACAGCGAAGCGTGGAACACAGATTTCGCCCAAACCCTGCGCGACCATGCCCGTTTTGAAGAACGGGAACTGTTTCCCGCCATTGAGCCGTATCTTGACTAAAGTGCATTCACGATAAATCCCAAAAATTCAAGGAACACACACCATGAATACCTTTTTCCGCCACCCCGTTTGGGCCATGGCATTTCGCCCGTTTTACCTGCTGGCGGCGCTGTACGGCGCATTGTCGGTATTGCTGTGGGGCTTCGGCTACCAAGGCACGCCCGAATTGCCCGGTTTTTACTGGCACGCCCATGAAATGATTTGGGGCTACGCCGGACTGGTGGTTATCGCCTTTCTGCTGACCGCCGTCGCCACTTGGACAGGACAGCCGCCCACCCGAGGCGCTATGCTGGCGGGTCTCGCCGCCTGCTGGCTGCTGGCACGCCTCAGCATCTTTATTCCCGGCTGGGGTGCCGCCGCTTCAGGCATATTCGGCACGCTGTTTTTCTGGTACGGCGCATTCTGTATGGCATTACCGGTATTCCGTACCCGCAACAAACGCAACTATGTTGCCGTATTCGCCATTTTCGTTTTGGGCGGCACACACGCCGTGTTCCACCGCCATTTAAACCCGTTTGACCCCGCCGCCCTGCTGACCGGATTGCAATCCGGCCTGATTATGGTGTCCGGCTTTATCGGCTTTATCGGCACCCGAATTATTTCCTTTTTCACCTCCAAACGGCTCAACGTGCCGCAAATCCCCAGCCCGCAATGGGTCGCCCACGCCGCCCTGTGGCTGCCGATGATTACCGCCATGCTGATGGCACACCAAATCCTGCTGCCCCTCGCCGCCCTTGCTGCCGCCGCTGCCGGTGTCATCAGCTTGGTGCAGGTGTACCGCTGGTGGTATCGAGATGTCTTGAAAGAACCCATGCTGTGGGTTTTATTCGCCGGCTACGCCTTCACCGGCTTGGGTCTGCTCGCCGTCGGCATTGCCTATTTCAAACCGGCATGGCTCAATTTGGGCGTACACCTGATCGGTGTCGGCGGTATCGGCGTACTGACCCTCGGCATGATGGCACGCACGGCGCTCGGCCACACCGGCAACGTCATCTATCCGCCGCCCAAATCCGTACCCGTCGCATTCGGGCTGATGATTGCCGCCACACTGGTGCGCATACTCGCCACCTTTGTCAGCGGCACCGCCTACACCCACAGCATCCGCTGCTCCGCCGCCCTCTTCGCCGCCGCCCTACTGCTCTACGCATGGAAATACGCCCCGTGGCTGCTGCGGCCGAGAAAAGACGGCCGTCCGGGCTGATAAGATAAAACACAAAGGCCGTCTGAAAATCAGGTTTTAGCTACGCAGAAACTCGTTACCCTCGTTTTCAGACGGCTTTGCTTAGTGTGCCTTTACCCAACAAGAACGCTTGATTTGTTGGGATTTATAGTGAGTTAACCAAAAAAATATACAACCCAAGTGAACCATCCTTCCCGCCAGCGGGACGGGGAACGGTGTGCAGCGTGCTTGCCCCAAGTACACATGTGTTCTTTAAACTCCACATGAATGCCGTCTGAAAACGAGCAAAGCAAGTTTCTGCGCAGCTAAAACCGCAGGTTTCGCCAAAACGAGCAAAGCGAGTTTCTGCAAAGCTAAAATCAGATTTTCAGACGGCTTCGACATAAAGTGCGTGCTTTGGTGCGTACCCTACAAGTACCGGATTAAATGGTATGGATTATTCAGTTAATCCACTATAGTAAATTGACTTAAGAAAGAGTACGGGTACGGGGCGCAGGTTGGGTCGTGCACCAACATAATTGATGTGAAATTTCACGAACCCGTGCATGCTTAGGCATGCACTCTACTGAGTTTGGCGTAGCGTGCGTACCACAGCACGCACAGGTTCGGTGAATTTCACATCATAACTGTACCCCCTTGCCTTGTTCTCTTTTTTAAGTGAATCCACTATAATCAATCAACCGAATTGCCGGCACATTCCAAACTCAACACGCCCGTCATTCCGACCAGCGCAAAAAAGCCGCACTCAACAGTGCGGCTTTTTTTAATCGCTGCGGATTATTCGTCAGAACCGGTGTAAGGGCGGATGCTGACGGTTTTACGGTTCAGCGCGCCTTTGGTTTTGAATTCAACGTAACCATCAACTTTGGCGAACAAAGTGTGGTCTTTGCCCATGCCTACATTGTCGCCGGCGTGGAATTTGGTACCGCGTTGGCGGACGATGATTGAGCCTGCCGGAATCAGTTCGTTGCCGTAGGCTTTAACGCCCAGGCGTTTGGCTTCTGAATCGCGACCGTTGCGGGTGCTACCGCCTGCTTTTTTACTTGCCATTTTTAAATACTCCTAAATTTGCTCAAAATTAGGCGATTGCCACGATTTCGATTTGGGTGAAATTTTGACGGTGGCCTTGGCGTTTTTGGTAGTGTTTGCGGCGGCGCATTTTGAAAATGCGTACTTTTTCGCCGCGACCGTGGGCCACTACTTTAGCAGTTACTTTTGCGCCTTCGATAAAAGGTGCGCCTACTTTTACAGATTCGCCGTCAGCAATCATCAAAACTTCTGTCAGTTCGATTTGGCTGTCGAGTTCGGCTGGTATCTGTTCTACTTTCAATTTTTCGCCAACGGTAACTTTGTATTGTTTACCGCCGGTTTTTACGACCGCGTACATACTCAACTCCATGAGAATTTTGGTTAATCATGCGCACATTGATTGTGCGAACCGAGAATTATATGTTTGTTTTTCTGTATTGTCAAAAGTTTATTGGCGGCGGCGGGCGGATTGGTGTTTCGCTGCAACAGGCGGCTGCACGGTTACAGCGAAACCGGTTTTCAGACGGCCTGAAGCGGTTGCCCGCTAAAAAAATGCCGTCTGAAAAGATGTGTAAAGCCGTCTTTGCTGCTATAATCTCCCGCTGCGTTTTATCGTGAATTGAAGAAACTCTGCCATGCTTGAAAACCTGCCTTATTTCCAAAAACATCTGTCGGACGACTTGGCCAAAGTCAATGTGGTCATCAACCGTGCCGTGCAGTCCGACGTGGCGCTGATTTCCCAAATCGGCACGTATATCATCAGCGCCGGCGGCAAGCGGCTGCGTCCGATTATGACGATTTTAGCGGGCAAGGCGGTCGGCTATGACGGCGACGAGCTGTATTCGCTGGCGGCGATGGTGGAATTTATCCACACTTCCACGCTGCTGCACGATGATGTGGTGGACGAAAGCGAGCTGCGCCGGGGGCGTAAAACTGCCAATAATCTCTTCGGCAATGCCGCTGCGGTGTTGGTGGGCGACTTCCTTTACACCCGTGCGTTCCAACTGATGGTCGGTTCGGGTAGCATGAAGATTTTGGAAGTGATGGCGGACGCAACCAATATTATTGCCGAAGGCGAAGTGATGCAGTTGATGAACATCGGCAATATCGACATCACCGAAGCAGAATATGTGCAGGTTATTCAGTATAAAACGGCCAAACTGTTTGAAGCCGCCGCCCGTGTCGGCGCTATTTTGGGCGGGGCAACGCCCGAACAGGAACAGGCATTGAAAGACTACGGGATGTATGTCGGCACAGCGTTCCAAATCATTGACGATGTGCTGGATTATTCCGGCGACACCGAAGAAATCGGCAAAAATGTCGGCGACGATTTGGCCGAAGGCAAGCCGACCCTGCCGCTGATTTATCTGATGCACAACGGTTCGCAGGCTGCCGCCGAAGATGTCCGCCACGCCCTGCAGCACGCAGACCGCAGCTATTTTGACAAAATCCACCGCCATGTGGTCAATTCCGAAGCGCTGCCCTACTGCATCGCCGAAGCCCGCAAAGCAGTGGACAAAGCCATCGAGTCGCTGGCAATATTACCCGACAACGAGATTACCCAAGCCATGCGCGGCCTTGCCGAACAGTCTCTGGCCCGTGTATCGTAAGAAACCGCAACGCTTATGAACCTCAGTTTCGTCCCGCTGTTTCTGGTTACCCTGATTTTGCTCGGCGTATTGAGCAACAACAGTTCCATCACCGTTTCGGCAACCGTTTTGCTGCTGATGCAGCAGACCGCCTTGGCAAAATACATTCCCTTTGCCGAGAAATACGGACTTTCCCTCGGCATTATCCTGCTGACTATCGGCGTATTAAGTCCGCTGGTATCGGGAAAAATCCAAATCCCCGGCTTCGCCGCCTTTTTAAACTTCAAAATGCTGGCGGCGGTTGCCGTCGGCATTTCGGTCGCATGGATTGCCGGACGGGGCCTGCCGCTGATGTCCTCACAACCGGTTTTGGTAACCGGCCTACTGATCGGCACAGTTATCGGCGTCGCCTTCACCGGCGGCGTACCCGTCGGCCCCTTGATTGCAGCAGGCATATTATCGTTTATCGTCGCCGCTGCCTGACTGTTTCACCCTCGCCATAGTTCAACGGATAGAACGTATGCCTCCTAAGCGTAAAATACAGGTTCGATTCCTGTTGGCGAGGCCAACCCTCAAAAAATAGGCTGTTTCAGCTAATCTACCCCCATCTACTACGATAAACACAATCCCTTATCCAATAAGCCTTTCAGCCAACGAAAGGCTTTTTTATTTTCTACGCCAATCTACGGAAATTCACACGCAGCCACATAAAAACTAGGGGTAATTTTAGGGGTATTTTCTATTTTTGCGATTGATGATACAGTCTGATTCAGGGGGACGTTACCCCTAAAATAGCCTGATTTAGGGGCAAATCCTCGCTTTCTTCGATTTCTGAATATAAATAATATATTGATTTTATTGAATTAAAATCCATTACCCCTAAAATTTTCAGCCTGAAAAATTACCCCTAATTTTTACCCCTAAAGGTTTTGCAGCGCATGTTTACCGTTAAGCAAATCAACAACTTAAAACTACCGCCTGAAAAAAACAAAATGAGATTCACGGATTTGGACGAAAACGGCCTGTCGGTGGTAGTGAGAAAGACAGCCAAAGGGATAGGCAAATATTTTGTGCTGCGCTACACCCATGCGGGCAAACAACGGGAACTGAACCTAGGCAGCTATCCGAAACTATCGCTTGCGCAGGCACGGGCAGTCCGTGATGAAGCCTTGTCCGATATTGCCAAGGGCTTAGACCCTGCGGGCATGAAGCAGCAGCAAAAACAGCAGGCACGGGAAGCGGCAGCAAATACCTTTTGTGCCGTGGCTGAAAAATGGTTTGCCACTTGGCAGCACGGCAAAGCAGAAAAGACCCGCCGCAACCATCAATCACGCCTGAAAAACCATCTGTACCCGCTGTTTGAACACACCCCGATAGCAGAAATGAAACGGAGCGATATAGTACGGCTGGCGGAATCACTGAATGAAAAGGGAATCAGCGGCGAAGCAGCCAAGATTATGCAGACAGCCAGCATGGTGTTTGACTATGCCGCCAGCGCAGGCTTGGTGGAATTAAACCTGATGCGGGCAGTCAATACGTCTGTATTACTGATTCAACACGAGACAGAACACCAGCCGACAATCAGGCCGTCTGAAACCGTGGCATTCTTCAAAGCCTTTATTCAATGCGGCGGCGAACCTGTAACCCGCTATGCCCTGCTGTTGCTGGTGTTAACCGCCATGAGAAACGAAGCCCTGCGCCTTGCCAAATGGAGCGATATAGACCTGACAGGCCGTGTGTGGCTGTTTCCTGCTGAAAACATGAAGATGAAAAACGCCGTAAAAATCCCGCTGTCTGATTGGGCGGTTGCGTTACTCAAAGAATTACACACCCATTCAGGCCATACGCCCTATCTGTTTCCGCAAAGCAAACGGGGCGGCGGACAAGGCACGGTTATATCGGGTGCGGCCATTGGGCGGCTGCTGTCGGCAATGGGCTATGACGGCAAACACGAGGGCAAAAGCAAGGCTGTACCGCATGGATTTAGAAGTTTTATGAAAGGGCTGTGCATGGAACAGGGTTATTCAGCCGAACTGACAGAACAAGCCCTAGCACACCAGCCCAAAGGCGTAGATAAAGCCTATATGCGCTCTGATTTATTCGAGCGGAGGGCTGAAATGATGGCTTTCTATTCAGGCTGGCTGTACGAGCGTTACCGCCAAGCCGAAAGAGAACTTGCAGAAGAGCAAATCGCCCGCCTGCAAGCCAAGCTGTGAGGCCGTCTGAAAACTGCAATGCAGACAAATTGAGCAAACCGACAAATTGAACAGGGGGATTTAATGAAAGGCTTACTAGAGTATGAACGTGTACTGATTGACTTGGAAGTAGAACCAAGGATTCTAGGCAGTTATCTGAATATTATTGAAATATTCAAAAAAATCAAGGTTACAGCCGATGAAATCAAAGAGCTAGAGTATCGGGTGCTACTTGATTGCTTGGAATATTACAGGGCGGCCTGCACTCTCGGCTATGAGTATCGGGAAAAATATTATAAAGAATTAGGCTTAATCATAGATACCGATGATTCAGGGGTAAATATCGTTTCGGATTCTTTAAGAAAAAACCTGTGGGAGGGGGTCGAATATGGCAGCATCTATTATTTGAAGAAACTTGAAGCAGATGAAAGCGTTTTCCAAGGATTGTATTATTTTTGTGCAGCCGCAATGGTTATTATTGGATACGCTGAAAGCATATTATCAGGGGCAGTAAGCCGAAACTCAATTAATGAAATGTTTGATGTTTTACGGGATACCTCTTATCTGCTGGCACGAGCCGCCAATATTTTAGGGAACTATTCCGTATTTTCTATCGGCAAAAAAATTGAAAAATCCGAACAGAGTAAAAAAGCAAGACAAAGCGGCATCAGTAAAGCATTTAAGACAGAATTCAAAGAAAACATTGCCAAGCCACTGATTCGCCAACATCTGAACAATTCGCCTAACGGTTTGTTCAAACGGGGCGAAAAAACAGCCTTGATTAAGAGAATTCAAGATTCGTACGATGGAAAAGTTCTTGTGGCAAAACGGGAAAAACGGAGGGTTTCAGTCCCGAATCAATCTTTATCCGAAAGAACAATCAAAAAATGGATAGATGAATTAATACAAGAACATAGAAGCAAAATAAAATAGGAAGTAACGGCGTTATTTCCGGAAGTAACGCCGTTACTTCCTTAAATTTTATTTCCCTATTCACTACCATACACCCTGTGTTCACTGCTGCTACAACCCAGCAGAGAGGCACAGGGTTTTTCTTTATACGACTGAATGAGGCTGAATAATGACTGATATTCAAATCCGAATGCTGCGCCTACCTGACGTAATGAGCATTACAGGTTTGAGCCGTGCAGCGATTTACGCTAAGGGTAATCCGCAAGACAAGGCACGTTTTGACCCTGATTTTCCAATGCGTGTAAGCCTTGCGGCAAATGCCGTAGCGTGGCCGTCTGACGGCATTCAGGCATGGCTGGACAAACGCATAGCCGCCAGCCGCAACCAACACCAGCATTAATTTTTTCTTTTACTTTTTTAGGAGCTATACCATGAAACTTAAATTTTCCCCATTAAGCGAAACCGTCCAACAAACCGAATCAGACTGTACCCGCCGCCAAAGCCACGGCCTGTTTGCCCTGCTGGCAAATCATGACGTAATTACCGCCATTACCAGCGGTGGCGAAGAAGACCTGTTAGGCAAAGACTGCGTACCGACTGAAAGCGTTGATTACCTGCTGGCGTGTATCCATGAAGCACGGCAACAGCTTGACTATATGGAACTGGATAAAGAGGCAGCAGCAGCCGCAGAAGCGGTATTGACCGAATTAGAACGGGATTTGTGCCGTTATCAGTCCGACACCTACCGCATTCAATACGAAGAAGCAGCGGCGCAGCTTGAAGCGCAGCAGGCCGCATAAGGAAAGGCCGCCATTCTCTTAAGGGGGGTGGCGGCCTTGTGGGGCAAAGCCCCGAAAGCAATACAACAAATTGAAAGGGCATTATACATGAAAATTACGACAAAACAACGGTTTTCAGACGGCCTCGCCGCTGTCGGCAAATCGGCGGTTGACAAATTCCAACCGCAGCCGCAGAATAAACCCGCAGCCCTCAATCGGGCAGCAGGGTTTGACAGCCCTAATACAATCCGGCAAACAAGCCGCCTTTTCTGCGGCTATTCGTTTGCATTCCCTTGTTGCACCTTTTCCAATGGGAAACAGGGGGCGGGAGGCTTTACGCCTGCTGGAATCGGATTGTCCAGTCTGTCAACCCGCCTTTTGTTTCCCTCCCACACGTTTGACAGCGTGAAAGCGGGATTGAAAAACCAATCCGAAAAGGTGCATATCATCATGGCAAAAATCCGTAAGGGCTATTCACGCCCACTGATTACCCACTTTATCCGCAATTTCTCTTCTCTTGACGAGGCGCAGCGCTTTGTTGCCCGCAAAATGGGGCTGGCGCAGGCCTACCGCTTCAATATCCAGCAGACCGCAGCCGATACATGGGCGGTTTCCCGTATCGTTTCGGGAGGTGCGGCATGAAACAGGCTGTCTTTTCCACTTCTGCGCTTCCCGTTACCGACTTCTGCGGCGTTTCCCTGCATACCTATACGCTTGAATCCGACTGTATGCTACCGACTTTCCATGTCGGCGATACAGTAGGCCTGCGCCCCTGCGGCGGCTTTATCGGCGAGGGCGTGTACCTGCTGCAAAGCCTTGACACGGGCGCTATCCTGCTGCGGCGTGTCTGTCTTTCCCTAAAAGGCTTGCGGCTGGTGTGCGATAACCCGATATATCGGGATATTGACCTTAGAACCGAGGAGCTGTACCGCCATTTTCGCTTTATCGGCAAAACAGCGCTGCAATGCCGCTTTTTCGAGCAGGTGGAGGCTGTGCAATGAATACCGTCAACTTACACCAGCGAGCGCCAAAGCCGCTGTGTGTCGTACCGCAACACCAACACACCAGCCATGAAAGCGCCTATGCCGCCTTGCGGGCATTGGTAACAGCCTACCCTAACGTACGCTTCGGTATGTTTTACACATCAGGCGTGTGGCTGGTGTTTCGGGTGCATGAGCAAGACCAGCAGGCCTTGCGTGAGCAGCAGCTTTTACAGGCAGTCGGAGGGTGCAGAGTATGACTATCCGCATTTTATGCACTCTGTATCAGGCAAACAGTGCCAAAGAAGCGGCCGAATACGCTGCATCACTGGCAAACCGCCCCGATTATGCCCGCCTGTGCCTGCTGCAAACCGCAGGCGGAGCGTGGACGGTGTGTCTGACCGCACGCCCCGACTAACGGCCATGCCGTCTGAAAACGCCCAAAACTGCGTTTTAACGGCCTTTCGCTTTTCAGACGGCCTGACCCCTTACCTTTCGATTAAATCCCCTAAATTCTGCAATTCAGACCCGCTAGCGGACGTTTTCCCGCTAGGGCGGGCTGATTACAGCCTTTGGAAAGGCAAAATCATGAGAACAGACAAACAAAAACCGTCCTACGGCCGCCTTGATGACCTCAAAGCAGCGGCACGGGGCAGATGGCCGCAGATTCTGACGGCTTTAGGCATTCCCGAACACTACACCGACCCCCGCAAACACCAGCCATGCCCCGCCTGCGGCGGTAAAGACCGTTTTCGTTTTACCGACTACAAACAAGGCGGCGGCTTCATCTGCAACCACTGCACCCCCGATGGCGGCAGCGGCTTTGATTTAATTATGCTGCTGACGGGTTACAGCTTCACGGAAGCGGCGCAGGCAGTAGCAGGCGTGTTAGGCATGGGCGGCAGCGTGGCCGCCGTGGACTTGAAAGCCCCGCCCCAAACCGAAACAGCAGCAGCCGACAGCCCCGAAAAGCGGCAACGGTTGGCGAAACTGTGGCAGGAGTGCAAACCGTGGCAGGAAACCCGCCATATTGCCGACTATCTGCACAAGCGGGGGATTCCCTACCCCGAAATGTTGCCGATTCATTCCGATTTGCGCCTGCACCCGAACTTGGGCTACTGGCATTCGGGGCGGATTATCGGGCATTTTCCCGCCATGGTGGCCGTTTACCGTGATGCCGAGGGCAAACCCTGCGGCCTGCACCAAACCTATTTGAACGTGTCCAATCAGGGCGAAACCGACAAAGTGCGGCTGTTTGACCCGAAAACACACCAGCGGCTACCCGCCAAGAAAATGCAGACGGTAGCGGCAGGCAGCCTGACAGGTGCGGCCATGCGCCTGTTTAAGCCCGAAAACGGCGTTTTAGGCGTATGCGAGGGCATAGAAACAGCCGTAGCCGCCCGCTATATATCGGGCGTGGCCGTGTGGGCTTGCGGCTCGGCACACGGCATGAAAACGCTGGTATTGCCTGACGGCATTCGGGAACTGGTAATCATTGCCGACAACGACCCGAACCGTACCGGCATAGAAGCCGCCAAAGCCTTACAACGCCGCTATCACGGCAAATTAGACAGCATTAAGATTTGGCAGCCCGATTGTGTCGGTGCAGATGCGCTGGACGTATTGGCGGCCAATGTTCAAAAAGGAGTTTGAGCATGAATAAGCAGACAACCCACGAAACCGAACGCAAAACCGCATTTTCAGACGGCCAAGAAGCCGCCCAAACAGGCAAACGGGGCAAAGGCAAGGGCAAACCCCGCCCAAACGTTATCGAACTGAACCAAAGCGATTTAGAGGCCTTGCAGAATATCACGCAGGCAGAGGGCGACAGCCAAAAGCCGTATTACAATCTTGTGAAATCGGGCATCAATGCAGGCCTGTATTTCTACGATGTCGGCACGGCCAAAGACGGCACGCAATACATAAAACCGCCTGTGAAACTGTCTGACCCGATAACCATTATCGGACTAGGAAAGAGTACAGACGGCAAGGCCTACCGCCTATTGAAAGTCAAACCGACAGGCAGCCGTGAAGAGGAAATTATAGCGTTTCCGCTGGAATCGGTAGGCAGGCCTGACGGGTGGGCATTTCTGCGCAGCCATGGCGCAGGTATCAGACAAAACACCGTAACCATGGCACATTTGGCGAATTACCTACAATGGGAGGGCGAACAGACAGAATACCGCTTCACAAAAACAGGCGGCTGGTGTGATGAATCGCAGACGGCCTACGTCCTAGCGAATGGGGAAATTATCGGCGAAGCAGCAAAACCCGTGTTCTATATCGGCGATTTGAGCAAACACAAAGCCTACAAGCAGGCGGGCAGCCTTGAGGACTGGCAACAGCATATTGCCCGCTATACCGAGGGCAACAGCCGCCTGCTGCTGGCGTTGGGGGCGGTGTTTGCTGCACCCCTGCTGGCAATTACCAAACAAGAGGGCGGCGGCTTTCACTTCTTCGGCAGTTCGTCAATCGGTAAGAGCATATCGGGCAAAGTGGCGATGTCGGTTATCGGCAATCCCGAACAACTCAAAATCCAATGGAACGGCACGGGTTTGAGTTTCGACAACTACGCCGCAGCCAACAGCGACGGTGCATTGTTTCTTGACGAAATGGGACAGGCAGACGGCAGAGCCTTAGATTATGCCTCTTATGCCGTGTTTAACGGCGTTAAGAAAGGGCAGGCAGCCAAAGAGGGCGGCAACCGTGAGCATCTTACTTGGCGGGTGCTGGTTATCTCTAACGGCGAATATGAGCCTGAACACTTTATGCGCAAGTACAACTACGAATGGCAGGCAGGGCAGGCGGTGCGTTTGCCCGCCATTCCCGCCGATGCAGGCGCAGGTTACGGCACGTTTGACACCCTGCACGGCTTCGAGCGCCCCGAACTCTTGGCGGCGCATTTAGAACAGAGCGTAAACCTGTATCACGGCGCAGCGTGGCGGGCGTATCTGTCGCAATTAACGCAGGCCATGCAGCAGGATTCATCAGCGTTTAAAGCCCGCCTGTTGGCTTTGCAGAATGCGTTTCTGTCCGCCCTACCCTCTGACTTATCCAGCCAGCCGATAAGAGCCGCCAAACGCTTTGCCTTGGCCTGTGCCGCCTTGGAATTGGCAGGCGAATGGGGCATTACAGGCCTAGCCCAAGGTGTCGGTGCGGCTGGTGTCAAAACCTGTTTTGATGCTTGGCTAGAACACGCAGGCAAGGAAAACAAAGAGGAAAGCGATATTATGAAAACAGCCCGCAGCTTCATGATGCTTTACGGCTTGAGCGAACGCTTTACTAGAGACCCTAAGCAGGCGGCAGGCGAGATTGATTATTTGGGCGAAAATATCGAAACCAATCGAAACCACGCAGGCTTTAGGCTGGATGCCCGCAGAACAGGCGAAACGCCCACATGGTATATCCTCGACAAGGTATTTGAAGAAGAAATCTGCAAGGGCAAAAATATACGGCTGGTGTGCAGCGTACTGGAGGCGGCGGGTTGGTTATGGCGTGATGGCAGAAACTATAAACGCAGAGTCCCGCCAAGTTTGATAGGCCAGAATCTGCTTCCAAAGAACACAAGAATGTATTGCCTAAGGGGTATCGCCCCGCCCGAAACGGAGGAAAGCGGCACGGATACTTAGAGCCGACAGGGCAAGCAGGCGCTACCTGTTTGCCCTGTTTTCTTTCACGCAGCGAGCAAATTTCAAAAATCGGTAGGTTTTGTAGGTATGATAGATATTAACAACACAATAAACCCTTTAACAATATATATTTAACAGCGATAGTTAGCTAAAAACGTTTGTAGGTTTTTTGTAGGTTTTCTGTAGGTATGCAGTAGGTATGATGCAGGCCGTCTGAAAACCGCCGCCTGAAAAAACCTACTCAAAAACCTACAAAATACCTACAAATCGACCCTTGCAGGATATTGATTTAAAAAGAAAAACCTACAAAACCTACAAAACCTACAACTTTTTCGATTTGCTTATAAAGAAAAAAACAGAAAATAGAAAATATCAGGAATAACAACATGATAGACGGAATCATCAGCGGAAAACTGTTATTGCGACCCAAAATGATGCGAACCAGCAGAGGTTCGCCCTATCTGATTGCCAAAATGCGGGCATTTGCCTACCCTGTCGGCACACTACCGACAAAACATTTAAACGCCGATTTAATCGTATTCGACAAAACCCTGATTCAACAGATGGCCGCTTGCTCTGCGGGCGAAGTGCTGACCGTGTGCGGCATCATCACACCGACAGAAGAAACCGAATTCGGCATCAGGCAAACCGTATTGAAAGTAACGGTTAAATCACTGATAAACGGCTATCTAAGAAAACAGCAGCAAGGCAACGGCGGCCTGTTCAAACTGATAGACCGAGCAACAGGCCGCAAGTGAAGCCAAAGGGAGGGGGCGCAGAAAGTTAAGCAGGCCTGACTTTTCTAGACCGCCTGCATTCTCACGCATGGATTTTTTCGTATTTTTCGACTATTTGTTAAAATTAACACCAGCATTAACAGGGTTTAAATTGGCATAAAATACCAATATAAAACAAGCACAAACACCCACAACACACCCACCCCGCCCTTGCCCCGTGGCGGCATATTGCGCCAGTCGGGGGGCATGGCTATAATAGCGGTACTGAAAAACGGTACTATCATGAAAAAGAAACATCAGAAAACACTAGCCCTTATCTTCAAACGCCCCGTATCGGGCAGCATCAAGTGGGCGGATATAGAAGCCCTGTTTGCCGAATTGGGGGCGGAAATACAGGAGCGTGAGGGCAGCAGGATAGCCGTTATTCTGTTCGGGCAGGTGCAGGTATTCCACCGCCCACACCCCAGCCCCGATACAGACAAAGGCGCAGTAGCCGCCGTGCGCAAATGGTTGGAAGCAAACGGAGTAACCCCGCAATGAACAATTTGATGAACATCAACGGCCATCAGGCCGTAATCCAATATGACCCCGAAACAGAAATGCTGCGGGGCGAATTTATCGGGCTGAACGGCGGCGCAGACTTTTACGCCGACAACGTGGCGGATTTGCAGAAAGAGGGCTTAATCAGCCTGCAAACGTTTTTAGACGTATGCAAAGAACAGGGAATAGAGCCATACAAACACTATTCAGGCCGCTTTAACGTGCGGGTAAGCCCGCAGGTTCACGCCGCCGCCGCCGCTGCGGCCGCTGCAAGCAATATCAGTCTGAACGAATGGGTAGGCCGAACATTAGACCGAGCCGCCCAAATAGGCTGAAAATCCCCCTAGCAAGCCTCAAATTAGGGGTAATTTTAGGGGTAATGCAAAAATATAAAAAATTTTCACATTAAAAATCATATTTTTATCGGCTAACGTAGGCCTCTGTTGGCGAGGCCAATTAATTCACCGAAAGGCTTTTCTATAGGCCGTCTGAAAACGCATTTTTCAGACGGCATTTGTATAGTGGAATCACCCAAAAGCAATACAAGGCGGCAAACCGAAGACAGTATAGTAAATCAACCGAAAAAATATGACACCACAGCGAGCCACCCTTCCCCTACCCCCTTCCCGCCAGCGGGACGGGGAACAAAGTGCAGGTGGCAAACTTAGCTTGCCGATTTGTACAGAAAATTCGGTGTTTTAACTATATGAGTAATACGGGACAGGTTTTGTCCGGATTGTTTTTAATCCGGTTACAAAAACCGTCCTCTTTGAGCAAGGCGAAGCCAATGATGCCGTGTTTTGGAGTTATTTCACGATACCGTTAAATTTACCCCTTAAAATCCGAATCTTTTTGAGCTGTGTTAAACCCAAAGTAAAAACCGGTTTACACTGTCGGCTCTGCCGAATCTGTCTCCGCTTTTTGCCCAATCTTTTGTTATAATCTGCCTGATATGCGGACACTCTGCCGGACGGCTTTGGAAAGGCCGTCTGAAAATGCAGTCAAACAAATTATCCGCCCCGAACCAACCCATTAAAGGACACCCCATGAGTTCACACAGCGATATCCTCATCGTCGGCGCCGGCCCTGCCGGTTTGAGCTTTGCCGCAGAACTGGCCGGAAGCGGGCTGAGCGTTACCCTGATTGAAAGAAGTCCGCTGGCTGTTTTACAGAATCCGCCGTATGACGGCCGGGAAATCGCCCTGACCCATCTTTCCCGTGAGATTATGCAGCGTTTGGGTATGTGGCAACTGATTCCGGAAGATGAAATTTATCCGCTGCGGGATGCCAAAGTGTTAAACGGCCATTCCGACTACCAACTGCATTTTCCGCAACCGACCGAGGCACGGGGAGAACCGGCGGATTGTCTGGGTTATCTGGTTTCCAACCACAATATCCGCAAAGCGGCTTACGGTGTGGTGTCGCAACTGGACAACATCACCATTCTCACCGATACCGCCGTTAAAGAGGTCAAAACTTCCGATGACGAGGCGCAGGTTGTGTTGGAAAACGGCGACATCCTCACCGCCCGCCTGCTGCTGGCCGCCGACAGCCGTTTCTCGCAAACCCGCCGCCAGCTCGGTATTTCGTCGGATATGCACGATTACAGCCGCACCATGTTTGTCGGCCGCATGAAACATACGTTGTCCAACCAGCATACTGCTTACGAATGCTTCCACTACGGCCGCACCATCGCCCTGCTGCCGCTGGAAGAATACATCACCAATACGGTGATTACCGTAGATGCCGACAAAACCGACACCATCAAAGCCCTGAGCAACGAAGAATTGGCGGCGATGGTCAAAGCCCAGCTCAAAGGCCGTTTGGGCGATATGGAAGTGGTCAGCACTTTCCACAACTATCCGCTGGTCGGTATGCTGGCGCAACGGTTTTACAGCAAACGCAGTGCCTTAATCGGCGATGCCGCCGTCGGTATGCATCCGGTTACCGCCCACGGTTTCAACTTGGGCCTGTCCAGCGCCGACACGCTTGCCAAGCTGGTTTTGGAAGCCGAGAAAAACGGTCAGGACATCGGTTCGGCCAAACTTTTGGAACGCTACAACAGCAAACATATGCTGCACGCCCATCCGATGTACCACGGCACCAATATGCTGCTGAAACTGTTCACCAATGAAACCGCACCGGCCAAACTGCTGCGCGGCTTGGTATTGCGTGCCAGCAACAATTTCCCGCCACTAAAAAAACTGATTACCAAACAGCTGACCGGTTAATCTGTCCCTTTTCTTCGAGGCCGTCTGAAATTTGCTTTGCTCATTTTCAGACGGCCTTTGTTATGCGGCCTTATCGTAAATTCCCGATAAAAAATCCCAATCAATCCCGTCCTAAGGTTTCCAAATCCGTCCGATTCCCGCATAATTAAGCCTTTGTACCGATAAAAGACTGAATACAATGAACGACGGCGCAACCGTTTCCCGTTTTCTGCCCGACGAACACGCCACGCTGCAACTGGGCGCAGAATGGGCTGCAAGCCTGACCGCCCCGCTGGTGGTGTATCTGCTCGGCGACCTCGGTGCGGGCAAAACCACGTTTACCCGGGGGCTGCTCAAGGCGCTCGGCCATCAGGGCGCAGTCAAAAGCCCGACTTATGCTCTGGTCGAATCCTATCCGCTGGCGGCTTTGAGCGTCCATCATTTCGATTTATACCGCTTCACTTCGCCCGAAGAGTGGGAAGATGCGGGCTTAGACGACTTGTTCACCCAAGAAAGCGTCTGCCTGATTGAATGGCCGCAGCAAGGCGGCGCATTCACGCCTGCTGCCGATCTCACCATCGCCCTCACCCACGCAGACAACGGTCGCAACTGCACCGTAACTGCCCTGACGCCACAAGGCCGGAAAAGTTTACAAGCATGGTTAAACTGACAAGACGACAAATGGTCCGCCGGGCGGCGGGTCTGCTTTTTACCCTGACACCGATTTCTTCCGCACTGGCGAAAGCCGCTCCGTCGGCACAGTTTATCGCCGCCCGCATCTGGCCGGCGCACGCCTATACCCGGGTTACGCTGGAAAGCAGCCACGGCTTGAGCTACCAGCATTTTTCGCTGGACAATCCCCGCCGGCTGGTGGTCGATATCCAAGGTGCCAATATCAACAGCGTGCTGCAAAGCCTGTCGAAAAAAGTATTGGCGGACGATCCGTTTATCCGCAGCATCCGTGTCGGGCAAAACACCGCCACCACCGTCCGTCTGGTAATTGATTTGAAACAGAGCGTGTATTCGCAAGTGTTTACGCTCACGCCGGTGAGCAGCTTCAAACACCGCTTGGTTATCGACCTTTATCCGCAGGGCGTGGACGTGAACGACCCGATGATGGCGCTGCTCAACGGCACGCTCAATCCCGAACCGTCCAAAAAACGCCCTGCCGAACCGGCGCAGCCGAGCTACACTGTCGCTGAAAACCGCACCAACCGCCGCCCGATTATCATGCTCGATCCCGGCCACGGCGGCGAAGACCCCGGTGCCATCAGCCAAAACGGTATCCGTGAAAAAGACATTGTGCTGTCTATCGCACGGGAAGCCAAAAAACGTCTGGAAGCAATGGGTTATGCAGTATATATGACCCGCAATGAAGATATTTTCATTCCCTTGGGCGTACGGGTCGCCAAAGCCCGATCCCGCCGTGCCGATGTATTCGTATCGATACACGCCGACTCGTTTACCAGCCCGACCGCACGGGGAACGGGCGTGTATATCCTCAATCCGAACGGTGCTTCCAGTGCAGCGGCAAAATTTCTGGCGCAAACCCAAAACAACGCCGATGCCATCGGCGGCGTGCGCACCAGCGGCAACCCCAATGTGGACAACGTGATTTTGGACATGACCCAAACCGCCACCATGCGCGACAGCCGCAAACTCGGCCAATATGTGCTGACCGAATTGGGCAAACTCAACCAACTGCACAAAGGACGGGTGGACGAAGCCAACTTCGCCGTATTGCGTGCGCCCGATATTCCGTCGATTCTGGTGGAAACCGCCTTCCTCTCCAACCCCGTAGAAGAAAGTCTGCTTGCCAGCGCCGCCTTCCGCCAACAATGCGCCCAGTCCATTTCTCAGGGGATTCAGAAATACCTCAAAACAGCGGTATTGCAACGCTGATTCAAGGCCGTCTGAAAACCGGTAATACAAAAACACGGTTTTCAGACGGCCTATCCGTTCATACTATAGTGGATTCACTTAATAAACCGTACGATTTTCAAGCAGACTCGTCATTCCGACGAAAGTCGGAATCCATCTTTCAGATTCGGAAACCGTCAAGAAAAAACAGTTACCTAAGCCGCCTAGATGGATTCCGACTTTCGTCGGAATGACAGGCATGTTAGGTTTGGAATGTACTGGAATTTGATTGATTTACTATATAGTGGATTCACACCGTGTCCAAACATTTCCCCAAAATCACAATATCCGCCAGCTTGGTTTCCAAATCGCACACCTGTGGCAATCTGCCCCATGTTTGGAAACCGAAACGCTCAAACAACGCTATGCTGGCCTGATTGTGGGCAAAAACCACCGCCAGCACGTTGCGGATACCCAATTTCGGTGCTGCTGCGAGCATATTTTCCAACAACTGCGCCCCCAATCCGCCGCCCCGCTGTTCCTGCCGCACATAAATGCTGATTTCGGCGCTGATGTGATACGCCCGACGGGGATAATAATCGCTGAAGCTGCCCCATGCAGCGATGCAGCCACTGCCCTCTGCCAGCACATAAATCGGACGGCTGCCGCCGTGGGCATCAAACCACGCCTGCCGCTGCGCCACGCTGACCGGCTGCAAATCCGCTGTCGAGCTGCGTGCTGCGATTGTGCTGTTGTAGATGGTAACAATTTCCGGCAAATCGGCTTGGGTGGCTTCACGAAAAAAATAACTCATTTTCAGACGGCCTTTCTATCCATTTATACACAAAAGGCGGCATGGTCTGCCGCCTTGTTTCATCACTGAATATTTACTGAATCAGTTTCGATACGGTTTTAAATGCCGGATGTTTGGCATCGCCCAGCAGCGTAAACAAAATGCTTTCGGTATTCGACACCACCGCACCCAAACCTCTCATCTGCTGCAAGGCGTTTTCTTTGTTGGCCGGATTGCGGGACGTGGTGCAGTCAAACGGTACATACACTTCCAAGCCCAGCGCCCGAATATCGCGCACGGTCTGCAGCATACACACATGCGCCTCCACGCCCACTAAAATCACGTTGCGGATATTTTTCTCCTGCAAAACGGCTTTTACTTCGGGAATCAGCGCCGAAAACTGTGTTTTTTCAAATACCGGCACATCTTTCAGCAGCAGCTGCACCGAAGGAATGGTTTTGCCCAAACCTTTGGGATATTGCTCGGTCAGCACCAGCGGCACACCCAAAGCCTGCAAACCCTGAATCATAATCCGGCTGCGTTCTGCGGCATATTCGGCTTCAAACAGCACCGGCTGCAACCGTTCCTGAATATCGACCACGATACATAACGTATTTTCTGCATTCATATTTTTCTCCTTGCGGCAAACTGTTGCCGTCTGCCGATTATAAACTGATTCCGTCAGAAAAAGATACCGCCCGTCGCCGGCAATTTTCAGACGGCAACAATATGGCGGTTAATTTTTACTAACAGATTAAATTTGATATTTATATCTTTCAAAATACTAATTTTTGGCATTTTAAATAAAATAATTGTGATTATAATATATTTTTAAAATAAAATTGCTTTTTGACAAATATTCTGATTATGGTAATCTAACTTCCTTTCCTTGTGGATTCAGACAAGAAAACACGCTGGGCGATTTCTTGTTTTGATATAATCTATAAAATACGAATCAACTTAAGAAAGCCGCAACCATGAACCAAGCCTACCAAACAGATGATGTAAAAATTAAAGAAATCAAAGAATTATTACCACCAATCGCCCATCTTTACGAATTACCGATTACCGAACAGGCTTCCGGTCTGGTACACCAAACCCGTCAGGAAATCGCCGATTTGGTACACGGCAAAGACAACCGCCTGTTGGTGATTATCGGCCCATGCTCGATTCACGACACCAAAGCCGCCCTCGAATACGCCGAACGCCTGCTGCCGCTGCGGAAAAAATACGAAAAAGAGCTGCTGATTGTGATGCGGGTATATTTTGAAAAACCCCGTACCACCGTCGGCTGGAAAGGCCTGATTAACGATCCGCATTTAGACGGCACGTTCGACATCAACTACGGCCTGCGCAAAGCCCGAGAGCTGCTGCTGACCCTCAACAATATGGGTATGCCCGCCTCCACCGAATTTTTGGATATGATTACGCCGCAATACTACGCCGACCTGATTTCATGGGGCGCAATCGGCGCACGCACCACCGAAAGCCAAGTCCACCGCGAACTCGCCAGCGGCCTGTCCTGCCCGGTCGGCTTTAAAAACGGCACCGACGGCAATCTGAAAATCGCCATCGACGCCATCGGCGCAGCATCGCATCCACACCATTTCCTCTCCGTTACCAAAACCGGCCATTCCGCCATTGTCCACACCAGCGGCAACCCCGACTGCCATGTGATTTTACGGGGCGGCAAAGAACCGAATTACAGCAGCGAACATGTTCAAGCCGCCGCCCGCCAACTGAGCGAAGCCAAACAGGCGGCCAAACTGATGATCGACTTCAGCCACGCCAACAGCCGCAAAGACTACCGCCGCCAAATGGAAGTAGCCGCCGACGTTGCCCAGCAGCTGCGCAACGGTGAAAACAGCATTATGGGCGTAATGGTCGAAAGCCATCTGGTCGAAGGCCGCCAAGACAAACCGGAAACCTACGGCCAAAGCATTACCGATGCCTGCATCGGTTGGGATACCACCGAAGAGCTGCTCTCCCTGCTCGCCGAAGCCAACCGCAGCCGGGTATAATCTACGCTCAACCGCATTTTCAGACGGCCTTGAAATATCAGGCCGTCTGAAAATGCGGTTATTTCACGATATCTGAAAAAGTTTCCATTCAAACCATTTCTTATTCTGCCAATCAGCAGATTTTTCTACAACTCGCCCAATTTTCCGCAATAAAACCGCCCGCAAATTCCGCCTCATAAATTTATTTGCCACGATTTTATGTTTAAAAAATAATCTGTTGAAAAAAATCAGACAATCCATTATGGTTATGATTAAAACATATCATCAAGCCATGCGGAGCAAACAGAACCTGTATGGCTGCACGATAAAAACCAACCATAAAGGAGAAAAATCATGCCTACCCGCCAACAAGGTTTCACCTTAATCGAACTGATGATTGTCATCGCCATTGTCGGCATTCTGACCCTGATTGCCCTGCCCGTTTACCAAGACAAAACCGCCCGAGCCCAAGTTACAGAAGCCTTTTCGCTTGCCGAAGGCCAAAAAATCGCACTGATTGAATATTATTCGGACAAAGGCACCTTCCCAGAAAGCAATGCCGCAGCAGGCGTTGCCACAGAAAAGGAGATTAAAGGCGAATATGTGGAAAGTGTAAAAATTGAAGGCAACGACACCGAAGGAAAAATCATTGCCACCATGAAACAAGACGGCGTGAATAAGGCCTTACAAAACGGAAAACTCACGTTAAAAATCGAGATTCCAAAAGACAAAAAAGCCGACTTGGGTTCATTTGTCTGGACCTGCGAAAGCGATATAGACGGCAAATACCTGCCGTCTGCCTGCCGCAGCAAACCAGCACCAGCAGATGAAGGGCAATAAATCCAATATCGCTGAAACAGAGTAAGCTGAATTTTTATAGCAAATTCACTTAATAAACCGTACGATTTTAGCAAAACCTTCGGTTTTATAGTGAATTAACTGAATAATCCATACCATTTAATTCGGCACTTGTAGGGTGCGGGCCAAAGCACGCACCTGTTCTGTGAGTTTTGTGTCGAAGCCGTCTGAAAATCTGATTTTAGCTGCACAGAAACTCGCTACGCTCGTTTTCAGACGGCATTTATGTGGAATTTAAAAAACACGTGCATGCTTGGGCAAGCACGCTACACTTTGCTCTCCGTCCAGCTGGTTCAATCAAAACAGGGCAAGCCGTTGTTTCGGCTGCCCTGTTTTCAATATCCCACCTTGCTTCAAAATATCTGCACCATATCCGCTACGATGTCTGCACAATATCCGACAGCGGCCAGCGGGGTTTGACGTTGAAGCTGCCGGCCGGTTGGCGGTTTTGCAGGCGCATGGCACCGGCGAAGGCGATCATAGCGCCGTTGTCGGTACAATATTCCAGCGGCGGGAAATAGACTTTGACCGGTTCGGCGGGCGGCTGTTTGCGGTTGGTGCGGGATTTGCTGTTTTCAGACGGCCTCACGCTCAGGCGGCTGAATTCGTCCCGCAGTTTCCAGTTAGCCCCCACGCCGCCGGCCACCACCAGCGTGCGGAAGCCGGTATCGAGCAGGGCTTTTTGGGACTTGGCCACCAAAACATCGACCACGGCATCTTGAAACGCCCGGCAAATGTCGTTTCGGGTTTGATCAGACACGCTGCCTTCGCTTTCACGCACTTTTTCTACGGCGGTCAATACGGCGGTTTTCAGGCCGGAAAAGCTCATCTGCAAATCATGCGAATGCAGCATAGGACGGGGAAAGGCGAAAGCGTCGGCTGTGCCGGATTTGGCGAGTTCGGAAAGTTTGGCTCCGCCGGGATAAGGCAAACCGAGCAGTTTGGCGGTTTTGTCGAAGGCTTCACCTGCGGCATCGTCCACGCTTTCGCCGAGCAATGTGTAATCGCCGATGCCTCTAACTGCCATAAATTGGGTATGTCCGCCCGATACCAGCAGGGCGACAAACGGGAATTCGGGTTTGTCGTCTGCCAGCAATGGAGAAAGCAGGTGGCCTTCGAGATGGTGGACGGGTATCACGGGCTTGCCCAAGGCAAACGCCAAGGCGTTGGCATAGCTTGAGCCTGCCAGCAGTGCGCCGCCCAAGCCCGGCCCTTGGGTAAAGGCGACGGCATCGATGTCGCCGTACGCTGCGCCGGCTTCTTTCAAACAGCCTTCAGTCAGCGGCACCAAGCGGCGGATATGGTCGCGGCTCGCCAATTCGGGGACGACGCCGCCGTATTCGGCGTGCATCGCCATTTGAGTGTGCAGATGGTGCGCCAGCAGACCCCGTTCGGTGTCGTACAGGGCAACGCCGGTTTCATCGCATGAAGATTCGATTCCTAATACCAACATAATTGTGATGCCGTCTGAAAATTATATATAGTAAATACACTGAATAATTCATACGGTTTTTAAACAGGGCGTAGGTTGGGTCGAGACCCAACACGATTGAAAATACCTTGAACATAAGATTTTGTTGGGTTATGCTCGTGCCTCGCTAACCACAACCTACGCCTACTTTTGTATGGAAAATTCAGTGTTTTAACTATAGTGGGTTCGATTTAAAATAGGACAAGGCGGCAAGCCGCAGACAGTATAAATAATACGGCAAGGCGAGCCAATGCCGTACTATTTTAATAGTGAGTTCACTATAATGTGCCGTAAGAATGCAGGCCGCTCATAAACATATTCACGCCGAGAAAGGCGACGGCGGTAATCAGCAGGCCGACCACTGCCCACCATGCCAGCACTTTGCCCCGCCAACCGGCAACCAGCCGCAAATGCAGCCACACGGAATAGTTGAGCCATACAATAAACGCCCAAGTTTCTTTCGGGTCCCAGCTCCAATAGCGTCCCCATGCGTCTGCCGCCCACAGTGCGCCGAGAATGGTGGCGACGGTGAAAAACAGGAAACCTACGGCGATGGCTTTGTACATCACTTCTTCAATCGCCTGCGAATCGGGCAACCAAGTGGCTTTGCCCTGCGTTTCTTTGCGGATGGCCCACAATTCCGCCACGCCGAGCATGGCGGCAATACAGAATGCGCCATAGCCGATAAAGTTTGCCGGCACATGGACTTTCATCCACCACGACTGCAAAGCGGGAATTAGCGGTTGAATGGTGTGGGCATCTCGGGAAATGCTGTACCACAAGACAAAACACACCACCACCGCCATAAAGGTAAACACGAAACCGCCGAGTTTCTGCATGGCGAATTTGGCTTCGTAATAAAGATACATCAGCGCCGTAATCACCAAAAACAGGATAAACACTTCATAAAGGTTGGAAACAGGGATATGCCCTGCGTCCGGCCGGATCAGGTAGCTTTCGTGCCAACGCACCAACAGGCCGGTAAATCCGGCAAAAGCGGAAATCCATGCAAACGCCGTTCCCATCGTCAGCAGGATATTGCTATCGCTTTTTTTGCGTACTGCCAGCGCCAGACCGACCAGATAGGCAAACCATGCCAAAAATACGAAGGTACACTGCCACATTACCGCCGACTGGCTGCTCAAGAAAAATTTAAGCAGAAAATGGCTGCCGTTGCCGATATTGCCCTGATACAGCGCAACCGCCGCATACGCCAGCGCCGCACTCAGCGGCATAAAAATCCGCAAGGGCTTAAACAGCCAGCCCAAAAAGACGGCAATCAATACGCTGCCCCATAAAATGGCGGTTTCGTAGCCGTCCATATGATGGCCGACATGGGTTTGGGCAAACAGCGCTAATGCCGCAATCAGGGCGGCAAACAGCCAGTCGCTGAGTTTGAGCGTGCCGAACACGGTTTTTTTTGCCAACAGTTCGTGTTGCGGTAGGGAAGGTTTCTGATTATTTTCGGTCATGGTTCAAATCCTTAAGCAACTGCTGCAAATGCAGGGTATGTTGCGGAAATTCTTTTTTTAAGTCCCGCTCGCTGCGGGCCGAGGCCATTGCAAAGCGGATATGGCCGTCTGAAAACAGCAGCCACGCCCGTTTTTCCCGGATATAGAACATGAAAAAGATGCCCAATACCAATAAAAACGAGCCGAAATACACCAGCGCCGCCCCCGGCGAACGGGTCATCTGCAGGCCGGACGAACGCACTTCGGTATAGCCGTCCAACTGCAGCAGCACCGGTGCCGGATATTCGGTCAGTCCGGTGTAGGCATCCATGCTGTGCAGCAAAAAGCGGTTGCGCTGTTCGCTTTGCGGCCACTGCGGCAAGGCGTATTCCCGAATGGTCTGTTCCAATGCGGCATTCATCACGCCAAACAGCATTTGGTAGAAATAGCCCTGCATTTTTTCCTGTTCCTGCTGCGGAATATTCTGGCGGACAAATTCATCAAGCGCCAGATAGCCGCCTTTGGCAAAAATCGCCAGCGTGTTTTCCGCTGCTTGGACAAACTGGCTGCGGATTTCCTGCGGTGCGGCTGCGGCGGAATCGGCAACGGCACGGCGGCGCAGGGTGTCGTTTTTCAGAAATTCCCGCAAAGCCATAAAGGTATCGGCTTTGCCGTCTTTGTCTGTCGGAATCCGCAGCCAGCGGTAAGGTTGGTCGAGCGCCGTGCGGGTGCCGGTGAGGTAGAAATAATCTTCGTCCTGCTTAATCGGCAACATATAGTTTTTATATTCCACCGCCTGCCCCGCCGCATTGCGCAGGCGGTAAACAATCGACGGGCCGATGTTGGTAAAGCGTTTGTTTTCCTGCACCACCGAACGCACATCGTTCACCGCCGACTGTATGCCGCCGCTTTTTTCAGACGGCATACTCATGTCTTCCACATTCATGGCGGTAAACTGGTCGAATTCGAGTTTGTATTTGGTGTCGCCGATGTCCAGCGGGAAATCCCGCATAGATGTTGCTTTCAGCTTCAACGGTTGGCGTTTCGGGTCGTTCAGATTCCACGCTTTGAAATTCAAATCCGAACCGCCGTCGGCAAAACTTGCCTGATAAATAGTGATGCCGTGCAGCGTCAGCGGGTGGTTCACCCGTATCGTCTGCTCGATTTTGCTGCCGTCGGCTTTGTCGGTGATTTCCAAATCGCTGGCGAAATCTTTGGGCATACCGGTATCGTAAAAATCGATATGGAATTTTTTGAGTTTGACTTCAAACGGCAAATCCTGCACCAGCATACCGTTGTCGGCATTCAGAAACACCACGTCGGCGCTCTGCCCTTCACTGATATTGACATTGCCCCGAAATGAAAGATTGCTCCGCCCCATCACGCTTTCGGGTTTGAAATCTTTGGCGAACACGGCTTCGTTGTCCGGCACGATTCTACCGGTGAGCATCCCGATTTTCAGCAGCAGATTGCTGTCGATCAAGCCACCGGTACAAATCACAATCAAAGCGGCGTGGGCAAAAATATAACCCCATTTGCCCGCTGCGCCTTTTTTTGCCGCCAACAGTACCGAGCCGTCTTGGCGGCTGACGGTTTTGGTGGTGAAACCCTGTACCGAAAGATACTGCGCCGCCACTTCGGGGGACAGCCCTGCTTCCAACTGCGCGGAATGTTTCATCGCCGCCAGCGATTTTTCTTGGGCGTTTTCCCGAAACGAGCGGATTTCCCGCAAAAACGGCGGCACGTTGCGGGTCAGGCACAGGCCGGTGGAAATCACCAGAAACAGCATGATGGCGACAAACCAGCCCGAGGCATAAACGTCATAGATGCCGAGAAAATTGAAAATCTGCGACCAAAACGGCCCGAACTGGACCAGATAATTGACCTGCGGCTGATTCTGCGGCAACACCGTTCCGATAATGGAAGCAATGCCCAGCAGGCTGAGCAGCGCCACGGCAAAACGCATGGAGCTGAGAAAGGCAAACCACGGGCGGCGGATCAGCGGAACGGATTTTGAAGATAGGCTCATAGCGTGTGGATTCTATACAACATCTTTTGAAACGGCTTCGGCGGAATTATACCGAAACCCGGGCGGCTCTCAAACAATCATGCCGATAGCAGGATAACACATAAGGCCGTCTGAAAATCGGTTTTCAGACGGCCTTATGCGTCGGTTCATGTCAGACTGCGTTTAGTGCAGACCTTGAATGAAGTTGGCAACGGCATTCATTTCTTCTTCGCTCATGCGTTTGGCAATATCGGCCATCATCGCATTTTGGCGTGCGCCGCTCTTATAGGCGTTCAACTGGGTCATCACGTAAGCCTTGTGTTGGCCGGCGATACGGGGATACGCCAGAATTTCAGTGCCGCCGCCCGGCATACCTGCGCCGCTCGGACCGTGGCAAGACATACATGCCGGAATTTTCTTATCCGCCAAGCCGCCGCGGAAAATGCGTGCGCCCAATTCCAATTCTTCTTTAGGATTGGCTTCGCCCGGTTTGGCCTGCTGTTTGGCATAATAGGCCGCCACGTTGCGGATATCCTGCTCCGACAAGCCGGTTACCAGCGGTTTCATCACAGCGGAAGAACCGGCGGTACGTTTGCCCTCTTTAATCTCCTGCGTTTGCTGGTAGATATAGGCGGCGTGTTGTGCAGACAGTTTCGGATACATGGCAATGCCGCTGTTGCCGTCTGCCGCATGGCAAGCTGCGCAAATGGTGGTCGCAATCTGTTTGCCTTTTTCAATGTCGGCTTTCGGTGCTGCGGTGGCGGCACCGGCTGCCAAACCCAAGGCCAGTAAAGTCAAATATTTCTTCATGGAGTGCTCCTGATTACAGCATTGCCTAGCGCAACAATGCCCTTGATATACTCAAAACCGGACGAAATTTTACCCGATTAAAACCGATGGTTCTATAAACATGGTATTCTATACCAAATTTACATTATTTACATTAAATTACTACAATGCGGCGCAAGATGTGCGGCAACAGCGATACACTGTCCGCCTGCCTGTCGCAAAGGCTTCCGTTCCGGCATTGTAATACAGGCTGCCCGACAGCTCTTTAAGGAATATCAAATGAACCTCTTTCAGAATGCAAAATTCTTCACCACCGTCAATCACTTGAAAGACCTGCCGGACACACCTGCCGAAATTGCATTTGTCGGCCGCAGCAACGCCGGAAAATCCAGCGCCATCAACACCTTGACCAACCACGTCCGTCTGGCCTACGTTTCCAAAACGCCGGGGCGCACGCAGCACATCAACTTTTTCGAACTGAGCAGCGGCCATTTTATGGTCGATCTGCCGGGCTACGGCTATGCCCAAGTTCCCGAAGCCATCCGCGCCCACTGGGTAAGCCTGCTGGGCGACTATCTGCAGCAGCGCCGCCAGCTGATCGGGCTGGTGCTGATTATGGACGCACGCCACCCGCTCAAACCTTTGGACATTCAAATGCTGGATTTTTTCCACATCACCGGCCGACCGGTGCATATTTTGTTGTCCAAAGCCGACAAATTGTCCAAAAACGACCAAATCAAAACCTTGGGCAACGTCAAAAAATCGCTCAAACCTTATATGGAACGCCAAACCATCAGCGTACAACTGTTTTCCAGCCTAAAAAAACAGGGCATTGACGAAGTCAACCAAACCGTTGGCGCATGGTTTGAACGCCATCAGGTAGAAACAGAAAGCATGGCACAAATCGCAGAAGAAACGCCCGAAACGACGAGCTGATATACAGTTGAAATACTGATACCCATCATCAGCTTGTACAAGGCCGTCTGAAAATCAGATTTTCAGACGGCCTCAACATCAAGGGCATACCCATTTTAAGTATGCCCCGCCTGCCTAACCCAAATTCACCATTTCAATCTGATCCATGCTCCGCCCCAAAAAGCGTTCGCCTATGGTGCGGAAACGCAGCGGAATATCGCTGACGTAAAAACGGTAATCCGGCACACCGCCGCCCTCGTTGAGCAAATCCGCTTCCGCCAAGGCTTTGGCAACCGATTCGGCGGTAGTGATGGCGGAATCGACCAGCACCACGCCCGAGGCTTCCCGACTGATTAAAGGCTTGAGCAGCGGATAATGAGTGCAGCCCAACACCAACGTATCGATATTATCGGCCAACAGCGGCTTGAGATATTCCCGTGCCGTCAAGCGGGTAACTTCATGATCCAGCCAGCCCTCTTCCACCAGCGGCACCAGCAGCGGCGTTGCCTGCGTGCGCACCAATGCTTCGGAATTACTGGCGTGAATCGCACGGGCGTAGGCATTGCTGTTGACCGTAGTATTGGTGGCAATCACACCGATACGGTTGTTGCGGGTCGCCGCCAAAGCCGCCTGCGCCCCCGCCGAAATCACGTCCAACACCGGCATCCCCCCCGCCTGCTGACGGATTTTCTGACCGGCAACCGCCGCAATCGTGTTGCACGCAATCACCAACGCCTTGACTTCCTGCTCCAGCAGAAAATCAACAATCTGCATAGCAAAATTCTCAATCGTAGCACGGGACTTAGTGCCATACGGCACACGGGCGGTATCGCCGAAATAGACGATATTCTCCATCGGCAACCGTTCCATCAAGGCACGGACATTGGTCAGCCCGCCCACACCGGAATCGAATACCCCTATCGGACGCTGTTTGTTGCTTTTCATGGGACACCGCAAATAAAAGATAACGGCGTTATTGTACACGCTTTCAAAGACGGTTCAATCATTCCGCCCGCCGCCCGCAGAAAGGCCGTCTGAAAATGCGATTTTCAGACGGCTTTATTTGTTGCTTAACAGGCTGCTTTATTCTGCCAACAGGCTTTCATCTAGGGTCAGTTCGTCGTTTTTATTGACGGCGACTTTGCGTGCCAATACGTTGCGGGCGATTTCTTGGGCTTCGGCGAGGGAGTGCATGGTGTAGGTGCCGCATTGGTATTCGTTTAATTCAGGGATTTTGCTTTGGTCTTGTACGTTTAATACGTCCTGCATGGCGGCGAGCCATGCGTCGGCGACGGCTTGTTCGCTTGGGGTGCCGATCAGGCTCATGTAGAAGCCGGTGCGGCAGCCCATCGGGGAGATGTCGATGATTTCTACGTCGTTGCCGTTGAGATGGTCGCGCATAAAGCCTGCGAACAGGTGTTCGAGGGTGTGGATGCCTTTTTCGGGCAGAATTTCCTGATTGGGCAGGCAGAAACGCAAATCGAAGACGGTGATGGTGTCGCCTTTGGGGGTGGTCATGGTTTTGGCAATGCGTACTGCGGGGGCGTGCATTCGGGTATGATCGACTTTGAAGCTGTCCAGTAAGGGCATGATGGTTCCTTTTTTATTTAAGTGTGTTCAAGATTCAAGATGGGGTAATGCCGTCTGAAAATGGGGTTTTCAGACGGCCTGTTGGTGGTGGCGGATAATGTCGTTCCATTCCAAACCGTAGTAAAACCAATATTGTTCCCGAAACGGGCATTCTACGCTATTTTTCCACGGCTTGAACCCTGATGTGTAATGGATAATTTTGGGTATGCCGCTGATGCTTTGACGGTATGCCTGCCAGTTTTCCTCTGATAGAGCATATTGGGCGTGGCATTGGAAATTATAGCTTGGGTCAAGCTGCAGCCATTGTTTGACAAACAGGATGTTGAGCATATCTTGATCGGCATAGATAAAGTTATATTCGTTCAACATCTTAACGGATTTGGTCAATACATCGTTTTCCCGCCATTTTTCAGCATTAATCAGTAATACGCCCGAATTGAAATACGGTTTCATATCGGGAAATTCGAGATAATAGTGATCGTCTGTTTGGGCGATAAAGGCATCATCTACGGCGGCGACATAATAATGGCTGATGTCGGTTTGGTAAAGTTCCTGCAAGTTGGCGGTAACGACAATATCGCAATCTAAATAGAGTGCTTTTTTATCAACAACTTGGTCGATAATCAGCCGATACAGCGCCGCTTCGCTCAAATGCGGCACTTTAAATATCTCAGGCAAGGTGGCATCAATCGGAATGCTTTTGATTTCGCAGTTGATTTTTACCAAATAGCGGTTGAGCAGAGCAAACCATTCGGGCGAATATTCTTTGTGCAACAGGTAGAAACAGACGTTTTGATTGTGGTAACAAACTGATTTGATGACGGTTAAAACTTGTTCTGCCATGCGCAAATCGGCTGCTAAAACAATGTTCATCATGGTTTTACAATCCGCTGATGGTTACGGTTTCGCCGGCGGCTTCGCTCAGGGCGGTGTTTAATACGGCGAAAAATTCGCTGCCGTCCCGGGTGGAACGCCATGTGCCGTTTTCTTCGATAAAGTGGTAGCCGCCGCTTTTGGCGGCAATCCATAATTCTTGGTTGGGGGTGTGGCGGTTGACGATAATTTGCGTGCCGTTTTCGGCTTCAATGGTGAGGACGTTGCCGCTGGGCAAGCAGTCGAAATCCCAGCCGTTTTCATCGATTTGGTCTTCGATGTGTTGAAACAGGGCTTCGCTCAAACGGATAAATTCGCTCTCGGTCATGGCTTTATTTTTGGGTGGTTTTTGTTTAAGATACCGAATCTTGCCACATTTGTGCGGCGGAAGGAAGATTATCGGGAAAAATCCGATGCGAGGCCGTCTGAAAACCGAAGGTTTTAGCGATAGAGTGAATTAACCAAAAAATATTGCAACCAAGTGAACCACCCTTCTCCTAACCCCTTTCCACCAGCGGTACGAGGTTAGGTGTAGCGTGCATGCCTAAGCATGCACGTGTTCTTTAAATTCCACATGAATGCCGTCTGAAACTGAGCGTAACGAGTTTCTGCGAAGCTAAAATTGGGAAACGGTGGTTTGTGTTGTCATACTTTTAAAGTGAATTTACTATAGATATTAAAACTCATCTTTCTTTCCGCTGCGGATTTGGCGGCTGCAATAAAGGAACATCATGAAATCCTGTATAACAATCGCTGCACTCTGCCTGCTTGCGGGCTGCGGCTATAAAGGCGATCTGTATCTGCCCAAAGAAAATGATAAGGCACGCTTCGGCGTGATTCAGACGGGCTTGCAGTTCGAACAAAAAATTCCCCAACCATCCAAACACACCCAAGAGTAATCTATGACTTTACATTGCGAAGAAATGCCGTTTTCCCAACTGGCGCAAACGTTCGGCACGCCGCTGTATGTGTACAGCCAATCAGCGCTGACCGAGGCCTTTGCCGCCTATCAGACCGCTTTTGCGGATTTGAATCCTTTGGTCTGCTATGCCGTTAAAGCCAACGGTAATTTAAGTATTATCAAACATTTCGCCGAATTGGGCAGCGGCTTCGATATTGTATCGGGCGGCGAACTGGCACGGGTTTTGGCGGCCGGCGGCGATGCGGCGAAAGTGATTTTTTCGGGCGTGGGTAAGAGTGAAGCGGAAATCGAATATGCTTTGAATGCGGGCGTAAAATGTTTCAATATGGAAAGCCTGCCCGAAATCGACCGCATTCAGGCGGTGGCGGCACGTTTGGGCAAAACGGCACCGGTATCGCTGCGGATTAATCCCGATGTCGATCCGAAAACCCACCCTTATATTTCTACCGGCTTGAAAGCCAATAAATTCGGCATTGCCTATGATGATGCTTTGGCTGCCTACCGCCATGCCGTAGCGCAGCCGAATCTGAACGTGGTCGGCATCGACTGCCATATCGGTTCGCAACTGACCGACCTCACCCCGCTCACCGAAGCCTGCGAACGCCTGCTGGCGCTGGTGGACACGCTGGCGGCGGAAGGCATTGTGTTGGAACACGTTGATTTGGGCGGCGGGGTCGGCATTGTGTACCAAAACGAAGAGGTGCCGGATTTGGCCGCCTATGCCGCTGCCGTCAAACGCCTGTTCGGCAACCGCCAACTGAAACTGGTTTTAGAACCCGGCCGCAGCTTGGTCGGCAATGCCGGTAATCTTTTGACCCGTGTCGAATTTGTAAAACACGGAGAAGAGAAAAATTTTGTGATGGTGGATGCGGCGATGAACGATTTAATGCGTCCGGCGCTATACGATGCTTACCATCATATTGAAAACACAGAAGAAAAACACACACCACCAATCCTTGCCAATATTGTCGGCCCGATTTGCGAAACCGGCGACTTTTTGGGCAAAGACCGCCAAATTGCCTGCGAAAGCGGCGATTTATTAGTAGTGCGCAGCGCCGGCGCATACGCCGCCAGCATGGCAAGCAACTACAACGCCCGCAACCGTGCCGCCGAAGTATTGGTGAATGGCGACACCGCCCGCCTGATCCGACATCGGGAAACGCTGGAACAGCAAATGGCAAACGAGTTGGCCTGTCTGTAATTCAAAAATCCCCTGTTTTTAAATAAACAGGGGATTTTTTTGATGGGAACAAAAGACAGTTTGAAAAATCCTGTTGCGTATCTGAAGCGTGAAATAAACCGGCCATCTTCCCCTCAAAACACACAATCATGCCGTCTGAAAATGCGATTTTCAGACGGCCTTTCTTTCCAACCGCAAAAAACCCGACCGCATTCAATTCGGTCGGGTTGGCTGTTTCTGCTTTATGCGTCGATGTTTTGTGCCACCAAGGCGTTGTTTTCGATAAAGGCTCGGCGGGGTTCGACTTCGTCGCCCATCAGGGTTACAAATACTTCGTCGGCGGCGATGGCGTCTTCAATGCGTACTTTGAGCAGGCGGCGGACTGTCGGATCCATGGTGGTTTCCCACAGCTGTTCGGGGTTCATCTCGCCCAAGCCTTTGTAGCGTTGGATGCTCATGCCTTTTTGGGCGGCACTCATCAGTTTGTCCAAGGCTTCTTTGAAGCTGCCGACCGGTTGGGCATTGTCGCCTTTAAGCAGTTGGGCTTCGCCGTCAATCAAGCCGTCGAGCATGGCGGCGGTTTGGGTCAGGGTTTGGTAGGCTTTGCTGTTTAAGAACTTCGGTTCGATGTAGCTGACCATCACATTGCCGTGCAGTTGGCGGGTGATTTTGATGAAATGGCCGCCTTCATGCCCTTCGATACGTTCCAGCTTGACTTCTTTTTCGTCCAAATGTCGGCTTAATCCGGCAACGGCACGGTCGGTGCTTTCGGAAGTGGCCAGACTGATCGGTTCGGCATACAGCATGGCGCTCAATACCGAATCGTCAATCACTCGGCTTTCCTGTTGGATAACGTTTTGCGCCAACAGGAATTGTTTGGCAATTTTCGCCAGTTCTTCGCCTTCGATGGTACGGCCGCCGGATACGATTTTGGCGTTGTCCAAAGCCAGACCGAGCAGCCATTGGTCTTTTTCAAATTCGTCTTTCAGATAACGCTCGGTTTTGCCGTGTTTCGCTTTATACAGCGGCGGCTGGGCGATGTAGATATAGCCCCGTTCGACCAGTTCGGGCATTTGGCGGTAGAAAAAGGTCAGCAGCAGCGTGCGGATATGGGCGCCGTCCACGTCGGCATCGGTCATGATGATGATGCGGTGGTAACGCAGTTTTTCCGGATTGAATTCTTCTTTGCCGATACCGGCACCCAAGGCGGTAATCAGAGTGGCAACTTCCTGACTGGCCAGCATTTTTTCAAAACGGGCTTTTTCAACGTTGAGAATTTTACCTTTGAGCGGCAAAATGGCTTGGAATTTACGGTCCCGCCCCTGTTTGGCCGAACCGCCGGCGGAATCGCCCTCGACCAGATACAGTTCGGATAATGCCGGATCTTTTTCCTGACAATCCGCCAGTTTACCCGGCAAACCCAAGCCGTCCATCACGCCTTTGCGGCGGGTGATTTCGCGGGCTTTGCGGGCGGCTTCCCTTGCTCGGGCGGCATCCACGATTTTGCCGGTAATGATTTTGGCTTCGGTCGGATTTTCTTCCAAAAAGTCTTTCAATGCCTGATTGATAACGTCATTGACCACCGGTCCGATTTCGCCCGACACCAGCTTGTCTTTGGTTTGGGACGAGAATTTCGGGTCGGGTAGCTTAACCGACAATACGCAGGTCAAACCTTCCCGCATATCGTCGCCGCCGGTTTCGACTTTGGCTTTTTTCGCCACTTCGTTTTCAGCGATGTAGTGGTTGATGGTGCGGGTCATCACTTGGCGCAGGGCGGTCAGGTGCGTGCCGCCGTCCCGCTGCGGAATGTTGTTGGTAAAACACTGCACGCTTTCCTGATAACTGTCGTTCCACTGCATGGCGCATTCCACGCTCATGCCGTCTTTTTCACCGAAAGCGTAGAAGATTTTTTCGTGCAGCGGATTTTTTTTGCGGTTCATATATTGCACAAAACCCGCCACGCCGCCGGAGAGGGCGAAACTTTCGTGTTTTCCGTCCCGTTCGTCGGTCAGTTCGATATCGACACCGTTGTTCAAAAACGATAATTCCCGAATACGTTTAGCCAGAATATCAAAGCTGTATTCGACATTGCCGAACGTTTCCGCCGCCGCCAAAAAGCGGACGGTCGTACCCCGTTTGTCGGAATCGCCGACCACTTTCAACGGCTCGACGGTGTTGCCGTGTTCGAAGCGGACAAAATGCTCTTTGCCTTCCCGATAAATCGTCAGCGTTACCCATTCGGACAGGGCGTTCACCACCGACACGCCCACGCCGTGCAGGCCGCCGGAAATTTTATAGTTGTTGTTGTCGAATTTACCGCCGGCGTGCAGCACGGTCATAATCACTTCCGCAGCCGAACGCCCTTCTTTGGCGTGAATACCGGTCGGCATGCCCCGACCGTTGTCGGATACGCTGACAGAGTTGTCGGCATGAATGATCACGCCGATTTTATCGCAATGACCGGCCAGCGCTTCATCGATGGCGTTATCCAGCACTTCAAATACCATGTGGTGCAGGCCGCTGCCGTCCTGAGTGTCGCCGATATACATGCCCGGGCGTTTGCGGACTGCCTCCAAGCCTTCCAGCACCTGAATACTGTCGGCGCCGTATTCTTCGTGTTTTTGATCGGTCATAATCTCTGTCTTTCAGTAAGTGAACATCAAGCCGCACCGCCGCAGAATTGCGTTTTCGGGCAATGTGTGAAAGCGGGGCAAATAGTGCTGTATTATACCCGATTTTGCGGGATTTTTCAGCAAGCAACGGCGTTTGACGGGCAAATCATGCCGTCTGAAAATGCTATCAGTCGAACCAGTATGCTTTCATCGCCGCCAGCAGTTCCGGCTCGACAGCGTAACCGCTCTGATCGCCAATCAGACTGTCTATGCCGCAATAAGGGCAAAATGCCGTTTCTCCGCCTTCGGCTTCCCGCTCGAAATGCTTCGGCTTTAATTCGGTGGGCGGAAAAATTTTCTGACAGTGAAAACAGCCGCATAAGCGGCTTTGTTCCAAAATCTCCCGATTGCGTATCGAAAATTTGTGGGCGGCAACAACCGCCTGTTTCCGTTCTACCATTTTTGGTTTTCCTCTTGCTGATTCAGGCCGTCTGAAAATGAGTGAAACGAATTTCAGCGAAGCTAAAATGGGTGAAACAAATTTCAGACGGCCTTGGATTTAATTTGCCAGCGTCCGCCGAACAAGTGAACCAGTAACCCTGCGGCAACTGCTAAAATACCCGCCCAGTGCCAACCGTTTAGGGTTTCGTCCAAAATGGCAAAACCTACCAGCAGGGCTTCTACCGGTATCAGAAACGCCAACGGCATGATTTTGGCGGCGGGGTGGCGTGCCAGCAGCCAGCTCCAGCCGGTGTAGCCGAGAAATGTGCCGATATATGCCAGATATAAAACGCCGACCCAACCGTGCCAAGTCATGCCGACAAGCTGCTGCACCACGCCGTCAAAGCCGTACATCATCAGCGATACCGCCACAAATGCTGCGACCGTCCACACATTGCCCCATACCACCAAACCGAGCGCATTCACCCGCCCGATTTTCTTCGCCACCAGATTGCCCGATGCCCATGAAAATGCCGACGCAATCATCAGCAGCAGAGCAACCAGCGGCACATCGCCCTGCGCCTGTCCGACACCGATCAAACCCAGTCCGGCCGCCGCCAGCACCATCGCCAGCCAGCGTTGCGGCGTGATTTTTTCGCCGAACAGCAAAGCGGCCAGCAATACGGTGAAAAACACCTGACTTTGCAGCACCAGCGCCACCAGTCCGGTCGGCATACCCAAGGCCATGGCGCTGAACATCAGGGCAAATTGGGCAAAGCTGATGGTCAGCCCGTAAAGTGCCAGCCATTTCCATGAAACATCGGGCTTTTTGATAAAAAATATCGCCGGAAACAGCAGCAGCACAAACCGCATGGTTCCGGCGAGCATGGGCTGCAGCTCGGTCAAGGCAATTTTGGTAAACAGAAAGGTAATGCCCCACACCCCGATTACGGTGGCGGCAATCAAACCGTCTTTGATGTTCATGTTTTTCTCCTCTTGCAGACAATCGGGGCATTGTTGAATAGATATAATTACCCCGAAATAAAAACGGACGGAATCCAATCGATACAGCCCTGCTCTATCTTTGTTTTCCGTCCGACCTTTTTAGGCGCTGAAACTTTCAGTTTTAGTGAAGCCAAAACCGAAGTTTTAGCTTTGCTCGTTTTCAGACGGCCTCAGATGCGCATCGGCATCACGATGTATTTGAAATTCGGGTTGTTCGGAATGGTAAACAGGGTCGAACGGTTGGCATCGCCAAACGCCAGCTGCATATCTTCGGTGTGGATATTGCGCAAAACGTCCATCAGATAGCCGATGTTGAAGCCGACTTCCAAAGCATCGCCCTGATAGGCGATTTCCAGTTCCTCACGGGCTTCTTCCTGCTCGTTGTTTGAGCAGACCACGCTCAACAGACCCGGCTGCAGGAACAGGCGTGCGCCGCGGAATTTTTCGTTGGCCAAAATCGATGCCCGTTCCAAAGCGCCCAGCAGCTGCGTGCGGGATACCAAAAAGATTTTGTCGTTGTCCAACGGAATCACACGGTTGAAATCGGGGAATTTGCCGTCAATCACTTTGCTGACAATCACGGTATTGTTGCATTGGAAGCGGACTTGGTTGTTGAGCAGCTCGATGCTGATGTTTTCGTTAGGGTGATTGAGCAGCTTGAAGAGTTCCAACACGGTTTTGCGCGGCAGAATCACTTCGGATTTCGGCAAATCGGCTTCGATTTCGGCGGCGGCGTAGGCCAGACGGTGGCCGTCGGTAGAGACCAAACGCAACTGGCTTCCCTCAACCTGCATCAATAAGCCGTTGAGATAATAGCGGATGTCCTGTACCGCCATACTGTATTGCACCTGCGAAAGCATGTTTTTAAACATTTCCTGCGTCAGCGAAAATTGGGTGCTGACGTCTTCGCCCACGCTCATCAGCGGAAAATCTTCCGCCGGCAGGGTTTGCAGGGCAAAACGGGATTTACCGGCGTTCATGGTCAGGCGGTTGTCTTCCCAATCCAGCGATACGATGGCACTTTCCGGCAAGGCACGCAGAATGTCTTGGAATTTTTTGGCATTGGTGGTAATGCGGAAATCGCCCGCCTGACTTTCCGGGCCGCAGGTGTTGATTTGGATTTCCAAATCGGTGGCCAAAATATTGGTCTGTCCGTTGCGGCTTTCCAGCAAGACGTTGGACAATACCGGCAGGGTATGCCGTCTTTCGACAATACCGGTAACGGTTTGCAGGGGTTTGAGCAGACTGTCTCGATCGGCTTGTAAAATCAGCATAAATCGTTCCTTCAATTCAGATATTTTTGAATACGGTTCTCGTCCGGCAAGCGATATTCGTGTACCGGAACACATCATTTTCAGACGGCCTCGGCCGCTTTATTGCTTCAATATTGAATCATGGTCAGCAGTTTTTCATAATCCTGCGCCAGTTCCACATCGGTTTCCCGCAATTCGGTAATGGTACGCACCCCGTGCATAACGGTGGTATGGTCGCGACCGCCGAACGAATCGCCGATAGACGGCAGGCTCATATTGGTCAGCTCTTTGGTCAGGCTCATTGCAACCTGACGGGGGCGGGCAATGTTGCGGTTACGTTTTTTGCCGAGTATATCGCTGATTTTAATGCGGTAATACTTGGCTGTGGTTTCGATAATCAAATCGGCGGTAATCACTTTGTGTTTCACCGCCACAATATCTTTCAGCGATTCCCGCACCAAATCGATATCGATGGGCTTGTTCATAAAGCTGCTGCTGGCGCTGACCCGGTTGAACGCCCCTTCCAATTCGCGCACGTTGGAACGAATCAGATTGGCGATAAAAAATGCAGCTTCGTCAGTCAGGTGTTTGCCGGCGGCGGCGGCTTTTTTCTGCAGAATCGCCACCCGCATTTCCAATTCGGGCGGTTCGAGTTCCATGGTCAAACCCCATGAAAAACGGGATTTCAGGCGGTCGTCCATATCTTCGATTTTGGCCGGCAACACATCGCAGGTCAGCACCAACTGTTTCTTTTTATCATGGAAATGGTTGTACAGATAGAAGAATTCTTCCATTGTACGGTCTTTCTTTTTGATAAACTGGATATCATCGACAATCAGCAGATCGTATTGCTTGTATTTTTGTTTGAACGCATCAAAACTGTTGTTGCGGTAGGCTTCCTGAATGCTGCGCACATATTCGTCGGCGTGCATATAGCGCACTTTGGCCTCCGGCTTGTTTTTCAAAAGCTCGTTGCCGATGGCCTGCACCAAGTGGGTTTTACCCAAACCGGTCGAGCCGTAAAGGAAAAACGGGTTGTAATTGCGCCCCGGATTTTCGGCAATCGAACGAGCCACCGACAATGCAATATGGTTGCCCTTACCTTCCGCCAGCGTTTCAAACGTGTAATCCGAAGACAGATTGGTTGCCTGATAACGCACCTCCTCCGCTCCTTCACCGGCAGCCTGAGTTTTCGCCGACGCTTTCGGACGGCGGGTTTCCGCCGCTTCCTGCTGCGGTTTCGGCTGCTCGTGCGGCAGGTTTTTCATGCGTTGCGCCAAAATATCGACCGCCGATTTCGGTTCCGCCGACGGCGGCGCTTTTTCAGACGGCCTCATCTGTTCGCCGAGCGGATACGGCTGCACCTCAGCAGGTATGTTTGACACCTGCGGCGCAGAAACCGGCATTTCGGCAACCTCATCTACCCGAACCTCCGCCTGCGGCAACGGCTCGACCGCTTCCCCAAAGTCTTCCGCCGCCATTTCATAAGTCTGACCCACACCTACTTTAAACGCCCACTCCCCCGCCGCCGCCAATTCGGCCTGAACGGCGGCAATTTCGGCGGCAAAACGGCTTTTCAGCATATTGACGGCAAACTGGTTTTTCCCGTAAACCACCCACACGCCGTTTTCCTCGCCCACCGTCAGCGGCATAATCCACTGTTCAAACTGGCGTTCGGGCAAAGTCATTTGAAGTTTACGCAGGCACAGAGGCCAAAATTCTGCTAGTGTCATACGGTCGGGCTCAAAATTAGGAAACGGAAACGTCCGGAAACGGCGGGCGGTACGCAGCCACCTGTATTGCCGAAATATACGGGGCATTTTCAGACGGCCT